>JAUQVK010000085.1:0-43990 GCA_039794845.1 Thermostichus sp. DRC_bins_24
AACCCAACAGAGAGGGCAACGAGGGCTCACCCAAGGGATCCAGCAGGGGGAGGCAGAACTGACCTTACGGCAACTCAGGCAAAAAGTGGGATCCCTGCCTGTTGAATTAGAAACTCAAATTCGCTCGTTGCCGGTGGACCGTTTGGAAGAGTTGGGCCTGGCCTTGCTGGAATTCCAGTCCTTGGCTGACCTCACCTCCTGGCTGGAGGGAGTCACCCCTTAAATACTTCTTCTTCAAACTAAGCCTTGATGCAGCACATCACAGCGGCAAATCTAAAGATTGACTCAGTGTGTTGCAGAGCACGTGCAATACATTGAAGTCAGGACTAGGATTTGCTCGGGTGAAAGAGTTCAGATTGCCTCTTGATCTTGCAGGGTGATGAATGCCCGGGAGGGCTGGCTAGGTTGACCTGCCGGGTTTCCTGAATCCTGTGCAGGGCAGATACAGTCACTCCAAATAAGAGCGATACACTTTTTGACTTCCCCTTCCCGCGCTGGTAGAGATGCTATGGCCAGTGCCAAGAGGGGTTGAGGGAGCTGTTTCAGCCTTGATTGCGATGATTACAGATTCAATGAGATCGTTCAATGAGATCGCCATACAAAGGGATTCACCGCTTAATTGCCCGGTTTGAACAGGCCAATGGCGCGGACTTGGTTGGATCCCACTTCAAAGGCGAAGGCTAGGCCGAGGGCATCGTAGTTGACATAGTAGCGATCATCCCGCAAGTACTCTCGGCTCCCTTTCGGATAGGGTACCACTTCGTTGTAACCATTCTCGCCGGGTTTGCCGTAGACTTCTGTAACTTCGGTATAGGTAGAGCCGATGCGGATCCCTTCGCTGGTCATGGCTTCCGGGTGAGTGGTGTAGATGCGATTGGCGAAAAAGCTATCGATAATGCCGGGATGGCGGTAGGTAAAGAGAATATAGTCTTGCAGATAGAAGAGCTTCAGGTCGCTGTTGGGCTGAAACACATTGGCCCGAGAGTCTGCTGAGATTTGATCCACATTGCCCAGCAAATGGGTATCTACATTCCGTGTATCCATGCCCAGCTCAAATCGGCCGATACGCCCCTCCCGTAAAAAGACAGTGGGGCGGGGGGGCGGAGTGGGGCGGCGGGGGGGCAAGGCCAAGGCTTCGATCCCGGCATTCAACCAAACATTGCCATCCCCGTCCAAGGTTTTCAGGGGTACCAATCCTTGCTCAAGGGAACGGCCATCCCCTGTTTTCCAGTTGGCCACGGCCAATTCCACCGCCGCACCGGAAGGGAGGGCAAAAAAGCGGGTTTGCCGTTCACTGCCTTGGGTGGGTTGCCCCAACACAATGGTGCTGCCGCTGGATCCCAACTGGGCAGCCAAAAGGGTAGCGCCTTGGCGGGTATTGCCATCCACAAGGACGGCCAACGGGATCCCGGCTGCAATGGGCAAGTTTTCGCTGTTCCAGGGGGTGGGTTCCCCAAATCGGTCTTCGGTAATCAGCAAGGGCTGAATGGAGCGGGGCAAGAACAAGCGTGCCACATCCGCAATCACCTGAGGGTCATAGCCCACAGATCCGCGCAGATCGAGAATGATGCCACGGCTGTAATCTTGGGTGTAGAGGGTTTGGCGAATCTGCTGAGCGGTGGCAGGGGTGAGATCCGGCACTGCCAGGTAAACCATGCGTGGGCCAATCACCTGGGCTTGTAGGGGGGGGCGGGGACGGTTGAGCAAACTCTTGAAGGCTTGCGGATCCAAAAAGCGATCTACAGGATCCCCATATTCTTTCAGGATTTCCTGCAACAGCTCATATTCCACTTCCAGGGGCGGGCGCGGATCCCCATAGCCTCGGGCCAACAGGCGGGTATAGAGGTCGTTGTAACTGACCGCAGCAGCCTGACTGCCCGCATCCAAAGACTCGTTGATAAATAGTCCCACCAAGTGTCGGAGATCCAGGCCTACCGGTTCGCGGGGGGGTAAAGGGGCGGCATCGTTGGGTGCTGCCGGGATCCCGGCCTCAGGAAAGGGAACCTGCGCCGGAGCTGGGGCCAAGAGAGGGTCGCTCGGCTCCCCGAAAGAAGGCACGACTGGCACCGGCGGCAACGCCGATTGGCCGACCACACTGCTAGGTAGGATCCCGCCGATGACGGTGACAACGCCCCAAATCCGAATTGTGTGCGCGAATCCTTTCATGGTGGCCTGCCCCTTTTGTGGATGTTGCGGATAGAATAAACCCTAAACCATCCCCTCTGCCACTGTCAGCAGTGTCGGATGTCTGTTTTTGAGATTTTAAAACACTACGGGTTGCGTTCACCCCTTCTCTCTGTCTGGGATCTCCCAAGTGGGTCTGAGAATAGGCAGGGGATCCCCTAGGGCTCTACCGATTAGACTGAAAATCGCACCTTGGGGAGGACGATTTGTATCACCACGAGTCCGTCTTGACCGAGGAGGTGATCGCTTACCTACAACCTCAGCGGGGCGGGACTTTTTTGGATGTGACCTTGGGGGGGGGTGGGCATAGTTTGGCGCTGCTGCGAGGAGGAGCCCATCGCGTCATGGGGTTGGATCAAGACCCCGCGGCCATACAAGCGGCCCGGGCTCGCTTTGTTGCCGAAGGGATCCCTGGGGAAGATCCGCGCCTGAAGCTGTGGCACCTCAATTTCGCCGAGTTTGATCTGCAGCAACATGGCTTTCGAGATGAGCAAGGCAACGGGATCCCGTTCGATGGGGTGGTGGCGGATCTGGGGGTGAGTTCTCCGCAACTGGATCACCCCGAGCGGGGATTTAGCTTTCGTCACGAAGGGCCGCTGGATATGCGCATGGATCCAAGCACCGACCAGGAGACCGCTGCCGATTGGGTGAACCATCACGACGTGGAAGAGTTAATCGACATTTTTAGCCGCTATGGCGAAGAGCGATTTGCCCGGCGCATTGCCCACCGCATCGAACAATCTCGTCCCTTTTCCACAACCACACAATTGGCCGATGTCATTTGGCAGGCGGTTCCCCCAGCGGCTCGGCGAGGCCGCATCCATCCTGCAACCCGGGTCTTTCAGGCACTACGAATTGCCGTCAACCGAGAGCTGGAGATTTTGGAAACGCTGCTGGCTCAAGCCCCCACTTGGCTAAAACCGGCGGGTCGATTGGCGGTGATTAGTTTTCATAGCCTTGAAGATCGCCTGGTGAAATGGGCCTTCCGCAGGGATCCCCGTTGGCAGGTGCTCACCCCCAAGCCTCTCCAGCCTTCGGAACCGGAACTTCGACACAATCCGCGGGCCCGTTCTGCCAAACTGCGAGTGGCTGCCCGCAGGAATGACTTGGGGGTAGATCGCGCTCAATCTCAAAAGATCGGATACAGTGAATCGAAATCGGCAGAGGTCTATCTCTAGCCTTGTGCTGTTGCGGGTGTGTGTTGATCGTGTGTGTGTGAGGTTCAAACTGTATGGTTAGCCAGCCTTTCAATGCGGGCCGTAGCCGCAGCCATCTCCCTGTTCGCCCCCAAAACTCGGCCTTGCCCGCTCGCCCCAGTGAACAGCTTGCCCCTCCAATCCGGAGTTTTTCCTATTCAGCAGGCCGCACCTTCCCCCTCAAGTCCGCCCATCCTCACAGCCAGGATCCCGTCTGGATAGAACATCTGAGCTGGTGGAAACAAATCTCCACAGGAGTGGCCATTGTCTCTGGGTTCTCGCTGCTGAGCGTTTACAGTTGGACCGTACAGACCCAAAGCCAGTGGAGCCAACGTTATCAGGTGTGGCAGCAGATGCAGCGCAACGAACGGCAGTTTTTGCTGACCCAGGAATCCATCGCCAACTCCTTGCGAGAAACCGCCAACCGCTCGGAAATGGTTCCTCTGGTACCGGATCGGATGATTGAGGTGCCTATTAGCCAAGTTATACGGGATCCCGATCAGCAGATGGGACACAACAAAACCAAGGCCCCGCAAGAGACGGAGAAAGCTCCTCTTTTTTATCCGATTGGGTATTAGTCCAACGGCTCCAGTCGGTATCGGCTCAGCCAGTGATCCAACTGCACTTCCTCTTCGTCTAGAAGTTGAGCATTGATCAATCCGCGCTTGAAGGCGAGTCGAATGGCGCGGGCGCGCAAACTAAAAGTGGTTCCCCACTCATCGCTCTCAATTTGGTCGTTGCTCACTTCTAACTTGTCGTAGAGGTTGCGCAGCCGATTGGTCACCCCCCGCCGGGACAAAAAACGCCGCGAGGCAATCGCCTGATCAGTTAGGCCAAGGGCAATATCCACCAACACCTCGTATTCGGCATCGCTGAGTCCCGTAATTTTGTTTTGGGAACGGGAATCTACCCCGCGTACCTCCCGATCAATCACACATTGCTCATCTTGCACCACCGCTTGAATGGCGCTGACCAATTTTTCATCGGTGCAATTTTTCAAGAGATAGCCATAGACTGTCTGGGGAGGGACAATTTTATGCAGCTCCCGCACATAGACTTCATCGGCAAAATGGGACCAAAAAACAATGCGCGTATTGGGCCGCTCCGCCCAAACCTGACGGGCCACCTCGATCCCGGTCATCTCTGGCATGCGAATATCCATCAACATGAAGCTGGGATGATGCTGACGCGAGAGTTCCAACGCTTCTGTGCCATTTGAGGCCGTGTACACCGGGCCAAACTGCGGCAAATGTTGCATCAGCAGGTTATGCACATGTTGGCGGTAAAGAACGTCGTCTTCAGCAAGGAGAGTACTCACAGGCTTTCGTCAGGGTGATCCAATCTTTTCTTTGTTTCTCAACTGTAGAAATACTCGTGGTGAAAGGCAAGGCACTATTGAGCAGTGCTGTGGATATCACCCATGGCGCCACGGGGTTCAAGCCACGGCTTTGGGTTGTGGGTTATGGGTGACAACTCAGGGCTGCGCTTGATTGACGCGGAACTGCTGCCATTCTCGCTGAGTTCGTTCCAACACTTGGCCTAGACCCTCCCAGTTTTCGCTGTCGATGAGTTGTTCCATCTGCCCCAACTGAGCTTGGTAGCTGCGCAGAGTAGCCAATAGCGCCTGTCGATTGTGACGGGCCATCTCCAGACCCAACCGGGGGATCCCTCCACCAACACGGCTGGTATCTCGAAATCCACTGCTGGCCAGGGTGCGAGCCAACTCCAAAATCACCGGATCCGCTTCTTGACCTGAGGCGGAGACTAAACTGGCGCTGATCATCACCGGTAGATGACTAATCCAGGCTACCGCTCGGTCATGTCGTACCGGATCCGTTAAAACCAATTCTGAGCCGACTGCCGCAATCAGTTCTTTCACAGCAGCAAGCGCCTGGGGTTGCGTCTCGGGGATGGGGGTAAGCACGTAGGGCCGACCTAGGAATAAGCTGGCCTCTGCAGCCTGGATCCCTTGCAGGGTTTTGCCGGCCATCGGGTGTCCTCCCACAAACAGAGGCCAAAGCTCGGTTGCCGGAATGACAATCGGTTGCTTGACTGAACCGACATCGCTGACCACCGTCTGCTCTGACAGATAGGGCAACAGGGCAGCTAGGGTGGGCAATACCTGCTCCAAGGGAGTGCAGATTAGCACCACCTGGGGGTCAAACTGTGCCAACTGGGCCAACTCCGTTCCACAGGCTTGCACGGCGCCTCGCGCCAGAGCCTCCTCACAGGTGGCTGGGTTACGACTAATTCCCCAGACAGGATAACCCCTTTCCGTCAGTTTCAGGGCCAGGGATCCGCCAATCAACCCCAACCCAACAATGGCAATGCGCATGGTATTTGCTGCTCTGAAGGTGCTTTGGTGGTCGCTATCCTCTCCTTGTCCTTGAAACTAGCCCTTTTGGACTCGTGGGTACAGGCTAGGGATCCAGCCGCTAAGATGGAGGGATGAACTGGGTAACCCCAACACCAGTTCGCCTGGATCTTTCACCTCAGGAGGGGACGGTGCTTCATCGTAGGATCTATCAACTCAGCCGCGAAGGCAAAGATGTGTGGATCTACCTGCGCGATCAGGGACGCTGGCTGGAACGAGCCAAGATCCTCGATATTGAAGGGGACACTATTCTGGTTCGCTACGAAACGGAAGACGAAGAGGAGATTTGCTCCTGGGAAGAGATGGTTCGTTTGGAAAGCATTGGGGCTGTTGCTCAGCGCCTTTCCACCATTCCCAAGGGGATGCTCAGTACAGCCGACCTGCCCACTTCAGAAGATTGCCCTTCCGCTGAATTGCTGAATTTGCCGCTGCTGCCTGCCGAAGGCGAAGATCACCCCAATGGCGAGCGCCTACTGGAAGATTACTATCTGGATCGGGAAGCTTCTGCCGAGATGCCGGTGCGCCTGAGCGGGGAAGATCTGAAACGGTTGGATCGTGCTACCCACGACCCCGAAGGCCATCGGGAGAGCAACCACGATTAACCACGATTCACGGGGAGCTTTCTGGAATTGGAACTTCTAGGCCGGAAGACAAAAGGGATCCCAGGGGTGAGTACTTACTCCGCCGGGGCTTCCTTCCTGTAGGGCAGGATCGTCAACGGGCCATAGAACTCTTCTTGGTGCAGCTCCACCTGGGAGCGAGAAGCCATTAGCAACAGCGACCAAAACATTTGAATCGGGTGAACGGCGCCCGTGGCACTTTTGTGGCGGAAGTGCTGCTGTAGGTCGCCAAAGCTTAGGTGGGCCAAGCCCTGCTGCCATAGCTGAGCCAATAGGGACTCCAGCTCAGCGGTGGTTTCCAGGAGGTTTTCCGGGTGGGCCAACTGGGTGATGGCCGACAACGCTTGCTTGCGGGAAATGCGTTGGGTCAGAGGCTTTGGGGCAGCCTCGGGCCGTTGCTCCAGCAGGGTTTCTAGCTCTTGCAGATGGCCAATCAGTTCTTTGAGGGTGACAGGCCGGGTGCGATTAAGGCGCGGTACGGCTCTCGGTTGCAACACCCGATCCAACTGGGCCAAAGACCAGCTTGGCAAGGGATCCCCTTCCGAATCCATCAGGTCTTGACTGGGCTCACCCTCCCCTGCTTCCGGTTCTGCTAAAGCCATTGCCTTGAGATAGACCAGCATGGCGGCATAGAGTAGGGCTTGCCCCGATTCAGACAGATCATGACTGCTGCTGGTGGGAGCCATGCGGGTTAAAAAGCGGTCGATCACCTCGATTACCCGCACATCCCAGGGGTCGATCTCGCCGCGTTCTGCCAAATCAATGAGCAGAGAGATTGCTTCTTCGGTCGGTGAATAGGCCATAGTGCCCTGTGGATCCCTTGTCCTTTACTGTAGCGGTCGGTCGGGATCCCGGCCATCTCAGGTTGGGAGTTCTGGATCCTGCTATGCAGCGCTGATGATCGTGTAAGATAGAAGCCCTGCTCTCCAGTGAGCAGCAGCTAAGGGCGGTTAGCACAGTGGTAGCGCACTTCCTTCACACGGAAGGGGTCACAAGTTCGAATCTTGTACCGCCCATATCCCTCAAACCCGCTCACCATAAGGGATTTAGCAGTTTTCCTCTTCCTGGAGAGGAGGGAAAATTCCCCGGCGGCATCATGGACATCCGCAGGTTCAGGGCAATATGGGCCACAGAGCAGTTAACCCTCCCCAGTGACTAAGCCAAAACAATACCGATCAGCCTCGTAGCCCACTATACTGGCCTTTCCATTTTCCAGATTCCGGTTTTCCAATTCCATAGGGGGGAGGCCTGCCATGGAAAAAACCAGTCAATTCTTATACATGCCAACAGAGGATCCCTATCCGTACCGTCCTGGGAGGGAGAGTCCCCCTTAGACTCGAAATCTTAAGAAAACCTAAAGACAAATTATGGGGATCCGTATCCCTCTTCCAGTCCAAGTTAACTTCCATACTAATTTTTTCCGATCCAGCTTCCACCCCTAGGATTTCGTGGGCTAGATTGTTCCCGATCTGGCTCCCGGTTTTGGAGGGGGAGTGGATCCCGTAGCCGTGGCCGCCCAGACCGGGCACGATGTCCGAACCCTTTACGAGAACTATGCCGGAGTGATTCGCAGAGTGGAGTTACCCGGGCTGGATGAACAATGACCTTCCGCTAGATCTCATTCCACCAGATTTCATTTGGCCACGATCGCCTATCGTGTTGGCCCCTATCTGTCGTGCTACAGGTGAAAGACTTTAAATCCAAGCCTTATTGAGGATAGCAACGGTAGAATAGGGTTTCTAGCCTTATCTGATTTGCAACAAGGCAATTAATCGAAGTGCCCAAAAGTTTGTTGATGGAGGACAAACTCAAATGGCCGCTTGATGACAGCGAAAGACTTGCCTAATGGACAGCACTCGCGGATGAAGCGCTTGGCCTGAAGCCAAATATCCTCAATCGGGTTTTAGTGTGGGTCATTGGGAGCAAAGCAGATGCAGGTGATGCGCCACTGTTCTGGGTCAGAACTACCCCTCCAGCCAGGAGGTGAGGTCAGCCGTCGATACCGGTCGGAGATGTGGGCGCTGTTTTAGAGATGGTGCAAGTGTATCCTGACAAGTACTGGTGGGAGTACAGCCTTTTCCAGTGTTATCGACTACAGCCAGTTCAAGTCGGTCTTGCTGCGCAAGGTGCGGAGCACCACCGTTGGCCCAACTAAGGATACAGCTTTGCCCAGGGGGTCCCAGGCTTTGGATCACAAGGCTCTTTGTAAGGTCGAAAGGCTGTACGGACAAACCAGCTCATCGCAAAGGCTGTACACAAGCATCAGGTGGGTGCTCTAGAACCCTTGCCAACTGCTCATACTCGGCCAAATGGTTATACACCTGGGCGGAGATGCGTACCCAAAGTTGTCCTTCAAAGGGAATGATCGGGACTTCAATGCGATGGGTTTGCCAGAGGTAATCGTGTAGCAGGCGGGCACGCACGTCCAGAGGGTGTTCCGGGATCCACTCCTGCCAAAAAGGGGGCAAGGGCAGGGTAGCCATAAAGCCTAACATTGCTTCCGGTGCGGGCGGGATCCCTTGCAGGCGCTCCAGGAGCAGCTGCCGAGCCTGCATCATCAGGGTGTGATTGTGCTGCCGCATCCGTTCGATCCCCAGCTCTCGAATGAACTGCAACGCCGCCGAGATCGCCAACCAAGCGCTGGGATCGCGGGTGCCCACCCAATCGAATTCTGCGGTGAACCCTTGCCCAAATCCATGGGAGATCACCGTCGGGTGGGTCTGGGCCTGTTGATGGGGGGCCACCCACAAAAAAGCGCAGCCTTTCGGGGCAAACAACCATTTATGGGCATTGCCGGTGTACCAATCCGCCCCCAGTTCCTCCAGATGTAAGGGGAGGATCCCTGGGGCATGGGCGCCATCTACCAAAACCGGGATCCCGCGGTCTCGACACAACCGGATCAACTCTGGCAAGGGGTAGATCAACGCCGTGGGGGAGGTGATGTGATCCAAAACGGCCAAACGGGTTTTGGAGGTGAGCATGGCGGCAAAAGCCTCGACAATCTGGTCTGGCGCCGCAACTGGAAAAGGGATCCGCACTTCAATTGCCTTGGCCCCCGTTCTATCGCATACCCATCGAATCGCTTGGCGTACCGCCCCGTAGCCCTGATGGGTAAAGGCGATCTCATCCCCCGGCTGAAAAGAAAGAGAGCGCAAAACGGCATTCACTCCAGTGGTGGCATTTTCCACAAACACCAAATTCTCGGCTTCTGACCCCACAAAAGCGGCCAACTCCGCAGCAGCAGCCCGTAGAGCCTGGGGCAATTCCTGCCCCATGAACCGCACCGGTTGCGCTTCTAGGCGTTCTCGCCAAAGGGTTTGAGCTTCCAAAACAACTTTTGGAGCCGCGCCGTAAGAGCCATGGTTCAAAAAAACGGCTTCCGGTTCAAGCCTCCAAAGAGAGCGAATGGCAGTGCCAAATCCGAAGCAATCGGATCCAATGCTGGAGGAGAAAGGCATGGTTCCCTGGCGCAAAGGGGTACAGGTCGTCTGTGATTGGTGAGGGATCCCTGACGGATGGGGAAATGTCACAATAGCCACTGTAGAGGCCGATGGCACCCCAGGCGAATGGTTGCTCTTCTCTAAACTTGGGAGATGGCTATGAACGAACTGCAGATCACTCAGTGGCTAGAACAGGCGCTGCAAAACCCACGCCTAAAACTCCAGGTGAAAGCTCAGCCCATTCGAGATGGCAACCCAAAGACCTACGCTCTGGTCGTTATGATCAACCGCCCTGCCGATCTGGTTCTTGACTACGAGAGCCTAACGGCCTGGTTCCAAGCCACGGTCTCGACCCAGTATCCAGAGGTGAAAAGTTTAGCCCTCTACAGTCGTCCCATAGGTCAACATGCTGCCGACTGGAAAACCCAGGTCAAGCTCCAACCGCCCCCTACACCGGATCCCGGGGCTACAAGGGTGGATCCCAACGAACCCTTAGACCTGAGCCGTTACTGCTTTACCGGCAATCGCCTGCTGCTCACCACCGATTTGCCCGTGCCCCCTGACGCGCTCCGTCAGGCCATCGTCGCTTTTCACCGCCTGACAACCGAACAAAAGCGCGAGGTGTTGCCCCTGCTGCCCACCTTATTTGAGAACCCCAGTGCCGTATCTACGGTGATGTTGTCGGTGGATGCGGCCCTGTGGCTAGAACCCCTGAAAAGCCTCAATGAACACCAACGGCGTCTGTTGAGCATTTGGCTAAGTCGCTACTGCTTTAACCCGACGAGCACCCTAACGGAACTGGAATCTGCACCGCCCACCCCCAACCGTATAACGGGACCGTTGAAACGCAGCGATCGCGCCCCTCAGATGGGGATCGCGCTCACCTTAGCCGGCTTTGCCGGTAACTTAACGGCGGCCTCAGCGGTGACGGTGGGCTTGTTGTTTGGGATGGTGTTTGTGCTCTCCTTGGCGATCATTGCCGGTTTGGAGGGGGGCTTTTCTTTTGCCCATCTCATCTTTGCCATTCTGATCACGATCGCCTTCAATGGACTGATTTTTTTCCTGTCACCTTTCTTGATGGATTTAACCCAGCGCTGGCTCTACGGCACCGAATGGGTGAGCTTAGCTGAGATTAAACGCCGCAGCCCGGAAACCGTTGAGGTGATCGAGCGGGTTTGCCAGAAACACAAGCTGAAGGTGCCGAAGCTGGGGATCATCCGCGACCAAAACCCTACCGCCTTTACCTATGGCAGCCTGCCGGATACCGCCCGCATTGTTGTCAGTGAAGGGCTATTTACTTATTTAGAAGATGGGGAAGTGGCGACGGTGTACGCCCACGAGCTGGGGCACATCATCCACTGGGACTTTGCCGTCATGACCCTGGCCTCTACGCTGGTGCAGATCACCTATTTGATCTACACCTATGTGCACAATGTGCGGGGGGATAGCAAGGCGGCCAAAAACATCCGCTCCCTCGCCTTCATTGCCTACATCTTTTATGTGGTCGGATCTTATCTGTTGCTTTACCTCTCGCGGGTTCGAGAATACTTCGCCGATCACTTTGCCGCCGAAATCACGGGGAACCCCAATGCCCTGTCGCGGGCCTTGGTAAAAATTGCCTACGGCATCGTGGAAGAAGGGGAACGGGAACAGGATGAGGAAACCCGTCAGCGCAGTTCACGCCTCCTGGAAGGCACCCGTGCCCTGGGTATTTACGATGCCAAAGCCGCTACGACTGCAGGTACCGCCTATCGGGTTGCCGCGGATCCCGGACAGGTGGGCAAGGTGTTTTTGTGGGATCTGTTTAACCCTTGGGCTTGGTGGATGGAGTTGAACTCTACCCATCCCCTAACCGGCAAACGGGTACGCGCCTTGGGCACCTATGCCGAGCAACTGGATCTGCCGGTGGAGTTTGATATGGCAACGGTGGCTGCTCAGGGCAAACACCTGAACCGGCAACAGCTCTACGGGGGCTTTGCGCTGGATGTGGTGTTGTTGAATGCCGTTTGGCTGGGGGCAATTTTGGGAGCACTATTGGGGATCCCAGCATTGTTTGCGGGTCACTTTGGCACTTTCGCGGGGCTGATTGTGATGGGGGCCAGTGTGGGCTTGCTGCTGAAAATGACGGTGATGTATCCCAGTTTGAACAATCCGGCGGCGTTGAATGTGTTGAAGGCGATGAGCAACCCCTATGCCAGCCCCTTGCGGGGGTTGCCGATGCAACTGGAAGGGCGGGTGATCGGTCGGGGTGATGCCGGCTATCGGTTTGGCTCCGATCTGAAGTTTCAGGATGAGTCGGGGATGATCTTCTTGCGCTATGCCTCTCGCTTCGGGCCTTTGGGCAATTTCCTGTTTGGGGCAAACAAGGCGCAGGGCTTAATAGGCCAAGAGGGATCCGCAGTGGGTTGGTTCCGGCGGGGGGTGGCCTCTTGGCTGGATCTGGCCCGCTTCCAGAACCGCCAAGGGCAAGTGGTGACCAGCCACCATCCTTTCTGGCATTTGGTGTGGGGGATCATCGGGGTGGTGACGGCCCTGCTGTTGATGGTGCTGGTTTAGGAAATCTGAAATCTTCTGGGAAATCTTAAGAAGCCTCTCCCGTGAGGGACGGTAGGGTGTGCTTTCGGCCACCCTCTAGAGATAGGACTCTAGGATTGCTCCTGTAAAAAAGCCTGAATTTGCTCGACGAACAACGGAAACAGCTCTAGGGCCAAAGGGATCGACCCGTAAACCAGGCTTGGATTGATGCCGTCGTATTCGTGTACCAGTCGGTTGCGCAGTCCGGTGGCAGGGGCCAGTTTTTGGGCTAACTCGGGAGTGAGCACGCCTCGGTTGCCCATAGCAATGAAGGCCTCGAAGTAGTTGCCCGGGGCAGGTTCTCCCAGCCGCACCAGGATGTAGCTGTTGATATCCGTAGCTGCCTCCACCAGCAAATGCAGCAGCCGTTCGGTGATCAGCTGTTGCTCAAACTCCTTGAGGTAGGCTTCGAGACCCAAGTTCCCTTTAGCGGCCAGCAGTTCCAGGTAGCGCAAGATCGCTGCCAGCTTCTGTTCCAAAACCGCCCGCTCTATTTCACTCATGGGAGGGTCTTTCCCTCGTGGGCATAGACAGGGATCCCGGCCCTTGGTGACGGAGGCGTTCCAGTCCTCGGCGGATTGACTCTCCTTGCAGTTGCCGAAATTTGGCGGTATCCAGGTATTGCTTCCAACTTTTCACCCGAAACCAGGCAAACAGTCCGGGCTCGGCCTCGTAGATCAGCTTGCCTTCGCTGGCAATGATCTGGGCCAAAAGTGGCGAACATCCCCAGAGATTAACAGCATCCAAGTCATCCGTCGGGATCCCCAAATACATAGCCAACTTCAGGGATAGATCCAATTCTTCCCAAGCCGATACCGGCTGCCAAAACTGATAGGCCAAATCCCAATCGCTCTGGGTGGTGGCACATCCTCTAGCCCGGGATCCAAACAGCACCACCAGCTTCACATTCGGGAAGGTCTGGGCAAAGGCTTGTGGATCGGGTTGCTCGTTCACGGTTGATTGCAGATGGGCAGGGTGTGTGGGTGCTCCCCAGGCACACGGAACACCCTAGGCTTTTTGGGGTTGGCTGCCATTAACCCGCGCATAGTCATCGCTGAAGCGGACAATATCGTCTTCCCCTAGGTACTGCCCGTTTTGTACTTCGATGATCACCAGGGGAATAACGCCGGGATTTTCCAGCCGGTGCTTGGTACAGGGGGGCACGTAGGTGGATTGGTTGGAGGTGATGAGCTTTTCTTCGTCTCCACAGGTCACTTTGGCGGTACCCGCGACAACGATCCAGTGCTCGCTGCGATGGTAATGCAATTGCAGACTGAGGCGATGCTTGGGCAACACCACAATTCGCTTGATTTTATAGCCAGGGCCCTCTTCTAGCACCGTAAAGCTACCCCAGGGCCGACTTTCGGTATTGCTCTCGATCAGTTGGGCCAAGGTCTCTGGAGCAAGGGTGAGGGGAAGTTTTTCCGGTTGGGCTAAATCTGGGTTATGGGTTTCCAGCATTGGGGTGCCCTCCTTGAGCAGGTTTCTTCAGACTATCTCAGACAGCTCGGGATCCCCAATAAGGGGGGTCGCAGGCAAGCACCCGGAGAGTCCTGTGGGATCATGAAAGGGTGTCTTGCTTTGGGATAAGGCTATTGTCCTCCATAAATTCACCCCAGTCCGCCCCTTCCTATCCCGTTCACATTCACGACCGCCAACGGGATCAGCACTACTTAATCCAGGTGCCCGCCGATCAATACATTCTGGCCAGTGCCGAGGCCCAAGGGATCTCGCTGCCGTTTGCCTGCCGCAATGGGGCCTGCACTACCTGTGCGGTACGGGTGCGCCAGGGATCCCTTTATCAGCCAGAAGCCATGGGGATCTCTCGGGAATTGAAAGAGCAAGGGTATGGTCTGTTGTGCGTGGGCTATGCCCGCTCAGAGCTGTGGGTGGAAACCCAGGATGAGGATGAGGTGTATGAGCTGCAGTTTGGGCGCTACTTCGGCAAGGGACGGGTACGGCTTGGGATCCCGATTGAGGACGAATAATGCCCTCTTCTCCGGCAACGATGGTTTCCAGGTTGTCTGAAGAAAGGTCACCCTTTGGGCGGGAGGGCTGGCCGTTGGCGGCGGCAGCGCTGATCCCGGTGAATGTGGCCCCCAGTTTGCTCTTGGTCTTGGTAGGAGCGGTGCGGGGGTACAGCCGCTGGGGTTGGGGGTTGTTTCGGGATCCCGTGGCTCGGCTGGCCGGGGGGTTGAGCCTGGTGGTGGTGGCGGTGGCGGCCCTGGGGCAAGATTGGCGGTTAAGCCTACCGGGGATGTTCAATTACTGGCCGTTTTTGTTGCTGTTGCCTCTGTTGGCTAGGGTTCTGGCCGATGCCCCTCCGCGGAGGCGATTGGCTCAGGTGGTGGTGGCGGGCAGTTGGCTAATGCTGCTCTTGGGTTGGGGCGAAGTGCTGTGGGGTTGGCGGGGGAATGTGTACTTGGGGCCACTGTGGATCACGGGGGTAGCCGGTGGGGAGCGGCCAGCAGCGGCGTTTACCTCTCCAAACATCTTGGCCATCTACCTGGTGATCACCCTCTGTTTGGCAGCAGGACTGTGGCTGGATCAACCCAGAACCCAATGGAGAACCTGGCTGGGGGCAACCCTGGGCTTGGGATCCCTGTTGTTGCTGCTGACGGCCTCTCGCAACGGTTGGGGGGTGGGGGCTTTGGTTTTGCTACTCGGGTTGGGGCTGCGGCGCTGCTGGTGGGGCCTGGGGATCCTGTTGGGGATGGGCTTGGCCAGTCTTGCAGCGGCCTTGGATTGGCCCGGTTGGCGCACGGTGGTGCCCAGTTTGCTGTGGAGTCGTCTGGCGGATACGTTTGATCCACAGGCCACCTATTTCAGCTCCACGGCCAATCGCCTCGATGCCTGGCACTTTGCCCTAAAGATGGTGGGCGAACGACCCCTGACGGGCTGGGGTTGGCAGAGCTTTGCCCCGCTTTACAATGCCCAAAATCCACCGGAGCTGCTGGGCCATTGCCACAATTTGTATCTTCATCTGGCGGCGGAGGGAGGGATCCCTTTGTTGCTGGGCTACCTGCTGCTGTGGGGGTGGATCCTCTGGCGGGGGTGGCGAGCTTGGGGGCAGCGGCAGGAGGGGGTATTGTTGGGGATCAACTTGGCCTTGATCGCCTTTTTGGCCTCGGGGCTGTTGGATGTGGTGGTTTTGGATGGGCGGATTCATTTGCTGGTGACTTTGCTCATGGGGGGAGCCCTGGGATCCGGCTCGTCAGATCCATCCAGTCCCTCTAGGGAGGCTGAAAAACAGGCCGGGTGACCTACTCCCGACACCGATGCAAGCATACGACGCGGACTTCTCCCACGGCGACGGCGCGAGTTTTACCTTTGGTTAGCCGATTCGAGCTTTCTATCCTAAAGCTGGGCTGACAAAGAAGACCGGACAGCCCGCTCTTGGGCTAAAGTCTCTCGCCGCTGATCCAAATCTTGCGGAGAAATGCGCCCATAGGTGACGCTCATTTCTGCCAGTCGGTGGATGAGCTCCTCCTGCAACATCTCTTCGCTGTAGCGCCAAGCCCAGTTGTTTTCGGCAGTGCCGGGGAAGTTCATGCGGGAATCGGCCCCCAAACCCATCACATCCTGCAAAGGGATGATCGCCAGATCGGCAACCGAGGAGAGGGCCAGCCGAATCAGATCCCAGTGGATGCCATCGGATCCCTGGCAACCCAGATAGCGCAGAAGATTTTGTTTTTCCCAATCGGAGCGCTCGGGGTCGTAAAACCAGCCGACGGCGGTGTTGTTGTCGTGGGTACCGGTATAGACGACAAAGTTGCGCTCGTAACCATGGGGTAAATAGGGGTTGTCTGGCCCGGAGCCGAAGGCAAACAGGAGAATTTTCATGCCGGGCAGGCCGAATTGATCTCGCAAGGCCAGCACCTCCGGCGTAATTTCCCCCAGATCTTCGGCGATCACCGGAATATCCCCCAGCTTGTCCGCCAACACCCGAAAGAAATCGGCCCCCGGTCCCTTTCGCCACTCCCCTTCGACAGCCGTCTCTGCATCCCCTGGAATGGCCCAGTAGCTCTCGAAACCCCGGAAGTGGTCGATACGCACACAGTCCACCTGGTTGAGGATGGCTCGTAGGCGTTTGATCCACCAGTCGTAGCCTTGGGCTTTCAGGGCCTCCCAATTGTAGAGGGGGTTGCCCCAGCGCTGCCCGGTGGCGCTGAAATAGTCGGGAGGCACCCCGGCCACCAACAACGGTTGCCCCTGCTCATCTAGGTGAAACAGCTCACGGTTGGCCCAGACGTCGGCACTGTTGGGGGCAACATAAATGGGCAGATCCCCGATCAACTGTACCTGATGTCGATGGGCGTAGTCCCTCAGGGCTCCCCACTGTTGGGCAAACAGGTACTGCCAAAACATTTGCTCGGTAATGGCATCGGCATAACGGTCGCGGGCATCTTGCAAAGCCAAGGGCTCCCGCTGGACAAGGGCCGGATCCCATTGGGTCCACTCTTGCCCTTCATACACATCCTTAAGGGCCATAAACAGGGCGTAGTCTGGCAGCCAATCGGCTTCGGCAGCACAAAACGCTTGGAACCCCTCCCAATCTGCGGGGGTAGCTTCTTCGTTAAAGCGTCTCCAGGCACGATGCAGCAGGGCCAGCTTAAAAGGGATCACCGTTTCGTAATCCACCCGCCCGGCAAACCCCGATTGGATAGTGGGCCACTGGGGCAAATCCTGCCAACTGTCGGGTTCTAACCAGCCTGCTTCTACCAACAGCTCAGGGCTCAGCAGTAAGGGATTGCCCGCAATGGAAGAAAAGCTCATGTAGGGAGAGTTGCCCCATCCCGTCGGCCCCAAGGGGAGCACCTGCCAGAGGCGTTGACCGCTTTCCACCAAAAAATCCACAAAGCGATAGGCGGCTGGCCCCAGATCGCCAATGCCAAACGGTCCCGGTAGCGAGGTCGGGTGCAGGAGGATCCCACTGAGTCTGCCCATGTGCATCGCTAAGCCTTTCCTTGCCCTAAGGTTGCTAAAGTGCTTCCATCGCCTATCCTGTCACCTTTGCAGCCATGAGTGTCAGGTGCAGCAAGTTAAAAACGAGCTTTTTGATTCGGAGCAGCAGCCCCCCGCTCTGGCATAGCTGTTAGCGTGAGCCTGCCGTTAGGCATAGGGTTGGGTAGTTTGCAGGACTCACCTGAGGCATAGTTAAAGGTGACAAGCCCCTCAACCCTCAAACTTCTCCATTTTTCCCAAGGGATCCCACCATGAACCCCACAACCCAACATCAGTTAATGCTCAAAATAGTGGCTGGCTCCGCCTGGGCTGATGGGCACTTGGAACCTCAGGAATTGGCCTATTTGGGATCCCTGTTGCGCCGCTATGGGCTGGAGCACGATACGGAGCTGCGGGAACTGATGCAGGCACCGATCCCAACCGAGCAAACGGAACGCTGGATGGCGGATTATCTCACTCAGGCCACCGAAACCGAACGGATGCAGCTCCTGGGGGCTATCGGCAACCTGTTGATCGCGGATGATACCGTTTCTCCAGAAGAGCACAGCCTTTTGGATGACTACCACACCCTGATGGCAGGGATCCCAGCCCGTCCAGAATCCGCGCCCAATTTGGTCAAGAGTGTCGGGCAATTTTTCCGACGCATGGCCAAGGCCGTAGGGGGGATAAACAACTGACACCTTGGCAACTTGAGCTTACGGAGCAACAGGTGTTCTGAAATCCAAATCAATCTGGGGGAGACCTCCAACCTTCAAGCCTTCAAGCATGGAAGGGAATTGCCAGCAAAGGCAACAGGGCCAACCCCAACCCGGCCCACCCCTGAATCGAGAAGCGTGGGGAAGGCTCGGCCAATTCCGTCGTCTCTTGCTGCAAAAGGGCATCAATACGTTCCCTCAGCCGTTGTCCAGACTCAACCTGTGCCTCGAGGGCAAAGCCAACCCACCCTGCTGCCGGTTGCTCCAGCACCCCGTAGCCCACCACCTGCAACAGGGCTTCCCCCAAAACCAAGGGATCCACCCGTTGAGCCGCCCAGCGATCCGCCCGCAACTCCCGTAAGGTCAGCAGTTCCTGCCAGAGGGCATCCGTATTTGGCAGCCAGCAGGTAAGCCGCCGCAGCCAGCCCAATCCAAACATCCATAGAGTATCGCGGTAATGGCGATGAGCTTCTTCATGGGCCAGCACCGCCTGCAAATGTTCCCCATCCAACTGTTGCAATAGACCCCGACTGACCACCAGTCGGGGACGCCATACCCCCACCTGCGCCGCAAAGGGGGCTTCCAGATCCAGCACATAGGCCAGGGATCCCTGTACCTCGATCTGGGCGAGGGCTTGCTGACAAGTTCGCCGACAAGAGCGCCAATACTCCCAAGCCCAGTGCACCGCTACCCCGACTGCCAAAGCCAGCAGCAAGAGGGCACAGCCATAACAAAACCAACCGCCCCTGCCGGCCATTTGCCCCCATGGCCCCATCCATGCCAAAGCCAAAGCCGTCATCGTCAGGAACAAGGGAGGCAACAAAAAGTGGAGCCAAGCCCGCTGCCAACGCTGCGCCCACGCACCACCCGAATCAAGGCGGACTTGTGCTCGCCACAGCCAACTGAGGCCCAACCCCGACAGCAACATGGCCAAATGGATCATCGCGGATTCCTCCTGGCCTGACGGGCTGCCCGCAACCGCTCGGCAATCGCCTGTAACTGCGACACACTCGCTTGATCCAAGCTGTCGGCAAAAGCCGCTACCGTGTCCGGATCCCCCACCGCCAAAAACTGCTGCAACTGAGTAAAGGCCCGCAAACTGGTTGCCTCCTGCCGAGACAGACGGGGCCGCCACACCATCGGCAAACTGCGCCCATCTCCATTAACACGACGCTCGCAACTGACCCAACCCTTTTGGCTGAGACGCTGCAAAACCGTCGTCACAGAGGCATAGGCCAATTCACGATCCGGATCCGCCAAAATCTGCTCGTGGATCTGCCGGGTGCTGGCACTGCCCAACTCCCACAGGATATTGAGAATTTCCGATTCTAGGGGGCCTAGCGAAAGTTGCTTGGGTCGATACTTCGGCAACATGGACCTTTGCCAACAGGGATCCCTCATAGGATAGCGCGACCCGTGTGGAACCTTGGGGGGATGGCAGATCAGCTAGTGCAGCAGGAGCCCCGCACTCTCTCCGCAGGGGAGTGTCGGGAGGAATGCGTAGCAAAGCGTGCCGAAGGCTTATAGCCGGACAATAATCTATCGGGCATAGTGACAACCTCTTGCTGCTGGTGCTCCGCCCCCCGCGTAGCGGGGTGAAATAGAATAGGGCTATGAACCAAGTCCTGACTATCTCCTGTAAGCTCAAGGTCAATACCTCGCAAGCCACTAAACTGGATGCGACTCTGGAGGCGTTTGGGCAGGTGTTGAACTGGGTTAACCAGAACACACCGGAGAAGATAGTCAATGCGGTGAAACTGCAATCCCTTTGCTACTACGAGATTCGCGCTCGCTTTGGCCTGTCGAGCAACTTGGCTCAACAGGTTTGCAGACGAGTGGCCGGTTCTCGGAAGGTGGCCAAACAAAAGCATTGCCTGGTCAAAACGTTCATGTCTGCTCCCACTTACCACACAATTACCTTTGGCTGTCAAATGAACCGAGCCGACAGTGAGCGCATGGCCGGGATCCTGGAATCTTTGGGGTATGTGGCCACCGAAGATGAGTCACAGGCGGATTTGGTTCTCTACAACACCTGCACGATTCGGGATAATGCCGAACAAAAGGTTTATTCCTACCTGGGCATTCAGGCGCAGCGCAAACGGCAAAATCCTGCCCTGAAGCTGATCGTGGCGGGCTGTGTTGCCCAGCAGGAAGGGGAAAAGTTGTTGCGGCGGGTACCAGAGCTGGATCTGGTGATGGGGCCGCAGTACGTGAATCGCCTCGGGGATCTGCTGGCGCAGGTGGAAGCGGGGCAGCAGGTGGTGGCCACCGACCCGATTGAGATCCCGGAAGACATTACCAAACCCCGCCGCGACAGCCAGGTGACTGCCTGGGTGAATGTCATCTACGGCTGCAACGAGCGCTGCACCTACTGCATTGTGCCCAGTGTGCGTGGCCTGGAGCAATCCCGCCAACCGCAGGCGATCCGCGCCGAGATCGAAGAAATTGCCAACGCGGGCTACCGCGAGGTGACCTTGTTGGGGCAAAACATTGATGCCTATGGGCGCGACCTGGATCCCAAAAGCAACCTGGCCGGTTTGTTGCGCTTCATCCATCCGGTTGAGGGCATTGAACGGATCCGCTTTGCCACCAGCCACCCCCGTTACTTCACCGAGGAGCTGATTGCCACCTGTGCCGAGTTGCCTAAGGTGTGTGAACATTTCCACATCCCCTTTCAGGCGGGCAACAACGATGTGCTTAAACGGATGCGGCGCGGCTATACCCACGAGCGGTACCGCCAGATCATCGATTTGATCCGCCAGTACATGCCGGAAGCGGCAATCAGTGCTGATGCCATTGTTGGCTTTCCGGGAGAGACGGAAGCCCAGTTTCAAGAAACCTTGCAACTGGTGCAGGAGATCGGCTTTGACCTGTTGAATACCGCTGCTTATTCTCCCCGTCCTGGCACACCTGCCGCCGAATGGCCGGATCAAGTTTCGGAAGAGGAAAAAAGTGATCGCCTGCAACGGCTGAACCGTCTGGTTTCCGAGGTGGCGGCTGCCCGCAATGCCCGCTTGTTGGGCCAAGTGCAAGAGGTGCTGGTGGAAGGGCAAAACCCCAAACATCCGGCGCAGGTGATGGGGCGAACCCGGGGCAATCGCTTGGTGTTTTTCCGGGGGGATCCAGAACGGCTCAAGGGATCCCTGGTGCCCGTGCGCATCACCGCCACCCGTGCTTTTTCTCTGAGCGGTGAGGCGCTGCTCCCGGATGATGGGGATCCCTCCCCGGCTGAGATTACTGCTGCCCTCTGATCTCCCCTGAACTAGGCCGGATCATCCGTTCCAAGGCCAGTTGCAGATCTTGGGTGAGCTGAGCCACCGCCTGCTTGCTCCCTTGTCGTCCCTGGCGATAGTTCTCCCACCGCTCTGTGACGGAGATGGGATCCCCGACGGTAAAGCGAACCCCACGCCAACCCAAACGGGGCCGGGCCGGATAGGCTTCTCCCTTCAGACGCGCCAACACATCGAACAGGATCAGGGTGGTTTCCGCCAGCCGCTCAAACGAGGGCTTCTCCAAGAGATATTCTTCCCGAACCGCCACACAGCTTTCCACCAGGCGCATGTGCTGCATTTGCAGAGTGGCCTGTTGAGCTTTCCAATCGAGCAACCCCCGCCAGAGAGGCGATAAGGAACTGGGATCCCGCAGTTCTTCCCGGTAAATCTGTGTCCAGGCGGCTTCTTCAATGCGGCGGCACCGGCCATTCCAATCTCCCTGCGCTACCGGCAAGCCGAAGTGGGTCTCCGCGATTTCCAAAGCCCGTTGGCAAACCCGGTCTAGGCGGGTGTTGAAATCCGGCGCTGCTTGCTCCTCTTCATGGCTGTTGTGGTTGGGAACATAAAACGCCTCCATTTGGGTGAGGAGGTGCTGACCCAGGCGACAGACCCGCTGAGCATAAAGGGTGTTGCGCTGCTTCTCGGCCTTGGGATCCAGCGGCTGCACCACCAATCCACTCAGGCGCTCTAGGCGTTGCAACAGGCGCTCCAGTTTTTCCCAAGAGGGATCCGTATAACGGTACTGAATGCCAACCGGCACAATCACCACTGCTTCTGAGCGGCCCGCCTTGGCCAAATCCTCCACACACCAGAAACACAGCTGCGCCGTTCCCGGTTCCAAAGGGTTTAGCCGCTCGCTATGGCCGTTGGTGGCTCCTTCTGGGGCGACTGCAAACGGAAATTGTCCGTCTATGAGCAACCGCCGTGACGCATTCAAGGCCAGCCGATCCACCCGCCGCCCCCGATGCACCGGGATCCCACCCAAATGAGCCAACAGCCACCCCAGCCACCCACCGCCCCAGAGGGGCATCCCCCGGTCGTAGAGAAAGTGAACATGAACCGGCCACTTGAGGGGGATCCCATGGCGACGCGCCGCTTGGGGCACCAGCCGCGAGAAAAAATACAAGCCCGGCAGGGGATCATCCACCTCCACATGCCGAAACGCCAGAATGAGACGGATCCGGCCCTCCTGAAACTGCCGGTAGAGCTGGGCCAAAGTCTCTGCACCCGTGGCCTCCACCTTGGCAATCCCGGAAGGGAGCCACCGCCGCACCCGTACCCGCAACAACAAGGGCAGGATCCCATGCACCAGCCGCAGCACCCAGGCGCTGTAAGCCTGTGGGATAAAGTCCAGGGGAGGATGAGCAAAATGGCGTGGTGGCAACGGAAACAAGACTCTTTCGAGATCAGAATCAGAGGATCGACAGCATCCAGACAGCCTCTAACTTAAAGTGGCCACGGGCTGAGCGTCCGCTAAGAGTTGTTGAGTTTGCAAATCCATGACGGTGGCCAACAGCCGCCGGGATCCATCCACGGCAAATTCGATGCGGAGGCGATCTTCTCCGGCGCGGCCAGGGGGGGTAAGGCGGGCCAAACAAACGGGTTCAGGAGCCGCTCCGGGATTTGGAGCTTTGGCAAGGGAACGAAAATCCGTTTGGCGGGTCAGCTGACGGCTGCTCATGCGTCCCAACTCGTCGTAGATCACCTCGGACTGCGCCACCTGGGCTACTTCCCCCACATCCAGCCGAATCTCCGTCTGGCCATCGTTGGCCACCTGCAAAATGAGGGGATCCGGTCGCTGACAGGGGTAGGGACTGCCCCGTTCGAATAGGGGGTAGTAGCTGTAGCTTTTTTGTAAGGGATCCCAGAGGCGAATCGCATAGCTGTGGTGCAGATGATCCTCCAGCTTCACCTGGCGGCCCAGTTGCAACGCCCCAAGGGCAACGGAATCAAACGGGCGCTCACATTTAACCCGTTTTTTGCCGAAATAGGAGCGGATCAGATCCTGTACCACCGGCAGTTGAGAACTACCCCCCACCAACAGCACCTGCTCAATTTGGTTTTTGCCAAATCCCTTAGCTTGCGCCGTCAAGAGAATGTCATCCAGGCAGTGGCGGATTTGATCCAGCATCTGGTGACTTTCCAGAATCTCTTCCAGCTCCTGCCGATCCAGCTTCAGCTCGTAGGCGACCAGGGCATCGTCGTCAAACCAGCTGCCCATGGCCTCAGATTGGTCGGAAAGGGTGATCTTGAGCTGTTCTGCTCTCTCCAACAGGTTGAGCCAGCCCAGGGATCCGACTTGCGCCCGTGTGAGGCCCAGTTGCTCCAACAGGTACTCGGCAATCCAGATGTCGATATCCAGCCCCCCCACATAGGCATCTGCCTTGGCGATCACCTCCGCCTTTAGGGCGGGGGATCCCGCTTGCGGGGCAAGGATGCGCACCAGGCTGAGATCTAAGGTGCCACCGCCAAAATCCACCACCAGCACCACGGCCCCCGGTTGAGTGACCGCATAGCCCAGGGCAGCGGCTGTTGCTTCATCAACAATTTGAATCGGATCCCAGCCCAGGGAGCCGGCCACGGCGCGAATCCAACTCAAGTAGCGCTCGAAGGATCCCACCGGAGCGGTGAACACCACCTGTTGTGGTTGCCCTTGCTCCTTCTGAACGGCGGCCATCACCGCTTGCAAAAAGGCTTGGGCGATGGTTTCTGCGTCGTAACGCTGTCCATCCAACAAACGGGCCGGAGGAACAAAATCTGCCACCAATTCCCGCTTAAACCCCTGAAACAACCGCTGCGGATCCACCGCCCCCCAACGGCCCGAGCGCACCGTTTCCCCTACCAAAATCTGGTCGGATCCCTTGACAAACACCAAGCTGGGAATCACCGAGTGGGCTTGCCACCGACGGGACAGACCCGGAAAGGTAAGGATGCGCGGGGCCTCCTGGACGGGATCCCAACAACAGACGACGGTATTGCTGGTGCCAAAATCAATGGCCAGGGTTGTGGCAGCAGCAGCGGTTTTTTTCGGAGCAACCATTAGCTCAACCCTCCCGGCAAAGAGCGGCTCACTTTGGCGGGACAGAAAATATGCCCCCCCCGGCGATAGCCGACAAAGCGGATAAACACCGGATCCCCCGGTTGAATATCCGGTTGATCCGGCTGATGCAGTTGCGGCTCGAAGAGCACCGATTCTAGGGGGCTGCCGATGGGTTCGCACCCCCAGTGCTGGAGCAGGGCATCCAGAGAGCGGAATAGGGCCGTGACATTCTGGGCCGGCCAGTCGGGCTTGCGCTGGGCAATTTGGCGAATGGTGGGATAACCGGTGAGCAACGGTTGCAGCAAGGAGAACATTGCCTCATCAGGGGCAGCAGGAGATCCTGCCCCCTCCTCCAGCTTCAGCAGGGATCCCAAATCCCACTGTAAGGCCAAGGCTGCCATTCGCAGCTGGTGCAAGCGCAGGGATCCCCATTCCCCTCGGCGCAGGTGATCAATGACTCGCCGACTCACTCCCGCTTGGATTTGCAGAGCTCGCCAGGAGGTAATGCCGACCGTCTGCATCCGTTCTAACAACAGCTCATCCAGAGGTTGCTTGGCCATTGTTGACCCTAATTGACCCTATCTTAATTTTCTGAGTACCAGTGCTGGGGTAGGGAGTATGCCTCTTTCGTCACTCTAGGCAGAGGAGAATAGGATTGAGGTAGACATCCAAGACCATCGGGATGAATTTACAGCCCTTTACGCCTAGGGCACGCTGGCGCGTTCGCCCATGGCGGCCCATAGGGCATCGCTAGTTACATGTAACAACCGTGGAAGTTGAGATCCACCCCCCAGGGCTAAAGAAGCACAAGCCCTGCCGTAGAAAACCCGCGTAAGGGCTGTAGCTTCTGCTGCAACCTATCGATTCATCCCTCGCGATTTCAACTCCAACATGTCTTAGTCTGCTCTGGTAAGGAATGCAAAGAAAACGCTAAAAACTGTCACGAGATCCCTCGAAAAAGCCTTGGGGATGGCGATATCCTGAAATTAGGCAGCAACAGATATCCAATGCAAAGCTCGGCCGTGGCTTGCCAATCGGTTGGTTACCGGGCGCAAGGGTCAACATGGAAAGGCGGTCTTTTCTTCAAAAATTGATCTGGGTTGCTGCTGGTCTCGGTGTGCCCCCAGGCTGGATGGCATGGCAGTCGCGGCGCTACGGACAGGCTTTGGCGGCTGGCTCCCGCAAGCTGGCCTTGTTAATCGGCATTAACCGCTACGGCGAGGGATCCCTGTTGCAAGGGTGCGTGACGGATGTGGAATTGCAACGGGAGCTGCTTTTGCATCGCTTTGGCTTTGCTCCTGCAGACATTCTCACCCTCACCGACGGAGCGGCCACTCCGAGTGGACTGGAGGCAGCTTTTGCCGAGCATTTGGGGGGCCAAAGTCACACCGCTGAAACGGTGGTGGTGCAGTTTAGCGGCCATGGTCAATGGCGGCCGGGATCCGAGAATCGGTTGCAACCAGTGCTGCTGCTTTCGGGCTCTGAGGGCGCTGCGGCAATGGAGCTGGCGGCTTTTTTTCAGCTTTTGGATGGCTTAGGCACATCTCATCTCACCACTCTGCTCGACTGTGGCTTCACCCATACTGCCCCTTCTTCGCGGGGCAACTTGCAACTGCGGTCCCGTCCTGCGGTTGTTCCCAAAGGGATCCCCTTGGCGAACTCCTCCGACACAGCTGAGCCGAGACCACCCCGCTGGTGGCCCTCTCCTCCCAAGGGGTTGCTCATGGCCGCCACGACCCCCCAAGATTTGGCTGCAGAGGCCCGTTGGCCGGGGTTTTATGCCGGGGTGCTCACCTACCTGCTCACCCAGTATCTGTGGGAAACCCTCCCAGCAACTCGCCTAGCGGTGGCCTTCAATCAAGTAGCCAGTCGGCGGGAACTGGGAATGTTTGCCTGCCAACGCCTCGCCCTTGAGGGCAAAGACACCGCTCGCCGCATCCCCCCCTATTTCGTCACCCCTGCTCAGGCGGGAGCCAGTGGGGTGATCCAAGAGGTGAAGGGCAATCGGGCACAGGTGTGGTTGGGAGGGATCCCGCCATCGGTGTTGTGCGGTCTACAACCGGGCACACTGTTGACTCCTCTTCCTGCTGAGTCCTCTGACTCTTTTCAGGAGGCAGCCAATGTCCTCGACCCGCTGGTGATTCGCTCCCGGAGCGGCCTGCTGGCTCAGGCGCAGCCCACCAATTCTGACAGCCCGTTGCCTCCCGTCGGCACCCTCTTGCGGGAACAGGTGCGGGGCCTCTCCCACTCCCTAAAGCTTTTGGTCGGCTTAGAAGACAACCTCGGTCGTATCGAAAAAGTAGACATCACCAACGCCATCGCCAGCTTCAGCTGGATGGAAACCGCCAACCCACGCGAACGACAGGTGGATTGCCTGTTGGGCCGCATCACCCCGGAAATGGCAAGGGCTTTTCAAGCGGATACTTTCCCAAAACCCCTAGAGGTGAACAGCTACAGCCTCTTCTGGCCTGGACGAGAATTGGTTTTGGATTCCTGCGGCCCCGTGGGAGAAGCCGCCGCCGTGGCCGTGCAACGGTTGGCCCCGCGTCTAGCCCATCTGTTGGCGGCCAAACGGCTACGCACCACCTTGAATGCTGCCACGTCTCCGCTGGCTGTGGTGGCGGAATTGGATTCTAGGGAGAAAACCCCTTCTCTCGCCGCACGCCTGACTCAAGCCATGGCCACGACTCCCCCCGAGTTGGGGATGCAGCACTTTATGCGCGGGGATCCCTTACGCTTAACCCTGCGGAACAACGGCGAGCGAGATCTGTTCGGCTACCTGTTGATGATCAATCCGACCGGGCAGCTGCACCTGTTGGCCCCGATGCCCCAGGAGAATTTCACCCTGCCCCTGCGGGTAGACGCCAAGAGCAGCCTGGTCTTGCCCCATTTGGGCACTCCTGGCACGGAGACGGGTTCGGCCGGCAGCGTGGATCTGTTGACCTGCAACCCCCAGGGTCTGACGGAATTGCTGTTTGTGGCCAGCACCCGCCCCCTGCAAGCCAGCCTGGAAGCCCTCAAAACCATGGCCCACAAACTGGGGGTCACCCGTTCGCCGATGCTACTCAACAGGCCACTGGAGTGGATACAAATTCTGATGGAGGAGCTGACCACGCGAGCTGCCGAATCCTTTGGCGGCGGCGATCCCGACTTGCGCTTCTTGGATCCCGCCCAATCCACCACGCTCTCCCTCACCTACACGCTGGTGTAAGGGGGGATGGGCCAACCCTCCCCCTTAGCTCAGCAACAGAGCGAAGAGACCACAGAGGGCGATGCCATCGAACACTCCTGCTCCCCCAATGCTGAGAATGCCGGAACAATTGCGCTGCAACACCTCTGGTAAGTGCAGCAGGTCTGCCCCGATCACCGTGCCCAACACCCCACCGGCAAAGGCAACGGCTGGGGCCTGCTCTCCGGCAATGAACCAGGCAACCAGGGCTGCTGTGGCTGGAGCAATCAGGGGGTTCATCTGAATGCCGATCCCCGGCACCACGTGGGAGGCGAAATAGCTCACCAGGGTCACCAGCGCCGTCACCGCTAGGATCAGCCCGACATTGGCCCGGCCCAACTGGTACAGTGCCAAAACCACCGGGATCAACCCCCCCCCGACATTCAAGGCAATCACGGTTTCTTGGGGCATTTTCACCAACGGGATTCCCCAAAACTGCCGCATCCACAGGCTGGCCAAATCCTCCACCACCGTTACCTCGCACTCCACCCGGTAGAGGGGGATGTTGATCGGGCTACCCACCAGCACCGCCAGCAGCAACAGCAAGGCCACATCCCGGGAAAACCCCAACTTGGCCACCGCCAGCGCCACCACATCCACCGCCAACCCCAACCACAGCAGGGGCAGCAGCAGCAACAGCACCACAAACAACAGCAGCGAGACGGGCAGGTAGAACATCGTCAGGATCCCTTCTGGGGCAGGCCGTTTTGTCGGTTCAGGCGTGGGATCCCGGTCGGAACCCCTTTGTCTTCCAGCCTATCAGGTCAGGATCCCTCGATTACCGTGGCCGCATTTGCGGATCCAGGGCATCCCGTAGCCCATCCCCGACAAAGTTGATGCTCAGCACCGTCAAGAAAATCATCAAACCGGGGAAAAAGGCCATGTGAGGAGCCTGTTCGAGATAATCGCGGGCATCAAACAGTAACCTTCCCCAAGTCGGTGTATCCGGCGGGAAGCCGAGCCCCAAAAAACTCAAGGTGGACTCGGTGATGATCGCCGTTCCCACCGACAAGGTTGCCGCCACAATCACCGGACTGAGCACATTTGGAAAAATATGCACCCAAATCAGGCGATGGGCGGGGGCCCCAATCGCTCGACCCGCTAAGACGAAATCCATCTCCCGCACACTCAAGAAGCTGGCCCGCACCAGCCGCGCCACCGACATCCAATTCAAGCTGCCGATCACCAGCACCATCAGCATGAAAATCCCCGTTTCCGGCCCCGCCAACCGTCGCAAGCTCTCCCGAAACAGAAAGATCACCATCAACAACACCGGCAACTGCGGCAAGGAAAGAAACAAATCCGTAAAGCGCATCAGGGCCACATCCAACCAGCCCCCATAAAACCCCGAGATCGCCCCGATCAGGGTACCGGCTGTGATCGCCACCAGCATCGAAGTGATGCCCACCGATAGGGAGACCCGCCCCCCCCGCAGTACCCGCGCCAAGACATCCTGCCCGAGATCGTTGGTGCCAAAGGGATGCGCCCAGTTGGGGGGCATTTGGGAGCGGGAGAAATCGATCTGGCTGTGGGAAGCGGTGTAGACCAGCGGGCCAAACACACAGGCCAAGACAATTGCCAGCAGGGTCATGGCCCCAAACAGCGCCAACTTGTCCCGGCGGAAACGGCGCCAGGCATCTCCCCACAACGTACGCGGCGGACGTTCTGGCACAGCAGCTTGGGAGGGAGCAGGGATCGAGGCAGACATGGGAAAACTCTCGCAAGGATGAAACCATTCAGATGAAACCACTCAGAAGCGGGATTCAGAAGCGGGATCCCTAGCGGGTATACTGCACCCGCGGATCCAAAATGCCGTAGAGGATATCCGCCACCAAGTTGAAGATCACGATCAAAATGGCGTAGATGAAGGTGATGGCCATGACTACGGGTGTATCGCCCCGAAAGATGGAGTCCACCAGCAAAGCCCCGATCCCCGGCACCCGAAAAATTTGCTCCGTCACCAGCGCCCCCGTAAACACCGTCGGAATATCCAGGGCCACCAGCGTCACCACCGGGATCAGAGCATTGCGCAGAATATGCCGGTTCACCACCACGAAGTTTCGCAAGCCCTTAGCCTTGGCGGTGCGGACATAGTCGCGGTTCATCTGCTCCAACATCGAGGCCCGCACAAAGCGCATCAACACCGCCGCCTGAAACAACACCAACACCATCACAGGCATGATCGACTGGCGCACCTGAGCCAGAAACGTGGCCCAATTCGTCACCCGCAGCGTGCTGTTGTAGATGAAGGGGAACCAGCGCAGCTGCACACTGAAAAGAATGATAAACAAAATGCCCGTAAAAAAGGTGGGCAAGGAAAAGCCAATAAAGGCCAGGGTTGTCACCACCTGATCGAAGAGGGTGTAGCGCTTCAGAGCAGAGATGACCCCCAAAGGCACCGCCAGCAACGCGCCGATGAGATACGCGGTCCCGACAACCCAAAGGGTGGTGGGCAGCCGTTGCAAAATTAAGTTCACCACGGGGCTACGGCTGTTAAAAGAAAAACCCATATCCCCTCGCATAAAGGCCCACAGCCATTTCACGTAGCGGATGTAAATGGGTTGATCCAGCCCCAGAGAGCGGCGAATGTTCTCCCGCACCTCTGCCGTAATGGCCGGGTTGGTGGCAAATTCCGCCATCGGATCCCCAGGGGCCAAGGCGAGAATGGCAAACACCACCACACTGATGGCCAGCAATGTGGGAATGGAGATGAACAAGCGGTTAATCAGGTAGCGGGTCATGGGATCCGTAAAACCGGCAGGTCCGGTGGGAGCGAAGGCGCCGCCATCATAATCCAGGCGATGGGGCCAAACCGTTAAGGAAAAACATTTGGGCTTCTTGCCGGGATTCGGCCAAGCCTAGGAACAGAAGGAAGGGATCCCCGAGTGGGATCCCTTAAGGCCGGCCAACTCCCTAACCCTAGGACTTACGGGTCCAGTCTTTGATGTTCCAGGGCTCCAGATCCCAGGGGGTGAGATCGATTCCCTCAATGCTATTGGCGGCAGCAGCAGGGCTGGAGCGGTCGATCAGGGGGATCAACGCCACATCCTCCACCGTCAGGAAGTTGTTCATCTTCTTGACCTGCTCATCCCGCTCATCCGGATCCGTCATCCGCACCAATTCGGCAAAGAGGGCTTCATAGGTGGGGTTGCAGTAGCGAGCATCGTTGGCACCAGCCCAGTTGTTTTCCCTCTGGGCAATCTCCTCGCAGAGGTAACGGCGCATGTAACCGGTTGGGTCGGGGTTGTCATTGCCGGTGGTGTACATCTGCAAATCGGCATAAAAGTGGCCGAGGTTATCGGGGTTGTTGGGCTCGCTGTCGAAGAAGATACTGGCATCGACACTCTTCAACTCCAGGTCAATGCCAATTTTGCCCAAGTCTTGCTTGATGATCTCCTGGGTTTTTTGGCGCACCGGGTTGACGGAGGTTTGGAAGACCATGCGCATTTCCACGCCATCTTTGTCGCGGATGCCGTTGTTGTTGCTGTCCACCCAGCCGGCTTCATCCAATAGCGCTGCGGCTTTTTCCAGGTTGAACTCCCAGGGGGCATTGGCCCGCAGGTTCTCCGGAGAGAGCACATAGTCATTCGTGGGGGTGCCCGCCACCCCGTAGAGCTGGTCAGCGATGGTTTGCCGATCCATCGCCAAACTCAGGGCTTTGCGCACGTTCAAGTCCGTCAGGAAGGGATGCGGTACGTCTTTGTGGGAGCGCTGCCCATCTTTCTCAACATTCGGATCGGAGAAATTGATAACGATTCGCTCCATATTGGGGCCGGGCTTGGGTATGACTCGCCCGATGCCCGTGGCTTCCAACTGAGTGAGCACTGCAGCCTCCACCTGTGTGTTCCAGGCATAATCGGCATCGCCCGTCTGCAGCACGGCCCGAGCTGCTGAGGTAGCATCGCCGCCCCCTTTCAGTTCCACCCGCTTAAAGAAAGGCTTGCCCTCTTCACGAAAATTCTCGTTGGCCACGTAGACGATTACATCCCCTGGTCTGACCTCTTCGGTAATGTAGGGGCCGGTGCCGATGGGGGCCAAGTTGGCCGGTGCTTCCCGAGAGTTGGGGCCATTGAAGGGTTCAAAAATATGCTTGGGAATGATCATGCCGTTGGTACCCACAAAGGGCACAAACCAAGCCACCGTCGGCTCTTTGAAGGTGATTTTCACCGTGGTCGGATCCACAGCCTCCACCGAAGCAATATCGGTATAGTATTCGGAGGTAATTGCCCCCACCTCTGGGTTGGAAATGTATTCGTAAGTGAAAACCACATCTTCGGCGGAGAAGGGTTCCCCATCTGCCCAGGTGACCCCACTTTTAAGCTTCCAGGTCACCGAACTTAAATCTTCTGCAACGCCGCCGTTTTCAACGCTGGGAATCTCGGCAGCCAAAAAGGGCACCATCTCGCCACGAGCATCGAAGCTGGCCAGGGGTTCGTAGACCAAGCGGCTGGCCTCAAAGTCTTTGGTCCCCGTAGAAAGGTGGGGATTGAGCAACGTGGGGGCTTGCCAATAGAGCAACCGTAGCGTGTCATCGGCCTGAGCCTGGGCAGGCACCCAATGGTGGACAAGCAAACCACCCACCACAAACAGTGGGATCAACAAAAGCCGCAGCTTGACCAGCTGCACTTTCAGACGTTTAAAAGACATCTATGCTTACCTCTTGTTAAGAAGCGACAACTAAACCAGGGGATTTGCGCCACGGCGTTGAAATCACCCCATGCGGATCTCAGCTCTAGACTGATGAAGAGCCAGGAGAAGTTCCCGCCTGATGGCCCCATTGAGGTCGACTTTGTTGGATGCCCGCCTGAGTCAACAACCCCTTTAAGTTCCTATCGGAACACGGTAGCAGCTGAGTTCGATTTTTCTGTGATTCGTTACACACTATGACAATTCTCGGGCGGGATCCCGGTGACAACTTCTTTTTCTCTTAAGACTTTTCACGCCAACAAATGGCCGAAAAGGGTTCACTTTCCTACTCTGGTCTGGATCGGCGGGATCCGGTTGGCCGTGACTTGTGTGCTTGCCTATACGACTGAGCCCTCTAGCCTGTGGTACGGTCTTGGCCGTCGATTCTGTACGGGGCAGGGGCGATGGGTACAGGATCTCTCCGCTACAGTGGCGAGGCTGTACCCACCCGTACCAACTCCAGGCCATAGAGGTCTCTAAATTGGTTTATGTCCAAATGATTCAGACTTCGCTAGAGTTTTCCGGCCCAATCGGCTTAAAAGAATCTTGTATAGCAGGGATCCCAATGGCATGGCGCGATTGTTAGAGGTGCGGAAATTAGAGACGCGGTTCCATACCCAAGATGGGGTGGTACATGCGGTCAACGGCACCAGTTTTCATCTGGACGAAGGGGAAACCCTAGGGATTGTTGGAGAATCCGGCTCCGGCAAAAGTATCAGTATGCTCTCGGTGATGCGGCTGATCCCGATGCCGCCGGGTAAAATTACGGGGGGCGAGGTGCTGTTTGAGGGAAGAGATCTACTCAAACTGAAAGAATCTGAAATGCGCCGCATCCGGGGCAATCAGATCGCCATGATCTTTCAAGACCCCATGACCTCCTTGAACCCTGTCCTGCGGGTGAGTCGGCAGATCATGGAATCGCTGCAGCTCCACCTGGGCATGAGTGCCGATCAAGCCCGGCAGCGGGCCATCGAACTGTTGCAAATGGTGGGGATCCCAGCGGCAGCCGAACGGGTGGACAATTATCCCCACCAGTTTTCTGGGGGCATGCGGCAACGGGTGATGATCGCCATGGGCTTGTCCTGCCGTCCCAAGCTTCTGATTGCCGATGAGCCGACCACTGCTTTGGATGTGACGATCCAAGCGCAGATCGTGGAGTTGATCAAAGCCCTGCGGGACGAGATCGGCATGGCGATCATTTGGATTACCCACGACTTGGCCTTTTTGGCGGGCATTGCCGACCGCATTTTGGTGATGTACGGCGGCCAGATCGTGGAAGAGGCCCCCCTGCACCAGCTCTATAAAAACCCCCGTCACCCCTACACCATCGGCCTGTTGCAGAGCATTCCCCGCCTGGATGAGCGCCGCCACGAAAAACTGCAGCCCATCGAAGGGATGCCTCCAGATTTGATCCATTACCCGAAGGGGTGCCCGTTTGCGGCCCGTTGTCGTTTTGTCATCGACCGCTGCTGGAGTGAAGATCCGGAGCTGGAGTCCGTTGGCCCCAATCATGCGGTGGCCTGTTGGGTGAAGCCCGAGGGGAAAGACCATCTCTTGACGGCCACTCTGGCCGACGGTGAGCGCCTGGGGGGGGCAACCCATGGTTAACTCCGGCAGCAACGGCCCTTCCGTAAGCGCCAACAGCAATGGGCAAGCGCCTGTCTCTCCTTCCCCTCAAGCGACTTTATTGCGCATTGAAAACTTGAAAATGCACTTCCCAATTCTGCGCGGGCTGTTTCTACAGCGACAGGTGGGATCCGTCAAGGCCGTGGATGGGGTAAGTTTTGAGGTGCGTCGGGGGGAAACCCTTGGGCTGGTGGGGGAATCGGGCTGTGGCAAAAGCACCACCGGGCGAGCGATTTTGCAGCTGTATCGGCCTACCGCCGGACATGTCTATTTTGAAGACACCGATCTCACCCAACTGGAAAATGAAGATCTGCGCCGTATGCGCCGCCGCATGCAGATGGTGTTTCAGGATCCCTACGCTTCTTTGAATCCGCGCCAGACGGTGGGGGCGATTGTGGGAGAGCCGATGACGGTGTTCAACGTGGCCAAGGGCAAAGCGCAGCAGGAGCGGGTTAAAGAACTGCTGGACGTGGTCGGCCTCAACCCCAGCTTTATCAACCGCTACCCCCACGAGTTTTCCGGTGGTCAACGGCAACGGATCGTGATCGCGCGTGCTTTGGCGTTGAACCCCGATTTTATCGTCTGTGATGAGCCGATCTCTGCCTTGGATGTGTCGATTCAGGCGCAGGTGGTGAATTTGTTGGAGTCGCTGCAGGAGCAGTTTGGCCTCACCTATCTGTTCATCGCCCATGACCTAAGTGTGGTGCGCCACATTTCCAACCGAGTGGCGGTGATGTACTTGGGCAAGGTGGTGGAACTGGCGGATCGAGACGAGATCTACCAAAATCCTCTGCACCCCTATACTCAGGCGCTGCTCTCGGCAGTCCCGATTCCAGACCCGGAGGTGGAAGCCAAACGGCAACGGATTATCCTCAAAGGAGATGTGCCCAGCCCCGTTAACCCGCCCAAAGGGTGCAACTTCCATACCCGCTGCCCCTTGGTGACGGATGTATGCCGCCAGGATCCCCCCCCGGCGTTTCGGGATGTGGGAGGGGGGCATTTTGTCGCCTGTCATCTGGTGAGATGAGCCGGCAATCAGCCCATCTCTCTCAGAGAATCCCGGCCACTCCCGTTTGTCGAGCTGCCTGAATCACAGCTGCAGCCACCTCAGAAACCACCCGTCCATCGAATACGGAGGGGATGATCCAGTTGCGATCCAAGTCTTCCGCAGGAATGAGGGCGGCAATCGCTTCGGCAGCAGCCACACACATCTCGGTGTTGATCAGTTTGGCCCGGCAATCGAGGGCCCCGCGAAACACCCCCGGAAAGGCGAGCACATTGTTGATCTGGTTGGGGTAGTCGCTGCGCCCTGTCGCCATCACCGCCACTTGATCGCTAACCCACTCCGGCTGAATCTCCGGTACCGGATTGGCCAGGGCAAATAGGATCGGTCGGGATCCCATGCTTTCCACCATTTCCACTGTCAGGGCATTGGCCACACTCACCCCGATGAACACATCCGCCCCCACCAGTGCGTCCGACAGGGATCCGCTTTGCTCGACGGCGACACTGGCTTTTTCAGGGGTGAGATCGCCGCGAGAATGGCTGATGATCCCCTGACGGTCGCAGGCGACAATGTGGGTTGCTCCGGCCCGCCGCAGCAGTTGAATCACCGCAATGCCGGCTGCCCCCGCTCCATTCAGCACAATGCGCACCTGCTCCAGGGATTTGTGGGCCACCTTGAGGGCATTCAGCAACGCCGCCAACACCACAATCGCCGTGCCATGTTGATCGTCGTGAAAAACGGGCAGAGTCAGGCGAGACTTTAACTTCGACTCAATGGCAAAACAACGGGGGGCGCTGATGTCTTCCAGGTTAAACCCGCCAAAGCCAGGGGCCAGATGCACCACCGTCTCGACGATCTGCTCCACATCTTGGGTCGCCAAACAGAGGGGGAACGCATCAATATCCGCAAAGCGCTTAAACAGAGCGGCTTTTCCTTCCATTACGGGCAAAGCCGCCTCGGGGCCGATATTCCCCAGCCCCAGAACAGCACTGCCATCGGTAACAATGCCAACCGTATTGCCCTTGATCGTGTACTCGTACACAGAGGCGGGATCCGCGGCAATCTGCATGGAAACCCGACCCACCCCCGGCGTATAGGTCATGGCCAGATCGGCAGCGCTCTCCAGTGGACTTTTGCCCACCACTCGCAGTTTTCCGCCTCGGTGCAGTTCAAAGGTGCGATCCAGTACCCGCTCGACCTTTACGTTTGGCAGGGATCCGACGGCGGCTCGAATTTGCTGAGCATGCTCATTGCTGGCGGCATCCACCGAGATCTCCCGCACCGTCTCGGAAGGCGATTGGTGGATGAGATCAATCTGGCTAAGGTTGCCTCCCACTTCGGCAATCGCTTGAGTGACCCGGGCCAAGGCTCCTGGTTGGTTGGGCAAGCGAATGCGTAGGGCAATGCTATAGCTGGAGCTGGGGGTGAGTTTCGTCATAGCTCCCTATGGTAGACGAAAAACCGGATTCGGGGTTGCGGCAGCTGAGGTCGATTGGTGATTGGGGCATCGATACCCCTAGGCATTGGGTATCCAATTGAGCATCCAATGGGAACACGCTTGCCAACGAGTTGACAGGATTTTGTGTACCCCTTTACTGCCGGCAGGACACTCCCGAGAGGTGCCCGCTGCTTTTATTAACCATTATTAACCACAGCCTTACCACGCTTAACTGCACCTTGAAACGGTGGTAGGGCTTATCTGCCAGGATGGACTCGCTACCCAGAGAACAGAGTTGACCGAACCCTTGCGCGAGGTCATCCAGTCTTTGCGCTCCCTTAGCGCATCCTTCCAGACCTTGCAGCACACCTCCAGATGTGGTCAGGTGTGGTCAATCTTGCTGCACAAGGTGCGGAGCACCGCGACGTTTTTGGTAGAGGCTGGGAGGGACCCTAACGATGACTCACGGCCATATCCGTTGGCAGAAAGGCCAACTCCACTTGGGCGACGTAATCCGCATAGCTGAGCACCGGCACCGTATCCCATTCCGCCAAGCCGTGCATGCACTTCGACCATTGAATGAAGGTAGCAGGATAGGCATAGACCAAACTCGGATCCTGCAACACTTCTCTGGGCAGGGGGGGGATCGATTTCAACACCGCCAGCAGCGCCGGAGGCTTGTGTAAAACCACCCGAGCTGCCTCAATCTGCTCTGGGGAAACCTTGAATTTGGCGGCAATAAACGAGATCACCTTTGAAATCTTCATCTCTTCTCAACACCAACCTCACTTACGATATAGAGTGCCCTGGGATCCAAGAGTAGCCTTCAGGGATCCCACGGAGGCGGGAAGAGAAAGGCCATCCGACAAGGGCCCAATGGGATTTGGCAGGGCAGGAGATGGGCATCGGATCCCCCTTGCCTGAAGCAAGTGGTTCTCGTTATCTTGGTAAAGCTGAAAAAATCAGGGAAGCAAGTGAGCCGTGGCTAAAAAGAGCATGATCGAGCGGGAGAAAAAGCGTCAACGCTTGGTCGATAAGTACCGGGAGAAGCGCCAACAACTCAAAGCGGAAATGGCCAATCCAGAGATTGATCAGGCCACCCGTATGGAGCTGCACGCCCAACTGCAAAAGCTCCCCCGGGCTAGCTCTCGTACCCGTCTGCGCAACCGCTGCTGGCAAACAGGGCGTCCACGCGGTTACTTCCGGGATTTTGGTCTGTCTCGCAACAGCCTGCGGGAGATGGCCCACAAAGGTTTGCTGCCCGGTGTGGTTAAGTCTAGCTGGTGAGCACCTGAACCTCAGGTTGATGGAGCATTGAGGGATCCCGCGTGGGCCTGCAACCTTTTCAGATTTGCGATGAGGATCTCTCTCCAGAGATTCTAGAGGCTTTTGAGCAAGAGCCCCGCTTAGCAGTGGATACGGAAACCATGGGGCTGCTTCCCCAGCGGGACAGGCTCTGTGTGGTGCAAATCGCCAACGGGGCGGGTGAGGTGGTGCTGCTGCGGCTTAGCCGAGGGGTGCGACAGGCGCCTTACTTGGCTGAATTGCTGATGGATCCGGGCATTGAAAAGATCTTCCATTATGCCCGTTTTGATCTGGGTATGCTGCTCTACCACTTGGGGATCTCGGTCTGGCCGGTGTTCTGCACCAAAATTGCCAGCAAACTGGCGCGCACCTACACCAATAAGCACGGCTTGAAAGAGGTGGTGAACGAGCTGTGCGGGGTGGAGTTGAACAAAACCGCCCAAAGTTCTGACTGGGGCTCGGTACAAGCTCTGTCTGCCGAGCAACTGGAGTACGCCGCCAACGACGTTCGTTATTTGATCCCAATCCGTGACAAGTTGGCCCAGATGCTGCAGCGGGAGGAGCGCTGGGAGCTGGCCCAACGCTGTTTCCAACTGTTACCCACCCTGGTGGATCTTGACTTAATGGGCTTTAGCAATGTCTTCGAGCACCAGTAGCTGCCAGGATCCGCTGCTTGAGTTTGTCCGCTCTAGGGCAAGACGTAGAACCAATGGCTGTGGAGAGGGTCTGGCGGGGGTTGAGGTCACTCACCTAGCTTAGAAGTCCGCAGGTGCAGCGCCCCGGCAGCAGGGGAACTCCTACCTCAGGATCACTTTTTTTTCACCTCTGATGACTGGCCGGGGATCCTGCCCTGGTAGCCTGATTCCTCCCAGCTGAAAATAAGCATGCTTTGGGAAAAGTCAAGTGGGCCGAAGTCGAGTGCACAAAGTATCAGGTAACACAGTTGGTCGCTGCGCTCTCTGGTCTAGTGATGGCAGGAGCACCTCTAAATACATTCTCAAGAGGCCTGGCCGTTCCCGGCCCAGAGTACTTGCCCGCTGAGCAGTCGAGTCGATGTTGGAGTTTCAGATGGTCGCCCAAGATCAGTCCTCTCCCCCCGGCGCCCGCGGTGGGATCCCTGACAAGCCGGTTCTGGAATTTCGCCATGTCTCGCTGCAGTACCCCGGCAAAGAGGCGCCCGTCACGATCATCCGAGACCTGAATTTTTCTGTGCAGCACTCGGAGTTTGTCTCCATCGTCGGGCCGAGTGGCTGTGGCAAGACCTCGCTACTGAAAATGGTTTCGGGTCTGAATACCAATCACGGCGGCACCATCTACTTTCAATCCCAACCGATCACCGGTCCTCTCAAAAATGTGGGCATGGCCTTCCAAAATCCGGTGCTGCTGCCTTGGCGCAATACCCTAAAAAACGTGCTGCTGCCTTTGGAGGTGGTGCAACCCCACAAGCGCACCTTTCAGCAAAACCTGGCCCAGCACGAAAAATCTGCCCTTGATCTGCTGGCGACTGTTGGTTTGGAGGGCTTTCAAAATGCCTATCCCTGGCAGCTTTCTGGGGGGATGCGGCAGCGGGCTTCCTTGTGTCGGGCCTTAATTCACCAGCCGGAGCTGTTGCTGTTGGATGAACCCTTTGCCGCCCTGGATGCCTTTACCCGCGAGGACATGTGGGAGATGTTGCAGCGGCTGTGGATGCGCACGGCTTGTACCAGCATCTTGATCACCCACGATTTGCGCGAGGCGGTTTTCCTGTCCGACACCATTTATGTGATGGGGCCCCGCCCAAGCGAGATTATCTTTCAGCTCAAGGTGGATCTGCCGCGCCCGCGTCCGCTGGAGATTTGCCTGACGGATGATTTTCACCACCTGGTTTCGGAGGTGCGCAAACACATTCGGCGTAGCTACTGATTCGGGTTGTGAAAAGCTGAATGGTCTGGTTTTAGAGCGTTCTGGATAGATTTTGGTTGGTTGTGGTCACCGAGGGATCCCGATGAAAAAATCATTCGACCAATTTCTGCAAACGAAGGCAGCTTCGATTATTCTGCCCGCCGCCACCATCACCCTAAGCATTGTGCTCTGGCAGGTGGGGGTGCGCCTGTTCAACATTCCCCGCTTCATCTTGCCGGCCCCTACCGAGATCGTCGCCGCCATGAACCAATGGGGTCAGGTGATTATGCGCCACTCCCTGATCACCATTGGCTCGACACTGTTGGCTTTTACCTTGGCGTTGGTGGGTGGGGTGTTGCTCGGATCAATCATCGGCAGCTCCCGTCTGGCCTATCTGTCTTTGTATCCTCTGTTGGTGGGCTTCAACACGATCCCGAAGGTAGCCTTGGTGCCCCTGTTGGCGATTTGGTTCGGGTTGGGGCTAATCCCGGCGGTGATCACGGCTTTTTTGCTGGCCTTTTTCCCGATTGCGGTAAATGTGGCAGTGGGCCTAGAAACCGTCGAGGCAGAAATGCGGGATGTGCTGCGCTCTTTGGGAGCGAGTGGCTGGGAGATTTTCACCAAAGTGGGGTTGCCCCACAGCATGCCCTATCTGTTTGCCTCGTTGAAGGTGTCGATTTCTTCGGCGTTTGTCGGCTCGGTGATTTCGGAAACGGTGGCCTCCAATGGTGGGCTGGGCTTTCTGATTGTGTCCGCGAGTTCCTCTTTTGATGTGCCTTTGGCGTTTGCCGGGTTGATCGCCCTGGGCATTATGGGCGTTTTGCTCTACACCTTCTTTGCCGCCCTAGAGCGCTACGTTTTGGCCTGGCGGCAGTAGGGGTTGGGGTGCTTGTCCATAGGGATCCCTTGCCACATCACCACATCACGAGATTTGGCTCAAGTCGGGGAAAGTGGCCTGCACTGCCGGATGAACCAGCTTTCCAGCTTTGACATTAAGTCCTTTGGCCAGAGCCGCATCTTGCTCTAGGGCATCGGGCAACCCCAGGCGGGCCAACTTCAGGGTGTAGGGTAAGGTAGCATTCACCAGCGCCTGAGTCGAAGTCCAGGGGACGGCTCCCGGCATATTGGCTACACCGTAGTGCAACACCCCATAGGCTTCGTAAACCGGCTGAGCATGGGTTGTCACCCGTGTGGTGGCAATGCACCCCCCCTGATCCACCGCCACATCCACGATTAACGAACGAGGCCGCATTTGGGCCACCAGATCTTCTTTTACCAACACCGGAGCGCGGCTTCCCGGCACCAACACCGCCCCCACCAGCAGATCGGCCTCTTTGACGCAATCTTCCACACTTTGGGTAGTACTGTAGAGCAGCTCAACTCGGGATCCGAAAATCAGCTCCAACTCATTGAGGCGATGCAGGTTGATGTCCAAAATCTGAACTCGCGCCCCCAGCCCCACGGCCATTTTGGCGGCTTCTGTGCCCACCGTGCCCCCCCCTAAGATCACCACCCGCCCCGGCGATACCCCGGGGATCCCGCCCAGCAACACGCCGCGCCCCCCCTGTTGTCGGGTGAGGTAGTGAGCACCGAACTGCACCGATAGCCGTCCTGCAATCACGCTCATGGGCATCAGCAACGGTAGGGATCCATCCGCCAATTCCACCGTTTCGTAGGCAATGCAGGTGGCTCCCGATTTTATCAATGCCAGGGTGAGCTCGCGGCTGGCGGCCAAATGCAAATAGGTAAACAGGAGCAGATCGGGATGCAGCAAGGGGTACTCAGCAGGCAGCGGCTCCTTCACCTTCACCACCATCTCCTGCTGGTAGATCTCTTGCGGGGTTGCCGCCAGCTTGGCCCCTGCTTTTAGGTAGTCTTCATCCGTAAAGCCTGCCCCCTGGCCCGCCTGGGTTTCCACCCACACCTGATGCCCTTGTTCGCACAGCACCCGCACTGCCGCCGGAGTTAACCCCACCCGGAACTCCTGTTCTTTGATCTCCTTGGGCACACCGATTCGCATAGGGATCCCTGTTTTGGCTGGTCTCTCCAGTGTAGACAGGATGGACAGGGCTAGCGAATCCTCTTCGTGGCAGAAGTCGTCAGCAGCAACTGGCAAAACGACCGTGCCTGCAGATTGGAAGACTATGCTTTGCTGGGGATCCCTGAATACTGGATCGCCGATTATCAAGGGCCAGGTGCGGAAATCGATCCGGAAATCGATCACTTATACCGAGATCAATACCGGCGTCGATTTAAGTGGATTCGTGCCAATCTGTTTCGTCTAGAGTTGCAGCAGCATCTTCAGCAAGATGCCACAGCGTTGATCGGTATTCTGCAACTGGCGGGTAGTTGGAACCCGCTTGAGGATGGAAAGCTGACGGATGTGTTGAGGGGCAAAACCTGCAAGATTGTGCCATCATTCTCAACTACGACTTGCCCTGGGCGATTACTGGGCGATTATCTGATTGATTCAGCGGGCGGGGCGGGTCATCGGATTGGGCAACAGGCGGACGAAATTCTCTGCCATCTGTTTTTGCCGGCGGAGGAGGACGAGGTGGACTTAACTTCCGAAGCGTTGCAAATCTGGCAAAGGGCGATCGAGGCCAACCCTGCCCTGAAAGGGATGATCGAGAAATTACCGGATGTGGTGTATTCCACCAAGGAGCATGAACCCACTGGAACCGATCCAGAGGGCGTGTTGCCGTATCTCCGCACTGATAGTAGCACCGACGCTTTGGCATGGATAAGAACGACAACAGCGTCACTCAGTCGCAAATGCGAATTTTACACATGGCACGGTGCAGTATTGATACCCCAACCTTGCCCCGTTATCCCCACATGAACTCGTGACACGGGGGGCAGAACGGATCGCTGAGCAAACCAAGACGATGGCAGGCACCCTAGGCAACAAGCGCAGTGCAGCGGCACGGACGTACAATCGCCGGATGGCCTACACCCAACATGTCCGCAAAACTACCCCCCTACCGGCAATGGGCACGGAGTGGGAAGCCCTGGAACGGGCGATCGAGGAGATTAATCAGTATCCTTTAAAATCAGTATCCTTTAAAGCAGAAATGCAATCGCCCGCCTCAACCAAGAACTCAAAGCAGGCATCAGCGATGAGCAGTTGGCAAAACTGGTGACATTCTTGCGAGAGCATGATGCCCTGTGTGTGATTAACCCAGAGGAACAGCGAGATGGGGCGCAGATTATTTGTTCGATGGGAGTTTTTTTTCAAGTAAAAGGTAAAAGGCAAAAGGAGCAAAGCAAGATGGCCACGCGGGTTAAGAAAAAGATTTTTTCGAGTTTTACCTATACGGAAGCGTTTAAGTATTTGGAGATTAAAAAGATTCATCCTTGGCGATTTGAAGTCATTCCTATAGAACCGAGTGCATTTTTCCATCAACGCTTACGACGCATGGCTGATGTCTTTGATTTACAAAGCTATGAAGAATCTAAAAAGCTCATCATTGATGCTGTTTGTGAGGAGGTTTTGCAAGGATTCAAATACCTAAAGTTATGGAAGGGTGCTCCACTAGCGGATGAAAACACTATGGAGCATGTAGACTACTTGATGGCAGAACGAAAAGCCTATTTAGAGGCTCCATTTCTGTGCATTGTAGAGGCAAAGAAAGATGATTTTGAATAAGGATTAGCTCAATGCTTGCCTGTCATGAAAGCCTGTCAACATAACAATCATGTACTAGATCAAAATTTCGACATTTACGGCATTGTCACTAATGGAGAGGGGTGGCAGTTCTACAAGCTAACTCTGGATGGATTAGTGTATGGTTCTGAGCTATATGCGATCGGGAATCTGCCTCAAGTCCTAGGAATTTTGAACTTTGTTTTTGAGCAGTGCGAACAGAATTTGTTGGCAGCCTTGGGAGGACAATCATGAGAGCATGTCGCCTTTGCCGGCCCTCATCCCCTCACGAAAGCTCCGGCAGCCCCTTCTCCCTGCCCCCCTGGCCCCCCCTGCAAACGGGGGAGGTAGGAGAAGGGAGGCCAAGCTATCTCTAAGTCCGTCTCCCAAATTGGGGGATGGACTTAGGGTGAGGACAAACGTGACATCCACCTACAGCCATGAACTCATTTCAAGAGGAATGGAGAATGTCTCAAACTAATCATTTAGCGGCTCTCTATGAACAAGACATTTTGTTGTGGTCAGAAGATACGGTTGCCAAGCTGAAGGTGCAGGACTTTGATCATCTCGATATTGAACATTTGATCGAAGAGGTAGAAGCTTTGGGGATTTCTCAAAAAAAGGATTCGATTAGCCGCTTAATTACGCCTCTTTTGTCAGTATGGGCAGGCTAAGCTTGAGGGAAAAGCTGAACTCCTTACCTGGCCATGACTCTAGCTCGTCAGGCACTACTGCAACGGACTTTAGAGGGGTGAGGAGGTCGCTCAATTTATCTTCTTGTCGATGAAACTGGGGATCCTAAGAAAGGAAAGT
>JAUQVK010000085.1:44000-44503 GCA_039794845.1 Thermostichus sp. DRC_bins_24
GACAGGGCTTGTGCTTCCTGCTCCCGCTTTCGCGGGGCCCGGAGGGCTAGCCCTCCAGAGGTTAGAACTCAACTTCCATAGTTGTTACACATGACTAGCGGTGCCCTATGGGCCGCCATGGGCGAACGCGCCAGCGTGCCCTAGGCGTAAAGGGCTGTAAATTCATCCCGATGGCCTTGGATGTCTACCTCAATTCTGTTCTCCTCTGCTTAGAGTGACGAAAGAGGCATACAGCCTTTTCCGACTTCATGTAGACCTAAAGTTTAGCCAAACCTCAGTCAGGCAAAGGATTGATCTGCGTCGTGCTCTGCCTACGGCACCCTTTTGCTCCACAATGGCGGGAACCGCACGACCCGGAGGGATGTAGTAGATAACGCTGGAAAAGGCTGTAACTTAATTATCTAAAGCCTCCATATTGACAATCCTGAATACACCGAAAGAGAGATCTTTCTCCATCTTTCTCCAATATAATTCCAATTCTGCCATCTGTCCCTAGAGGAAAA
>JAUQVK010000086.1:0-76588 GCA_039794845.1 Thermostichus sp. DRC_bins_24
CGACAGACGTTTGTGGAATGGGCAAATCGGGGTCGGCATCATTGTGCTTGGGCACAAGCGTATTGTCGAATGCAAAGGAGTCAAGGGCAATTCTCATCCGGCGACAATGCGGTCGTTAGCGTTCAAAAAGTGCTGTGCCCTAACGGAGAGGTCCTGGTGTTATCTGGCCCAAAGGGACAGAACGTCTCGCCCCAGTGGCTTCCGGCAAATGATTGGCTTCACCTTGCCAAGTTCGATAGGCCAAGATCGCGAAAGCAAAAGCTTCTTTAACGTCGGAAGGGATCCCCAGTTGCGTGGTGGTGAGCAGGGTTGTGGTGGGTAGTTGTTCTTGCAAGAGGCGCATGAGGACGGAGTTTTGGGTGCCGCCACCGCTAACAATGACCTGATCTGGGAGCTCCGGCAAAAAGTCTTTGTAGGCTTGGGCGATGGAATAGGCCGTAAATGCTGTTAGCGTGGCAATGCAGTCTTGGGGGGAGGGGAACTGGGGCCAGAGTTGCTCCAAGTAGCGGGATCCAAAATAGTCTCGACCGGTGGTTTTGGGTGGCCTCTGCTGAAAATAGGGATCCTGCATCCATTCTTTAACTTTTTCCCAGTGGATCTGGCCCTGGGCCGCCCATGTTCCATCCCGATCAAAGGTTTGTTGCCCTTGGCTGGCTCGCATCACCGCCAAATCAAGCAAAATGTTGCCGGGGCCGGTGTCGAAAGCCAGAGGCGATCCCTTGCTAGAGGTGCTGGGTAAGTAGGTCAAGTTGGCAATGCCGCCAATGTTTTGGGCCACCCGATTCAGGTGAGGATCCCTGAACAAAAGCCAATCTACGAAAGCCACCAAAGGTGCTCCCTGCCCTCCGGCAGCCATATCCCGCGCTCGAAAGTTGCTGACCACCGGGATCCCGGTAAGTTCGGCGATGACCGAAGCCTCGCCAATTTGCAACGTAGAAGCGCAGGGGCCGGTGGGAATATGCCAGAGGGTTTGACCGTGGCTCCCGATTAAATCGATTTGCTCGGGGGTTAGCTTGGCCGATCGGATCCCTTGCAATGCTGCCTCGGCAAAAGCCCTGCCGACGCGGAAGTTGAGGGCACAGATCTGATCAACCCCGCTGGTTTGTGGCTCGGAAGCCCGTAGAATCTCCCCTCGCAGCGAGGGTAAATAGGGGATCATTTCGTGGTGTACCAGGTTCCACCGCAGAGGATTGCTGCCCTCAAGTTCCACAATGGCAACATCGATCCCATCCACGGAAGTGCCGGACATTAAGCCGATGACGATCATCTCGCCTTCAGGCCACAGGCCTGTTCCAGCCAGGCGGCCTCCTGTTCATCCAGGGTGGAGTGGTGCATCTCGTACACCTGCCGGTGATAGCGGTCAAGCCAGGTGCGCTGGACCTCATTCAAGGCGCCCCGGTCAATCAACCGCAGATCAAACGGGATCCACGTCAGGGAGCGAAAGCCCATCCACCCCTGCGGCTCAGGAATAGACACCACCTCGTAGAGATTTTCGAGGCGGATCCCTCCCCACCCCGGCAGGTAAAAGCCCGGCTCAATGCTGTTGATCATGCCCACCTTGAGGGGGGTACTGGCGCGGCGGTGAATGCCGTTGGGCCCCTCATGCACATTCAAAAACGCTCCCACTCCGTGGCCGGTACCGTGGCCGTAATCCATGCCCGCCTGCCAGAGAGTGGAACGGGTGATGCCATCCAGAGATACCCCATGGGTGTCAGGGGGGAAAATCTGGCTGGCACATTGAATGTGGGCCTTGAGCACCTCTGTATAGCGTTGTTTGCACAAGGGATCCACCGGAGCAGGGCCGATCCAAACGGTGCGGGTATCGTCGGTGGTGCCTCCTTCGTAGTGGGATCCCGAATCCAGCAACAACAATTCTCCCGCCTGCAAAATTTTTTCCGGATTGGGCGTGCCGTAGTGGATGATCGAGCTGTTGGCACCGGCCCCGGCAATGGTATTGAAGCTGAGGCCCACCCAGCCCCCTTCCTCTTGGTAGTGCCGTTCCATCACCGCTGCCACTTCGGCCTCGGTGACGGGTTGGGTTTGCCGCTCCAGCCAGGCCAGGGTGCGAATTTTGGCCCGACTGGCTTTGCGATTGGCCTGGCGCATCTGCTCCAGCTCAATGGGATTTTTAATGGCTTTCAGGGCCTCAACAGGGTGCTCCACATCTCGACAGGGCACATCTTGCAACAGATCCTGCGTGCCTTGGGTGGTGTGCTTGGGATCTATACCGACAGGGGCATGGCTTCTCGCCCATAGGGGCAGTTGCTCCGAATAAGCAGCATAGGGCCATACTTCTACCTCGGCCTCCGCCAAAACCTGCATGGATGCCGGGTCGAGCCGTTGGGGATCCGTAAACAAGGCCGCTCCCTGAGCACTTACCAGGGCATAGGCGCGAAACACCGGATTGTAGGCAATATCAGAGCCGCGCAGGTTAAACAGCCAAGCCACCTGATCCAGTTTGGTGAGAGGCAATAACCCCACCCGTTTACGCTGCATTTCCTGACGGACTTGAGCCAGTTTTTCCGTGAGGGTTGCTCCACTCAGATGGGGGGGCACCGCATAAATGGGTTGGTCAAAGGGGTGGGATAATTTCGAGGGTTCTGGCATTAATTCCGGGTTGGATCCCTGATCGCCGGACTCTAGCAACCCCTGACGGATCCTATCCACCAGGTTTTCAGAGGTGGGGATCAACAGCACACCTCCTGCCTGAGTATGGGTTTTCAGTTGCCGATAGGTGGCCACCGAAACGGTAAAGGGATCCACCCCCAAGCGAAACCCGGATCCCAGCCCTTCGATGATCTCCATCAGGCTGGGCTGATCCGGTAGGCCCCCCTTAATTAGGGTGAAGAGGTTGAGATCCACCTCTTGTTCGGCCTGCTCGTGATAGCGGGGATCCACCAGCAGCCAGGCTTGCTCTCGACCGATTAGGGCATCCCCCGCCGAGCCGGTAAAGCCTGTGATCCACTGCCGCCGCTTGCGATTTTCCGGCAAATATTCGTTCAAATGTTCATCTGCCGAAGGGACCAAAAACCCATCGAGATCTCGGCTTTGCAAGAGCTGACGCAACTGTTGTAAACGAGCCGGAACGGTGAGGCGGGGCAAAGTTTGAGTCATGGCTGAGCATCAAAACGGAGAGCGTTGGGTTCACAAGCTTAAACGAATTCCCCGAAAGGGTGTTGACTGTTGTCGGGTGGGGTGAGGGTAGCCTGCCGCAAACATAGCCAAACATAGCGTTGTCACATAGGCTCTACTCCCTCTTGCAAAGCTTGGCGAGCGATGCGTGTGACGTAAACGGTGACAGCTACTGTGGCGATCAACCCAATGATGCGAAGGATCCATTGGGCGGTTTGGGCTTGCGGCTCCAACTCTGAGCGGCCCATATTGGCCAGGGATCCCGCCAAAGAGCCGATGTACACGTACATAAAGGTGCCCGGCAGGATCCCGGCGGTGCCCAACAAATTATCCCAAAAAGAAACCTGGGTCAGTCCCAGGGCGTAGTTGAGCACATTGAAGGGAAACGCCGGCGACAGACGGATCAAGCCAACGATTTTCCACCCTTCACGCCCTACCGCCCGGTCGATGGCAGCAAACTTGGCATTGCCCTCGATCAGCTTGGCCACCCGTTCCCGCGCCAAGTAACGCCCGATCAAAAAGGCCAGATTTGCCCCGATCGTCGCCCCGATCACTACGTAAAGGGCCCCCGCCAGCACCCCAAACACGGCCCCTGCTCCCAAAGTCAGCACAGAAGCGGGCAGAAACAGCACCGTCGCCACAATGTAGATACCGATGAAGATCATCGGCCCCAATGGCCCCAATCCTTCGATCCAGCCTAGGGCATCGGTGAAAAAACTCTGAACCGCTCCAAGCACTCCCGACTGACGTACCAGCAACACAACGCTAACGATAACCCCAACCAGGCTAACTGCGAGTTTCAGCATCAACCACCGCTTTTGCGAAGATTTGGGATCGGCTTGGGAAACGGGATCCATAGGTAAACTTCCTCCGGAGCATGGAGTCAGAGCTTTGGGGCAAACCTTCCGCGTGGGTTCTATACAAGCCGACAGTCTGGGCGCTACCAGCTCACGCGCTCCCGCAATTGCTCCAGACGGGCAGGGCCAATGCCATTCACCCGTTGCAGATCCTCCAGAGAGGAAAAGGGACGAGCCTCGATGATGCGCTGAGCAATCGCTGGGCCAATACCGGGCAACTGTTCCAATTCTGCAGCCGTGGCGGTGTTGACGTTAATGCGCAGGGATCCCGCAGGTTGGGTGGCGAGGGTAGCAGGAGGGGCAATCGGTTGTGGCTCTTGAATCACCTCCACTTCCAGCTCCAGATCCGGTTCGGGCAAAGCAGCCGTGGCGGGTATAGGGTTGGGGCAAAGACGGGATCCCTCTTCAGCCCGTTGTTGCAGACGGCGGCTGGGGCCAAAGCGGGCATCGGTGATCAGTCGGTCGAACTCGCGCACGAAGTGGTCCACCACCAGGCCATTGCGGATGATCAACAGATTCTCATCGTTGGTGTGGTTGGCCGCCACCGACCAATTGTGGGATCCCGTGATCACCGTGGCGTTAGGAGTGCCGGGGTCGATAATGCCGAATTTGTGGTGCAGTTTATCGGTGGGTGCCAGGTTGGGTACTCCCACAAATTGTGCGGGCATCGTCCAGGGTAAGCGGACGGGATCCACCGTGCAGTTTTCTCCGGGCAGCAGTAGCCCCCACATCTCCAGGGTGCGGCTGTAATCTCGAAAGGCAAAACCAGGGTCGAATACGCCGCGAATTTCCACGTTGCGCTCCCGCCGCAGTTGCTTCATCTGGTTGGCGATGCCTTGATCGGTAAAGACAAACAGAGCCAGATCCACCTGTTGCTGCGCTTGGGCCAGAGCGGCGGCGATGATGCCATTGGAAGTGGCTTCGTAGGGTAAAGAACGGCTGCTGGGGGAAAAATGTACCCCCACGATTGCATCGGCAATGTAGACCGTTTCTAAAGGTCGCCTGGGCTTTTGCACCCCAAACACACTGTCGGGCAAACCGCCGGGGCCATCCCCCCACATGAGGTTGAATTCATCGGTGTAGATGCGGGCTAGCTCCGGGCTTTCCAGCAGCACCATGTGATTGGCATTGCCAACGCTACCGAGAGAATCAAAATCGCCGTGAATATCGGAAAGGGTGAAATTGGCGGATCCCGTCAACACCTTTTGCCCGTCGATGACAACGAACTTGTGGTGCATGAGGCCGCTGCCTTTGGAGCCGTCGGCAGTGTCATCCAGCCAGGGCACATTGCCCCGCTCCAATACCGTATACACATCCCGCGTGGCGATCTCCTCCTGCGAAAACTGACCATCCCGATTCAGATCCACCAGGTTGCGGTATTCCTCGAATTTGCTTCGGCTGCGCTGATCCAGCGCCTGGACTTGACCGGGGGTGAGTTCATGCCAGGCCCGCACGTAGGAGTTCTCGGTAATGAATCGCACAGGGATCCCCGCTTGCCGACGTTCCACCAAGGCTTGGGCAATCAGGGGCAGGTTTAATTCCTGGACGGCAATGTCGACGGAGCCTTGGGCCGAGCGAATTTGCGACACGATCAGATCTTCCAGGTTGTAGCCGTAGCGATAGATCTGTCGATAGGGATCCCGGTAGGTGCTTTCGCGGCTTTGGTTAAACTCCACGCGAATGCGCGGGTGTTGGGGCAGGGCGGCAATAGTGGGTAGATCCGGATCCCGTTCGTAGGGTCTAGGCCTCGGGCCAACCCAGTAGCCGATGATTACCAAGACGAGAAGCAGTGCTACCCAAGGCAGCCAACGGCGAATTTGCCGCAACCAGCGAGGGAGTCCATGCATGGTTCAACCTGCCAAGCCCGTAACACCACCACGATACAGCCCTTTACGCCCAGGGTACGCCAGTCCCGTATGGAGGTTGAGACTTACCTCCCGAAGGGATGGCGGAGCGGGAGCAGGAAGCGCAAGTCCCGCCCCAGAAAACCCCCGCAAAGGCCATGTCACCTGATAAAGGAGCTTTCGAGTAGTGGGCATTGCGGCATCAGCACCCCGAGAGTTCCCTTCAACTCCTTTGGAAGTCCCAAGCTTGCTTTTTAAGATTAGGGCGAACGTTTCGTTTGATTAAATTTAATCATGATTCGTAAACTTTCTCTGGCTGGGTTGGCCATCCTTGCCTCTGCGCTGCTGGCTGCCTGCGGAAGTTCTGGAGACACGGCTGTGTCTCCTCCTTCTCCTACCCCCACGGTGTCCCCCAGTCCTACTCCTGCCCCATCGGATATTGTGGCAATCGCTGCCGGCAATCCTGACTTCAGCACTCTGGTTGCTGCTCTGCAGGCGGCAGATTTGGTCGAGGCCCTGCAAGCAGAAGGCCCCTTCACGGTATTTGCTCCCACCAATGCTGCCTTCGCCGCGTTGCCGGCCGGGACTGTAGAAAGCCTGCTTCTGCCCGAAAACCGGGATGATTTGGTGCGCATCCTTACCTATCACGTGGTGCCCGCCGCTGCCCTTTCCAGCGCGCTCAGCTCTGGTCAGCAGGTGACCACTCTCGAGGGATCCCCTGTAACCGTCACCATCGAAAATGGCGTGATCAAAATCAACGATGCGACGGTGATCACCCCTGATATCGAAGCCTCCAACGGCATTATCCACGTCATCGACGCGGTGCTTATTCCCCCCCAGTAGGGCCATAGCGCATGATGGATCCAGCGGTTTAGAGAGGGATCCATCATGGAACGGCCCAAATGGGTAGCGATTGTTACAGGGATCCTGGCGATTGCGCTGGGGGTGGGCTATCTGCTGCTGGTGCAGCTCCTGGATTATCGCGGCGGTGAATTTCTGCCTGCACCGCTGGATCCCCTTGCCCTTGTGGGAGGGGATTTTCGGTTCTCGGGGGAAGTTAATCGGTTCACGGTTACCGGGATCCCCGGCCTCCTTCGTTAGGGAGAAACCTTTTTCTGGCGGCAACCGGCAGCAAAAAAACGTGTAACCCGCTACAGCAGACCCTATGCTAGAGAAGCAAATGCGGATACAGTCCGCAACAAGCGCTGGGGTTTTTCATGGCCCAGCTGCAACGGATCCTTTGGGCAAGCTGTGAGTTGGGATGGTGTTGTCGCGCTCCACTTGGATGTGGTTGTTGGCGGGGTTGGGGTTGGCCACCCTTAGTCAGTACGTGCAATTCTTGGGGGGAATCTACGGAGCCGTAGCTCCCTACTCGGTGCCCCTGGCGGATCTGGCGGTGCTGGGGATCTTGGGGGGAACCACTGCGGCGGCTCTCTCGGCCCGGAACTGGTGGCAGTACCGGCGCTCGCACCATTCGGCTCCATTGCCCTCTAGGGTTCGCAAGCCTTTGCGCCGGGTGAAACTCACTGCCGATCACGTTCAATCGGATCTGGAAGATGCCGACCGCCTCATCCAAAAGTTGCAGGACGACATCAACCGCCGCGCCCTCCGCGCCAAGATTCAAGAGATCGATCGGCGGCTCAGCCAGCAAGAGCTGCACTTGGTGGTGTTCGGCACCAGTTCTGCGGGAAAAACTTCTTTAATCAATGCGTTGATGGGTCAGCCGGTGGGCGAAACGGCCCCCACTTTGGGCACCACCCAACAGGGATCCATCCATACCTATCAGCTGGCGGGGTTGAGCAGCCCCATTTCCCTCACCGATACTCCCGGATTGCTAACCATTGGCGGTGCGGGTGAAGCAGAGGCGCGGTTGTTGGCCCAAAAGGCGGATCTGCTGATTTTGGTGGTGGCCGGGGATCTGCTGGCTTCCGAATATGCTGAGCTGCTCGAGCTGGCTCAACTGGGTAAGCAGGCGATCTTGGCCCTGAACAAAACCGATCAAATGTTGCCGGAGGATGTGGAGACGATCCTGGCTCACCTGCGCCAACGCACCGCAGCGGTCATCCCTCCTGAACAAGTGGTGGCGATTGCCGCCGATCCAGAACCCTTGAAGGTGCGCTATCGCTTTGCGGATGGATCCCTGCAGGAGGGTTGGGAGCCCCAACCCCCAGACACGGCTGCCCTCATTCACCAGATGGCCCACCTGCTGCAACAAAAGGGATCCCATCTGCGCCTGGCCAATGCTCTGTTGCAGACCCAAAACTTGGCAGAAGCTGCCCAAGCGGCTCTACAAGAGGAGCGCACCCAACGAGGCAGGCAGATCGTCGAGCGGATGCAATGGGCCACCGCAGCTGCTTTGGCGGTTACCCCCATGCCGGCGTTGGATGTGGTGGCGGGGGTGGCGATCCAGGCGCGCATGATCGGGGAGCTGCATCAGGCGTTTGATCGACGCATTACCCTGAAGCGGGCACAACAGGCTGCGCAAAGTTTGGCACACATTCTGGTGCAGTTGGGGGGTATGGAGTTGGCCACACAGGCCCTCGGCTCTTTTCTGAAGGCCAGCCCGTTGGTGTTGATGGGGATCCCGCTGCAGGCGGTGAGCGGGGCTTATCTGACGCGAGTGGCCGGACTCAGCTACCTGGAATGGCTGCGCTCCGGGGATCCCTGGCAAGAAGAAATTCTGCAAGAACGGGTCAGGCAGCAACTCTCCAACCGTCGTCCTCTGGCCTTTCTCACCCAATTGGCTCGCCAAGCCCGTTCCAGTGGTTAGCGAAAACGAGGGCAGCGGCCTCCTTTACCCTACACGTAACTGTTATCTCAGCGATCTTCAAGCGAGTGGTTTTCGGGAACTTGGTGCTTTCGCCTCGATTTTGCGCGATTCGGAATATCCCATCAGCTTGCGGGATCATGCCCGTGCAGAAGGATGTGTTGCCTGTGAGTTTAAATTGGAAGCTCCCCCCATTCTGCTGGATCGCCTGCGCCCTTGGTTGTCTCCCCATCCAGAGCATCCAGAACCGCATTGTCGATGTGCAGCTGGAGCCCGGGGAGCATCTGTACGTGCGCTGCAGCGGTGTGGATCGGGTGTATGCCTTGGGCCGACCGACGGAGTATCGCAGTGTGGCCGAGCAGGGGTTGACGGAAGCCAAGATCGACTCAAAAGGCTGGCGTAGCCCTTATCTGCGGGTGTTGGTGCGGGATCACCTGGGGGGCAAGGCTTGGTCGAACCCGATTTGGTTGGATTGACCGGGATCCCCACCGTCTATCCTCGACAACAACGGTAGAGTGGTGTCATTCACGGGATCTGCGGAGTTCTCTCAATGGGCCAGGAGATCGCCTCCCTCAGCTTTAGTGCCGAAGATTTCGCCGAGTTTGCAGCTCAGCTCCAGCAGGAGACGGATTTGCTGGCCCGTTGGTTGGCCGGAGCACCGGGGTTGGATCCGGCCTGTCAGCCTTTTGCCCAGGGATCCCTGGTGGGAGGGTTTGAGCTAGAGGCCTGGCTCATTACTGCTCAGGGGGAACCGGCCCCGATCAACCAAGCCTACCTGGAAGCGGTGAACAATCCGCTGGTGGTACCGGAACTGGCCCAATTTAACGTGGAGATCAACAGCCAGCCGCAGGTTCTCACCGGATCGGCTCTGCAGCAGTTTCACCGAGATCTCAGCCAAACTTGGGAGCACTGTTGCCAGGTGGCCGACCAACTGCAGGCAGGGCTGATGATGATCGGCATTTTGCCCACGGTGCGGCAAGACCAACTCACCCTGGAGATGATCTCCCCCCGCAAGCGGTACTTGGCCCTCAACGAGCAGATCCTGAACCTGCACCGGCGCAAGCAACCGCAAGGGATCCCGCCCCTGGGGCTAGAGATTCAGGGCCCCGCCGCCCGCCTGCAGACTCTTCACCCCGACATTATGCTGGAGGCGGCCACCACCTCCTTCCAAATCCACTTGCAAGTGCCTCCTGAACAGGCGGCTCGTTATTTTAATGCTTCGCTGATTTTGGCGGCCCCTTTGGTGGCGGTAGCGGCCAATTCCCCCTATCTGTTTGGGCATGATCTGTGGGCGGAAACCCGCATCCCTTTGTTTGAGCAGGCTCTGGACGGGCCACCCCCCCTTTCTCCCACCCACCACCCCCGCGTCACCCTGGGACAGGGCTATGTGCAGGGATCCCTGATGGAGTTGTTTTGGGAAAATGTGCGCTGCTATCCCATTTTGTTGCCACAAAAGATGGCTACCCCGGTGTCGGAACTGGCCCATCTGCGCCTACACAACGGCACCATCTGGCGCTGGAACCGTCCTCTGATTGGATTGGATCCTCTCCCCCACGTGCGCATCGAACAACGGGTGGTGGCGGCAGGCCCAACAATACCTGACATGATTGCCAATGCTGCCTTCTGTTTTGGCCTCACCCAAGCCTTGGGATCCCAGCCCGTGCCCCCTGAGCATGACCTAAGCTTTGCCCAATGCCGAGCCAACTTTTATGCTGCTGCCCAACTGGGTTTGGATGCCCCGATCACCTGGCTGGAGGGCTGGCAAGGATCCCTACGGCAGTTGCTCCTGAAAGAATTGCTCCCGCTGGCAGAAGTGGGACTGGGGCAACTGAACCTGGTGCAAAGAGATGTGCAGCAGTATCTGGGCATTATCCGGGACCGCGCCGAGTCGGGTCAAAATGGAGCCACTTGGCAGCGCCGCTATGTCGCCCGCCATGGTAAAGATATGCAACAATTAACCTGTGCCTATTGGGAACGGCAGCGCCAAGGTAGCCCGGTGCATACTTGGGATTTGACTTAGCAGCTAAAGGTAACTCTCATCTCAAGGGTTGTCTCACCACCACTTAAAAAAACATTGCGACCAATGGGGTGCTGGAACGGATAAAGTATGCTCACTGTTCTTGATCACCTGCCGGAGTCCATCCTTTCTCTAGAAGCCCATCAGCTCTATGACCACTTGGGTGGGCCAACCTTGATCCACTTGCCAGGACGCAGGGAGCCTGCCCTATTTGTTTCGGTTTTGTTGCACGGGAACGAAGTCACGGGTTGGCAAGCGATTCGGCGCCTCCTCCGCCACTACGCCCAGCGGGAGTTGCCCCGTTCCCTCTCGATTTTTATCGGCAACGTCCAGGCCGCTCGCCAAGGTCAACGGCGACTGGATGGACAGCCAGACTACAACCGCATCTGGGGAGACGGCTCCACCCCTGAACACGCCATCGCACAGGCCGTGATCCAGCAGATGCAGCAACGGGGAGTTTTCGCCAGCGTTGATGTTCACAACAACACGGGGACCAACCCCCACTATGCCTGTGTCAATTACCTGGATGCCCCCAGCCTACATCTGGCTGCCTTGTTTGGGCGCACCGTTCTTTATTTCACCAAGCCGGAGGGGGTACAGAGCATGGCCTTTGGGCGCTTCTGCCCCGCCGTGACCCTCGAATGTGGTAAGCCGGATCAACCCCACGGCAGCCAACATGCCTACGAATTTTTAGAGGCCTGTCTACACCTTTCCGGGATCCCACAACGACCCATCCTCAGCCAGGATATCGACCTGTTTCACAGCGTGGCGATTGTGAAGATCCCGGATCAAGTCAGCTTTAGCTTTGGCGAGGAAGCACCCCCTCCGGAGCAGAATGGAGCCCTTTCCCACATCCGCTTTCCTGCCGACCTGGATCACCTCAATTTTCAGGAGATTCCCCCCCATACCCGCATTGGCTGGACCCACAACGGCTTCCACTTGGATGTACAAAATGAGCAGGGTCAAGATGTAGCCGACCGCTTCTTCTACGCTCAGGATGGAGAAATTCGCACCAGCGTGCCCCTGATGCCGGGCATGCTCACCCTCAACAGCCGCATCATCCGCCAAGACTGCCTTTGCTATCTGATGGAGCGCTACCCCTTGGTCAGTTGAGGGATCCCTTGAGGACCCTTGGGCCTACCCACAGCCCTACACACCTCCCAGGAACCCCCGAATGAATTCATTGCTCGTATGGTCCTTCCAAACAAGAACAATACACTTTCCGACTCCCACTTTGGGAGAGGGGCTACGGCCGGTGCCACGCTGGGGGTGAGGGCAAGTGTTGCTAACTCAATTCAGAGGACCATACACCCTAAGAGAGGAGTTGCTCCGGCCCCTTCGAGGCGGTTCATCCAAGCTAGGGATCCCGGCCAATCCTAACCCCGCCGCACTTCCACTTCTCCATGAGCCTTCAAGAGGGCGGCCAGCTTGTGACGCATGACAATGCCAGGCTTATCGGTGAACATGTGCTGTTCCACTTTGATATCAAGGGGAACATCGTAGTCTGTGCCCTCCAAAATCAGCTGATCCTCAAGGGTGACCTGGCGGTCGAAGGCGATGATGCTTTCAGCACTCACCTCTGCTTCTGAATCGTTGCGAACACAGAACTGCACCACCTGTGAGGTTTGGTCGTCGATGGGGGTGGCCCCGGTAAAGATGATGTGGATCAGACCGTTGGGATAGGTGATCTTGAGTTTGCGGCTGAAGGGCATAAACCAGGTGCTTTCCAGGATGCGTACGGTACGATCCTCGGTCATTTTTAAGTTTTGCTTCTGGATGTCGCTGTTGAACACCGGCAAGACGGAGGTGGCCCGAAGACCGTATTCCAGCTCTTCAAAGCTATCCAGATCCGGGGGCACGGGCTCGGAGATTACCCCAAAGCTCTGGTGATGCACAAAGTGGGGATGGGCATTGTCGAAGGAGTTCTCCATCAGGCGCAGGCCGGCACACTTCCAGACCTCGTAGAACTGGTGAATCTGACGAAACCGGGGATCCGCAACCTCCGAGATCTCGGGAATATCGACCAAGGGATCCGCCAGGGCTACCCAAACGTAGCCATAGCGCTCCTGGCAACGGAACCCCTCCACTCTGTAGGTGCGGGGGATGAAGTCTTCCGTCAGCTGTGGCACCTTCACACAGGCACCGGAGCCATCAAATTCCCAGCCGTGGTAGGGGCAGCGGATGTGACCGTTGCAGACAATCCCTTTCGAGAGCTGGGCCGAACGATGACAGCAGCGATCCAAGACGGCGCAGGGCTGCCCCGACTCATCCAGCCAAAGCACCAAAGGAGTCTTCAGCAAGGTAAAAGCTTGCGGGCCAGATTGCAAAGCCGACATCGGAATGACGGGGTACCAAAATCGCTTGAGAACGGGCTGCTGGGTGACGAGCATGAACAGACTCCAAAAATGGTATCGAAGTCGCGGCAAGCGGGAAGAGCAGTTCTTCGCCTAAATTGAGCAAGGTTTTCGTGAGCCTAGGGGCGCAAAGGGTTGTTCTGAAAGACGATGGTAGGAACTTGCTGAGCAAAAATCCGTATTCCCCAACACACCTTGCCCGCACTGGAGGGTGAGCCTTTCCCCATCGGGATCTGCCCTTTTGCGTAGGGATGAGCTATTGATCAAGGGGAGCCAGGCGCTGGCTGTTTGGGAGTGTGAAACTGCCTAACCGACAGAGACCCTGTTGGGCTCCGGCTGTGAGGAGGAGTGGCAAGGTGCAAGAAGAATCCAAGGCGACCCCAGATCCCGCCAACCCAAGAATCCCCCCGGCGCAACCTGAGACAAAACCTAATCCTCCTGAGCTTGTTAGGGCAGAATTCACCCATGAGAGTGAGCCAGACCGTCCAGCGGATGGGGAGGTGGATGCAGAGCCCCGCATCAGCCGTGCTGAAGAAAAACGACAACAGGAACGCCGTTCTTTACCCTGGCGCTTGGGGCTGGCCAATCTGCTTTCGGCAGGGCTGCATCTGATCCCGATGGGGCTGGTGGGCTGGCAACCCAGGATCCCAGAAGAAGTGGATCTCATCACATTTCAGTGGGTGGAGGTGGAAGCCGAACCGCCCCCCGATCCGCACTTTATTGCCCCTATCTCTGCCCGTGAGTCCGGCCGATCCGAGCGTTGGGATCCGTATGTATCGGTGCGGCAAACCCAAGTGGCCAATCCAAGGGATGGGTTCGATGGTGCGGAGGTTCCTCCTGCGGCGGCATCACCTTTCCAAACCCGCTCCCAGCCCTTGCTCCCTCCCCCGGTGGATAGCCCTGAGGTGCCCCGGCCTACGCGGAACCCCGCGACTTCCCCACGCCAACCGCTTGCGGCCAGGCAGGCCAAGTTAGAAGACTTAGAAAATGCGGTCGCGGAACAAGACTGGGCGGAGGCGTTGCAACTGACGGAAGACTGGCTGGATCACCTACCCCCGACGGCTCAACAGCGCCAACAACTGCAAGACTATCGACAGCATCTGCAAAGTTTGCTCTCTGCCCCAACAGAGCCTGAGCTGGCCGAGCCCCACGATCCTCAACCGGAAGCGCCGGTTAGTTCCCCTGAGCTTTTGCCGCAACCTCACCTGTTGGCCCAAGCAGATCCGCGCCCGATTTTGCCCCCGCCAGAGCCAGCCCCACAAGAAGCACCTTTGCCCCCTCTGCTTCCGATGCAAACCCCTCTTTTCGGAGCCAACAGTCAACCCGTCGCGCCGTTGCAGCAGCGTTCCCCAGAAATAGCGGTCCCTAAGAACAACAGCCAGGGATCCCCCAACTCCAACACCGATCACGTGGGCCCACCCAGTCTAAATGCCGCTGCCGATCTGGATTGGGGAGAATATCTGGCCCAATTCCAAGAAAGAGTGCGCCAACACTGGGCCGTGCAGCGAGCCGCTGGATCCTACGTGACGGTGGTGCAACTGCGCCTGGATCGCAAGGGATCCCTGCGGGAACTGCGTCTCCATACCCCCTCAGAAGATCCGCTGTTGGATGCCGCCGTGCTCAGCGCCATTCAACGCTCGGCTCCTTTTGCGCCCTTGCCCAGCAGTTACACGGGGGAAGAATTGGTGCTGGAGATTGACGTATTGAGTGGATCCCTGGAGGCCGGCCCTCCTGGGGTTCCTGAGATCAAATCCGAACCCCTACCCCAAGCCGGTTCAGACGGCTGAGACTGTGGCCTAAGCCATGGACTTGCGGCGGTTACGACGGACAGCGACTGCTTTGCGCTTGCGCTTTTCCAGGTTGGTTTCAAAATGCCGATGGTTGCGCAAATCCCGCAAAATGCCCGCCTTAGAAACCTGTCGCTTGAAGCGGCGCAGCGCAGATTCAATCCCTTCGTTTTCGCCAATCGTCACCTGGGTCATAAGGAAGATATCCCCTCCATCGAGTGTATTCAGTCAAAGCAGGGATCCCTATCTTAGACCATCCCTGCGCGACTGCCCTCTTTGTTGGCTGCTTTTACGGGGTTGCTTCTACTGGGCACGGCTGCCGAAGTTGAGACCGGAAACCACCTCGCCCCCGCTCAAATTGACGGTAAAAGAAGCAGTTGCGCCGCTGGGTGGGGGAGGGGTAGGAGTTGGAGTCGGGGTGCTGCCGATCACCGATTGCACAAAATCGAAGAAACTGGACACACGGGTATACACCCCAAAGAAATTGGGCAGGGCGCAACCCACCCCAAAACTGGTGATCCCTGCTAGGGCAAAGCCATTGCCACTGGGTACGATCAGCGGGCCACCGCTATCTGCTTGGCAGGAATCTACCCCCCCCTGGGGAAAGCCGGCACACAACATGGAGTCGAGAATGGTGCCGTCGTAGGACTGTGGCGCATTGCACTCGGCATTGGAGACGATGGGAACGGTGGCCTGTTGTAAATCTCGGGGAAAACCGCTCGGTTCCTGGCCGGCAGGTCGGGGGTCAGTGGCTCCCCAACCGAGGATGGTGGCGGCAGTGCCGGGAGCCGTTAAGTTGGTTTGGTTCGGCTGCACCAGAGGCAGGGTAGCCAAGGAAACGGGCTGTGATAGGCGTACCAAGGCAATATCGTTGCCACTCGGCTCTCCCGCTTGAGGGTTATAGCCGGGGTTGATGACAATCTGGGCGGCGCGAATGCGTTGGCCGGATCCCACCTCTAAGCGGTTGGTGCCCAACAACAAGTCCAGGTCTTGGGCGTTCAGCACCTGCTGCCCCTGATTGTTGAAAAAGCAATGGGCCGCTGTGATCACCCACTCCGGGGTAATCAGGGATCCGCCGCAGAACTGGCCCTGAAAGGGATCCTGTTGATCCGCCAATATCAAAGCCACCATCCAGGGAAAGGCCCCGGCCGGAGCGTTGGTACCACCAACGATTCGTTCTAGCGCTGGACCGGAGCGCGGCGTGGTGAAAACCCGTCCCGGCGGCAAAAGGGCGGTGACGCGATAGGTTCCAGGAGGTAGGTTAAAAAAGCGGAAGTTGCCGCTGGCGTCACTGCTTACGCTCGGTTCCCCCGGATCAAGGCGGCCGTTGCCATTTAAGTCTAGAAACGTGGTGATGCCCGGCAGTCCCGGCTCTCCGGGATCCCGTAGACCATTGCCGTTGACATCGTCAAAATGGGATCCCTCGATGCGGCCGGTGGCAGGGGGCTGGATCGGCGGAACGGGGCGACTAGAGCTACCTCCCCCACAGGCACTCACACTCAGGGCAAGACACAGCCCCAGCGAAATCGGCCAAAAGTCAGCAGGGCTTTGGGGAGAATGTGACCCGGATCGGTAAGGCATGGGTGGCTTTCCCAAGATCAAGCAAGATAGAGAAGAGGTTTTCGGTGGGCAATTCGTCCGGCAATCGCCGGCAGTAGACAGAACCTGTGAACAAGGGATCCCCCTGTTCCGGCGCATCCGGGGGGATAGGGCACGCATCACGATACTGCATTTGGGGAGCCTGGTGATTGCGGCACTTGGGAGACTTTACATGCTGCTTAGCGCTCTCCATTTGCCCAAACTCCCTAACCTTCAACGCGGCGATGCGCACCCTCTGCCTCTTGCCGCCCGCCCATTTGGGCAGTAAAACCGGGGTGGGAGTGGGTGTAGCCGGATGAATATTGCGGTCTTGGGGTTCAAAGGGGGTGTGGGCAAAACCACCACGGCGGTGCACTTGGCCCTCTACCTGCAACAGGCGAAAGGTGCGCCAGGGTCGGGCCCACCTGAGATGACCCTATTGATCGATGCGGATCCCAATCGCTCGGCTTCCCGCTGGGCAGAGCGGGGATCTTCCTTCCCCATTCAGGTACGGGCTGGAGAGCCCACGACGCCCACACCCACCGGCTTTCACCATACGGTGATCGACACCCCCGCCCGCCCCAACTCCGAACAGTTGTATGCCCTGGCCCGGCGTTGTGATCTGCTGGTTTTGCCCTGCTCCCCAGATGCCTTGGCTTTGGATGCCCTGATGCTGACCGCCGATGCCCTGAGGCGATTGGGAGCCGAGCACTACAGAGTCTTGCTCACCCTGATTCCCCCCTGGCCCAACCGAGATGGCGCCGAGGCCCGCAGCTTTTTGAACCAAGCCGGGATCCCTCTCTATCAGCATTCCATTCGCCGTACGGTGGCCTTTCAACGGGCTGCCCTAGAAGGGGTTTGCATCAACGAAATCCCGGAGCCTAGAGCCAAACAAGCCTGGGCCGATTATGTCGCCGTGGGGGAGGAGATCCTGTCATGAGCAAGTTTGAGCGGCTTTTGGAGATGCAACCGGAGGGGATCCCGGCTCGCCCGGCCCCGAAAAAGTTGAGCGCCCAAGCCTACAAAATCCCAGACAGTAAGCCCGTCCTCGAGCCGTTGGATAGGTCTGAGAATCCTCGCCCCAAACCCAACAGCTCTGAATACGTCAAGCTGACAGCCTACATCCCAAAAGAGACCCACCGAGCCGTGAAACGAATCCTATTGGAATCGGATCAAGATCTCTCGGAGCTGATCGAGGCGTTGTTAACCCAGTGGCTACGCTCCCAGTAGCCCCCGGCTCGTTTACTCGACCAAGTCGGGGCGGGGCCACCGGGAGAGGAGCATCGCCGCTTCCCAGCGCCGCAGATCCTGGGCGATGTTCAGGGGGGTGAGGCCATAGCCGTCCGGCTCATCGATTTCCGAGCCATGTTCCAGCAGTAGTTGCACCACCTCCGGGTTGCCCGACCAGGCAGCAAAATGTAGAGGGAGCCCGCCCGCCCCGAAGCGGGCATTTACCTCCGCTCCACCCTCGAGCAGGGCCCGGGTCACCGGGGCATTGCCCAGGCGAGCAGCTTGGTGTAGCGGGCTGGCCCCTCCGAAGTCCTGCTGGTTGGGATCCACCCCGTGCCTGAGCAGAAGGCGGGTGTTGAGGCCGCTGTCCACAAAAAACAGCGCAGTTTTGCCCCGCACGTCTACAACACCGGCATTCTTGCCCAGCCAGAGGGCCAGTTGCAGTCGCAACGGATGAGCTCTTGCCATAACCTCAGGCTCTTCGGGTAGGGTGTGGCCGTAGTAGACCAAGCCTGCCAACAACAGGGATCCCATGCTGAGGCCGAGGCCCAAGAACTTGTGCCGCATCGCTGCTACTCCCCGAACGAGAGAATAATCACCCCTCGGGGGGGCAAAGCCTGGGCCGAGAGGATGAGGGGGTTGCTGGCGGCCGGCTGAATCGCTGCCGCAGGAAATAGGCTCAAAAACTCCTGGAGAGGCAGCAGCTCACATTGCCCTTCTTCGGCGGCGGCGGTGCGATACATCGTCGGGATTACCAACTTCGGCTGGAGGGCTTCAATGGCCGCCTTGGCCCCAGCTGGGTCATAATTTTTCGGGCCACCCCCCACCGGCACCAGCAACAGATCGGGACGAGACAGCAAAATGGACTGCTCCCGAGTGATCGGGGCTGCCGCACCGCCCAAATGCACGATGTCGATGCCGGCCATGCTCCAGCGCCAACCGACATTCACCCCGAAGCGAGGGCCACGGGGCATGCGCACCCCTTGCACGCGAATCCCGTCCACCTGGTAGTCGCCCGGCTGAAAGAGCACCCGTGGGTTGCCGGGTACCACATCCAAAGCCCCCTCATCCAACAGGCGGCTGCTCAGCAACACCAGATCCGCCGGCACCCGTGGGGCAGGGTAGCCAGCCGTGCAGCCCAGCGGGCGAAAGGGGTTGACCAAAAAGCGGGTGCCGTCGGCCTCAAACAGAACACAACTGTGGTGAAGCCACGTCAGCTGCAAGCCCTCTAGGCTTGGGCTAGGAGTAAATTCGAAGGTTGCTCCGCTCTCAGAGGCGGGTTGAGCGGCTCCCCTCAGGCCCACAGCCATCGACCCCAGCAACCCGGCACTGGCTTGCAGCAATAGGCGACGATTCATGCACAAGGGATCCCTGACGTGACAACGGCAACGGCTTCCCGAGATGGCTCCGTCGGAGCCGGCTGAGCAACAGCCAAGGCTTTGGCCCCCCGTAAGAAGTTGTTCAACAACCGTTTGCCCTCTCCGGTCAAAATGCTCTCGGGGTGAAATTGTACCCCCTGAATGTGGGGATAGCGGCGGTGGCGTACCCCCATGATCATCCCGTCGCCGGTTTGGGCGGTCACCTCCAGCTCGGCGGGGCAGGTGGAAGGCTCAATCACCAGGCTGTGGTAACGGGTGGCGGTAAAGGGCTGAGCCAACCCCTCGAACACCCCCACCCCGCGATGGTGGATCGCCGAGGTTTTGCCATGCATCAGCTCGGGGGCGCGCACAATCCGGCCCCCATACACCTGCCCAATACACTGGTGCCCCAGACAAACCCCCAAAATGGGCAGGGTTGGCCCCAGCTCTCGGATCAAATCCAGAGAAATCCCCGCATCCTCCGGTCGTCCCGGCCCAGGGGAAATGACCACGGCCTCCGGCTGCAGCTGTTGCAAGTCGGCCACCGAGAGCTGGTCATTGCGAAAAACCCGTAAATCGGCCCCCAACTCCCCCAGATATTGCACCAGGTTGTAGGTGAAGCTGTCGTAGTTGTCGATGACGACCAGCACGATGACATCCGATAACGGCACCTTATTCTAGCATCGACCCCAGAGTCAAAAGCCTGCCCCGCTTGCTCCAAAGCCATTTCAGCCCATCATGCAACAAGGTGAAACCCCTACTCACCTTCCGATCTGGCCCATCTGGGTTCTAATCCGAGTCGATGCGGCCTAGAATGTCGCTGGGATCCCTGATGAAGAGGAATGCATGGTCAAACCCGATTCTGCCCACTTGCTAACCCCTGATTTTCGCCTCAGCTTGTCCGTGCTGGGCTTGGCGGTGCCCTTGTTCTGGCTTTCCTTTTGGGCAGCGCTGGTGGTGGGGCTGTTTGGCCTGTTTTTGGTGGTGCAAACCGCTCTGATTGGGCTGGCTTTTACCAAGACCTCTCTGCAGGTGTACAGCGGCTCCAAGCGCATTCGAGACTTTCCCTACACTGAATGGCAGGATTGGCAAATTTTCTGGCCCTCGGTGCCGGTTTTGTTCTTTTTTCGGGAACGCAAAAGCATTCATTTTTTGCCGATGCTGTTCAACCCTGCTGAGTTGAAAAGCTGCCTGGAGGAACGGGTGGGCCATCTGCGCTCCCGGCAGAAACTCGGGGGATCCCCATCCGGGGGCAGTTGGGACAGCTCTCCATCGGGTCAATGAGCCGCTCCGGCATGTGGGTTTGGCAACAGGCAGAGGGTTTGCGGTGGTTGCACTGTCAGCTGTTGGCGGAGTGGCCCCATGCTTTTGGCTGTCGACAAATGCACCCGCATCGACCGCCCCGGTTGGCTGCCCAGTTGCAGCTCCCCCCCAACCGGGCCGTATGGGGTCATCAGGTGCATGGCTCCGATTGGATGTGGGCCGACGAGATCGGTGACCCTCCGGGTCGTGGGGAGCACAATGACCCTCCGGATCCACCCGATTCAGAGGTGACCTTCAGCCGCCCTCAGGTGGATGCGGTGATCGCCCGCCAGGGATCCGATTCTGCTTGGGTCTGTACCGCCGATTGTGTACCGATTTTGGTGGCCAGTCGAGAGTGGGTGGCGGCCATTCATGCCGGATGGAGAGGCACTGCCGCCCGCATTTTGCCCAACGTGTTGCAACAGTTTGCCCAGGCTGGGATCCCCTATTCCGAGATGCGCCTTGCCATCGGGCCGGCCATTTCTGGGGCGGTCTATCAAGTTTCGGAAGTGGTGGCAGAACAGGTGCTACAAACGCTGCCCCCAGATTGGGATACCGACGCGGCGCTGTTGCCGGATCCCCTGCCCGGTAAAGTGCGTCTGGATCTGCGCTGGGTGAACCAGGCCCAAGCGCAAACCCAAGGGATCCCCCCTGAACAGATTGCCCTCAGTCCCCATTGCACCCTTAGCCAGCCGCAAGATTTTTTTTCCTACCGCCGTGATGGATCCCTAAAGGACGAACTGGGTCGTCACTGTGTGCAGTGGTCGGGCATTGGCCTGCGGGCATAGCCGTGCCAAATTGGGAATAATAGCCGTAATACACACCACCGGCGAGGATCCCATGCTTCGGAGTGCCACCCTTCGGGGATTGTCGTTTATGGCGTTGTCCCTCAGCCTTGTTGGCGGAGCAGAGGCAACCGCCCAAACCAGTTTGAGGGCAATCAACCGCGCCAGCCAACTGCAACTGAGTGTCGGGGCAGGACGGGGTACTTCTGCGGCGCCTGTGAGCGCCTCAAGTTCTGGTGAAGAGATGAATACATCAGCTCCCTCGGCGCAAACGTGGGCAGAGTGGCATATTCGTGCCAATGTCTGTACCGGGAACTTATCCACAGAGGAGTTGGCGGAGCTATTTCCACTGGTGGATCAGGCTTTGGTGGATGAAGTGTGTCAGGGGGGAAGTTAGCGATTATCGATGGTCTGGGTAAGCAGTACGGCCCGTGGGTTTTCTACGGCAGAGATTGGACTTCCTGCTCCCGCTCCACGGGGCCCGGAAGGCTAGCCCTCCAGGAGGTAGGTCTCAGCCTCCACGGTTGTGGTATGTGACCCCCTATGGACCCGAACGCACTGGCGTGCTCTGGGCGTAAAGGGCTGTAAGGTTGAAAAGAAGAAGCCCTAAGGTCGTTGCCGCATGGATTTTGAGAAACTGTTGGAGGAATGGGCCGCAGCCTTCACCCAAGTGGCTGAAGAAAGTCTGGCCTCTTTGGAAATCTTCCTGACGGAGCTGGCCGAGCCGCTGGCTGTGCCCCTGGAAGAAGCTCTCAGTCAGTGGGAACAGTTTTGGGGCCTCCACAATGAACCGGAATCGGACCCGGAGCTGTTCAATGAAACCTTCAGCGCCAGCAATATCTATGTCAGCCCGATTGGGTTTGGGGGCATGGTCGTTTACACCTACATTGCCTCTCCCCCGGGCTGCATCGGGGATCCCACCTGTCGCTACAATGCCCATTCTCTAGAGTTGCGCTGTGCTGTTAACCCCTGTGGCCCCTGTGAAGGTTGCCCACACTACGAAAAAGCGGAGGGGTAGCCATGGGGATCCTTGCCGGTTCTTCCGTCGCTCCAGACAGCCAGAGTGTGTCCACTCCCACTTGTGACCGCCTGATCATCGCCCTGGATACCCCTTCTTTGGAACAGGCGTTGCAGTGGGTGGATTGCTTGCCCCAAGTGCTGTGGTGGAAGGTGGGTTTGGAGCTGTTTACGGCTGTCGGCTCCCCGATTTTGCGCGCCTTGAAGGAGCGGGGCAAACGAATTTTCTTGGATTTGAAACTGCACGACATTCCCAATACCGTGGGGCGTGCCACCCAAGTGGCCGTCGGCTATGGGGTGGATTTGCTCACCCTTCATGCCAGTGGTGGCAGTGCCATGTTGCGGGCAGCCGTAGAAGCAGCCCAGTCCAGTCCTTGTCGGTTGTTGGCGGTCACCCTCCTCACCAGCCTCAGCCCCGAACAGCTCCAGCAAGAGTTGTGCATTGAGGCGGATCCCGCTGGCTATGCCCTGCATTTGGCCCAACTGGCCCAAGCGCAAGGATTGACCGGCCTGGTTTGCTCCCCCCAAGAAGTTGCACGGCTGCGTCAGGCTTTGGGGCCGGAAGTGTTGCTGGTCACTCCAGGGATCCGTCTTCCTCGCTCCGCCGCAGACCATGACCCGATGGAGGATGACCAACAGCGCATTTGGACTCCCGCCAAGGCTCTACAGGCAGGGGCGGATTATCTGGTGGTGGGTCGCCCCGTTACGGCTGCCCGCGATCCTGTGATTGCGTTTCAACAGTTGTGCGATGCCGTTGCCCTGTGAGCCGAAAGCCAAGCGGGGTAGGAATCTCCGAAGCCTGTTGCGCCAGCGTTCAGGAGATGGGGATCCCTTCGCTCAACAGGGCCCGGCCCAGAGAGCCGGATCCCGGCGGTGGTGTTGGTTGGGGTTATCCGTAGCCACTGTTTTGGGCTTGTGGAGTCTTCCTGCCCTTAGCCAAGGGAAAGGGGAACGCTGTTTGGCCGACCCCCAAGCCTGGGCGGAAGCGCTGACCGAACAGTTGCCCTTGTTCCTCAATCTGGCCTTGAGTCGCGCCCGCTCTGACTTTCAGGTGGTGCTGGTGGGCGAACCTGAGGTTGAGCCCGTCACTTTACAAGAGGTTTTGCCCGGTATCGCCGCTGGGTCCTCCTTACAAGCCTTTCGCCTGTATTTCACCACCCTCGAACGTCGCCTGATCTTGGCCAGCGAACCGGAAAACAACTCCAACCCCTTGGCCGGGCGCCGCAGCGAAAGCATCCAACTGGCCTATGAGGCTTATGTGCTGCGGCTCTCCCCTCGGGATCCCTGGCAACTGGTGCGTCTACAGGTAACGGGGCTTGGCGTTGCCATCCGTGATGTTACGGATGGAATCACTGCCCAAGCAATCCGAAGCTGGCAGCAGTCTGGGTGCCCCTTGACGGGCGATCTAGAGTTGACTAAGCCAACCTTCTGAGCAGGAGATTCTCTTAAGTTATTCTTATAAGTTAATTAAGTTATTCTCACAGCCCTTGCGCGGGTCTTCCAGGAGAGGGCTTGTGCTTCCTGCTCCCGCTTTCGCAGGGCCCGCAGGGCTGGCCCTCCAGAGAGTGGATCTCAAGCGTAGATCTCAACTTCCATATTTGTTCCCTATGACTGGCGGTGCCCTATGGTGGACAAACGCACCGGTGTGCCCTAGGTGTAGAAGGCTGTAAGTTACTAAATTAAACTGTTAAATTTCAAATTATTAGATTGGATTAAATTAGGAATGAGACGGCTCTTTAGGCAGCCAATGCCCTCTGGGAGGGCACTTTACCTCACTGTTGATCAGCTCGTCTTCTGCCGTAGGGACCACGCTCACGCTAAGGTTTAGGGCATGAAATTTCCCCCTGCCACTCCTCGCAATCCTCTGGGCAAGCGGGTGCCTCATCGCGTCGGCAGGCCGGAAGCCTGTGGCTCATCCTCCCACCTAAGCCTGTTCGGTGCTGGCAAACGGCGACGCCAGCGACTGGCCTATCTCAGCTGTGTGGGCCACTGGCTGCTTTGGGGGGGGATAGGCTTACTGTTGGGACAACGACTCCGCTCAATGGGCCAACCGGCTCATCTGCAGTGGTGGCGGGTTGTGCCGGTGCTCGGGTCGGAGGGATCCCTGGCCTCCACCCAGCCGGAGTTGCCTTTGTACCAATCGATTGTGGGTGGCCTGCTGCCTTGGCTGACTCAGGGAACCGGGATCCCGGCTGAAGGGGTGCTGCGTGTTCTTTCGGTCTTGGCGTGTTTGGCGGTTCTGCTCTTGTGCTGGAGTTGGGGCAACTTTTGGAGTGCCGGACTGTGGGGGCTTAGCCCCTGGGTATTGACCCAAGGGTTAGAGCCGGGCAGCGAGATGTTGGGCAGTTTGGTTTTCCTGTGCAGTTGCGGTGTTGGTTTGGGATCCTCTCTGCGCTGGGGGGGCTTAGCCCTGGCCTGTGCTCTCACCCCGAAGGTTTGGCCCTTGGCGTTGCTCTGGGTGGGTCTGTGGATAAGCCAGCATTGGCCAAGGCAGCGGCTGCGGGGACCACTTTTGCTGGTGGTGGTGATGGGTCTTTCTTGGCTGTGGCGGACTGACCTGCTTACGGGGGCTGCTTCTGCTACCTTGTCTTGGCATCATCGTCTGAGTTACCAAAGTGGGCTGGCGATTTTAGCGACTTTGATGCTGCCTTTGGGGTTGACCTTGGTGCGACTGGGTTGGCCCTGGACGGAGCGCCAACAAGCCCTGATCAGCTTGGCCAGTGTGGGCCATGTTCTCTGGATGGGGATCCTGGCGCTGCTGGTTTGGGGGCCTCAGGTCAATGGCTTACAACAGAGCGCCCGCTGGGGGTTGGTGGTGCTGCCCCTTCTGTGCCTAAGTGCCGGCGGGGTTCTGGCGGAGATCCCTTATCCGACTTGGCGACGGGTCATGGGATCCCTGCTGTTGAGCAGTTCTTTCCTGTTATCGTGGCAAGCATTGGCTTAAGCGAATCTGTTTCTCCTCTTGCCTCCCATGACCCAAACCTCAACGCGGCCCCAGTTGCAGAGCCTTTTTGCCGAACGGGCTCAAGCTTTGATCCCACCTCCTTTTGGCGCCGAGATTCCCGGCGCGGTGCCGGTGGTCACCAGTTTTGCCTTTGGGCTGGCGGATCCGCGGCTGTTTCCCAAGGCCGATCTGGCCCGGGCAACGGCAGAGGTGCTGGCAGAGGATGGGGATGATGCCCTCAACTACGGCGGTACCTTTGGCGGGCTGATCGACTTGGTGCTGCAGTTGATGCAGGCTAGAGGAGTAGAAGCCCAGGCGGAAAACCTGTTGATCAGCTATGGCTCTGGACAAATCCTCGGCCTATTGCCCCAAGTCTTTGTAGAAGCGGGGGATGTGGTGATTGTGGAGGGGCCCACCTTCATGGGGGCCGTCAGCCGGTTTGCCGCCGCCGGAGCGCGCCTGATCTCGATCCCGGTAGATGGGGAGGGCATGGTGGTGGATCACCTGGAACAAGTGCTGCGAGATTTGGCCCGCCAAGGGATCCGACCTCGGTTTGTTTACACGATTCCCACCTTCCAAAACCCGAAAGGCTCGACCCTTTCCTTGCCGCGACGCCAGAAGCTGGTGCAGTTGGCGGCTCAGTACGGCGTGGTGGTGGTGGAGGATGATGCCTACTCCGATCTGCGCTTCCGGGGGGATCCCTTGCCCACATTGGCCTCCATGGATCGAGAAGGCTGGGTTCTCTACGTGGGAACCTTCTCCAAAATTGTCGTGCCGGGGGTGCGGGTGGGCTGGGCCTGTGGTCATCCCGAGATCATTCGCCGGCTGGATATGTTTCGCAGCGAGGGATCCCTGGGGCCTTTTCTGGGTCGGGTTGTGGCTCGCTATTGTGCCGAGGGCCGCTTACAAAGCCACATTCAGGTGTTGATCCGGAAGTACCGCCAAAAGTGCCAGTTGATGTTGGACACCATCGCCCAATCTTTTCCCCAAGAGGTGCGGGTAGAGGCCCCTGGGGGTGGTTTTTTCGTCTGGTGTGAGCTGCCCCCTTCCCTGCAGGCAAGCACTTTGTTGCAAGCCACCCGTGAGTTGGGGGTGACCTTTTTGCCCGGCACCCGTTGCTTTGCCGATGGCCAAGGTGACCATGCCCTGCGCCTTGCCTTTAGCTATCAGCCGGAAGAGCGCATTGTCACCGGGATCCAGACCATCGGGGAACAGATGCACACCCTGCTGAGCTAGGGGATCCTGTTCACTGTTCAATTTCACTGTTCAACGACTCCCTTGGGCTCGAAGCACTCCCAAGAGCCAATTGGCGGCAGTGGCGCGGCGAGTTTTTTGTGGGGTTAGTTCTTTAACTTTGTAGCCCTGAAAGCCTAACACTTCCTTGAGCAGCTGCTTGTTTTCCGGAGCAATTGAGCGAGTTAGTTTTACGCTATCGGGGCGGTTCTCAATAAAATGCGGGATCCCTTCCCCCTGCCAGGTGGGGTCTGCTCCCGAGGGATCCCAGGTTTGGCTGTCCTCGTCGTAGCGAAAGCCAAGGGATTGCAACACCAAGGCATTGACAGTGTCGTCGGAAAGTTCGTTGTTGAGAATGGCCTGGAGGGTTTCTTGGTTCAGAGGGGGGATGTTCATATCTGCTGGGCACAACACGGGAAAAGGCCGTACCAACCTCAAGGTAAACCGGTTTGCAAGGGCAGCTGAGCCGCCGCGGGCGCATCCAGCAACCACAGCAACCGCCCCTGGGGTTTTATGTCCTGACAGGGCAAATGGGCCTCTGTGGTCAGTGCTTCTTTGACAATGGCTGCCTTATTGGCCCCGGTTACCAAAAACACCCCCTGCACCGCCCCGTTCAAAATGGGGTAGGTCAAGGTCAACCGGGGAGCCCCATCCTTTTGCCCGACGGTTACCCAGCAATCCTGCACTGCAAGAGCGGCTGTGCCTGGAAACAAGGAAGCGGTGTGGCCATCCTCCCCGATCCCGAGCAACACCAAGTCCAACTGAGGCCACTCTTCACCAAAGACCTGCCTGAGGGTAGCTTCATACTGAGCCGCATCCTGGCTGGGATCCCCTGCTTGGGTGGGCATCGGGAAAACCTGGGCTGCCGGGATCCCGACTTGAGCCAACATCGCCTCATACACCATGCGGTAATTGCTATCCGGATGGTCGGGAGGAACATAGCGTTCATCGCCCCAAAACAGCCAAGTTTGCTGCCAAGGGATCCCTGGGGTTTTGGCCAGGGCGGCATAGAGCTGTTTCGGGGTGCTCCCACCTGCCAGGGCAACCGTGAACCGGCCACGTGCTTGAATGGCTGCTGCCGCGCTCCGTTGCCAAATCTGGATGGCTCGCTCGATCAGCGCGGATCCTTCAGCGAAGATCTCCAGTTGAAACCCCTGCATGAGCAACCCCCTCGCACCAATGCCCGGTTAACCCACATACCCGCACCACTGTACCCGCAAAAGGGATCCGGTGAAGAGAGGGAACGAGTTCAGGAGGGGCGAGAATCAGGAAGCTACCGCCAGTTCTTTCGCCTCTGCCCGAATCTGCTCATAAACCGAGCGCAGCTTCAGGCCCACCAGAACTTGAATCAAACCCGAGCCATTGCGGGAGCCGGGATATTCCGGGTGCTTGCGCAGCAACTCCGTTAGCTCGCCGTAGTAGTGGGTAGACAGGTTGCTCAAATGGTTCTCGATGTAGACCACTTCCTCTAGTTTGTCGAAGGTGCCGTCAATTTCCAGAATCGAAACGGGGTGGTCGAAGTAGGTTGAGGGGCCGTAGTGTAAGCGAATGCCGGGGTAAGAGCAGGTCAGCTTCTTACCGCAAGGGATCCAATCAATGGTGGAGCCTTCGTCGAATAGATAGACATGATCGAAGTACTTCACCCCTTCCCGCTGCACCAGCCGCACCCGCAGCACCTTGTGTTCTTGATCCAACTGGGGCAACAGCTTGGTCGGCAACACCTCGATCACCGCATCGGCATACTGCTTCTGCACATCGATGTAGGCCTCAAAATCGGGGCGGCGGGCCTCAATCGAGCGCAACACATCCTCGTAGGTGTGGCCCCGTTCCGCCATATCCCGTTGCACCTTCCAGGCCACCTTGATCTCAGGGGCCAGATCCAAATACACCTTGAAATCCAGCAGCTCCCGCACCCGCTCGTCGTACAGGGGATGTAAACCCTCCAGCACGATGATGCGATTGGGCTCCACCCGCTCCGGCGGGTCGATCAGGCCGGTCTCGTGGTTGTAAATGGGCTTCATCACGCTCTGGCCATTTTTCAGGGCCTTGGCCTGCTCGTACATGAGGTCGAAGTTGTTGGCGCGGGGATCCAGTGCCGTAATGCCCTTCTCTTTGCGCTGATAGCGATCCAAGGAGTGATAGTCATCCAGACAAATGGTTGTGATCAGATCCCGGCCAAACAGATCCCCCAGCCGACGCAAAAACGTGGATTTGCCGCAGCCAGAATCTCCAGCGACACCAATCATCACAACGCGATCAGGACTGCTTGCCATGAGAACTCCTTGGGGGTGGGCAGGGCAAAAATGAGAAAAAACCTCTAGAGGGTTACGGATTGTTACAGTTTTGCATAGTATCAAATAGAGCCGTCGCATCACAACCCACTTGGGGGCCGGAGATGCCGACGTTCCACCCATCAATTTAACAAAAAATGCATATTTTCTGCGGACGGATGTGGTTGAAATCACTTTTTTCGAGGTTGGCTCTCTCAGAATCGCGCTGCAGGGGCTGTCAAACGCCGTCTGCTTCGCCCCTAGCGAGAGCGGTTGGGGCGGGTAGGCTGCTAAGGTGTTTGCTATGGAATTTCTTCCCAGTGCCAGGAGAAAATCGCAGTTATGGTTGCTAGCGCAGAAAAGCAAGAGGTTGTCGTCAATCTGTATCGTCCCAATGCGCCCCTGATCGGCCAATGTGTGGAGACCTACTCCATCGTGGGCGAAGGGGCACCCGGCTTGACCAAACATATCGTGCTGAGCTTGCCGGATCCGAACTACAAGTACCTGGAAGGACAAAGCGTTGGCATTATCCCTCCTGGCGAAGACGCCAAAGGTAAGCCCCACAAGCCTCGCCTTTATTCCATTGCCTCCACCCGCTTCGGGGATGATGGGGAAGGGCGTACGGTGTCTCTGAGCGTGAAGCGAGCCGAACACGTGGATAAAGATACCGGTGAACCCGGAGTTGGCGTCTGCTCCGGCTTCCTCACCGATCTGAAAGCCGGTGACGAGGTGATGATCACCGGGCCTGCGGGTAAAACCTTCCTGCTGCCGGAAGATGAGAACGCCAACCTGATCCTGATCGCCACCGGTACGGGTATTGCCCCTTTCCGCGCCTTCATCAAGCACCTGTTTGAGGAGGATCCCAACTATAAGGGCAGCATTTGGCTATTCTTTGGAGTACCCACCAGCTCCACCCTGCTCTACCAAGGAGATCTAGAGGCTTGGAAAGTTCAGTACGGGGATCGCTTCCGAGTAGACTACGCCATCAGCCGCGAACAACAAACCGCCGATGGCAAGAAAATGTACGTGCAGAACCGTATGGCTGAGTATGGCTCCGAGTTGTGGGACATGCTCCAGAAGCCCAATACCTACACCTACATCTGCGGCCTTAAAGGCATGGAGGATGGCATCAATGCCTTCATGGGCCCCCTGGCAGAACAAGCGGGTCAGGACTGGAGCAAGTTCCAGAAAGAGCTGAAGAAAGCCGACAAATGGCACGAGGAAACCTACTGATTACAGGGATCCTTTCCTTACTTCATTTCGCTGAGGTGATTGTGGTTGAGGACTTAAATCTCAGTGGCCTTAGTCGCGGCATGTTGGGTAAGCACCTGCTGGATGCGGGCCATGGGCAATTCCTGAACTCGGTGTTGCCTTGGGTGGGCTTCAAGCGTGGCAAGGCGGTGGTGAAGGAGAAAGCAGCGGGCACCTCTCAGGAGTGCCCTGATTGCGGTGAAGCAGTACGCAAAACCCTGTCCACACGCTGGCATGAATGCCCCTGTGGCTGTTCCATGCCTAGAGATATTGCCGGTGCATGGGTGCTGCGAAATCGGTGTACAGGCGGTGGGGCGCACCGTCTTGAAAATGCCCCCGGAGAGGCTCTGGCGGGGATGTTCTTCGGGATATCCAGTCAAGACAGTCAAGACAGTCAAGACTCTGTGACGGGGAATCTCCGGCTATACGCGTAGCGTTAGCGGGATGAGCGTCAAAGAACCACAGTGCCAAAGGGCGCAACTCTAACTGGTCTCGAGTACTTGGGAGTGCAGCGGGGGTTTGAGATAAGCTGGCCCTGAGCAACGGTATCGGAACAGGAGTAGCAGCTATGCGGTGCTCGTGGGCCCTAGCACTAGGCTTGTGTTGGACATTGGGCTGGTCGAGCGTCAGCCCACCGGTTTGGGCACAAGGAGCGGGGCAAGAAGCATCACTGGCTTGGGTCGATGCTTATGCCGCTGCTCTGGAGCGTCAAACGGATGTGGTGATCACGGGGGAGCCCCTATCGGCAACCCTGACCCGTCTGGAATTGGCCCAGTGGCTGACGGAGTTTTTCGGCTACATTCCCAACCCCAATCAGGTACAGGTGATTAGCGATCTGGAGCCAAATACCCCCGACTACTGGACAGCCCAGGCGGTTCTACAGGCGGGAGCCATGCGCTTGTACGAGGGCGGTCAGTTTCGTCCCCAAGGGGATCTCACTCAACTGGAAGCCCTGGCAATTTTGGTGCGGGCCTTACAGTTACCCGCTCCTACTCCCGCTGAAATTGACAGTTGGATGGCTCTCTACTCGGATGCTGCAGACGTGCCAGAGGTAGGTCGGGCTTTTGTCGCCATGGCGGGCCGAGCTGGATTGCTGGTCAATGTGCCGGATCCGGCCCGTTTGAATCCGAACCGTGTCTTGCGGCGCGGGGAAGGGGCCGTACTGCTCCATCAAGCTTTGGTATACCGGGGCCAAATTCCAGCCCTGCCCGAACCGGTGGCCCAACTGCGCCCGGCTGAAGCTCCGGCTCCGGTGGCGGCCCGCCCTGAGATCCTGCAAACCCGCATCACCCCTGAGTCGGGGGTGGTTCCCGCCGGCGGGACGTTGACCATTGAGGCACAGGGAACCCCCAACGGCAGCGCCACAGTGGACATCGGAGATTTGGTGCGATCTCTTCCCATGCAGGAGGTGCAACCTGGCTACTACCGTGCTGTTTACAGCCTTAGCCCACAAGATAGCGCCCTCAGCCCTGACATCAGCATCCAGCTGACCGTCAACGGTGTCAGCACCCGCATTCAACAGCGACAACCGCAACTGGCTCTGGGCAATGTCGCTCCACCCCCGGTTGAGTCAATCTTTTCTCCGCCAACCTCGCCAGCTCCCCAACCCACTTTTCCCTCCGGTCCCTCCATCCCGGCCACTGCCGGCGGTGCCTATCCCCGTATCGAAGCCATTCGTTTGGATCCCCAGCGCAACTTGGTTGAAGGCGATATTCTCACCATCGCCATCTGGGGAGATTCCGGAGGCATCGCGCAATTTGATCTGGGGAACCTGGCCCTGAACCAACCGATGCGAGAGGTGCGCCCCAATCACTACGAAGGCACCTATGTGGTTGCCCCCACTCACCAGGCCAACAATCCTGTGCTGCGGATCGTGCTCACCAAGAACGGCCTAAGCCAGGAACACCGGGAGATCCTGCCCTTTTCGGTGGATGGATCCCAGGGTACCCGCTCCACCATTCAGCCGGTATCCACCCCTATTGCGGCCGGCTTGCCCCAGATCTACAGCATTACAACCAATAGCAGCAATTTGCGAATGGGCGAGATTCTCAAGGTGACAATGCGGGGGGATCAGGGGGGGCGGGCTGCCTTCCGCATTGTTGGTGTGACTCCGGAAATTGAAATGCGAGAAGTTGCCCCCGGCCTTTACGAAACTCAGCAACAGCTTCCCTTCAATATGCAACAGGTGAACAATGGCACAATTGAGGTAATTTTGCAGCGGGGCGGCCAGCAGACCCGACAAACTAGCCCCTCGACCATTAGTATTTCTCCTTAACAGCCTTTTCTGACTTGGCGAGGAGCCTTACCTTGTGATCCAAACCCAGGTCACCTGAAGCTGCATCCCTGTCCAACAAACAGGGGGCTTCCGCACCTTGCGTGGCAAAACTGACTTGGACTGGCTGTAGCCAATGCTGTAGTCAATGACGCCGGAAAAAGCCGTAGGTAGAGTTCCTAGACCGCGACCTCAAAGGGATCCAATGATTGTTCAGCTTGCGATGATAGTTTCGGGATCACCTCCAGCTTAAATTGCTGCTCAAACACCTCCTTTTTGGCCTTCAGGCTCCAGAGTTCTAGGGCGCAGTCATCGTTGGGATGTTTGGGATCCAAAATCAGCTCCATTTGCCGGGGTTCTTCTCCCAACAACTGAAAACGACAGTGCAAGGCTTGAATGGCTTGTAGGCGGCGGCGATCCAAAGCACAGGCCATCCGCAACAACGGGCTCAATTCCATGACAATTTGGCGATCCCGTTCATCTGTGAGGCGCTGAAAATTCTCATGTTTTTTCTTGGGTGGAGACTTGCGGTGATAGCGGGCTAAATTGGCGATCAGCTCCACCTCTTCCTCGTTGAAACCCAACAGTTCCCCATGCCGGATCAGGTAGTAAGAGTGTTTGTGGTGGGCAGCATGGCTGATGAAGTGACCACAGTTGTGCAGCATGGCCGCAGCCCAAAGGAGGGCCCGTTCTCGGGATCCCCAGCGATGCAACAGACCGCGGGTTTGATCGAACAAGCTGAGGGAAAATTCCGCCACCCGTTCGGCATAGGGAATCTCGACCTGATATTTCTCTGCCAACTTGAGAATGCTGCGTCGCCGTACCGAGCTGTGGTAGCGCAGGCGGTCCTCGATTAATCCCTGGCTGATCATCCAATCCACGATCAGCCCTTCCCGCAGGGCCCGCTCACAAAACCGAATCTGCCCTATTCCCAGCAGGCTCATTACTTCTTCCAGGATCATCGTCCCTGCCAGGATGATCTCGCCGCGTTTTTCCCCAAGGCCAGGGAGTTTTTGCCGTTCGGCAATGGTGAGGGTGCGAAACTCTTTGCTGTAGCTGTGCAAGGCTTCTAAGCTGAATTCGTACCCCTGCATCCGACTGGGAGGGTTACCCAAACGACGACGAGCATCCAATTGGGCCAGCGTTTCGATGGTGCCGGAGGTGCCCACCAAGGTCAGGGATCCCTGGGGCTCAGCGATGCGTTTGATTTGCTCGATGGGTGCTTCCAACATGCCGCGAATGTGTTGCCTGAGGGCTTGCAATTCGGCGGGAGTAGGGGGATCGTTGTGCAAAAAGGCTTGGGTCAGACGGACGGCACCCACCTTGACACTGCGCAGAAACTCCGGTTCTTGGCCATCTCCTAAAATCAACTCTGTGGAGCCGCCGCCAATATCCACCACCACATGCAAACGGTTGTGGAACTCCATTGCCGAGAGCACCCCGAGGTAAATGCGGCGCGCCTCCTCTTGCCCCGAGATCAGCTCCACCCTTAAGCCCAGATCCCGTTCGATCCGCTTCAAAAACTCCAAGCCATTGGGGGCTTCCCGCACCGCACTGGTGGCCACCGCCACAATCGATTGCACCTGAAACCCTCGGGCAATGCGACAAAACCGATCCAAAGCTTCTTGGGCCCGATCCATGGCGGCTGCGGTGAGGGCACCCGTTTTGTTGCAGTATTCCCCGAGCCGGACGGTGGCTTTTTCGCGGGAAATGATGCTGAAGCTGGGGATACGGGGATTGATACGCACCACCACCATGTGTAGGGAGTTGGTCCCCACATCGATGGCAGCCATAACGGGAGAACCTAGGGGCTGAGACTCAGAACTTAAGGCTGGACTGGGCTCAGGAGCGAGATCCAAAGGAGTCGAGGTGGTGGAGCGTTCGATGGGATTGGCACGCGAAGAGATCATGACCCAAGCACGTAGAGAGTTCCAACCCCTTTAGGATACTGCGCGTTTCCCCCTATTTTTCTGAGCCGAGTTGTGGGATCCAATTTGGGCATAAAGGCCAACAAACGGTTAAAAGCCGAACGGGCTGGGATCCCGATTATCTCTGCGGTCAGCCTTTGCGCAGATTCAGAACAACTTGCCAAATTTATCTGCAATTCTATGTCTTGAGGTCACCGTTTGTTTCGTTCTGTCTCAACCTGGGTCGCTGCTCCGAAGGGGCTGGGTGACCTGCAAAAAAACTCAGGGATTCTTGAGAGGGTGATTTGCAGATGGCCCCTGGCATGGGATCCCTGCTGCTCTTGCCCACATGGGCAGCCTAAGATAGGGACACTGACTTTTTGTTATTGAAGCAGATCCCGATGTCTCAGTCACCCGAAGTCGCCCAAAACGGTCAAGCCAACAGCAACCTCAAGCTGCTGCGCACCCACGAATCTCCCAAGCTAGAGCGGATTCGTCATACCACCTCTCATGTGATGGCGATGGCGGTGCAAAAGCTGTTTCCCAAAGCCCAGGTGACGATTGGCCCAGCGACTGACTATGGCTTCTACTACGACTTCGACCATCCGGAGCCCTTTACCCCTGAAGATCTCAACCGCATTAAAAAAGAAATGCAGGCGATCATCAAAAAGGGTTTGCCTGTGATCCGCGAAGAGATCAGCCGTGAGGAGGCCAGGCGGCGCATCCAAGCCCTAGGGGAACCCTACAAGTTGGAGATCCTAGACAGCATTCCCGAAGGGGAAACCATCAGCCTTTATCACCTTGGGGAGGAATGGTGGGATCTCTGTGCCGGCCCCCATGTGGAGAACACCCGAGACCTGAATCCCAAAGCCTTTGATCTGCTGAGTGTGGCCGGGGCCTACTGGCGCGGCGATGAAACCAAGGCCCAGCTACAGCGAATCTACGGCACCGCCTGGGAGACCCCGGAAGAACTCAAGGAATACAAACGCCGCCTAGAGGAAGCCAAACTGCGGGATCACCGCAAGCTGGGTAAAGAGTTGGGCCTGTTTTTGTTTGCCGATGAGGTGGGGCCGGGGCTACCCCTCTGGACCCCTAAAGGCACGATCCTGCGCTCGACTCTGGAAGACTTTCTCAAGCAAGAGCAGATCAAGCGGGGCTATTTGCCCGTGGTTACCCCCCATATTGCCCGGGTGGATTTGTTCAAAATCTCCGGTCACTGGCAGAAATATCGAGAGGATATGTTCCCGATGATGGCGGAGGATGACAAGGCGCGGGCAGCCGAACAAGGCTTTGTCATGAAACCCATGAATTGTCCTTTCCACATTCAAATCTACAAATCCGAACTGAGATCCTATCGGGATTTACCCCTGCGCTATGCCGAGTTTGGCACCGTCTATCGCTATGAACAATCGGGAGAACTGGGGGGCCTGACACGGGTGCGGGGCTTTACGGTGGATGACTCCCATTTGTTTGTCCGCCCCGACCAACTGGATGAGGAATTTCTCAAGGTGGTGGATTTAATCTTGGTGGTGTTTGAGCGGCTGCAACTGAAGGATTTTCGCGCCCGCCTCAGCTTCCGGGATCCCAAGTCGGACAAATACCTGGGTTCTGCCGAAGACTGGGAAAAGGCGGAAAATGCCATTCGTCGTGCCGTTGAGCAGCTTTCCATGCCCCATTTTGAGGGAATTGGGGAAGCGGCGTTTTATGGGCCGAAGCTGGACTTTATCTTCCGGGATGCTTTGGATCGGGAGTGGCAACTGGGCACGGTTCAGGTGGACTACCAAAACCCTCAGCGCTTTGATCTGCAATATGTGGCGGAGGATGGATCCCGGCAGCGGCCGGTAATGATTCACCGTGCCCCCTTCGGTTCCTTGGAGCGGCTGGTGGGGATTCTGATCGAGGAATATGCGGGGGATTTCCCCTTCTGGCTGGCCCCAGAACAGGTGCGCATTTTGCCGGTTGCCGATCAGTATCTGGGCTATGCCACCCAGGTGCGGGATTATCTGCGGGAACAGGGGATCCGTGTCCACATCGATGCCGATAGCGATCGTCTCCCCAAAAAGATCCGCAATGCCGAGAAGGCCAAGATCCCCTTCATGTTGATCGTGGGGGAACAGGAACAAGCGGCGGGAACCGTAAGTGTGCGGCAACGCCATGGTGGCGAAGGGGGATCCCCAACCTTGGCAGAATTGGCGGCTCAATTGCGTAGGCTCAACTCCGGGATGACGGCCTAAACACCCGAAAAATCCTTAGCCCTTTTCCCCATGGATACCTCATGAATACCTCCGATAGCCCTCCTGCAGAGGGATCTCGCTCCAACCCAATCGCCCTTCAGCTAAAAGGGATCACCAAACGCTACCCGCTGGTGTTGGCCAATGATCACATCGACCTAGATGTGCGCTGGGGGGAAATTCTCGCCCTCATGGGGGAAAACGGGGCGGGCAAATCCACCCTGATGAAGATCGTCTATGGCTTGGTCAGCCCCGATGAGGGAGCCATCTATATGGACGGGCAACGGGTGCATATCCACAGCCCCACCGACGCCATTCGCTTGGGAATCGGCATGGTGCATCAGCATTTTATGTTGGTGGATCCCTTGACGGTGTTGGAAAACGTTATCCTCGGGGCCGAACCGGGCAACCGGTTTCAGGTGGATTTTCGTCAGGCGCGGGCGCAGGTGGCGCAGGTGATTGCCGAGATGGGCTTTGATCTGGATCCAGATGCGCGTATTGAAGATTTGCCGGTGGGTTTGCAGCAGCGGGTGGAGATCCTCAAAACCATCTACCGCAAGGCCCGCATTTTGATCTTGGATGAGCCCACTGCTGTTTTAACCCCCCAAGAGGCCACCGAACTGTTCGCCTTTTTGCGCCGCTTCACGCAGCAGGGGGGGGCTGTGATTTTCATCAGCCACAAACTGAACGAGGTGATGCAAATTTCCGACCGCATTACGGTGATTCGGGATGGCAAAGTGGTGGCGACGGTGCCCACTGCCGAAACCCATACCCAGGAGCTGGCCCGCCTCATGGTGGGTCGAGAAGTGAATCTGACGGTAGAGAAGGATGTTGACTGGGCGGGTGCCGGCCAGTCTGGTGCTCCGGCGACGGTGTTGTTGGATGTGCAGGATGTGTGGGTGGAGATACCGGGGCGGAAACCGGCGGTGGCGGGGGTAAGCTTTCAGGTGCGTGCCGGCGAGATCGTCGGTATTGCCGGAGTGGAGGGGAATGGACAAACGGAGTTGGTAGAGGCGATTACCGGCCTGAGGAGCTACCGGGGCCAAATTCGCTACGGGTCAAGTGCCCTCTCTCCGTCTGCCCGGCAGGTGCGCCACTGGGGCTTGAGCCATATCCCGGAGGATCGCAATGTGCGGGGGTTGGTGCTGGATTTCTCGACGCGAGACAACCTGATTCTAGGGGATCACCATCAAAAACCCTATACCGGGTGGCTGGGCTTTTTCAACGAGGATTCCATTACCCAACACGCCGAGAAAGTGGTGGATACCTTTGATGTGCGACCGCGCAGCATTTCCCTGACCGCACGACGCTACTCCGGGGGCAATGCCCAAAAAATCATTGTTGGGCGGGAGCTCTCCTGTGGCCCCAGGGTATTGGTGGCGGCCCAGCCGACGCGGGGGGTGGATGTGGGGGCGATCGAGGCCATTCATCGGCGTATAGTACAAGCCCGGGCTCAGGGTATGGCGGTGCTGCTGGTATCGGCTGACTTGAACGAAGTGATCAGCTTGTCGGATCGGATCCTGGTCCTCCACGAAGGCCGCATTGCCGGAGAGCTTTCCCCTGCAGAAGCGACAGAAGAACGGCTGGGCTTGCTGATGGGCGGCATCCACGACTCCTCAGAGCGCCCGGAGTTCCAGCAACCCGGCAGCATGTTCCAGTAAAACATCCAGTAAAACATAAAGAGGGGGGACGGATCCCCCCGGTCAGGATGGGTAAGGTTATAGCCAACAGCCAAGCTCAGTAGGCCAAGCCCATGCTGCGGGTGGTTTCGGGGCCAAGGTAGACCCGGATGCTCAAGAAATCAGTGGGACAAGCGGTTTCACAGCGTTTGCAGCCGACACAATCTTCTGTGCGAGGGGAGGCCGCGATCATCCCGGCCTTGTTGTTACCCTTCCAGGGCACCATCTCCAACACATCGGTGGGGCAAGCCCGTACACATTGAGTGCAGCCGATGCAGGTGTCGTAGATCTTGACCGAGTGAGCCATTAGCGTTCTCCAGTCGAGCAGGTTGAAAAAGGGTTTACCGAATTGGCGTGGCAGCAACACCACTGCGCAAGTGCCCTCAGTGTACTGTAGTCCCGCAAAGCCTCCAAAATCCCAAATCCAAATGTTCAAACAAATTTACATCCCCTGGGAGCTGCTTGTGGCAACGCGGGCAGAGCCTAGATCCTCCGGTTCCGGCCTGGGCTAGGATAAGGCTGAAGCTGGCAAGGGATCCCTATGGAGCGCTCAACGCGGAACCTTAGAACGCGAACCCAGGGCAACCTCCGTCGCCTGTGGCCGATCCTGGCAGAGATCTTCGAGGAGAGCAAACCTCGCCTGTGGGAGCTGGATCATCGCCTGACGGGTTGGGTGCGCAGCAGGCGCTGGGGAATGGATCCGACCGTGCCCAAGGTGTTGATCTATGTGCTGGTGGCCGTTGTGGTTTTGGTGATCCCGATCCTCACCTTGGCGGCTTTGGTTGCCCTTCTAGCTTTTCTCGCCATTCAAATCGGCAAGAAATGGCCCCAGGCGGATCCCGCCCGTCAAACGGAGCGCCGCTACTTACGCAGTGCTGCCGACGATCAGGCGTACGATTACGATTCCGACCTAGATTAAGGCTCTCTGCTGGAGTGCAAAGAGGTTCACCGGAGAGGTTTAGCCACATCCCCCACGGTGAATCCTGCCCCACTGAGAATGCGCCCCACACTGGAGCCATCATCCACTTCCGTGAGTTGGATCTGTCCGGCCGGCTCGGTCAATTTGCGCAAAACGGCCCCTGTCGCCGGATCTGTAACCTCTCGCACCACGCGCTCCACCGAAAGAATCAACCCCACCTGATAACCATCGCGGCTGCCCTTGTTCAAAATCACCTGATTGCCGTAGACATCCGCCACCAGGGCATCCACCGTGGGTAAAGAACGGGGCTGAGCGGCCAAACGACCCGCAGAACCCGCCAACTGCCCGGCAATTTGCTCCACAGCCTGTTGGGTGGCCAAAACCAGCAGTTTTTCTTCATTGCTGGTGGCAGAGCCGCCCCCAAAGCCAGCTACGGTAACGGTGCTATCCGACTGGCTAACGTTGCCCTTGCCCTCGGCTACCATCAAAATTTCGGCGGTACTGGTGCTCACCATCCGCACATTCAGCTGCACATTGGCATCGGCATCCACCGACTCCGCCCCAACCGCTATGGGAAAACTTCCAAACGGGGTCAGGATCGGCGCTCCGCCCCCTGAACGACGCACCGACACATCGAACTGCGTCACACTGCCGATGATCACGGCATCTACTCCCAAGATCCGCCCCACCTGAGCGGCTGTGCCGGCATCCAGCCGACCTGACAGTCCCAGGTTTTGCTCCGCCAAGATCGCCTCTAGTCGCGAGCGTTCGATCACCGAAAAGGTGCCATCCTTAACCAGCCGATCCACCAACACATCGCTGACTCCCCGTGAAGCATTGGGAACGCTGTAGGGATTGCTAAGGCTGCTGAAGTCAAAATCCAAGACCGCAATGCGAGGACGGGAGGTGGGCTGCGGCGCTTGTCCACTTTGACTAGGGGCCGAGAGATTACAGCGGATATCCTGCGGAAATTGCTGGCAGAGGGCCGGATTGGCCGATTGCGCCCTTACAGGGATCCCCGCCAAACCCAGCAAAGGGATCCCTAACAATAAAGCGGCAGAAAGGGTGCGCATGGTTGAACGATCTCCTAGTGCGGGGGGATGACTTCTCACAGCCTGTACCCAAAATAACCTCAGGGCAGTGACGAATATCACTTGGATGCGAGTAGGCTCAACAGTTGGTACCGGTTGTTCTCAGACGGTGTTCTGTCCTCTACCGACCACAAGAAAGACTATTGGAAAAGAGGCCCAAGAGGTTTGGCTACAGGAGTTGTTATCCCTCAACCGTTCCGAGGGGCGGATGGCAGCTATTGTTCCTCCATGCTCAACGTAAAAAGGGGCTGCCCAAAAGCTGGGCAACCCATCAAAAGCTAGTTCTCTAGGGTTAGAAATACGGTTTAGTGGCTAACGGGGCACTTGCCGCTGGTCAGCTTCATCAACATATTGTTGGTATCAAAAAAGTGTTCTACGGATTCGATCTTTAGATCATCGGTCACCTTAGCAATGCTGAGACCAACCACTTCAATCGTTTCTCCGGTAGGCTGATGACCTTTGTACTCTCCCTTAAAGGTGCCCCAGTGTCTCCACTTAAAAACAACATTGGGAGGGCCAGCGACCACTTCGATCAGCTCCCAGTGGAAGCCATCGGGGAAAGCTGTATGGAAAAGATTGTAGGAAGATTCAAAGGTTTCTTCAGAAGCACGATAGTGCTCGGAGTCTTCCAAGAAGAGGTTGTAAGTGCCACGCTCGACAATATCTTCAGCGGTATATTCTTTCCCGCCATTGGTGCTCATGCGAAACTTATCGGCAACGATAGAAAGCCACTGCTGTGTATTGGTTTTGAACGAGGCTTCCATTTCAAACGCCCGCACCAAGTTATGGGCAATGGCATTCAAAGAGCCTTCTGCATGGTTACATTTCCGCTCTTGTTCTAGAAAAGCATTGGTTCGGGAATAGTCTGGCCGCTGGCCATCACGCCATTCTACTCCCTCATCGTGCTTCAACACCTCCTCACGATCCTGCACCCAGAGCGGTAACTCTTGAGTTGTTGTCATAGCTGCTAGCCCCCTGTAGTTGCGTTAGAACAACAAAAAACAGGCCCCTGCCTGCAGCTGAAGTTTAGCACCGCACGTTCCTCAAAAATCAGTGTCGCAGACTACAGGTTTTTGCGGATCTCCGCTTCAATGCCGCTGAAAAGCGGTTTCTACTTTGATGCCAGGCTGGTTAACAGAAAGTAGTCAAGATTTATTAAGTATTCTTCCAGAGGCCTGCTGGCCAAGGGGTTTTGCAGGCTCGAGTCATTTGGCGATTCAGACAGGCTAGTGTGGCTGAGGATTGGATATCATTGTGCAGAGCTGTCTGTGTAATTCCTCGTGCAGACTGCTTCTTGTGCTGTATATTTTTGAATTGGGTTCCGTGCTGTTCTTCCCATGCGAGCAGATTCTATCCGTAGAGTTTCTCAAGGTTGGGAGCGATGAGGTGAGATAATTGCTTTTTCAGACAGGCAGCATCCGTAGGTTTACTGAGAAAATTCGTAGGCGGTTTCGGTGATTTGCCCCCGCCAGTAGGGGTGTGCTCCATCCGGCAAGATCCAGGCCACTTCTCCTGAGGTGGGTACCAACAGGCCCTGCCGCCGTTCGTAGTTTGACCAATGGCCTTCCCAAGGGGTGGGGATGATCTCTCCGTTCACGGTGCGCCCACGGGCTTCTGCCCGTACCGATTGGATCAGTCCGGCTTCGTTGAAGCGAAAAAGCAGTTTACAGCCTTTGCGCGGGTTTTCCATAGCAGGACTTGCGCTTCCTGTGTCGGCTGCAAGGGGAAGTTCTTGGCTTCTACGGTTGTAGGTGCCTAGCGGAAGGGCTGTAAGGCTCAAAGGGCCATCTTGGTAGGTCGCCCAAGCAGAAGCGTTATCCACAGGATCCCAGCGTACCCCTTGGCTGGGCAGCAAGGCCGTCGGATACCAGGGCGTTTCGGCAAACCAGCGCATCAGCTCCCCGGTGGCTGTTTGGTCTCGGTCGCGCAGATTCACCAAAGGGATCAGGCCAAACAGGGTGGCGTGCAGGATCCCTTCTCCCTGAATGTAGGCATCATGAACCCGTGCCATCATTCCCGGCGCCATGGTCACTTGGGCATTCCACAGGAACCCAGGCGAGCGGGTGGTTACCCATTGCTCAGAGGTGAAAGGTCGCCATTGTTCGCCACTTGCGCTCAGGTTGAAAGTCCCCTTGTGCTTGAGGCGCACCGATTGTACGAGTGGTTGACCTGCCGATAGGACGGTGCGGAAATACCGTTGTACCGGAGCGGGGAGCCCCTCTAGTTCACTTGGGTCATAGTGGGTGGGGGATGGCTCCTGGCTGTTGAGGCCAGCAAGGAGGGCTTGGGTATGGGCCTGCCAACGGGATCCCCCATACAAAATCCCCAGGAGGATCAACACAACAACCCCAAGCAAGATGAGGCCGAGGATCTTGACCATGGCTGAACTCCTGAATAAGAAGGTGATGGGCTAGAGAGAGGAGATGGCCTTGAAGAGGCAATGACCTCCTCTAAGCGGCGGCGGGGAGTGTCGGCAACCCTTTCTAGTGGATAGCCAAGGCGCAAGAGAATTTGCGGGGATCCAGAACCCTCCACAAGTTTTTGCACCTCTGGACGCAATGCCTGCACCTGTAGCGGCTGATTGAGATAGGAAGCCTGTAACCCCATTTGGCAAGCCGTGAGCAAAACCCGAAGGGTTTGCAGGAGAGTCGGTTCGACAGGACGATCTGCAAACGGTTTGCGATAGGTGTGCCGCAGCGGAATGAACTCCACCAAGCCTGCGTCAGAAGCCGCCAGCGCCCCCCCTGGAATTAGGGTCAGCCGGGCCAGCCAATCGGGATCGGCAGGATCGGGCAAGAGTTCCACCTGTGTTCCAAACTGTTGACTGGCGGCGGCAATGCGTAGGTTCATCAGGGCACAGCCACAGCTAAGGGTCAGTTCTCGATCTTCGGGATCACTGACGGGCAAGGTGCGCGTGCGATCGGCGAACAGGTCAATTTGATTGGCAGCGACGCGAAACCACCAGGGCTGGGTGTTGTGGCTAGAAGGAGCCAGGATCGCTTGTGCAACCAACCGCTCCGCCAGTTTTTGATGTTCATCCACAATGAGCATAATTCCTCCAGAGTGTGGAAAAGAGAGTTGACACAAAAGCAAGTCTTTGATCTATCCAAATTGGATGCAGTGGGATCGCGAGGAAAGAGATCTGAAAATCTGAATCCAACCGACAAAAACTCATCCTCAAACCTTAAAAAGAGAGGGTCAACAGGGATCCCTTTCTCCAGGATTCGCGCAAAAGGATTTCTAGGATCAAGTCTTCAAGAGTGCCTGAAGAGGAGGGAAAGGCTGCTCCCAGGAACTCTCAACGAGCACCAATACAGCCCTTGCGCGGGTTTTCTACAGCAGGGATTGTGATTCCTGCTCTCGCTATGCGAGGCCCGGAGGGCCATCCTTCTAGAGAGTGGATCTCAACTTCCACAGTTGTTATACGTGACTAGCGAAAGGGCTGTTAGTCTTCAAGAGTGTCTAAAAAAGAGGAGGGAAAGGCTGCTCCTAGATGATCTCAGCGAACCCCCAAAAGGCCAGGAGATTTAGTTCTTCGGGCGCATCCCAGCTATGCAAGTTTGCCCTCATCCCCCAGCCCCTTCTCCCAAGAAGGGAGAAGGGGAACCGGATTGGAAGTCCCTCTCCCGCTTTGGGAGAGGGATTTAGGGTGAGGGTTACAAAAGTGGGATACACCCCCCTCCTAATAGTTTGTCATGAATAAAACCGAAGCAGAAATAGTCAGATGGGATTCTTTGTATTTGCTTTGGCTTGGTTCATGGATTCTGAGGAGTTTTGTTTTGCCATTTCTGGGTTGCTTTAATCCCAGATGAACCTCTGGTATTTGCAGGGGTTTGAGAGGGATATCCTTCTCGGATCTTGGCGGGCGATCTGGGGCAGGGTTGGGTTCACAGAGGGATCCCCCCTGTTCAACCGAACTTTTGGGATCCATAGGGCAAGCTCAGTGCTAGCCTAGTAAGGCTGTATTCTCCTGCACGGTCATGGCTGTTCCCAAGAAGAAAACCTCCAAATCCCGCAGCCGCAAGCGCTACGCCACCTGGACTCACAAGGCGACATTACAGGCCCAACGGGCAATGACCATCGGACGCTCGATTTTGACCGGTCGCAACACCGGCTTCTACTACCCAGATGCCAAATCTGAAGAAGAGGACGAAGAAGAATAAAGGCTAGGGCACATCGAAAAATCCAAGCCTTATTGAGAATGGCAACGATAGAACAGGGTTTCTAGCCTTATCTGATTTGCAACAAGGCAATTCATCGAAGTGCCCGCCGGTTTTGCGGCTCCCTGCTGTTGGCCAAGTGATTACACTGGATTAGAACTGGATCCGTTAGAGAAGAGTTCTTCGGAGTCCTGTTGTTTCGCTCGTCTTCAGGCTTGCATGCACTCGTTGACCTTCCTCACCTACTACCAACGGCTGGGCCTGTCTCCAGGGGCATCTCCTGAGGCCATTCGGCGGGCCTATCGGCAGCTGAGCAAACGCTACCACCCCGACACTTCTCCTCTGGCTCCTGAAGTGGCGATTCGGCGTTTTCAGGAGCTGCAGGAAGCTTATCTCGTCCTCAGCAACCCGGTGCAGCGGGCCACCTACGATGCCAGCTTGCGAGCGGTCACCTCCAGTCTGGGATCCTTCGATGCCGACTCTCTCGAGTTGCGCATGGAAACCCGGCCTCTCTCGGGGGGTGAGATCTGTGCTCTACTGCTGATGGGGGCCACCTTTGTAGTGTGCTTGGTGTTGGCGGGCACCCTGGCTTGGCTGCGGGAGGGTGGGGCGGGCTGATGGCTCAGTGTCGATCGAGATCGAGAGTGCTTGAGTTGGAATCCCTATCCGATTTGGTTGCGTTTCCTTGAGCTTGCCATGCCTTTGCCCCCTGCCAACACGCCCCTGTACAACCATCCTCTCCACGCCATTGAGCGTTGGTTGGAGGATCAAGGCTGCACCCGTGATCCGGAGGATGTGGAGCAGTGGTTTTGCGAACGACCTCGTTGGAAAGCCTGCCTGCGCTTGGATGAAACTACCATTTGGGTGCGTTACACCTACCAGGATGGCAACACCAAAACGCTGTCCTTTCCCTATTCCCTCAGCCGTGGGGATGTGGAGCAGGCGATCTTTGAGGACTAGCGAGCCATGCGCATTCTGCAATTGCCCGTCCTGCGCGATAACTACGTCTACCTGCTGCACGATCCTGACACGGCAACAGCAGCAGTGGTAGATCCGGCGGTGGCCGAACCGGTGCTAGAAAAACTGGCGGAGCTGCAGGCAGAACTGGTGGCGATTTTGAATACCCACCATCATCACGACCATGTTGGGGGAAATCAGCCGTTGTTGGCCCGTTATCCGCAGGCGGCGGTCTATGCCAGTGGGGTGGATCGGGGGCGGATCCCGGGGCAGACGGTGGCGTTGGCGGCGGGGGATACGGTTCCGTTCAACGGCCACACAGCAACCGTTTTGTTTGTGCCAGGTCATACTCGCGGCCACATCGCCTATTACTTTGCCGACAGTGGGGATCTGTTTTGTGGAGATACCCTTTTTGCCGGTGGGTGTGGACGGCTGTTTGAGGGTACCCCCCAACAAATGCTGGGATCCCTGGATCAACTGCGCCAGCTACCGGAACCCACACGGGTGTGGTGTGCCCACGAATACACCCTCAACAATCTCAAATTTGCCCTGACGGTGGATGGAGATAACCCCGACCTCCAGGCTCGCTATCGGGCTGTGGAGGCCCTGCGCCAGGCGGGATCCCCGACTGTACCCAGCACCATTGGCGAAGAACGGCGCACCAATCCTTTTTTGCGTTGGGATCAACCCGCCCTACAAGCTGCCGCCGGGATCCAAGCGCCGGATCGGGTATTGGCTCGCATTCGGGGCATGAAGGATCACTTCTAAAACCCTCCTTCTCGAGCACCCTTCACCCTTTAGGCGCAAACATTGTCAGGGAGCTTAACCCAACTTTAAGGTTCATCTCTCCGAGATTTCCCTTGGAAAGGCAGGACATGCTGGTAAAATGAGATACATGACTTGAGTGTAAGTCGCTCAGCAATCTCCCGACGCCCTATGTCTTGTTCTGCCTGTGAAGCTCTGCCTGTCCTTCCGCAGGGGCCAGGGCGGTTGTTTCTCTGGTTGCCGATTCCCCATAGCCACCGCAAATTGCTCACGGCTTTAGCCGCAGACGCTGTAAAAGCTGAACCCTCGGCAGATCAGGGCATTCGAGCCTTAGAAAACCTGGGCTTGGTGATCCCAATCCGGGGGAAAAGGTTGCAACCCACCCTAGAGCGAATCGCTGGGATCCTTGCTGCCGAAGAAATGCACGCCAGTCGGGCTTTGTTTTTGCCGGGGGAAACACAGCCCCGATGGCAGGATTGTGGGCGGGTGGAGCCGTTGCCACAATTGTTACACCGGGCCCAAGCGGAGCTTTTGTTGCAGGTTTTAACGGAAAACCGATTGACCAGCTATTTTCAGCCCATCGTCTGTGCGCGGGATCCCGGTCAGGTGGTGGCCCACGAAGCCTTGATGCGGGGTATGGAGGCCGATGGGAAGGTGGTCAGCCCTGGCCCCCTCTTTGCCATGGCGCGTCAGGCTCATTTGATCTACCAATTGGATTTGGCTGCCCGCCGCACGGCCATTCAAGTGGCAACCCAGCAGAACCTAGAGGGGGATCTGTTTATCAACTTCAACCCCACCGCCATTTACGATCCGGCCTTTTGTTTGCGCTCCACCGTTTGGGCCATTACTCGTTCCGGGATCCCGCCTGAGCGGGTGGTGTTTGAGGTGAACGAGTCGGATCGCAGCCCAGATATTCAACATCTGCAAGAGATATTACGGTTTTATCGGGAGGTGGGCTTTCGCGTTGCCCTAGACGATCTCGGTGCTGGCTATGCCTCGTTGAACTTGATCCATCAGTTGCACCCTGACCTGATCAAGCTGGATATGCAGTTGATTCGAGGGGTGGATCAGGATCCCTACAAAGCGATCATTGCCCAGAAAATCCTGGAACTGGCCCAAAGCCTGGGGATCACCACTGTTGCAGAGGGGGTAGAAACTCCCGAGGAGCTGCAGTGGGTACAAGAGCACGGTGTGGATCTGGTGCAGGGCTTTTTGATCGGTAAACCCGCCCCGACTCCGGTTCGGCAAAATTGGCCTCAAGATGCGGGCATACTTCCCCCGGGCTAAGCTCTAGCTCGGTCGCCGCAGATGGGATCCCGCGGAAGAAAACAGCAGCGCCACCAAGATGGCCGCCCCCAACCCTTGCGCTGCTACAGAAAAGATCACCAGACCCCGCAAAGACCAATCGTAGAGAACCCCCATGAGAGCACTGCCCAAAAACCAAGCCAATCCATAGGCACTGGTAAACAGTCCAAAGGCCAAGCCCCGCCGCTCAGGAGTCACCATCCCCGCTACGGCGGCCTTCATGATCGACTCCTGTGCCCCCATGCCGATGCCCCAGAGGGTCATGCCCAGCAACGCCAGATCGTAGCGACCGGAAAAGGCGAAGGGAGCAAAGCCGCAGGCCACCACCACCGCCCCCACCAAGCTCCACAGCCCAATGCGGTCAAAGAGCCAACCACAGCCCAGCGCCGCCACCGCATCCACGCCCATGGCCAGGGCATAGAGCAACGGGATCCCCACGCCCTCACTCCCCTCCGCATTGACCTGCTGCAGATGCAACGCAATCAAAGGAAAATCGGCAAACCCCATCGCCACAGCGGCGGCAGCCAGCAAATACAGCCAAAAAACCTTGGGTAAGCCTTTTGTTTCCAGTGCCGGAGAATGGGGTTCAAACTCCCTCGGGTTGGGATAAAGCCATTGCCCAAGTCCCAAAACGGCCAACCCCAGCAAAGCAGGGATCCCGAGCACCAGAAACCCACCGCGAAACCCGTGCCCTGCCCAGATCATCGCCGCCACCATCAGCGGCCCGCCCACGGCCCCAATCTGATCCAAGGTCTCGTGGATCCCAAAGCCTAGGCCCCGGCCCACCTGCATCGCTGCATGCGAGAGCAACACATCCCGCGGTGGGGTACGGATCCCTTTGCCGGTGCGTTCCGCCAGCAAGAGTAAGGCCGCCACAGGCCAACTGCCCACCCAGGCCAAAGCGGGGATCACAGCCGTGTTGATCAAGTAGCCCAAGGTGGTGAGCTGCCAGTAGCGCCCGCTGCGGTCGCTCAAGAACCCCACCCCCAAGCGCAGCCCATAGGCCAACAGCTCGCCGCCGCCCGCCACCAACCCGACAACGGTGCCGCTTGCTCCTAGGGATCCGAGAAAGGCCCCGGAAATGCTGCGGGCTCCCTCATAGGTGGCATCGGCACAAAGACTGACAATTCCCAGCAACAGAATGAAGCGAAGGGCACTGGGTGAATGGGGCATGAACGGCTCCTTAAGAATGGGGAATGGGATTCGGACTCAGGGGCTGACTTATTGCAGCTAGGGGACATGATGCAGAATTTCCACCCGATGAAAGGTAACCAACCCATCGGAGATCATGGTTTTGACCTCCGGCAAGAAAGCTTCTATTTTTTCCGCCTCGTCGATGAACGTCACCCAAATGGGCAGGTCGGTGGACAGCTCCAAAAGGCTGCTGCTGCGAATACGGCTGTTGCGGCCAAAGCCCGCGATCGCTCTCACTACGGTGCCCCCAGCCAAACCTCGCTGACGGGCCAATTCCAACAGCGCCAAGTAAAGGGGCTTACCCTGCCAACGATTGGACTCGCCGATGTAGATGTCCAGTTGATAAACGGTTGCCTCACTGCCGAGCATGGGTGTTCTCCAGCTATTTCCAGAATCGTGCCAACAGGATCCCGAGCTCCATGGCCACCGCCCCAAACAGGGAGGAGCCCAGCCAATAAAAAAGCCCAGTGCCGAAGCGATGTTGTTGCCAGAGGCTAAAGCTATCCAGCTCATAGGTGGAAAAGGTGGTGAAGGAGCCCAGAAAGCCCACCCCCACCAGCAGACGGACTTCCGGAGAGATGCTGGCACGTTCCATGGCCAGGGTCATAAACCAACCCATCGCCCCGCAGCCCGATAGGTTGATGATCAGGGTCCCATAGGGAAAGCTGGGGCCAAAGTGCTCGGCAAACCAGAGGGAAAGATAGTAGCGGCTTAGGGATCCGCCAATAGCACCCAAGCCAATGGCAAAAGGGACTCTCAAACCGGGAGATGCCAAGGAATGGCTGAGGTGACTCCACACCGATTGCATCCAGAGGCTCATGGCTGCTCCTCGCTAGCTCTCTTTGGGAAGCGAAGGTTCTTGTCCGTTGGGTAAAGCTCTGGCGCTGAGCTTCCGATGACCCTCCGCCGTCGTAAAGCCGTTCTCCTCCACCAAGATCACCGGAATCGGGCTGGTTTCCAACACTGCTTGTGACGTGGATCCCACCAACACCTGATCCCAACCGCGATGGCCGCGTTTGCCCATCACCACATCCGTCACCTGCCGTTCGCTGGCCATCTCCACGATCGTTTCCGCCAGGGGCCCAGAGCGCAGGCAAAATTGGTAGCGAATATCCGCCAAGAGCCGTTGGCTTAACTGCTGCAACTGTTGCGCTGGGATCCCTTGGGGTTGATCCGTGACGTGCAACACGATCACCTCCCCCTCCACCCGCCGTGCCAAATCCGCCACCTTGCGCAGCACCGCCTCCGCCAGAGGAGAGGTATCCACCGCTGCCAAAAAGCTGACCTTGCCCTGGCTGCCCACCTTGGTGGGATCCACCTCCCCTTTTGCCAGCAGTTTGGGGGCAAACACCTGGGTGGACCAAGCCCCCAGCGGAGCCGTCACCAAAATTGACAAAGCCGCCAGCGCCAAAATCGTCTCTCCTCCCGCCAGCCCCTCCGCCAACGGGATCCCACCAATCGCCGCCTGTACCGTCGCCTTGGCCATATTTCCCGGCAACAGAAACAGCCGCTCCCGCAGGTTCCAGTTGCTCCCCAGTGTCGAAAGCCACCAGCCCAAGCCCCGACCCACCATGAGTCCCAAGCTTAACAGCAGGATCCCCGGCAAAAACACGGATCCCAGCACCGAGAGGTTCAATGCCGCCCCCAGCAGCACAAACAAAACGATCTCCGCCACCGTCCAGAGGGCATCGAAACCACTGCGCAACCGCCGCGCCAAAGGGGCATCCAACTCGATCAAGAAAAAGCCCATGGCCATCGCCGCCAAATACCCAGAAAAATACGGCCAGACCCGCGGGAAAATCACCAGCCACAGGGCCATACAGGCCGCCAGCAGCACATCCTGCACCGTGTTGCGCGTCCAATTTTGCCGGGTGAGCAAGGACACCAAAGCCCGTGCCCCCAGGTAGCCCATGACCAAGCCCATCCCGATTTCGATCACCACCTGAAAGGGCAGCCACTGCAACGGCGAGAGTTCCCAGCCCAAAAGATGGACGCTTTCGCCCCTGCCTTGGCCTAAAAAACTGAGCAACAGGCTAAACACCAACAGCAACAACACATCCGAAAGGGCGCTGCCGGTCAAGATTGCATCCGGGATCCCTTTGGTCACCCCCCAGCCCAAACTTTTCAACCGCAACATCCCCGGCACGATCACCGCCGGTGACTCTGCCCCAATCACACAGCCGAGCAGCAACCCGGTGGGGAAATCCAACCCGAACAGGCCCATCCCCAGCAGCGCCACTATCACTGCCTCACAAGCTGCCGGTAAAAAGCCCAGGCGCAGCGCCACGGATCCCTGTTGGGCCAATTTCTCTCGATCCAGCCCTAGGCCCGCCTTCATCAAAATGATCATCACCGCCAGCACCCGCAGATCATCGGCTGCCGCCAGCACCTCCCCCGAGAGCACATTCCCCATCTGGGGCCCCAGCAGGATCCCGACGCCGATCATCCCCAGCAACGGGGGCATGCCCAGCCGACCGACGATTTGGCCGACGAAAAACCCCATTCCCAACATCCACAACCAACTGCCCAGCATGAACGGATCCCTCTCCTTCAGTCGTGGTGTTGAGGGGCAATCCAGTGGGATAAAGTCAAAGGTCTCCGTTCAGTGAACCCAAAATCGAAAACCCCTACCCCCTGGACAAACCCAGAAGTGTAGGAGTCATCAGCCTCTTGATCACGGTGACAGCAAAAGTCGGAAAATTTGAGGCGGTTTCGGTGAACTCCATCACCTGTTGCTAAGGCAGACCCTTAAGCCTGCCCACAACCCATTGCTCTACAGAGTATCACAAGAGTTCCTCCTCTTCCTGTATCTATCTTCTCCCTCAATCCACCGCAACCAAGCGATAGGGGTGACCGGGGCGCTCGATGGAGCGATAAAAATCGGAACAAACATTGTGGGTGAGGCGGTCGCTCATGCTGCGGGTGACCTTTTGTACCACCTGGTTGGCCACCCGACGCACCAATCGGTGGGGCAGCACCTGTAAAAACCCGGGCAAAGCCAGCCAAATGTCCAAATGCAGATCCCAATGAACACGGGTGGTGGGTGAAAGCCCGCTGTCGCCGGCGAGTTCCGGGGATCCGCTCAGCTCCTCCAACCGGAAGGTTGCCCGGCAATCGACGCGGTAGGGCATGGCGGCATCGCCCGGCAGCTCAATGGAGGTCAGGCGGAACACATCATTCTCGTCGGGCCAGATTTTTACCCCAAAACAGGGCTCGAGCTCGAAACCCAACCCGCCAATGCGAAAGAACTCCAGCTTGTAGCTGTCTGCAGACAATGCCTCCACCTGCAGTGGCTTGAAGCAGCGTTGGATCCACTGGGAGTGGCCCCGCAGGTAGTGCGCCAGGGTTTCTCGATCCGTTTCCAGATCCACCTGTCCGCGCCGTGTTGCCCGTAAATCCAGTCGCGTTAGCGGGACGAAGTCCTTGTGGGCTTTGGCTAGCTGCTGCTGTTCAGAGGCTGCATCGCAATCCTGACCATCATTTGCTGGAACGACGGGCTTGGAGCTGGCGATAGACATCTTTGATATCCACCTGATGATATGCGAGAGCCACAAGACAGTGATACCAAAGGTCGGCAACCTCGCTGGCAATCGCTGTGGGCTCCTGGTCTTTGACGGCCATCACCACCTCGGCGGTTTCCTCACCGAGTTTTTTGAGGATGGCATTGTCTCCCTTGGCCAGCAGGGTGCTGGTGTAGGAGGTGGGGCTGGGATCCGCCTGACGGGCTTTCACCACAGCGAACACTTGGGAAAGCGTATCAGCTGCAGGGGGAAGGCTACTTGCGCTTTTCAGCAAGGGCCGGAAGAAGCAGCTACGGGCTCCGGTATGACAGGCTACATCCCCAACCTGCTCCACTGTAATCAACAGTGCATCGCTGTCGCAGTCGTAACGGATTTGTTTGACCCATTGTACATGTCCAGAAGTTTCTCCTTTGGCCCAAAGGGCCTGGCGAGAGCGACTCCAGAACCAGGTGCGGCCCGTTTCCAAGGTTTTCTGCAGGGATCCCCGGTTCATCCAGGCCATCATCAACACCGTCCCATCCAAATAATCTTGAACGATGGCGGGGATCAGGCCCTGCTCGTTGTAGCTGAGGCTATCCAAACAGGCCAACTCCTCCGGGGAAAGAGCCCGACCGGTCGAAGATGGAGACGGGTCAGCAGCTGAAACAGCAAGCATGGCGTGGCTTCACCGAAAGACATGAGTGCAGGATAACAGGGTAAACCACCACGGGCATATCCGCCATTTCACGGGTCATTCAAACTGCCGGCAAGAACTCCGGCGCAGACAGAGACAGCAACACCCCTTCCCCCTGGTGATCACTGGGAATGGTCACCAACCAGCGGTCGGCATTCTCACGGGCGGTAAGGATCCCTAAAGCCCCCTGAACGTAGGGGGGATACAACACCTGCACCCGCATTCCCGGCACCAATTGAGCCGCAGCCTGCAACAAACCGCTCTCTTGGCCAACGTTCTGGAACGCTTCAGCGCCCTGGGTTTTCTCTGCAGCAGTTCGTGCCATGGGATCCCTCAACATCACCACTCCTCCGTCGCGCATCATCCCCGGCCAAGCTCAGCAAGATTCAGGCCCCAACACACCACGCGTAGTAGCAGCAGCAAGCTCAACCACCAGAGGTAGGGTAAGCACGACTTGTTTAGACAGGATAAATACAATTTTGAGGAATGACTGTATCACCGATCACGAACCCAACTGAGAAGTTGCGCTCGGGGCGATCCGTCGGGGTTCTGCAGCGATGCCGGGCAGAGGTTTGCGCTCCGGCTTGCGAGCCAAGGGCAGGGCTTGCCGTTCTAGGCGCGTATCCACCAACACCGAGGGCGGGGCCAGCTTGACCCGATCCAGCAGTTGTTGTAGCAATGGGGCATCGATTTCGTCCACACGGCTTGTTGCAGCGGTTGGGGCCGTTCCGGCCACCAAGGGGGTGGGGGTGACTTGAGGGCTAGCATTCAGGGATCCGCCTGAGGCCCCACCGGCAGGATCCGCCAGCACCAATTCCGCCATCGCCTGGGCTACTTCGTTGCCGTAGATCCCATCTGGGCCCGAGGGGAGCAGATCCGCCCGTCCGTACTTGGCGGCCAACCGGCTCAAGCCCAGTTGCAACGCCACCACCGCCGAGCCGCGATCCCCTCGCTTCAGGGTGCGTTGGCCGGCCAGCACGCTGTTCAGGTAGGCTTTGGCGGAGTCTTGTTCGCCGGTGGGCAGCAAATGCACCAACCCCTCCACGTCAATGCCCGCCTGAGGGGTGGCGGTCGGTTCCGAGCGGGGATCCCCGGCCCAGAGCTCCGTCATGTCATAAAGCAAAATGGCATGGGGGACGGGCCGGCTGGGTTGGTTGGGGCCCGCATGGCCGGTGGCCAAGATCTCCCCTTCGTAAAGTAACGAGGTGCTAAAGCCCGAATCCAAAAGAATGGCCTCACGGATCCCGGTTTTGGGCAGAATGCGGGCCAAGATAGCAGCATTGACGTGGGTTTTGGTGACCCCAATCACCACCTGATCTTGGTCGTCCACCCCAAAAAAGGCCCTGGGACGAAATTCCTCGGCACTGGAAAGACGGAAGGAGTCAATCTCCGCCTGACTGAGGGCCTGACCATCCTTCACCAACCACAGCCCTGCCACAAACAGATCGGTGACATCCGGCATCAACTTCTGGATATTGGCGAAGTTGGTCATGGTATCGGGGTCAAAGGGCACAAAGCGAATGCGATCCTTGCCCATTAAGACTAGGGGGCGGCCCCGCACCACCTTGTCATCTTCGGGGCGACCGGGAATAAAGGTCTTGTGATTGGCCGCCATCACCGGCCCCACCATGATGTTGCTGGCAGAGTTGATCCAGGGAATGGAAAAGAAGCTGCCGTTGATGCCCGCATCCGCTTGGTAGCGTTGGGCCAGGGTGCTGACTTCGTAGCGCCGCTCCGCATGAACCGTGGCCGCCCGTCCGCCGCGAATGGTGAGGGTACGCACCTGATCGATCACCTCATCCTTCAAAGCCAGCGGTTGGGTCACGTTGAGCAGGTAGTCGGGGCTGCGGCTGAGGTTAACCGTTTTGGCCCCGATGATCGCCTCCGTAATGCGGAATTGGTTAAAGCGCCGCACCTCCAGCAAATTGGGGGATTGCCCCGTAAAGCCGGGATCCATGGTGAAGGACATCAAGTAACCGGCATCCGCCAGGTATTGCATCACCCGCTCGTCTCGATTCCCTTCGGGGTAGGCGAAGTAGTCGATGCGGTGGCCCAGTTCTTCTTCCAATTTGGTTTTGCAGTCAAACACTTCCCGGCGCAGACGAGCATCATCCAGCACCCGCAGATCAGGAGGGTGATTGACGGTATGGGCGGCAAAATCGATCAAGCCACTGGCATCCATCTCCCGCATTTGATCCCAGGTGAAGTGATCTTTGCTGGTGGGCACCCCGACAAAGCCCGTTTGCACAAAATAGGCGGCGGGGTAGTTGTACTCCTTCAGGAGGGGGTAGGCATTTTCGTACAGACCCAGGTAGGCATCGTCGAAGGTGAGGAGGATGGCCTTCTCTGGCAAGGGATCCCCGTCCCGCAGGTGCTTGTAGAGCTGATCGATGTGAATCGGGGTGACCCCCGCCTGTTTGATTGCTTCAAAATGCTGCCGCAGTTCCGCCAGGGTGGTGTCGAACCAGACTTCTTTACGGCTGGCCACCACATCGTGGTACATGATCGACGGCACGTAGGAGAGGCTGGCCAAGGGATCCAACGCGAAGGGATCCCGTTCCAACTGGGGCTCTTTGACAATGGGCAAACGTTGCTGTTGAGCCGCTTTGGCGGCGGCACGGGGAGCGGGCAACTCGGCAACCGGTTCCGATAACCCCGGCAAACGGCTGGCCCAATCGGGATTGGCAATGCCCCAGGCCATGAGGGCTCCGGCGCTAAAGCCCAACAGGATCACCAGCAAAGCCACGAAGCGGAACAGCTTAAAGCGAGGCTGCACCTGAGGGCGACGGGGGGGATAGGAAAAGCTTTGTCGTGGGATAGATCCCTGCGGCAGACGAGGCTGGGATCCCCTTTGGGACGCACCCATCCTGCCGTTGGCGGGGTTAGAACCTGGATTCCTTGGCGATGGCAACCCTCCCAGGCGCGACGGATGCTGTCGAGATGTCATGATGTCCTCCCCACTCCCCAAAGTTCAGCCCCAAAGGACTCCGTCTTGCGGACGGCAAAACCAACGCCAGCCTACCATCCCTGGGTTGGGGATGCACAAAGCCGTAGCCCATAAACTATTGGTCAGGATCCCTGCAGGCCAGCCCTGTGAGGCTGCTTCCCCATGTTTAAAGGCTGGGGATGAGCATTTGAAGACCGTGTCAGGGCTTAAGGCCCCTCAGTTGAGGTTGCTCAAGACATTGGATTCAGAAATGCTGAGGATTTGACCTCCCATTCGGGTGATGCGCTTCACTTCTTGAGAGAGGCGGCTGAAGGGCACCTTGTACTCGATGACGCTCTTGCGTACGCCCCCTCCAACCACACCCGACACCTTGATGGTGAAGGTTTTATCGCTATTAGGCAGGGATGACCCTGAGGGTGCTGATGTGCTGACGTGTACAGAGCCAGATTCTGGAGCTTCGGAAGGAGGAGCAGCACTCTCCCGTTCTAGGAGCAGTCTCCAGGTGCGCGGGTAAGCCGGGGCAAGACGATAGGCCACTTTGTAGGATCCGGCCAGATTGCCATCCTCTGATTCCACCTTCACCACCGCCCCAACCGGAACATCCAGCTTGGCCCCGGTGGACATGACTTTAATGCCAGGCCAATTGGTGGGCACATCCGCAAGTGGTTCGACCTCAAAGGATTGATCCCCCAGCAACAATTTGGCCATGTCGATAACTCCGTTTTGCCCAGCGCTCAGTGGCCGAGGACTTGCCTACAACCACCGCTTTACCGTCAGCCATTCTACCGTTGCCCGGTGCCCACCTGAACCATCCTGCCGGCTTGTGTAGTTTAAAGTAGATTTGTTAAGAAGACTGTGGATTCGTCGCTGGTATGGAGGGAGCACGATGGATGGGTCAAGGTGGGCTTTGCCGGATCTGTCGGCATGGTCGGATCAGTTGACTGCTGCATTGCAGCCGGTGGCCCAGGTGTTTGCCGGGTTGGATTTGCCGCAGCCGATTGTGCGGTGGGGCCACCCCTTGATGATGGGTATTGTGGTGGTGGCTATGGGCAGCTTTGTCGGCTTGACGGGCTGGCGGGGTCGGGCCTTGCGCCTGGCAGCAGAAGCCGCTTCAGAGGGATCCCTCTCGGAATCGGCCCAGAAACAGTTGTTGGATCATCGCAAATTGGCCCCCTGGATGGCGACGTTTTTGGCTTTGGGCTACACGGGCGGTATTTTGTCTTTGGTGATGCAAGGGGAACCTCTATTGAGTAGCCCTCATTTTTGGACGGGATCCCTGGTGTTACTGTTGTTGGGGGTGAATGGTGCTTTGTCCATCACGGGCTTTGGGGGTAACCGTGCCGCTCTGCGGACCACCCATGCCTATGTGGGCAGTCTCATCCTGTGTGTGCTGTTTGCCCATGCGCTGCTTGGGATTAAGTTGGGTTTGTCTTTAGCCTGAGGTTGCAGACACCGGGGAGTGCCTAATTTCCATCCCGCCTCCTTTACAGTTGCCAAGAGGGATCCCGTCTTTTGCCTGCGGTTGTTTTGCTGATCCTGGGGCTAAGCTTGCTCCTGCGCTGGCTGATTGCTGCCGCATTGCCCCCGGGCTTTGACGAAGCCTACTACTATCTCTACACCCGCCACCTGGACTGGAGCTATTTCGACCATCCGCCGTTGGTGGCCTGGGTGACGGGTTTTGGGCCCCTCTTAACCGGGCAGGTGTCGGCCCTTTCGATTCGACTGGGATCCCTGCTGCTGTATACGGGCTCTTCGATTTTCCTGTACCGCACCGGGGCCCATCTTTTTTCCGCCCGAGCCGGCGTGATCAGCTTGGCGGTGGCCAACATTGCGCCCATCCTCTGGGTGGGGTTTGGGGTGCTGACGCTGCCGGATAGCCCGCTGATCTTTTTCTCGGCGGCGACGCTGTGGGTCTGTGGCCAAGAGTTTTTCCCGCTTCCCTCTCAGCGGGGCCAGGGGACATTTGGCGTTTATGGGGCCACTCGTTACCAGCCGGGGCCAAGACTGGCCCTGATCGGGCTGTTGGTGGGGTTGGCCTGTTTGGGGAAGTACCACGGGTTGGCTTTGGGCTTTGGCCTGGTGCTCTTTTGTCTGCTTAGCCCTCACCATCGTCGTGCCTTGGGGTCGGGGTGGACGGGGATTGCCCTACTGGCTTTTTGGATTGCCCTCAGCCCTGTGCTGCTTTGGAATGCCCAACAGGATTGGGTCTCCTTCCGCTTTCAGGGGGGACGGGCATTGCCGGAGGCGGGGTATCAATTGGGGGAGCTGTTTTTGACGGCTGGGGTGGGGATCCTTTACCTATTTCCCAGCTTAGGGATCCCGCTGTGGGGGGCGAGTTTGGCCAACAGTGGACGGATCCTGTTGCAAACCGTGCAAGGATTGCGGCTCACGGATGAAGATCTGAAGCGGCTGCTGATTCTGGCCTGTGGTTTGCCCTTGGTGCTGGGGTTCACGGTGATGGGGGGCTACCGACAGATTTTGCCCACCTGGCCGATGCCGGGGTTTTGGGTGCTGACTTTGCTGCTGGGATCCCAGTGGGAAGGGTGGAGGCGGGTGGGACGGGGGTTGAGCGCGTCGTGGCTGATGGTGGTTTTGTTGGTGGGGGTGGGGCTGGCCCATGTGCGCTACGGCCTCTTGCAGGCGCCGGGGGGGTTGGGGCTGTGGCCGGTAGAGACGGATCCCTCCACCCAGCTCATCGAGATCGAACAGTTGCGGCAGGCCTTTCAGACGGATCCCGATTTGGCTCAGGCCCTGGCCGAAGTTGATTTTGTCTTTACCAATGCCTATTTTTTGGGTGGGCAGATCGGCATGGCCTTGGCTCCCCTCACGAATAAGCCCCTAACCTGCTTAGATGAAGATCTGCGGGGGTTTGCCTTTTGGTCGCAACCGGAGGATTGGCTAGGGCAGGATGGCTTGTTACTCACCTCGGCGCTGTTTCAACCCCCAAATGGGATCCCGGCTACCTATGGCGACTACTTTGCCCGCATTGAACCTGTGGCCGAGATTCCCCTGATGCGGGCGGGGGCAGTGGCACAAACCTTTCAGGTGTACCGGGCTCAACAAATGCTTAGAGCCTACCCGCGTCCCTACTCACGGCGACAGTAGGGGTTGAGCAGTATGCAGTATAGGGGGAGCACTGCGGCGGATCCTGGTAGGCTTGAATCGTTGCCGGTTCGGCAATGTAGCCCTTCAGGCTGAACCGCTCATGTTCCACTGTGTAGGTAGGCCCCATGACCGAACCTTATGCGCCGAATCCCGGCGCACCTTCTCCGTCTCGTCAGGGTGTTGTCGGTATGACTTGTGCCCTCGGGGATCCTGTGGATGCCATGGCTCCCGATCAATCGGAAATTCGCTTTTTGGCTCAGGTGCAGGGGGGCAGCATGGTCCACTGTCGCTTGCCCGTGGGTAAAGTCTCTTTGGCGGTTACCCATCGCACGGTTGAGGAGTTGTGGTACATCCTGTCTGGGGAGGGGGAACTGTGGCGGCGGCAGGGGGAGCAGCAGCAGGTGGTCACCCTACAGGCGGGGATCAGCCTGTCCATTCCTTTGGGGGCTCATTTTCAATTTCGCAATACGGGAGCGGAGCCTTTGCAGTTCATCATTGTCACCATGCCGCCTTGGCCCGGGGCAGAGGAGGCGGTGCGGGTGCCCGATTACTGGCCAATTTCTTAAACGTGTTCGGGGAAAGTTAGTGCTATCTTAAGACCGCTTCTGTCCACGCCAGGGGGATGGCACTTTGTCTGGCGAGCTGCTGATCCGAAATGCCGAACTGCTGGTACCGGAAGGGGATCCCTGGCGGGGGGATCTCCTGGTGCGCAAGGGGATCATCGCCCAAATCGACCGCAGCATTTCCCCCGAAGGGGTTGCCCACGTTATCGAGGCAGAGGGCAAAACTCTGATGCCAGGGGTAATCGACCCACAGGTTCATTTTCGCGAACCGGGACGAGAACACAAAGAAGATTTGCAAACGGGATCCTGGGCCTGTGCCCACGGCGGGGTGACCAGCTTTTTGGAGATGCCCAATACCGATCCGCTGACCATCAACCAAGCGGCCCTGGATGACAAATTGGCCCGCGCCGCCAGCAAATGTGTGGTGAATTACGGCTTTTTTATCGGGGCAACTGTCGATAACCTAAAAGATCTGCAAACGGTGCAGGGGGCTTGTGGCATCAAGATCTTTATGGGATCCATGCACGGCCCCCTGTTGGTAGATGATCAAGCGGCACTCGAGCGCATTTTTGGGGAGACGGATCCCAACTTTTTAATTGCGGTCCACGCCGAAGATCTCACCCGGATCCGTGCCCGTCAAGCGGCTTTTGCCGGGCAAACCGATGTGGCGGTTCACTCCCAAATTCAAGACGAAGAATCCGCCCTGATCGCCAGCCAAAGGGCCTTGGATTTATCCACCCGCTATCGGCACCGTCTGCACATTTTGCATCTTTCTACGGGGCTGGAGGTGGATCTGCTGCGGCAACACAAACCCGCTTGGGTCACAGCGGAAGTGACCCCACAACACCTGCTCCTGAGCACCGAAGATTACGCCCGTGTCGGATCCCTGGCCCAAATGAACCCCCCCCTACGGGATCCCCAAAACAATCTGCAGCTTTGGCAGGGGTTACAGGAGGGCATCTTAGACTGCATCGCCACCGATCATGCCCCCCATACCCTGGAAGAGAAAGCCCAACCCTACCCCGGGTCGCCTTCGGGAATGCCGGGGGTGGAAACGGCTCTGCCCCTGATGTTGACCGCCGCTCGCCAGGGCCGCTGTACCCTGTCTCAGGTGGTGCAGTGGATGTGTGAGGCACCGGCCCGTCTCTACGGGATCCCCAATAAGGGGCGACTGCAGGTGGGCTACGATGCCGACCTGGTGCTGGTGGATCGACATACCCCCAAACCGGTGCGGCGACAGGATTTGTTGACCAAGTGCGGCTGGAGCCCGTTTGAAGGCTGGGAACTGGTCGGCTGGCCCCTGCTCACGGTGGTGGGCGGCCAGATTGCCTTTCGAGAGGGGAAAGTGGATCCCTCGGTGCGGGGTAGGGCTCTACAGTTTCAGCACTCGGGATCCCGAACTTAGCCTACCTTCTCAGCCGGGATGGGGGCGGGCGGTTCGTTGCCGGCGGTGGAGCCGATCTTGCGGAAGGAGAGGCGCTCGTTGGCCACATCCACCTGGATCCTGTCCCCGGGCAGAAACTCGTTTTCCAAGAGCTTGGTGGCGATGGGATTTTCGATTTCCCGTTGAATCACCCGCTTCAAGGGGCGGGCCCCGAACACGGGGTCGTAGCCCACTTCCGCCACGTAGTCTTTGGCCTCATCCGTGAGGACGATCTCAATTTGCTGGTCGGCCAGCAGTTGCTCCACCCGCCGCATTTGCAAGCTGACGATCTGGCGAATTTCCGCTTTGGTCAGGGCATGGAAGATGATCAACTCATCCACCCGGTTCAAAAATTCCGGTCGGAAATTGTGCCGCAACATGGCCAAGACTTGCGTTTTCATCTCCTCATAGCGACTTTCATCCCCACCAATTTCCAGGATTAGATCGCTGCCGATATTGCTGGTCATGATGATGATCGTGTTTTTGAAATCCACCGTTCGCCCCTGCGAGTCGGTAATGCGGCCATCATCCAGCACCTGCAGCAAAATGTTGAACACATCCGGGTGGGCTTTTTCCACCTCATCAAACAACACCACCGAGTAGGGCCGCCGCCGCACCGCCTCGGAAAGTTGCCCCCCTTCTTCGTAGCCGACATAGCCAGGAGGGGCCCCCACCAGCCGCGAGACGGAGTGTTTTTCCATATACTCGGACATGTCGATGCGCACCATCGCCTCGGAGGTATCGAAAAGGAACTCCGCCAAGGCCCGGGCCAGCTCGGTCTTGCCCACCCCCGTCGGCCCCATGAACAGAAAAGATCCGATGGGACGGTTGGGATCCTTCATGCCGGCTCTGGCCCGCCGAATCGCTGCCGCCACCGCTTTCACGGCTTCGTCTTGGCCGATCACCCGCCTGTGCAGATGCTCCTCCAGGCGCAATAACTTTTGCTTCTCCGATTCCATCAGGCTGGTCACCGGGATCCCCGTCCAACGGGAAACGATCTCGGCAATATCCTCTTGGGTGACTTGCTCCCGCAGCAGGGGCTCCCCGCTCGATTGCTGGCTGGCCAGGTGGGCCTCCTGCTCCTGAATTTGCCGCTCCAGCTCCATTAGTTTGCCGTATTTCAGCTCGGCGGCCCGGTTCAGATCATATTTTTGTTCGGCTTGCTCAATTTGCAGCTTCACGGCATCCCGTTCCGCTTTCAGAGCTTGCAGTTGCTCCAGGCCCTCTTTCTCAAATTGCCAGCGGGCGTTCAATTCCCGTTGCCGCTCCGTCAGGTTGGCCAGCTCCTGTTCAATTTTGCTGAGGCGGTCTTTGGAGGCAATATCATCCTCTTTTTTCAGGGACAGTTCCTCCATTTGCAGTTGCATAATGCGCCGGTCAATTTCATCCAATTCCACCGGCTTGGAGGTGATCTCCATTTTCAGTTTGGCAGCGGCTTCATCGACCAGGTCAATGGCTTTATCCGGCAGAAACCGTTCGGAAATATAGCGGTTGGAGAGCACGGCGGCAGCCACCAAAGCCGAGTCGGCAATTTTGACACCGTGGTGCAGTTCGTAGCGTTCCTTCAGGCCCCGCAGGATGGAAATGGTGTCCTCCACCGAGGGCTGATCCACAAACACCTGTTGGAAGCGGCGTTCTAGGGCGGCATCCTTTTCGATGTGCTTGCGGTACTCATCTAGGGTGGTGGCACCGATGCAGCGCAGTTCCCCCCGGGCCAGCATCGGTTTTAGCAGGTTACCGGCATCCATTGCCCCTTCCCCGGCCCCGGCCCCGACGACGGTGTGCAATTCGTCGATGAACAGGACAATCTGCCCTTCCGACTCGGTGACCTCTTTCAGTACCGCCTTGAGGCGATCTTCAAACTCACCCCGATATTTGGCCCCGGCAATCAAGGCTCCCATGTCTAGGGAGATTACCCGGCGATTTTTCAACGACTCCGGCACATCTCCCCGATTGATGCGTTGGGCTAAGCCCTCGACAATGGCGGTTTTGCCCACACCGGGTTCGCCAATCAAGACAGGGTTGTTTTTGGTGCGGCGAGACAACACCTGGATGACGCGACGGATCTCCTCATCCCGGCCAATCACCGGATCCAATTTCCCCTCCCGAGCTGCCCGGGTGAGATCGCGGCCATAGCGTTCGAGGGCTTCGTAGCGGGATTCCGGGTTTTTGTCCGTGACCCGTTGTCTGCCCCGCACCTCTTGAATGACGGGCTTGAGGCGCTCCACCGTCAGGCCCAAGGGCGCTAAAACCCGCTTGCCCACCCGCTCATCCTGCAGGGATCCCAGAAACAAATGTTCGACGGAGATAAAGTCATCTTCGTATTCCTTGCGGAACTCCTCCGCCCGATCCAGGGTGGTTTCCAGGCCCCGGCCCAAATACAGTTGATCCACCCGCGCCAGTTTCGGTTGCTGGTTGATGAAACTCTCCAGTTTGTCCCGCAGCAACCTGGGATTCACGCCCGCCCGTTGCAAGATCGTTTGGGTGAGACCCCCCTCCTGATCCAGGAGTGAGATCAGCAAATGCTCGGTTTCCAGTTGCTGCTGTTGGTGTTGGCGAGCCACATCCTGGGATTTGACGATGGCATCCCAGGCTTTTTCGGTAAATTGATTGGGATTGGTGGGCTGCATAGGAGTTTGAGAAGAGCTTGGTATTCAGTATAAGAAGCATAAGAAGCGGTTCGGGATCATACCCCTGGCCGCCAAAGTGGAGGGGAGTCCAGGCGGGATCCCACTGATCGATCCCACTGATCTAGGTATCGCCCATTTTGCAGAATCAAGAGTTCAAGAGAACCGCCCCCCATACCCAGCTCTGTGGAGGGATCCCCGCCTTGGGCTGAGTCGGGGTTAGTCGTCCTCTTCGTAGGGGCGGCCCTCTCCGATCACCGCCAGGTCAATTTGTTGTCGGTAGTAGTCGACATTTTTGATCTGCACCTCCACCCGATCCCCAAGGCGAAACTGCTGCCGGCTTTTGCGCCCCACCAGCGCCTGTTGGCGGTTGCGATACTCGTACCAGTCGTTTTTCAACGAGCTGACCCGCACCAGCCCTTCTGCGAGGATTGGATCCACCTGGACGAAAAAGCCGTAATTTTGCACGCCGATGATCAGGCCGGGGAACACCTCTCCCAAGTGTTTTTGCATGAATTCCGAGCGCTTTAAGCCCATCAGCTCCTGCTCCGCCTGCTGCCGCACTTGGTGCCCCTGACGTAGCCCCTCCAGTTGACGCTGGAGAAACTCCTGCCATTCCTCTTGTACTTTCGGCGGCAACACATTCCAGTTGATCTGACCGTGACAGGTGTGGCTGTGCAGATCCACGCCCGTTTTCACCCGCGTGCTGCGGCGATCCCGTCCTTTGCTCAGGGCCAAGTGGAGGGCGCGCAAATTGAGCAGATCCCCGTAGCGGCGTAGGGGGGCCGTAAAGGTGGCATAGGGATCCCGCAACCCCAAACCAAAATGGCCCAGAGATTCCCCTTCGGGCAGAGGCTGTAGGCGATACTCCACAGGGGGCAAGGTGGCCAACATCTGCGCCACCAAAGCGGGGCTGGCCCCGGAAGCCAACACATCCGGGGCGGTGATGCGGGCACAAATCCGTTGCCAATCCGCCAGTGTTACGGTGTCGGGATCCTGCAAATTCAGATCCAGCTTCATGGAGTTGGCCAGGCGCAAAAAGCTCTGCAGAGCTTCGGCGCTGGGGGCGGGCTGCACCCGGGCCAAAGAAGGGATCCCCAGCTGGCGCAGGTGGTTGCCGAGGGTCTGGTTGGCCAGCAACAACACCTCCGTCATCAGGGCATGGGCGCTGAGGCGGTCGCTCACCAACAGGGGACCGTAGCTGCTTTCGTCGGCAGAGTGAGGGGTGAGCAAGTCCAGTAGGGGTAGATCGAACCCGCCCGCTTGGTGGCGTTTCACCCGCAGAATTTGGCTGAGGCGCAGCAGGTTTTGCAGCAGCGCCATCAACTCCGGCATCTCCTCATCGGGGCTGAGGTCGGCGGCAGTGGCCAGAAGGGCCTGTACCTGACCATAGGACAGGTGCGCCCGCGATTGCACCAGGCTGGGCTGGATCTCGAAACCTTCCAGGCTCCCCTCTGAGCTTATGTTCAGCAGCAAAGAATAGGCCAGTCGCTCCTGTTGGGGCAGCAGAGCCAGACGGTTGTGAACCTCGGGGGGGAACAGCGGCAGCACCATCGTATCCAGATAGACGGTGGCGGTGCGCTGCTGGGCCTCTTGCTCAAGGGGATGAAGGGAGTCGTCGGTGCGGGCCGGCTCCAACCAATGGGGTACGTCGGCAATGTGGATCCCCAGCAGCCAGCCCCCTTCTGACCGGGCTTGCAAGGAGACGGCCACATTGGGCTCCAGGCCATGGGGGTGCTGCAGATCCAGCGGTTCTAGGGTGACACAAAGCCAATCCCGCAGGTCGCGGCGACCCTTCAGATCGGAACGGCTGAGCTTTTTGGGGAGCGCGGCGGCGGCTTCCAATACCGAGGCTGGGAACTCCTGGGGCAGGTTGTACTTACAACAGACCAGGTCTGCATCGATGGAGGCATCGGGGCCATTGCCCAAAAGTTTGCGAATGGTGCCGGTCGCGGGCAAATCCCCCAGCGGGTAGCGCTCCACCTCCACGTAGGCGACACGGCCTTCCAGCCGCTCTGTTGGGGATCCCTCTGGGGTGGCAAGCGGTTGGCTCTCGGGTAGGGCCAACTCGAATAGCAGCCGGTCGTCTAACGGCACCACCCGCAATCCCTGTTCCGTCTGCTTCAGACGGCCCACTAAGGTGGAATTCACCCGCTCGATCACCGCCACCACTTCCCCCTCAGGGCTACGGCGACGATTGCCATCTTTGGTGACCCGCGCCAACACCTGATCGCCATTCCAAGCGCCACTTAAATTGCTGCCGTGGATATACACATCTTCTACCCCCGGCTCATCCCGAATGGCGAAGCAAAACCCTTTGCTCGAACAGCGCAACCGCCCCACCACCAACGACTCATCCTGCTGTCGACGGTAGCGGGGCGGATCCCCCGATTGTTCGAGAAATCCCGCCCGCACCAGCCCCTCCAGGGCAATCTCGAGCATTTCTTCCGCTTCGGGGTCTTGGGCTTGCAGGAGGGTGAGGAGAGTGTCTTTGTCGGTGAATTGGTCGGGCGCTTGGGACAGAAAATGATGAAAAATCCGAGAGAAGTCCATTGCGGGTATCAGCGAAAGAAGAGAGAAGAAGGGTGGGTTAGAGCATCAAGAAACGGGCCAAACCCCGTTGGCGTTAGTCACGGTGGCCGGTAACGATAAAGGCCACCCGCTGACCGATGTTGGTGCTGTGGTCAGCCAGACGTTCGAGGTAGCGGATCGACAGCAACATCAACAGGATAGGCTCGATCGATCCCTTGATGTCAGACTGCTGCGCCAACGTATTGTAAAGGCTTGTGTAGTCCTCATCAACCGCGTCGTCCTCGCGCTTCAGTTGTAGGCCCAGATCCGCATCCAATTCCGTTAGGGCCGCCAGGCTGTGGCTGAGCATTTTTTGGCAGCGCTGCATCATCACCTGAATCCGCCCCAACTCCGGCGGCGGCGGATACATCACCAGGCGCAGGGCCACTTCCGCCAAATCTTTGGCGTAGTCGCCGATCCGCTCCAGATCCCGAATCAGTTGCATTAGGGTACTGATCCAGCGCAGATCCCGCGCTACGGGGGAGCGCAAAGCAATCAGGCTGATACAGTCTTTTTCAATCTGGCGGTAGAGGTGGTCGATCTGCTTGTCTTGGGCCATCACCTGTTCGGCGGCGGCCAGATTTCGCTCAAACAGAGCCTGTTGAGCCAGCACGACGGATTTTTCCGCCAAGGCCCCCATGCGCAGTACATCCTGCTGTACTCGTTTGATGTGAAGTTGAAGTTCAATTTGCCCCATTGCTCTCCCCGGCGGGGGATGTTGTCCGAGAGGGTATCCCGAACAATATAAAGAATCCCCCACTGTATGATGACAAACTTCTCCAGGGCTGCGGCGCGGGAATGACCGCAAATCTGAGGGAGGATGAGAAAGCATCTGCAGGAGGGCAAAAGGTTCCGTCTGCGGATCTTGCTGGTTTGTTTCGTGGCTTTAGTCTGTCTCATGGCCGTTCCCCCGATTATTGTCTTGGATGACGACCCCACCGGATCCCAAACGGTGCACAGTTGCTTGCTCCTCACCCGCTGGGATCCCGACACCTTAAAACTGGGTTTGCAGGATGGATCCCCGATTCGCTTTATCCTCACCAATACCCGTGCCCTCTCGCCGGCGGAGGCGGTGCAGGTGACCCAATCGGTCTGCCAAGCCTTGAAAGGGGTGATGGAGGAGTTGGGGCATCCAGAGGGGATCTTTGTCAGCCGTTCCGACTCGACACTGCGCGGGCATTACCCCCTAGAAACCGATGTGATGGCGGCGGAGTTGGGGCCTTTCGACGCCCATTTTTTGGTGCCGGCCTTTTTTGAGGGGGGGCGCATCACGCGGGATAGCGTGCATTATCTGCGGGTGGCAGGAGAATGGGTGCCCGTTCACGAGACGGAATTTGCCCGAGATTCGGTTTTTGCCTACCACCACAGCTATTTGCCGGAGTATGTGCAGGAGAAGACCCAGGGGCGCATTGCCGCTGACCAAGTGGAACGGTTTACCTTGGAACAAATTCGTGCCGGCTGTCTGGAGCGGCTGCTGGCGTTGCAGGGAAATGTCTGCTGTGTGGTGGATGGGGAAACTCAGGCGGATTTGGATCGCTTTGCTGCGGATGTGTTGGCGGCGGCCTCTCGGGGCAAGCGCTTTTTGTTTCGCAGTGCCGCCAGTTTGTTAACGGCCTTGGCCCAGTTGCCCCCACAACCGGTTCCCCCCGAGCAGATGGGGCAGTTTGTCAGATCGGAGCAGCCGGGGGTGGTGATCGTCGGATCCCATGTGAAAAAGTCGAGCCAGCAACTGAGCCAGCTGTTGCAAGAGCCCGGGATCCAAGCCATTGAAGTGGAGGTGAAGCGGCTGTTGCAGCCTGGTCGCGAACCAGAACTGCTGCAGGAGATCCTCGCCCAAGTGTACCGGGCTCATGGGGCCGGGCTTACCCCTGTGGTTTACACCAGCCGGGAAGAACTCACGTTTGCCAACGGGGGCAACTCGGCGGTAGAAGCTCGTCTGGCCTTTGGGCAAAGGGTTTCGGGGTTGTTGATGCAGGTGGTGCAGGGCTTGCCTGCCGAAATTGGCTACTTGATCAGCAAAGGAGGGATCACCTCCAACGACACCCTGAGTGTGGGCCTGAACCTGCCGGCGGTGCGTCTGCTGGGGCAGATCTTTCCGGGAGTCTCGATGGTGATTACACCAACAGATCACCCGCGCTTTCCTCGGCTGCCGGTGGTGCTGTTTCCGGGCAATGTCGGCGAGGCAGATACCCTGGCTCTGATTCATCGTCGCCTGTCGAGCCGGGGGCTGGTTTAGCCTGAAGAGGATGGCCTTGTCTATTTCCCCTTCGCGCCCCACCTATGGCCGATCTTGTCACTCCGCCAGAAGCCCTACCCAGCTTGGATCGCTGGTGGGGATCCCTGCGCCAGCGGCAATTAAGCCCCCCCTTATCTGGGGTGCAGTCTTCGACTCAGCCGCTGGCATCCCTGGATGCCGATGTGGTGATCGCAGGGGGTACCTTGGGGATCCTCTTGGGGGCAGCCTTAGCCAAGCGGGGTTGGCGGGTGATCCTGCTAGAACGGGGGATCCTGCGGGGCCGAGAGCAGGAGTGGAACATCTCCGATCAGGAATTGCAGGTTTTGCTGGCGCTGGACTTGCTCAGCCCGGCGGAGCTGGAACAGGTGAAGGTGACTCACTATCCCTCAGGGCGGATTGGCTTTGGGGGAGGGCCCAGTTGGTGGGTGGAGGAGGTGCTGAATGTAGGGGTCGATCCGATGGGGCTGCTGGAGCACCTGAAGGCTCGCTTTTTGCACTGGGGAGGCCGACTGTTAGAAAAGACGGCTTTTGTGGGGGCCACCGTTCACCCCGACGGGATCCACATCCAAACCGATACAGACAAGATCCGCGCCCAACTCCTGCTGGATGCTATGGGGCACCGTTCGCCGGTGGTGGCGCAAGCGAGAAGGGGGCAACTGCCGGATAGCGTTTGTTTGGTGGTGGGATCCTGTGCCCGGGGGTTGCCCGCTCAGCCGACGGGGGATCTGTTTTATAGCTTTGCCCCGGCGCAACCGGGGTATCAGCCCTTCTGGGAAGCCTTCCCCGCCCGTGATGGGCGTACCACCTATCTGTTTACCTACTGCGATCTGCACCCGACGCGCCCCAGCCTCAATACCCTCTGGCAAGACTACTTGCAGGGGCTGCCCACCTATCAAGGCGTGGATTTGGCCCAGATCACCTGGGTACGCAAGTTGTGTGGGGTTTTTCCGGCCTATCGCCGCAGCCCCTTGCAAATGCCCTGGGATCGCATCTTGGCGGTGGGAGACAGCAGTGGCAGCCAGTCCCCCCTTAGTTTTGGCGGATTTGGGGCGATGTTGCGGCACCTGGCCCGCTTACAACAAGGGATCCACGAGGCTCTCTCTCAGCAACGGTTGGATCAGCCTTCTCTGGCCCTTTTGCAACCCTATCAGCCCAACTTGGCCGTGACTTGGATGTTTCAGAAGGCGATGATCCCGCCGCTCAAGAGGGAGAATTGGGATCCCGAGAGCATTAACCGCCTGCTGAGCAGCGTGTTTGGGGCAATGTTTGCCGCCGGGCCCCAAGTGGTGAAGCCCTTTTTACAGGATGTGGTGCAGTTTGGTGGACTGGCGCAGGCGTTGCTGGGGGTGATGGGCCGGGATCCCCTCTTGGTTGCAGACCTCCTGAAGCAGATTGGGCCTTGGGAGCTGATGCAGTGGATGGGCCATTTTGGCTCGTTGGGGGTTTATGACCTACTGAATCGGATCCCTGTGGATTGGGAAGGGGTAGCTTCCAATTATTTCTGGAAACGCCGCCGCGAAGCTTGGCAATACGGCTCTGGAGGGGATCATGGAGGCTAGCTTCTCCCCCAAATTCTGTTTGCGACCGCTTCGGCAAGTTGCTGAAACAAGGTATTGGGGTTGACCAGCCTATTCTTCAGCCTCCTATCTTGCGGAACAACAACCTGCTCAGAGTAACCTGCAGGACCGTTGTCATCTGCCCTTCCTGCCGGGGATCCCGTGGGCGCAAGGTTAGACGAGGGGTGACCAAGGAAGCGGTGATCCGTCCGCCTGCCAGATCTAGCCAGATCAAATTACCAAAGCGGCGACAGGATCCCCCTAGGGTTTGGGTCAGCTGCTCCAGCTCGGCCCAGGTCAGGCAACGGGGCAGATGAATATCAACCGCCCACCCCAGCCCACATTCTCGCCGCCGTGTTCTGGGCAACTCAGAGGTGATAAAGGAATCAAGCTCGGTAGGCGGTGAACTCACACCATGGATCCCCTTTTTCGCGAGCTTTCACCTCACTGCCCTGAAACACCCCACCCCGTTGGAACAGTCGGTTGTAAAAAGCCTGATCAAGGGTGGGTTTGTCGGCCACCTTGCCGTTGTAGACGATATTCATCATGGCGGGCACGGCCCCCTGGGCAAAGTAACACGCGGGCTCATGCCGGTCAGGATGAGAGGCCAAAAAGTAATTGGCCTCGTAGTTGCCGTCGATCACCACTCGACAATCTTGGTTGCTGGTGACCTCCACCGCCTGCCACCGCCCCCAACCCAAGCTACTGGCCACCGCGTAGCCCCCATGGATCCAATCGGTATCGGACTGAATCATGGGCAGCACCAAGCTTTCCCATTCCACCGATTCCATGATGTTGCCGAAGGTATAGAAAACACAAACATGGCCCGATTCGCGGATCAGATCCTGGCCGACCCCCAGCAATTCTGGATTGACCTGCCGCAGCGCCTCCAAAAAGCGATATTGAATCCGGTTGTAGAAGTTGGCAGGCATGCGGGTGAGCAGTACGTTGAAAGCTCGGATTTGACCGGTCTCATCCCCCATCAACGGCAGCGACCAGAGGGCCTCATTGACAGCATCGTAATCCACCGATGTTTTGGGATCCGGTAAGGGCTGCGGTTGGTCGATCAGCTGCCCCATTCGCGGGCTAGGGGTGAGCCGACGGGGCACCGCCGCTGGCACCACCTGGATCAGACAGTGCTCCCCCCGCGTCACCGCAATGCAGCTGGTCTCTTCGGCCACATAGTGTCCCAACTCCCCAAATACCGCATCAAAGAGGGCCGCTGCATAGCCTACCGCCAAATGATCGATGGGCTTGGTGCGGTTGACCTGCTCCCCATATTTACCCAGCCAGCCCTCTGCATAGTGGGAATGGTACAGCTTGACCGTGCCCCCTTGGTCGGTGCCCGTGATCTCCAGACGGCCAAACCCCAAAAAGGCAAAGATTTCAGCCGCTACCTGAAAGCCAACCTGGGGATCCCTTGTCCTGTGCTGTGTCAGGGCCTCATGTAAAAGACTGTAAAAAATCTCCTGGGCCGAGGTGCGCAAAATGCTGATCCCATCAATCCAGTCGGGATCCTCAATGGTCTGCTGCAAAAAGAGATTGTAGTGGTGGCAGTGGAAAATAACGGGTTCCCCCCAAAACGACACCAGCTTCCGTGGGCGGTCAACCTGTAGATGCTCAAGCACAAGCCATACTCCATCAAAATTACGGAGGCGAAATTACGGAGGCGAAGGGATTGGACCGGATCCCTCAGGACACAGCGATGGGCAGACGTTCAACCCCCAGCAGGTCGGCTACCCCTCTGTAGAGGATCCGAACCTCGCTTTGATTGAGGGATCCTTTTTCGAGTCGCTCCCGATGTAGACCCGTCTTCAGCGAGAGGCGCAACATCACGAAGTTGGGATCTGGAGCATAGCGACGGGCGTAGCTGAGCAGTTGCTGAGCCGTAGAGACCACCGCATCCTGAACGGGTGGTAACAGGGGTTGAGCGTCCATTAGGATTGCCTTCAGCCGCTCGAGCACCAGCTTAAGTTCTGTGCTGGCCTTGGTTACCATCAGCACGAAATAGGGAGACTTAGGAAAAGCCTTGATCACCAGCCGCAGACTTGAGGATCCGGCCAGCAAGTTCTCAGCGGTGGCCTTGCTGTCAAACAGATGGCAGAACTGAGTGTTAGCACGTAGCAGATCACTGGCATAGGCTGTAAGCGTACGCAGCTCAGGATTTGTAAAATTTACAGCATTGTAGTTAATTTCGGCTACGGTAGCATCATCCGTACTACGCCCGATGGCCACGGCTAAAACTCCGGGCAAACCTGCAATATGCTGTTCCAAGACGCTACCAAGGCTACGCACTGCGACCATACTGGCACCATCACAAATCTAAGTGTTTTCATCCAACTGCATAGAGTACTATATCACATCCATGTGTGACATCTATCAGTAGATGAGAGAAGATACTTAAGTTAAGACTAAGGATTGTTTCTAAGGCTTTAAGTGCTTTCTCGGATACGGCTTACACGTTTACACCCATGTGCTCAAGGCGGTTGCGGGGTGAGAAGCCCTTTGGATATCGATCTGGGTAGGTTAGCGGGCTTTCCGGTTTTGACATCCTCTCCACCCAATCGCCAGTCGATTCCAGTCTCAGATGAAATCCCGGCAAAAGCACCGATCCAAGGATTAAGCCTGGGTGCCCGACTCTCGACTGGCCCCCGGTCACCACAGGGATCCCATACCCACCTCCGCTCCAACCCGCTTACTGCAAGCCCCAAAGTCTCGGGTCTCCTCTCCCGGTTTATGAAATCGGCAGTACCACACGAGTACGGCCCTTCCGCTAGTGACCACCGACAACTAGTGACCGACAACGGAATCCCGCTTGGCGATTTGACGCAGCGCCTCAAACAAAGCGATGGCCACGGCATTGCTCAAGTTTAGGCTGCGCACCGGCCCACACAAAGGGATCCGCACACTGGGGTACTGCTCCAAAAACGTTGGATCTAAGCCTTTGCTCTCGCTGCCAAATACCAGCCAATCTTCGGATTCATAGGCCACTTCTGTGTAAAGCTCCTTGCCACGTACACTAAAACACCACAGGCGTGCCTGCGGGTGAGTCTGGGTAAAGCTCTCCCAGGAGGGGTAGCGCTGCAACTGGACATGCTCCCAGTAATCCAGCCCAGCGCGTTTCAGGTAGCGATCGGACAGGCGAAAACCCAGGGGATCCACCAAATGTAGAGGTGTATCGGTGGCTGCACAGGTACGGGCGATATTGCCCGTATTGGCAGGGATCTCCGGTGCAACCAAAACAATGTGGAGAGGCATGAGGTCAAGGAAGAGATTCGTGTCTTTGGCTGCTCAAGCTTTGGGCCTGATCTGTTCTCGAAAAGCCATGACAGATTCATACTGTTCGGCAGGGTTGACATACTGAGCCAGCACCTTGAGATCCAAATTGGGCAGCAGTTCACTCTCACTCATCACCAGATAACCACTGGAACGCAAACCATAGATCGAGAACTCCCCAGCTTGCCACTGCCACACTTCGGGTATGCCCAACCCAGCATAAATATCCAACTTGTCGATGAGGCCGCCGCTTAAGACAACCTCCAGAGCCAGGTCAGGAAATTCCTTTTTCGAGCCAATGCAATAGCACTCATCCGGCTCCAATCCCCGTTGCTTTAAGGCTTTCCGAAAGGTGGCGGATCCCATGGCATGAAAGCGGATGCGAGCCTCTTGAAAATAAGCCTCCAAAAGCATGCCGATCATTTTCTTCAGTTCTTCATGCTCTGGAGAGGTTGACATGATTTCTAGGGATCCCTCTCGATAACTCAGGCGAAGGTTGGGAAAATCATCCCCCAAAGTGGCCAGCAGAGTTTCATACCGTTGCCAACTCACCCCTTCTAGCAACAAGCGCTGCTCTAGAGGAGGGGCCGGAGCCAAAGATTGGATATTCATCGACCCATTTCTCCGCTTCCGTCAATTCTTTACTTGCCACCAAAGCCTCGGTTGCCGCCGCCCTTTTTGCCGCCGCCCTTGCCCGGTTTACGGCTGGGCTGCTGCCGAGGAGGGGCTGCCGAACGTCCCCGCCAATTGGGGCCACCACTGGGGAGAGGGCCACGTCCACCGCCACCTCCCATTCCTGGAAATCCACCCATGCCGGGAAAACCGCCCCCCATGCCCATGTTGCGCATCATGTCACGCATGCGTTGAAAGTCGCTGACCAAGCGGCTGACATCTTCCAACTTATGGCCGGATCCGTTGGCAACTCGCCGTTTGCGGCTGACACTGCGGGCCAAGAGGTCGGGGTTTTTGCGCTCTTGCGGGGTCATGGAGTTGATCATCGCTTCGGCCCGGGCCAGTTGGTCTTGGCCTTTTTGCAGCTGCTCATCGCTGATTTTGCCCATTCCCGGCATCAGTTTCAGCAGCCCCCCCAGGGATCCCATGCGTTTGATCATGCGCATTTGTTTGAGGAAGTCGGTGAAATCAAACTGGGCGGTCATCATTTTTTCCGCCATGCTGGCGGCATCCCCGAGGTCGATCTCCTCTTGGGCTTTTTCCACCAGGCTGAGGATATCCCCCATGCCCAAGATGCGGGAGGCCATGCGATCCGGGTAGAAGGGATCCAGAGCCTCCACTTTTTCCCCCACCCCGATGAACTTGATCGGTTGGCCGGAAACTTGGCGAATGGACAGGGCCGCCCCACCGCGGGTATCCCCATCCAGCTTGGTCAAGATGGCTCCGGTAATGCCCAGCCGCTCGTGAAAGGCTTGGGTGAGGTTGGCGGCTTCTTGCCCGATCATGGCGTCCACCACCAGCAATATTTCGTGGGGTTGCACGGTGGCTTTCACCCGCTCCAGCTCCGCCATCATCTCCAGGTCAATTTGCAGGCGTCCGGCGGTGTCCAGAATCACATAGTCACACCCCTGCTGCCGAGCCGCTTCCACCCCTTGGCGGGCGATCTCGACCGGATCGGTTCGGCCCAGTTCAAAGACCGGGATCTGAATCTGCTGACCGAGGGTTTTCAGCTGGTCAATCGCCGCCGGACGGTAGATATCCCCGGCCACCATCAGGGTTTTTTTGCCTTGTTTGCGCAGATAAAGAGCCAGCTTGGCACAGGTGGTGGTTTTACCGGATCCCTGTAAACCCGCCATCAGAACAATCGTGGGGGGCTGCTCCGCCTGGGCGATGGGCACGTTGGCCTCTCCCATCACCTTGACCAATTCGTCGTGGACAATCTTGATGAACTGCTGATCGGGGTTCACCCCCATGATCACTTCCGCTCCCAGGGCTGCCTCCCGGACTTCATCGATAAACCGTTTCACCACCTGCAGGTTGACATCCGCATCCAGCAGGGCCCGGCGCACTTCCCGCAGAGCTTCTTGGATATTGGTTTCGCTGATTTTGTCCTGGCCGCGCAGCTTTCTCCAGGCCAATTCCAATTTCTCGGAGAGGGCATCAAACATGGGTGCTGTTTATCCTGTCAAGGGATCCTGAGGGCATTTCCTACCATAGTCCAGCTGGGGTGGTGCAATCCCGTGGAGCCCTAGGGAAAAGGCTGATCCCACCCCGAGAAGCTGGCCACTTTACAAAACTTTAAGCGACAATGGGAGGCGTTGCTTGCCGTTGAGACATTCCCATGGTCAGTGCCGCTACCCCCATCTATAGCACCACCGACTGGCAGTTGGGCTATCGCTCTCTACTCCAAGAGTATGACTACTGGATTTCGGAACTCGAGGGGCGGATCCCTGCCGGGTTGAGGGGTACCCTTTTTCGCAATGGGCCGGGCAAGTTGGAAGCAGGAACCCAGCGCTACGGCCACCCGTTTGATGGAGACGGCATGATCTGCGCCATTACCTTTGTGGATGGGAAAGTCCATTTTCGCAACCGGTTTGTGCGCACCCGTGAGTTTGAGGCGGAGGAGAAAGCCGGACGGGTGCTTTATCGAGGGGTGTTTGGAACGCAGAAGCCAGGCGGCTGGTGGGCGAATTTTCTGGATCTAAAGTTCAAAAATCCGGCCAATACCAATGTGATCTACCAAGGGGAAAAACTCTTGGCCCTCTGGGAAGCTAGCGCCCCCTATCGCCTCAACCCAGAAACTTTAGCGACCGAAGGGATTGAAACTTTTGCCGGAGGCATTGCTGCTCATCAGCCCTTTACTGCCCACCCACGACGGGATCCGGCCACCGGGGATCTAATCGCCTTCGGGGTGCGCGCTGCCCTTAACTCAACGCTGCTGTTTTATCGTCTGGATCCACAAGGACAATTGACCGAAAAGCGGGAATATCAGATCCCTGGCTTTGCTTTCTTGCACGACTTTGTGTGGACTCCCCATTACCGCATCTTTTTTCAAAATCCGGTGGCCTTTAACCCCCTGCCTTTTGTGCTGGGTTGGCAATCGGCAGGAACTTGTCTGACGCTGAAAGCAGGGGATCCCACTCGCATTTGGCTTTTTCCCCACAGCGGGGATCCCATCCAATTGGAAACAGAGCCGGGGTTTGTTTTTCACTTTGTCAATGGCTATGAAGCCGGGGAAAAGATTGTGGTGGATGCCATTCTCTACGAACAGTACCCCGCCCTAGAACCCAATGCCGATTACCTAAACATTGACTTCACCCAAGTTCCGGCGGGTAAGTTGTGGCGGTTTTGTTTGGATCCCAAAGCGGCCACCGTTACCCGAGAGCTGCTGTTGGATCGTTCCGTAGAATTTCCGGCCATTCACCCAAAGTGTATGGGTGGATCCCATCGCTACCTTTACGTCGGCGCAACCCACGCTCCCGGCCCCAATGCACCTTTGCAAGCCATCCTCAAGCTGGACACCCAAACGGGCCGTACCCAGCAGTACAGCTTTGCCCCGCGTGGCTTTGTGGGTGAGCCGGTGTTCATCCCGGATCCCGATAGGGATGAAGAAGAAGCCGGGTGGATTGTGACGGTGATTTTCGATGCCGCCAGCCAATGCTCTCAGGTGGTGCTCCTCGAGGCGCAAGATTTAACGGCTGGGCCCGTGGCGCGGATCCCGTTGCGACATCACATTCCCTATGGGTTGCACGGCTGTTTTACCCCGAAGGTGTGGGTGGAGTAACCCTTCCCATTCAGGGGTTGCCTATCGATAGGCCCTCCGGGATCCCTTCAAGGCCCCACCGATGCAACTGCTGATGCAGAGACAAACCGATGCCGAGCCAAACGGAGGCGTAGTTCCTGGCTATTGATGGGTTTGCTCAGGTAATCAT
>JAUQVK010000087.1:0-6811 GCA_039794845.1 Thermostichus sp. DRC_bins_24
CGGAGCTGGATCCCAGCGTCGCCCCGTCAACCTGCAATCGTGGCACCTCACCTTCCAAGACCGACTGTTACAGTTAGAAACCCTGGTTCATCAGGGCAGGGAATCACCGCTGGTACAGGCTTGATATCGGCTGCGTCTGAAGTTGGAAAACCTACCGGGTTGGTGTCCGATTCGCCTGCACCTGAAAGTATGGGGAAAGTATCCGCGGTTGGTGGTCTCGGCAACCGATTTCGAGAAGCTAGACGATCTGTTGCACATGGTGATCGCCATTAGCCCTGAGCAACAGCAACACCTAACCGACTATTTGGAGATCCGCTACCGGCAGGGGGAGTTGATCTACGGGATCCACATCTCCGATCGGGCTTTGTTGATCTGCTTGGTGTTTGAGTGGGGTGGCCGGCAAGTGCATTTTGTGGATGGTGCCGACGGGGAGTATGCCTTGGCCGCCCGAGACCTCAAGGCCCGCCTCAATGCCTGAGCGTTGGCGATAAACGAGGTTTGGAGGGAAGCATTGACCTTCAGAGGGGCGTGGCGGGCGTTGGTGCTGAGGTGGAAGCAACAGGGAGATCCAGACAGCGCAAAGGCAGGCGCACCCGAAAGAGGGTTCCTGTCCCGACTTGGCTGCTGACCTCCACAGTGCCGGAGAGCAAATCAATCAGCCGCTTGATGATGGCCAAACCCAGGCCGGTGCCGGGAATGGTGCTGACGTTGCTGCCCCGATGAAAAGGATCGAACAAATAAGGTTGATCTTCCTGGGGAATGCCAATGCCCTGATCTTCTACCTCCAGCACAAGGGAATCGTGCGGGCAAGACAGGCGCAAGTGGATCAACTGCTGGGGCTGGGAATACTTGATGGCATTGGAGAGCATATTTAACACAATCGAGCGCAGCATCGACAGATCCAAATAGGCCATCTGTTGGGAACGATCCGACTGAAACTGAATGTTGGCGCCTGGGTGGGTGAGCTGCAGCTCTTGAATTAAATCTTGGCAAAACTGAACCAACTCAATCGGTGTGGGCTGGGGGGTGAGCTTGCGGGCATCGGTGCGTCCGAGCAACAAAACATCGTCCAGCATTTGCGTCATGTGTTGGATATCCGCTTGGATCCCCTGCACATAGTGGTGTCGGGCAGCGTCCGAGAGTTGATGGCGATAGCGTTCTAGGCAGGTGACGGCAAACAAGATCGTATTTAGAGGCGTGCGAAATTCGTGGCAGACCATCGAGACAAACCGCGATTTCATCTCGTTCAATTCCTGCAGCTGCTGATTGGCCCGTTGCAGCTCTGCCGTTCTCTCCTGTACTTTTCGTTCCAGCTCTTCGTGGGCCTGTTTCAGGGCTGCTTCTGCCCATTTGCGTTCGGTGATGTCTTGAAAGGTGACGACGGCTCCCACTAAACGGCCTTGCTCATCCCGCATCGGGGTGCTGGTGTATTCCACCGGGAAGGAGGTGCCATCTTTGCGCCAAAACACTTCGTCCACTACATGATGCACTTGTCCATCTCGGAAGGCGGCGTAGATCGGGCACTCAGTGCGGGGGTAGGGGGTGTGGTCAGGATGGCTGTGGTGCAGCAGATCGTGCATGGAGCGTCCGATCAATTCGGCAGTGGACCACCCAATCATGCGGGCAGCGGCGGGGTTGGCAAAAGTAACCATGCCGTTGGCATCGAGGCCGTAGATTCCCTCTCCGGCGGAGTTGAGGATCAGCTCATTTTGTTGCCGCAACTGGCTCAGGGTTGGGTCGGGATGGCTGGGTGCAAGGGATCCTGAGGTAACCAACCGTTGCAGCAGTTGGGGGAGCGGATCCCATAGGCCCCATCCTTGCGGCAACGGAATCGCCACCCAGAGGGAATGAGAAGGGTTGCTATCCAAGCGGGCCAAGAGGGCATCTAGGACTTCTTCTAAACTGAGGGATCCCTGAAAAACTTGGGCGGGCAGCCAGTGGTCTTGCAGATCCTTGAGTTGGAGATCCGGTTGGGCTGGATCCAGCCGCCATTCTGCCACCTGAGCGCGGGTTACAATTCCCACAATCTGCTCAGCTTCTGCCATGACCCTCTCGGTCGTCTGTAGGAGGATCACCGCCCCAACCGTGCCAGGCGAACGCACCAAAGCTTGGGCCAACTGCTCCAGCCGCCATTCGGGGTGAATTTTCAGGGCGGGGCAAGCCAACTGCTGCAGAGAAGGCTTTGTCTTCAAGACCTTGGTTGAGGAGAGTTGCCCGGACATCTGCCCGTAAACCTTGCAATGCTTCTAGGTTAACGGTATCTCCTGACACCACAAGGATTGGTAAGACTGACTACCAAGAAACCCATACCCTGATGATGGTGCTGTTACTCCTGTGTCCAAGATATTGGTGATCGAAGACGAGCCGCGCACCCGCCAGATCTTTCTCCATTGTTTGCAGCTGGAGGGGTTTGAGGTATTCGAGGCGGAAAATGGTCGTATCGGCATTGAGCAGGCCCGTCGCCAGCGACCGGATTTGATCATTTGCGACATTATGATGCCGGAGTTGGATGGCTATGGGGTGTTGCAGGTTTTGCAGCAGGATCCCCAGACGGCTCGGATCCCGGTGATTTTTCTGACGGCGAAAGTGGCCAAGCAGGATGTGCGGCAGGGGATGGTGTTGGGGGCGGATGATTACTTAACCAAGCCCTGCACCGTCAATGAGTTTCTAACCACCATCAATGCCCGCCTGCGCAAACAAGCCCTCTGGCGACACAGTTCTTCCAGCACTCCCTTGCCCCCTTCATCAACGGATTCAACCCAGACTGACGAGTTGCAATATCCCAACCAAGCCAAACTAGCGGCAGTGTTTGCCTTCATCGAGGCCCACTATGCCGAACCGATCGATCTGACGGATGTAGCCCGCGCCGTGGGATATTCTCCCGCCTATTTGACTACCCTACTGCGCAAACAAACCGGGCGCAGCGTTAAAGATTGGATCACCGAACGGCGCATGGCAGCCGCCAGAAGGCTCTTACGCAATAGCCAGGCTTCGATCAAGCAGGTTGGGCAGGCGGTGGGGTATTTGGATCCGGCCTATTTTGCCCGCCACTTTCGACAGCGGCACGGGATCCCACCTTTACTGTGGCGAGAACAGCAGGGGATGCAGTCAAAGGGGTAGAGATAGTCTGATCGTTTCGTGCTCTTTCATAATCTTTATCATCCTTACTGTAGCTGACGCTACAAAACCTGGCAAAACCAGAATCTTCTAAACTTTGTCCTGATTTAGAGAAAATATCTCCTTGTATTTGAGCACGGCGTTTGTAAGAGAAGCCGCTAGGATATTCCCAAAGCGGCAAGAAATTCAGGTGGTTCCTTGGGGTCGTCCTTGTGGAAGCTAGGTTCTAGGCGGTGGAGGGCGGAGATTTTAGACTTGTCCTCAGGCGAAACGCTCTCCGGATTGATCCCCGTTAGGTTCCCTGTTCTCCTTCGTTTGCCTTCCTGAGCGGGTATAGGTTTTATGCAACTCTTCACGAGCAAATGCTTCACCCTTGATTCGCAACGGTGTGCCTGTGGTGGTTTTCATGCCCCACAAGATCACAGCGAATTTCTCGCCTCCATGCCCCAAAATCCGGCGGATCTGGCGGATGACTTGATCAAGATGGGGGTGTATAAGCCGCAAGTGCTGCGGATGGCGGATCAGATCAGCCGCACCGAGATGTTAGAAACGCTGGTCTTGGAGCGGTTCAGTCGGCGCAACCCGGAAAAAGAGCCCATTTTGCGGGAGATGATTCGGCAGGCAGGTGGTCTGGATCAGGCGATGGTGGCGGCTTTTGGCCCGCAAGCTTCTGAATTTTTCACCGATACCCTGCGGGCTGGCCCCTATTCGCGGCGGCGGTTTTTAACTCAGGTGTTGGTGGCGGCGGCAGTGGTTGGTCTGACGGCCACACAAGGGCAACGGGAACTGGCAGCACAAGCCCAGGGATCCCTAGAAAAAACCGATCTGCGCATCGGCTTTATTCCCATTACCTGTGCCACCCCGATCATCATGGCGGAACCCCTGAAGTTCTACGAGAAGCACGGGCTAAATGTGCAGGTGGTGAAAATGCCCAGTTGGGCTGCTGTACGGGATTCGGCCATTGCCGGAGAACTGGATGCTTATCACATGCTTTCCCCGATGCCCATTTCTATCACCTTGGGCCTGGGATCCGCTGCCTTCCCGATTAAGCTGGCCAGCATCGAAAACATTAACGGCCAAGCGATCACCGTTGCCAACAAGTACAAAGACACCCTGAAAGGCCCCGCTGACTTCAAGGGCTTTACGATTGGGGTGCCATTCCCCTACTCGATGCACAACCTGTTTGTGCGTTACTACTTGGCCACCGGGGGCCTCAACCCCGATACCGATGTGCAAATCAACCCTGTGCCGCCGCCCGACAGTGTGGCTCGCCTGACGGTGGGGGATATCGATGCCATGTTGATGCCGGATCCCTTCAACCAACGGGCAGTGTTTGAGGGAGCGGGCTTTATTCACATGCTCAGCAAGGATCTGTGGCCGGGACACCCCTGCTGTGCCTTTGCCGCCAGCCAAACCTGGATCGATGCCAACCCCAATACCTTCCGGGCGGTGAACAAAGCGATCATCGATGGGGCCAACTATGCCAGCCAAGCCGAAAACCGTGCCGAGATTGCCAAGGCCATTTCTCCACGGGAGTTTCTCAATCAGCCAGAAGAAGTGGTGGCTGCCGTGCTGACAGGCAAATTTGAAGATGGCCTGGGCAACACTTTTGACATTCCCGACCGAATTGATTTTGATCCCTACCCCTGGCAGAGCTTTGCCTACTGGATCACCAGCCAGATGGTGCGCTGGAACCTACTCGAGGCGGATCGAGCGGATTATTCCCAGATTGCCCAGGATATTTTCTTGACGGATTTGGCCCGTGAGCTGGCCCAAGAGTTGGGACAAACCCCACCCTCCGAAAGCCTGCGCATCGAAACCCTGATGTTCGATACCTTCGATCCCAGCGATCCGGCGGCCTACATTCAGGCCCAGATCGAGCGCTACGGCGTGTAGAGAAACTGGGCCATCTGGACAACAGGGATCCCGTCTGTTCTGCTTGAACAGTTTGTCAGGGATACCGTTTCTTAAGATTGCCTTTAGGTTTGTCTTGTCAAGGGTGTTATGGCTGCTTCTTCCGCTTCGCCAAGGCGATGGATTCGCTCGGTTCTGCCCGGTGTCAATCAACAGGCCTTCGCGCTCTTTTTGGTTTCCTTGCTCTTGATCTTAGGGGTTTGGGAGTCAGGAGCACGCTTTGGGGTGTTCTCGCCGCTGATGCCACCGGCTAGCAAGACCTTGGTAGCTATTTGGGGGTGGATTTCGGATCCCTTCTACGATTACGGCCCCAACGACAAAGGCATCGGTTGGCACCTGCTGGTGAGCTTGCGACGGGTGGCGATTGGGTTCACAATTGGGTCTTTGATTGCCATTCCTCTAGGGGTGCTAGTGGGCCTTTCGGAGGTCACCTCGCGGGCGATCGATCCCTACATTCAACTGCTCAAGCCGGTCTCCCCCTTGGCTTGGTTGCCCCTCGGCTTGGGTATCCTGAAGAGCTCAGAAAATACCGCCCTGTTTGTCATCGCCATCACCAGCATCTGGCCCACCCTGATCAACACCAAATTTGGGGTGAGCAACGTGGATCAGGCCTACTTGAATGTGGCCCGCTCTTTGGGAGCATCCCGTTGGCGAACCATTTTTAAGGTGATTTTGCCCGCCGCCGCGCCGAACATTGTTGCTGGCTTGCGCATCAGCATTGGCATCGCCTGGTTGGTGATTGTGGCGGCTGAGATTTTGGTGGGAGGCACGGGTCTGGGCTATTTCGTCTGGAACGAGTGGAACAACCTGCAAATCACCAGCATCATTACCGCGATTGTGGTTATTGGCATGGTGGGGCTGTTGCTGGATCGGCTGTTCGGGTTGTTGCAACAATGGGTCGCGTTTGGGCTGAAATCATGACGGTTATTTCCCCTGCCTACTCTGCCAATGCCATCGGCTCAGAGCGACTCCCGCAGCTGCAGTTGCGCCAAGTCACCAAGATCTACTCGGGTCGCCGTGGCCTGATGGATCGAATTGTCGGTCGAGCTTCGGTGGATTATGCAGCACTCTCCCCTATTGATTTGGTGGTAGAGGCCAACACTTTTGTCTCGATCATCGGTCCCTCCGGCTGTGGCAAGTCCACGTTACTGAATATCATTGCAGGGCTGTCGCAACCCTCGACTGGCCAAGTGCTGATCAACGGACAGGAAGTGCATCGCCCAGGTCCTGATCGCGGCATCGTCTTTCAAAACTATGCCCTCATGCCCTGGATGACGGTTGCTGAGAACATCCGTTTTGCGGTGGAAACCGTTCACCCCAACATGCCGTTGCCCAAGCAAAAGCAGGTGGTGCAATCCTTCATCGACTTAGTGGGGTTACGAGGAGCAGAGAAGAAGCATCCCCATGAGCTGTCGGGGGGAATGAAGCAGCGGGTGGGCATTGCCCGCGCCCTGGCGATCGATCCGCAGATTCTCTTGATGGATGAGCCGTTTGGCGCTTTGGACGCCCTGACGCGCGGCTTTCTGCAGGATGAAATTGAGCGGATTTGGGAATCACAACGGAAAACCGTCATCTTAATCACCCACAGCATTGAGGAGGCTCTGTTGCTGTCGGATCGGATTGTAATGATGACCCGTGGGCCGGGTGCCCGCATTGCCCAAATTTTGGATGTGCCCTTTGCCCGTCCGCGACATCGAGACAGCTTGGATCAGCAGCCGGGCTACCACGATCTCAAGGCGGCAATGGAACATCACCTCTCCCAAGAAACTCGTGCCGTTGA
>JAUQVK010000088.1:0-17207 GCA_039794845.1 Thermostichus sp. DRC_bins_24
GTTGCTCAGCGTAGACACGGGTCCTTGTTTTTGTGGGGTGGATCCCTGGTTTGGATTTTAGTGTAGCGAAGGGTTCTGGTTTGCATATACTCACTCAAACGAATTATGGAACTGTTCTTGAGAACTGAAAACTCTTTTGCCTGATCTACTGGTGGTTCTTGTTGTCTAACATTGAGCAATATTCTAGATATTCCTCAACGGAAGTAAAATTATGCCTGTCAAGATTGCGATTTTCGCCAAAGTAAACGACTTCATAATCATCACCTAACTCATCAATTAACTGCTTCCATATCTCTACGCCTTCCTTGTCAAAGGCTTCCTGCTCCTCTAACGGAGGTTCAGGAGAGTTGCCAGGATCATCCCAATCAAGCCAGCCCTCATATATGCTGACCCAATTATATATTCGTTTGCTTAGTTTTTCTGAAATGTGAAGACTTGAATGTTTAATCATTCCTCCTTTTGCCCATAAGCCTGATGAACAATAATCTGCCATTAATCTAATTATTTTTTTCATATTCTTCACGATGGTAATGGGTAAGAAGACACGATATATCCATTGTCTGAAACAACAATGATATACTCTTTTCCGTTAACTTCATAGACAGATCCAAATCCCCCTTTTTCGCCTGGCTGAGTGTATTTAACACTATCTTGCGATATTCTTTGGTAGATGAAATTGATAATTTGAGTTTCTGGGATACCCCTGTTTACAAAATCTTGTCCATGCCTAGCAATAATATGTTGATATCCACTGGCAGAATTTCCTTCCTCCAAAAATACAACTGTTACATTAGGTACGGAGATAATTCTTCCTCTCTCAACCTCTCCAATGCACAAGACCTTTTCAGGTGAGAATTTGACAACCTTCCCATTCGTCTCTGGATCCTGTAGCTTACAGAGCAGCTCTGTGAACAGAGGATCGGATCTGTTACAGGTATATCTACCTTGGTGATCCCCTGTCTGCCATTCAGTGTTGCCCCTGCCTGGGGTTGCTCAGCCTAGACAAGGATCCTTATTTTGTTGGGGGTGGATCCCTTGTTTGGGGTTTAGACGGGTAGGTTGGGATCCAGAGGGTAGTCGTGCGCATGAGGAGTTCCCTTAAGTAATCTCAAACCATTTTGAGCTGGAGGCCAATTACAACTTAAAACTATTCTTGAAGTTTGCATAAGCCATATCAAAATCGGAGAAATATGAGCCTTCCTCTCCTGATCTATCAAATCTTTTCTCGTTTAACAAGAGAAACTGATTCAAACTTTGCCACGTACATTGAATTAATTCCTCATCATTTAGATCTTCGATATGGATCCTTCCTCCTAACCTTGAGGTTACTGAGATATGATTTGCAGAGCGGATCATCCAAAATCCAAAAGAGGAATCAGCTCCAATATATTCGTGCTCTTTCTTTTTTTGAGTGATAAACTTTTCTATCCCGTCCAGAAGCCAAGTTATGGACATCATTAAATAAAGATTGCGCGACCCTGTTTTTGAGCTGCAAGAGCCAAAACTGCCTTGCAATGTGATATGTCCATAGTCAAGATATTCGATAAATTTCTTGTCAGGAGAACATTCTTCGAAAATGAAAGATAACATCGTGCTTGTCCTCACTGGGATCTATTTGGAAATATTGTGATTACCTCGCAAGTATTTGCATTGATGACAAGTATAACTCGATCTCTCCTACCATTAATAACCATCCTATCCTCAAAAACCTGTACAGGATTTCCTGGTGTAGAAATTCTATTCGTCTTCACCAAGCTAATTGCAGCACTTTCTAACTCGGCGCGAGTGGTTCCAGGTTCGAATAAATCTCCTGGGCCGTTGGGATGATTACCTGTAACGTGCCTTGCGTCAATGTGAATCCAACCTCGCCTCAAATTGCCATCAGGAATGAAAGGCTGGATCCTCCCTCCGCGAGGTAAAGCCGCTGCACATCTACATTCATCTGGAATATCTGGGCGGACAACACGCGATAAAGACTCGGTTTGAGGTAGAGAACACACATCCTCCACCGAGCCATCCCGGAGAGTGAAGTCAATCCCCGCCAACAGCCTCAGCTCCGGGTCGCCCTCAGCCCTGGCATTGAGGGTAATCTCCTGTCTGCCATTCAGCGTTGCCCCTGCCTGCGGTTGGCTAACCTGGATGACCACATCCTGCGGCAACAGATCCAGCTCCGCCTTGGCATAGAAATTCAGCCCTATCTTCGGAAGAGTAAACAGCTTCAGCCGGGGAGCCGGGCCAATCGAGCCCCAAATCTCCGCCTCAATCTCAGGATTGACCCCCACCTTGAGAAACCCACTCAGGTCAATCTGACCTTCCAGGATCCGACTGAATTGCCCCGCCTCAAACTCCGGCGTATTGTCCCACCCAGAGCTATCCCCATAGCGAATCCGCTGGATAAACCGTCCCCCACCGTAGGCCACCCCCACCCGGCCATTGGTGACCGACAGCTCCGCCCCCGCCTCTACCGGGATGCTGCCCAGCACCTCAAACCCCACCCATACCGATACCGGCCCAATCTGCCCGACAAAAAAAGCAGGCACCGGAATCAAGGTGAGGGGCGGATCCGGGAATCGCTGCCTGAGACTCCACTCCGCCAAACCATTCAGCTCCAGATAGGTGCTCGCCTCGATCTCCCTCAGCCCCGCCCCCATCTCAAAGCGGCGGATTCCCGAAAAGAGTTTCCCCTCCTCTTGAAACTCAAGCCGGGGCGACTCAAACACCGGACAAAAGCCTGCTTCTGCTACCGCCTGCGCCTCCAACTGCAGCGTTAGAATCGATTCCAGTTGTTTGAGGCCTGGAAAAGGGGAAGGAATGACAATCGTGTCGGTATAAGAAGGGATCCCCGGCAATGGCACCGTCAAGCTACGGCGAATCGGGTGAGCACACTCTCCGGCTCGCCCTTGAGCCGGTAAGCGCTGTATTTCCCCATTCGGCCCTAGTTGCACCGCCTGCCATTCTGAGATCACTCCCTGTTTGATCACCTGGCGGGGTAGAGCCAATTGCACCTGGGCTCGCAGCCGCTCCCCTTGTTCACTCAAAGCCAGGATTTGCACGGGGCGCACCCGCAAGCCTGCCCCCAGCACCACATCTCCCACCCGTAGTGTGGGCAAGCGCCCATCCGCTTTCAGCTCCAAGATCCCTTGGGTAGGGTCAAAAGCCAGTATGGTTTCGGCCAGCTCATCCCCGAGCACCTTCACATGGGGTTGAATCACCGCTTCTGGGGTGCTGACGGTAAAGCTAATCCGTGCTTGCGACTGTCCCGCCTCTCCGACTTGGGCTGTGAGGGTTTCCATCCCCACCCGCTCGGCTGTGTAGACCAGCTGGGATCCCTGTCCCAATACCCGACCGGTGCTGTCTCGCCATTCGGTGGCCTCGGAGGCGGCTTGCAAAGTGATGCTCTGGCCAATGGTGAGCGGGATCCCGTCGAGGGCCTCGGCATTGAGAATGAGCGCAGGGCCAGAGGGCTCTCCCGGAGAAGTTGGGGTAAGGGTGGGTGTTTGGCTAGGGAGGGGGATCCCGGGAGGGGTAGAGATTCCGGGAGTGGAAGGGTTGGCCCCTATCGGAGTGGGATTTTGGCTAGGGATCCCTGGAGTGGGTTGCGAAATGGGATTAGGACTTTGAGCCGGGGGCAGCAAAGACTGCACCCCACCGCCGCCACCACAGCCTTTGAGCAGCAGTACCACCAGCAAAGCCAGCAATAGCATTCCCAGCGGGAGCATCTGCCGCCAACGACGCACCAGCTGTCTCCATAGCGGCCCCATGCTTCAATCCTTTAGAAAGGACTCACACCCAGTTACAGCACTCAACCGCTCCCCATCTCAAGCCTGCTGCGGAACTCTTGCTAAGCCATCCCGGATCCCTCAAGGACATCGGGCCTTAGATCCTTACAGGCAGGGATCCCAGTCTTAACTGAGCAGAACGACAAATGTATTGAGGAATACGGAGAGGGGCTTGAAGTGATTGGCGAACGCCCTGAACCTAAATAGACTATTTTTCAAAGTCAAGAGGAAAAATAACAAGAAATGTGAAGAGGTAGCATAACCCCTCGGGCCGGTTTGTACGGCCTTGCCCATGGACTGGCGAAACCCTGGCGGGTGTGCCTGGCAGTTTGGGTTATGCAGCGAAAGCCCTAAGCCTGTCTGCCCTAGATCCTTGGTACGAGTGGCTGCTGACTGTGGTTACGATTGGGACAACCTGTGTTTGGTGCTGGTGTTGATCCTGTTCGCTGGGGTGAACCATGTCGCGCTACCCTAAGTTGGGTTTATTAGAAATTGGCCTGCGGCTTTTGATTTGGTTTTTGCTGACGGGCGATCTGAGCTGGGCCAATATTGCCATCGGCGTCGCTGCAACACTGCTGCTGCCGCGTCAGGCCTCAGCCCCCGTGCAGTGGCGCGACTGGGGGCGTGTGCTCAAGGAAATTGTGCTCGCCATTCCGCAGGCCTACCGGGAAGCCTTTGAGATGATCCTCAAGCCCCACACTGTTGAGGCGGTTGTTCACAAACAGGCGCTCCCCAATCGTTCGGCGGGGTTGGTGTTTCTCGATATCTTTTTGATTACCTTCACGCCCAAGACCATCGTGCTTGATTGCGATGCCCAACAGGGCACCTATGAGGTGCATGTGGTGAAGCCCCGGGAGGACGTGTGAATTTACTGCTGTTTCTACTGACCCTGACGCTGTGCTTGCCGCTGTATGCCGCTTGGCTGAAGGAGGATATTTGGCAGACAATGCTGGCATTTGCCAGTTTGGCCACCAAAACATCCATCATGATTTTGGTGGTGTCGGTGCTGCGGGATGATTGGATGATCGGTATTGTCGGGGTTTTGATGTTGTCGGTGGGGAATGCGGCGCTGATGCTTTTGGCCCATGTGCTCAAACGTCTGGAAATGCTCTAGGGGGTAGCATGGATTGGCTGGTCGAGGGGTTGAGCTATGTATTGTTCGCCATCGGTGTGCTGTTTTGGCTTTGGGGAACGGCACCCCTGGTTGGGGATCGCTCGATTTTGTTTAAGCTGCACAGTCTTTCGGTGTCGGATACCTTGGGGTCGATGAGCATCATGATCGGGCTGTTGTTGCGGATCCCGCGTGAGTGGCCCCTGCTGGTGCTGGCGCTGATTTCATTGGCGATTTGGAACACGATTTTGGGCTATGTGCTGGCGTTTTGCTCGCAGCGCAAGTCGTTGTAGGAGCGTGCGTTCGCGTTAGCGTTGCGGAGCAATTTCGCGTTAGCGTTGCGGAGCAATTTCGCGTTAGCGTTGCGGAGCAATATGGAAGAGACTGTGTTGCTGGTGATTGTGTTGCTGTTGCCCCTGACGGCAAGCTTGGTGGTCACGCAGGTGAATCCCTATCATGCTTTGGTGATGCGAGGGATCCTGGGGGCCATTGCGGCTTTGATCTATGCCCTGTTTGGCGCGGCGGATGTGGCGCTAACTGAGGCGCTGGTGGGCACGATGCTTTCGATTACGCTCTACGCCATTGCGGTGCGTTCGTCGTTGAGTATGCGTCTGGGGGTTGTCGAAGGCAGTCCTGTGCTGGATGTCAGTACCTTAGCGGCGCGGCAGCTGTTGCAGCAGGTGCGCAAGGGGTTGCAGCCGCAGCATATGCGTCTAGAATTGGTGGCCTATGGGAGTCCTGAAGCGTTGACGGCGGCCCTTCGCAATGGCGAGGTGCACAGCATTGCCCTTGAGCCCACCGACGAGACGGTTGGCTATCGCCTGATGACGCGCGTACCTCGTCTGCAGGCTATTTTGGCGCAGCAAACCCTCATTTCTGAGGTGATCGCGGCATGAAATGGCTCTACGGTGTGGCAACGCTGGTGGTGGCGTTATGGCTGATTATCGCCGTTCACGCGAGCGGGACAGAGTGGGCTATTTCCCCGACGGTGGACGCGGTGAAGACTTTGGCAACCGAGAGTGGTGTGCCCAATGCGGTGACGGGCCTGATTTTGCGCAATCGTCTTTACGATACGGTGTTTGAAGTTGTCGTGTTTTCGACAGCAATTTTGGGCGCAAAATACCTGCTGGCGGATGAGCAGCCGACGGCAAGTGTGGCTCAGTTTAGCGATATTCCCTCCGTGGTGCTGGCGCGGGTGGGGGCAACCATTTCCGCCTTGATTGCGGTCGAGCTGGCGATCCGGGGGCATCTCAGTCCGGGCGGTGGTTTTGCGGCGGGGGTGGCCGGGGGTACGGCGATTGGGTTGATTGCGATTACCGCCTCTTCGACGTGGATGGAGGAGATCTACACGCAGTGGCGAGCCGCGATGTGGGAGAAGCTGTCGGTGGTGGCGTTTATCGGTGTTGCGATCGTTGCTCTTGCCGGTTGGCAGTTGCCCACGGGCGAGCTGGGGGCTCTGATCAGCGGCGGCTGGATCCCGATTCTTAATATCTTGGTGGCGATCAAGGTGGCGTTGGGATCCTGGGCCGCGATTTTAATCTTTATCCGCTACCGGGGTTTGTTGTGAAGACTTAAATGGGTTGATGAGAGGCATCCCTGTCCCGATAAAGTCATCTTGCACCCGTTCAAAATCTGAGTCGTTGCCAACGAGGTTAGAAACCTTTAGCTAATCGGCGGGTAGACCACAGGTCGTTCCCAGTCCCGCACCCTATAGGATGGGCGTCGGGATGAAAGCCGAGTGAGCCAAAGGCAAACAAATAAGGCAAACAAATATTGCATAATGACATCCAATGATTTTTCATCGGTTCCGCGCCGACACCTGGAGTAGACACCCACAGCAGGAAGACGCTTCCAAAGTTGAAATGTGGATGGCCAAAATAGCAAGCCTTCTTTGAGGAGAAAAAACCAGCAGTGAGGCCGGGCGTCTTCCTCACTCTAAAAAGCTTGAATCGGCTAACCAGAGGTAAAGCTCGCGCCGTAGGCTTGCATCAGTGTCGGGAGTACGTCACAAACCCGTGTACAGCCAAAGGGGCAAGCCAGAGGTGATCACATCGAAATGTAGACGCGCCAATGCATCACCCCCTGGGAGAACACGGGCCAAGCCCATACGCCGTGGGATCAAATCATAAAACTTCGTATCCGGTTCCAACCCAGCCAGCTCGGCTGCCCACAGACGGGCATCTTCTTCCGTTCCCAGACGATCGACAACACCCAAATTGAGGGCCTGTTCCCCGCTGAAAATGCGACCATCGGCAAAGCTTCTGACAACGTTCAAACTCAGCTTCCGGGCCGTAGCAACCGTCTGCACAAACTGGCTGTAGGTAATGTCAATCAACTCTTGCAAGATGTTTCGCTCTTCTGAAGTCAGCTCACGATCAAAGGAGAGAATATCTTTATAGGGGCCGGACTTGATCACCTTAAACGAAATCCCTACCTTATCCAGAAGGCGTTCGATGTTATTGCCCCGAATGATGACACCAATGCTGCCGGTGATCGTGCCTGGGTTAGCGATAATTTTTTGGGCTCCCATGGCGATGTACACCCCTCCAGAAGCAGCAATGTTCCCAAAGCTGGCGATGATGTGGGTCCCTTTCTGTTCCCGCAGTCGCAAAAGGGCATTGTAGATTTCCTGAGAATCTGCCACCGTGCCACCAGGGCTATCGATACGCAGTACCACCGCAGGAATGTGTTTTTCCTCCACCTCTTTCAAAGCCTTCAAGACACGTTCTCGAGTTTTGCCATCAATGGCCCCATTCACCTCAATGCGACCAATTCGCCGCCGCAAGCCACCCAAGAAGAATCGCTTTAGCATGGAGAAGAATTTGATAAGTCCGTATTTTGTATCATGAATGGCGGCTTACGGCTTGGTCAATGGCCGTTTGCGTCGATCTATGCATCCTAAAGGGGGCGATGTCTGTCGAACCATCGCATTAGCATGGCAGCCAGCCGTTCTGGATTGTGACGGACCAAACCTGTCTCAGGGTCCTCCTGCATCACATTGGCCAAAACCGCACGACAGCCAAGGTAGGCAAGTTTATCCGGGTCGAGGAGGACAAACTCAGAGCCGCTGCGCCGGTAATGGTTGAGCGCCCGCTCAGAAGGTAGCTCTCGCTGGACCAATACCCCGTCGAAGAGGCGGATCCCGGCCACTCGATCCAAAGCCATGACATGATCCCCAACCGTGTAGCCATCCGTTTCACCCGGTTCGGTCATGATGTTGCATACATAGATGTGGGGAGCGGTGTTTTTGGCGATGGCCTCGACAATTTCGGGTACCAAGAGATTGGGAATCACGCTGGTGTACAGGCTCCCCGGCCCTAGAACCAAAAATTCTGCCGCCTGAATCGCCTCGATCACCTCCGGTAGGGCTGGAGGGTTGGGTGGGTCACAGCCAATCCGGTAGATTTGCCCACCGGCCTTGGCAATGTTCGACTCCCCCACCACTCGACGGCCATCCTTGAGTTCCGCCCACAGGGTGACATCTGCGAGGGTTGCAGGCAACACCCGACCCTGAATCGCCAACACCTGAGAGGTGGCAGTGATGGCCCGAATCAGGTCACCCCCGGTTACTGCAGTCAGAGCGGTAATGAAAAGGTTGCCAAAGCTATGCCCTACCAGCCCATCTCCCGATTGGAAGCGATATTGAAACAGCTCCGTGAGCAGTTTTTCTTCGTTGGCCAGGGCCGTCAGACAGTTGCGGATATCCCCGGGAGGCAACACGCCAATTTCCCGCCGTAGCCGTCCTGAGGATCCCCCATCATCGGCAACCGTTACCACGGCGGTAATGTTGGAGCTGTAGCGCTTTAAGCCCCGCAGCAGGTGGGAAAGCCCGGTACCTCCCCCCAACACCACAATGCGCGGACCACGGCTGAGACGACGACGGGAGAGAAGCTTATCCACCAGGGCTTCGTCCCCTTCCGGGATCAGCACATCCTCGATGGAGCGCATGGCACTGCGGAACCCCAACACCACCAGAGCTAAGCCAATCGCGGTCACCAGCGGGCCGCTGATGTTGTTCGGGATCCAAGTGGTGATCAGGCGCAGGGTGAAGTCGATGAGCTGTTTGAGGCGAAAAACCGGAGTGAGCTCTGTCCAGATGGCAATGCCCAGCACCATCAACAGCACGCCCCCGATCGCCACGGTTAGCCAGCGTTTCACTGCAAGACCGGGGGAAAGCCACTTCCACCCGGTTCCGGGCAACCAACGTTGCCAGGCAAAAAGGCGGCGGCGGGCACCCCAGGGATCCGGCTCTACGCGACTTGGGGGGGTAGCGCGCTTAACCATGGGGGGCGGAGGGAAGGGCAGCCGTTCCCGCTAGGGTGCTCTCAGGGATCCTGAATTCGGGAACCGGGCCAAAACGGGCTTCCAGCTCCCGCTGGGAATCCAGCAAATGGCGATGGTGCACCTGCAGACTGAGACGGGGCAAATCCTGTTCAGGGGTAGCAGCCACCCAAGGCTGTAAATCCTGGGCCAACCGTTCTACCAGGGCCACAGAGCGGTGTTGCCCCCCCGTACAGCCAATGGCAAGGGTCAGGTGAGGCCGCCGCTCCGCCTGGTAGTGGGGCCAAAACTCCTGAATCAGGGAGAAGATGTGCTGATAGGCAGACTGGGTCACGGGATCGGCGAAGAGAAACTCCTGCAACAGCGGATCTTGCCCGGTCAAGCGACGCAGATGGGGTTCAAAGAAGGGGTTGGGCAAAAACCGCACATCGAACATCAAGTTGGCATCGGGAGGGACACCGTACTTAAACCCAAAGCTGATCAGGCTGAGGTTGAGGGGTTGCGGCATCCCTTGGACGAGGGCTTCCAACTGCTGGCGCAACTGGTGGCTATTTAGATCCGAAGTATCCAGGAGGTGGGTGCAGCGCTCACGGGCTGGGCGTAGGGCCAGACGTTCTAGATCAATGGCTTCTAGAAGGCCGCGGGCCGAAAACTGGTGTGGATGGGGGCGGCGGTGGGCGCTAAGGCGGTTGAGCAGCACCTGGGGGCTGGCTTCCATGAACAGGAAAGGGATCCCTTCCGTTTGGAACCAGGCCTCGAGGGCGGGGAGTTGTTCTAGGTAATCGGGCTGGCGCAGGTTGAGGGTCACCACCAAAGCCTCATGCCGGGGGCGCATCGCCTCAACCAAAGGGATGACATGGGCGGGTGGGATCCCTTCCAGGCCAACGTAGCCCAACTGCTCCAATTGCTGAACCGCCAGGGTTTTGCCGGCCCCCGTCAATCCCGCAATCGCCAAAATCGGTGTTGCTGCTCGCATGGATCCTATTGTAGGGCTAGGCGGAATGTTATCGGGTTGGTGTTTGAGCCAGGGTTGCCCAGAGGGTTGGCCTGTAGGCGCTTTGACCTCTAGGAAGGGATCTGAAGTTTACTTTTGTTACTTTTGCCCTGGGTGCTTGCCGGTTGAATGAGGGGGGCAGTGGGGCAAAGATCTGCCAAAAAACACTGATCACACTTGGGCCTGCGGGCCTCACAAATGGTGCGCCCGTGATCGATGAGGCGGATTGACCAGTTTTCCCAATCCGGCTGGGGTAGGAGCTGCATCAGGGCTTTTTCAATGCGCACGGGATCCGCCTGGTCGGTTAACCCGAGGCGGCGGCTAAGCCGTTTCACATGGGTATCGACGGTTACCCCAGCATTGATGCCAAAGGCATGGGCCAGAACCACATTGGCAGTTTTGCGGGCCACCCCAGGTAGGGTGAGCAGCTCGGGCATGGTACGGGGCAGTTCACCGCCAAAATCCGTCAGGATCTTCTGGCAAGCCCCCTGAATGTGTTTGGCCTTGTTGCGGTAAAACCCGGTGGAGTGAATCAGGGCCTCAATCTCCTCTCGGGGGGCTGTTGCCAAGGCCTGGGCATCGGGAAAGCGGCGGAACAACTCGGGGGTGACGCGATTCACCCGCTCATCTGTACATTGGGCGGAAAGGATGGTGGCCACCAGCAGTTGCAGCGGCGTCTGGTAATGAAGGGCGCAGGTGGAGTTGGGATAGTGTCGCTTCAGACGAACCAAGATCTCCACCGCCCGCTGGCGGAGTGTCCGTTTGCCGGCCATGGTGCGCGCCTCTCAGCCTGAACCGGTGACGATGGCAATCGTGTCTTTGAAAATCAGCACCACCCCCAAGCCCAGGAGCAGCACCAAACCGGTTTGCATGACGCGCTCCTCTAGGCGCTTGGGCAGGCGTTTGCCGCGGATCCCCTCCAGGATCAGGAAGGCGATGTGGCCGCCATCCAGAGCCGGTAAGGGCAACAGGTTGAGAATGGCCAAGTTGATGCTGATCAGGGCGGTGAAGTTAAACAAACTGGCAGCATCGTCGCGGGCCAAATCGGCGCCAATCTTGACAATCCCCACCGGGCCAGACACCTGGGTAGCGGTACTTTGGAAGTTCTGCAACAGCTGTCGCAGGCCACTTACATTCAACATCACAAGCCGCTGGTAGGCCCCCCCTGCCTCCGAAAAAATCTCCCCTAGGCTTGCGGCTGGACGCAGGATGGTCTCTTGGTTAGGGGCCAAGTTAACCCCGATCACCACCAACTCTTCGCGGGCCTGCGGCACCACCGTCAGCTGCAAGGGATCCCCCTCGCCCCGCTGGATCTCTAGGGGGATGGGCCGGTTTTCACTGGTGCGGATCAGCTCCTGAAAGTCGTTCAATGCCGACAGGGCTGCCGTCTCATCCGCCACCGTGCTGTAGTCCTGGTTGGCGGCCCGCAGCACCACATCTCCTGCCCGCAGACCAGCCACCTCCGCCGGGCTATCGGGCATCACCTGGGGAATGAGAATGCCGGGATGGATGCGAGCCACCGATGGGATCCCTATCGAGGCAAACATCAGCACCAACACCAGGTAGGCAAAGACCAAATTGGCCATGACTCCCGCCCCCATCACCACCAACCGATCCAAGACGGGGCGGTTTTTCAACAGATCCGGGTCGTTCTTGGGATAGGGACAATCCTCATCTTCATCGGGAAAACCCACAAAGCCCCCCAGAGGCAGGGCGCGAATGGCGTACTCCGTTTCCTTGCCCTGGTAGCTCCACAGGACCGGGCCAAACCCGAGGGAAAAGCGATTGACGTGGATCCCCTGTAGCTTGGCTGCCGCGAAGTGACCCGCCTCGTGAACCAGGATTAGGAGGGCGAGAATGGCAATGGAGATAAGGATAAACATGCGTCGGAAGTTGAGCGGTGCGGAAATAGCCGAATGTCCGGGAGGGGCATCTGAAGGTCACCCGAAGGAGATCTGCGAGATCTGTACCAGATTAGGAGACCTAACCTGGAGGAGCTTCAGAACACCTGTTCCACCTCCAAAATGTCAGGAATGCTCTCCCGCAATTTGCGCTCAATGCCCATTTTCAAGGTCATGGTGGAGCTGGGACAGGCACCACAGGCCCCCTGCAAGCGCAGCTTCACCACAGGCCCGTCAATCTCGACCAGTTCCACATTGCCCCCATCGGCCATCAAGTAAGGACGCAACTCATCCAGCACCTTTTCGATATTGGCAGGGGTCAGTTCCAGTGCTTGTGCCATAGTTGATTTCAGCCTTGTTGGATCTTGATTGTAGCGATTTCTCCACAGGCCACTCAAGCCGGCATCAGATCGCTACCCCTCAGCATAGTCTGCTTCTTTCCCCTTCTCCTTTTTTTGGGCGATCGGCCAGTCCAAGGGGATCCCTCGAACACAAGTGACTAGAATAAGAAGCAGATTTGCCCACCGCCAGCAGCATCACCCAAGCACATTCCGAGCAGGGCTGCCTTCGTCGCTATGATAGACGTTCTACTGATCACCATCTTCATGTTGGCCGGGGCTGGCCTTGGGTTTTACGGCTTGGATCTGCTGCCTCCCGCCGTTACTCAAGGAGCCAATGTGGAAGGGGCGCGCATCGTCACCAGCGGCTTTGGGGTCCTGGTGGGTCTGGCCCTGGGATCTGTGGTGCGCTGGAGCTACCGTCGCTTCGAGGCCAACGTGCGCTCGTTGCCGCCGGATGTGCTGATCACCCGCTCGGTGGGGTTGGTGATCGGTTTGGTGATTGCCAACTTGGCTATGGCCCCGGTGTATTTGCTGCCCCTGCCGCAGGAGCTGAACAACTTTATCGAGCCGCTGGCCTCGGTATTCTTCAGTTTGTCTTTTGCCTACCTGGGGGTGAGCCTGGCGGATACCCATGGCCCTTCCCTGCTGCGGCTGTTTAACCCCAACTATGCTCTGCAGGCGGCCCTCTGGGCGGAAGGGAACGTAGTGGCTGCCAGCGCTAAGGTATTGGACACCAGCTCAATCATCGATGGTCGTTTGGCCCAGCTGATCGAGACGGGCTTTCTAGAGGGGACCTTGGTGGTGCCTCGTTTTGTGCTGGCGGAATTGCAAACCATCGCCGACAAAGCCGACACCCAGAAGCGGGAGCGGGGCCGCAAAGGGTTGGATACCCTGCAAGCGCTGCGCCAAGCTTATCCAGAGCGCTTCGTCATTCACGAAACCGACTATCCTGACCTGGCCACCGTAGACGAGAAGCTGGTGCGCCTGACCCAAACCGTGGGGGGAACGCTGCTTACCACCGATTTCAACCTGAAGAAGGTGGCGATGGTGCAGGATGTCAAGGTGCTGAACGTGAACGAGCTGGCGGAGGCGCTGCGCCCCCTCTACATTGCCGGAGACAGCCTTGACATCAAGATCACCCGCGAGGGGAAGGAGCCGGGCCAAGGGGTGGGCTACCTGGATGACGGCACGATGGTGGTGGTGGAAGAGGGGCAGCGCTCCGTGGGCAAAACCCGCTCCGTAGTCGTGACCAGCGCCATTCAAACCTCGGCTGGCCGGATGATCTTTGCTCGTCTTAACCCGTCGGCTGCTCCTACCACTCCTACTCCTCCTGTTAATCCCTCCACAAAAGCCTGAGGCTCCTGGTCATGGTGACCTGCTCTCGCCTGAGTGTGCTCCGACCCGATCCAATTTTTTACACCCAGGATCGGCAGAAGCGCTTTTGGAGCTTTTACTGGGAGGAGGCCGAGAAATATGCCATTCATCCGCAGCAGATCCTGAGTGGGCAGCAGCCCTGGGAGCTGGCCAACGCGGGGGAGTACGAGGCCAAGGTTAGCCAGGTATTCGAGAGGGGGGAGCCCTTCCAGTGCCAATGTCAGGTGCTCTCCCCCCGCTACAAGTTGCATCTGCATCTTTCCCTCAACCCTGTGCGGGATATGGAAGGGGAGGTGGTGGCCGTCTCGGTGGTGGGCAAGTTGTTGGGGGCAACCCCTTTTTCCTTGGCCGGACGAGCCAGCAGCTCCGGCAGCCAGCTTAATCCCGTTGTTCCCGATCCGGTGCAGGGGATTACAACGCAGCTGATGCGCAACATCCGCCATTCCCTCAACATCCGCCAACTCTGTCAACAGACGGTGGATCAGTTGGGGCAACTGTTTGGGGTGGATCGCTGCCTGATGGCCCTCTACGAAGTGGGGCACGACTCCCTCACCATTGGCGCTGAGTACCGCCGACACGCCGGGGATCCCTCCCTGCTCAACCAAACCTTGCGTCTGGCGGATTACCCCCATTTGCTGCAAGCTCTCAAGCAGGAGGAGCCGGTCGAGGCGGGGCGCAATCTGGTGATTGCCATGTCCTACCAGGGCTATGCCAACAGCCTCCTCTGGTTAGAAATTCTCGACCCCAATGTAGAGCCGATCTGGCAATCGGGCCATATTCAAGTGCTACAAAGCATTTCCACCTATTTGGGCACCGCCATCGCCCACGCCATTTTGTTGGATCAAAGCCGTCAACTGGCGACACGCCTGCAGCTGGCCAACCAAACCCTGCGGCAGAAAAACAAGGAGCTAGAACACGCCCGCGCCCAGGCGGAATCTGCCAACCAGCTGAAGAGCCAGTTTTTGGCCAATACCTCCCACGAGTTGCGCACCCCCTTAAACGGCATGATCGGTTTTATCAAGCTGGTCCTGGATGGCATCGCCGAAGACCGTGAGGAGGAGCTGGACTTTTTGCGGGAGGCCTATCGCTCCGCCCTGCACCTGCTGGCCTTGATCAACGATGTGCTGGATATTGCCAAGATCGAGGCGGGCAAAATGCAGCTGGAGTCGCAGCCTTGCGATCTGAAAGCCCTTTTCAAGGACGTAGAGGCCAAAACCAGCCTGCAGGCCAGCCAGAAAGGCCTGAAGCTGAGCTTTCATCTGCCTGCCACACCCGATCAGATTTTGCTCTTGGGAGATTACCAGCGGCTGTTGCAGGTGCTGCTTAATTTGGTGGGCAATGCCATCAAGTTTACCCCCAGTGGCTCGGTGACCGTACGGGCGGACATCATCCCCGGTAACCCCTTCCACGCTCGTATCCGGGTAATTGATACGGGCATTGGCGTTTCTCTGGAGAAGCAGCAGCGGTTGTTTCAAGCCTTTAGTCAGGTGGATGGCTCCACAACCCGCCAATACGGGGGCACAGGGTTGGGGCTGGCGATCAGCCAACGGTTGGTGGAGGCGATGGACGGGGAGATGAACTTCTACAGTCTGGGGGAAGGGCTGGGATCCACCGTCACCTTTACGGTGCCCCTCTACCGCAAGCCACTCTTGAGCGGAGAAGATGGCCAAGCTGCTGCCGACCCACCTGTTTTGGAACCGGTTCGGGAAGAGCGCGAAGATACGGATCCTACCCTGGTGCCTTTCCCCAAGCCGCCGACGCGGCGATAAAACCTCATGCCCTACCCCCGCAAACGGTTTGGCCAACACTGGCTCAAGGATGCTTCTGTTCACGAGGCGATTCTAGAGGCTGCCCATTTGGATGGGCTGCAGGTGGGTGTGGATTGGGTGCTGGAGATCGGCCCTGGCACAGGGCAGCTGACCCAACGGCTGCTGGCCCGAGGCGCCCAGGTTTTGGCGGTGGAGATTGATCGGGATCTCTGCCGATTGTTGCAAAAACGCTTCGGTGATCAGTCCCATTTTCACCTGCTGGAGGGGGATTTTCTGCGCCTACCCCTGCCCAAAGAACCGCGCCTCTTGGTGGCCAATATCCCCTACAACCTCACCAGCCCGATTTTGGAGAAAGTGCTGGGATCCCCGGCCCATCCTGTCCAACAATTCGAGCGCATCGTCCTCCTGGTGCAAAAAGAACTGGCGGATCGCCTTGGAGCGGTTCCCGGCAGCAAAGCCTATGGAGCCATGAGCTTACGAACCCGCTATCTGGCCGATTGTGAGCTGATCTGCAGGGTGCCCCCCACAGCCTTTCAGCCTGCCCCGAAGGTGGAATCGGCTGTGGTCCGGCTTACCCCCCGCCCCGCCCCCATCCCCGCCCGGGATCCCCGCTGGTTTAACCGCCTGATTCAGCAGGGGTTCTCCACCCGTCGCAAAAAGTTGGTGAATGCCTTGGGGGGCTTGGTGGAACGGCAGGCTGTATCGGCTGCCTTGACTCAGCTCGACCTCAACCCCGATGCCCGTGCCGAGGAGCTGGATCTGCCGGATTGGCTGGCCTTGAGCGATCGGTTGCTGGACTTGCCGGGAAAGCTCACCCCTAACGACGAAAGTAAGTGATAGCCGCGCTACGTTGAAGAGGGTGGGCCAACTGAGGTTCACGAGAAAGTCCAGAGGTTTGCGGAAATAAGGCTATGCAGGGCAAACAGATCGTAATCACGGGTAGCACAGGCGGGTTGGGTTTGGGGGTAACCCCGGTGGTGCTGGCAAGCGGCGCAGAACTCACCTTGCCCTACCGCCGAGAAAAAGACCTTGCTGCTTTACGAGAAGCCTTGCCCGCCAAGGCCTTGGATCGCATCCGCTTCGTGCAGGTGGATCTGCTGGATGAGGTCGCCATTGCCCAGATGATCGACAACATGCGGCGGGTGGATGGTTTAATTCATTTGGTCGGGGGCTTTGCCATGGGGCCCACCCACGAGTACAGCTTGGAGCATTGGCGCAAAGATTTTGATCTCAACCTCACCACCACCTTCTTGATGTGCAAACACAGCTTGCGCAAAATGTGGCAGCAAGGTTACGGGCGCATTGTTACGGTGGGATCCCGAGGGGCCGTGGAGCCGGGCCCACAACTGGCGGCCTACTGTGCCTCCAAAGCAGGGGTTGTGGCCCTCACCCGCAGCATCGCTGCCGAGACCAAAGGCACGGACATTACGGCCAACGTCGTCTTGCCGAGCATCATCGATACACCGGCCAACCGAGCCGCCATGGGATCCGAGCGGGCGAAGCTGTGGGTAAAGCCGGAGTCTCTCGGGCGGGTGATCGCCTTTTTGGTGTCTGAAGAAGCGCGGGATCTGCGGGGGGCAGTAATCCCGGTGTATGGCAATGCTTGAATCCAATACAGAACCTTGGGTAAACCACCTGGCGCAATGCCTAACGACAG
>JAUQVK010000089.1:0-3400 GCA_039794845.1 Thermostichus sp. DRC_bins_24
GTCTACTATGCCTATTAGGATTAACCAATTGTTCCAATCCTCGATCGCCCCGAAGGACGATCGCAGCCCAAATATTTTCTTGACATGGCATGGGTACTCCTATGTTCCAATCCTCGATCGCCCCGAAGGACGATCGCAGCCTGGATCCCCTCTCTACGCTGTGGGGTGGCAGCGTATGTTCCAATCCTCGATCGCCCCGAAGGACGATCGCAGCGTTTCGTAAATGTCGGACATAGTGGTACTCCAAAGTTCCAATCCTCGATCGCCCCGAAGGACGATCGCAGCGCGTTGCCGATCCTGGACATTGTCCTCCGACACCCTGTTCCAATCCTCGATCGCCCCGAAGGACGATCGCAGCGAGATCACCTCAGTCTCAATCTGAGGTTTCCAATCGTTCCAATCCTCGATCGCCCCGAAGGACGATCGCAGCTCGCGATCGTGGATGAGCCAGGCAACTTCTAGTGGGTTCCAATCCTCGATCGCCCCGAAGGACGATCGCAGCAATGAGCTCCAGATCTGGAGGAGGCAACACCAGTTCCAATCCTCGATCGCCCCGAAGGACGATCGCAGCGAGTACCCATGTCAAAAAAATATCTGCATTACTTGCGTTCCAATCCTCGATCGCCCCGAAGGACGATCGCAGCGCTGTCAACAATACAGATCCCTCCAGCATCGACGTTCCAATCCTCGATCGCCCCGAAGGACGATCGCAGCCCAAATATTTGCATCCCCGTCGTTGGGAGACACGTTCCAATCCTCGATCGCCCCGAAGGACGATCGCAGCAGGATCAACGTCATGATCTATGTGGTTTGTGATCTTGTTCCAATCCTCGATCGCCCCGAAGGACGATCGCAGCCATCGGATCTGGATCCAGATCATCATCTGGATCCAGTTCCAATCCTCGATCGCCCCGAAGGACGATCGCAGCCCCCACCATCTTAGACCCTTGCCCAGCAAGGGATCCAGCCCCCAAAAACGCGAACCAGCACTTTCGCACCCTCTGTCGTCTTATCCCACCCAACATCCCAAAGTTAAAACCGCGGCAGAGCAAAGGATCCAGCCATTCGCGAACCCACCTGTCAATCAGCCCCCACTGGGGGTTCGCGCCAATTCTCATAGGATCAATGGCTCCTCAAAATCAACATATTTATCCACGCCATAGCACTCCAAGTTTTTTTCGCGGGGGGCAGGCAGGCGATAAAGCCTTAAGCTATCCAAAGCAGGATCCATAATTTTGGTCAGCTTGGCACGTAGTCTCTCATACTGAGCCTGATCCACCCTGCATTCAAACACCGAGTATTGCACTCGCTGCCCAAAGTCTTTGCATACTGTGGCTACTTTGCGCAGTCGTTTTTTACCTGCTGGAGTCTCAGTATTTACGTCGTAAGCGACCAAAATGTCCATGCTCGCCATACTCGATCCTTTAGCGAAATAAAAACGGTTGGTAACAGGGTAAATCCCCCCGCAAATAGCGGGCCAAAAGGCGGGCCTGAATGTGAGCGATTAAACCATAAGGAACCTTGGTACCCAAAACCGGATGAGTGATTTCCTCTTGTTTACGCTTTTGGTAGGCCGCCAAAAATATCTTGCGGGCTGCTTCGGTTAAGTAGATTCCCCCGCCTGGTCTATCCATAAAATCATCCGGCTTGATCTGGTTGCGGTTGATTAGGGTTAGCACCAAGCGATCCGCCAATGGGGTACGTAACTCCTCCATCAAGTCTAGAGCCAAGGCTGGTCTGCCAGGGCGCAACGCATGAAGATAGCCCACCTGAGGATCCAGCCCGACCGACTCACAGGCGGCCACGCACTCATTACTGAGGAGAGCATAAGCCAGTGATAGCAAGGCATTCACAGGATCCCGTGGGGGGCGGCGAGAACGTTCTGTGAACTCAAACGCTTCTCGATTTAGACGAATCATATGGCTAAAGGCGGCAAAATAGGCTCTGGCGGACGATCCTTCAATACCTCGCAATGTATCCAGATCTGGGGCAGTTTCAGCCATGCGGATCCCTTTGGCCTGGGCCTCTGCAGCTTCGTTGAGCTGGGTTTGGTCTGAGGATCCCTTGTTTTCGCGGGCAGCTCGCTTGAGTACAGTACGAGCATTTTGTAGCTTTCCGGCCACTATGAGGCGAGCGATCTCCAGAGTTTGAACAGCATTGTCGAGGGCAGCATATTGGGCACGGCGCAACAACACATTACCTGACGTTGGGCCATCCAACCGGGCCTGAAAATGGCCATATTCCGACAACCAAACCACATCTCTTCCATCCTCGGCACAGCGATGCAGCAAAAATGGGCTGACCAACACATTCCCAAAGACAACAATGCCTCGGAGATGATGAAGCGGGATCTGAAACAACAACTCTTTCTCCACCTCAATTTTGAGAGTTTCGTGATCTAGCCGCAGATAGGATCCCTGGGTTTGGATATACAGAGTATTCAAAATAGGTTTCATGGTTCTGGCACAATATAAAACGGATCCTGAGCACTAAAATGTTTGATGACAGAAGGCATACACAGCTCTAGTAATGAGCAATCTGGACAACGAGCATCCGCTACAGGTGGCGGCACTTGCATGGATGCAAATAGCTTGCGAGTGGCCTCAATGGTATCAATCACTGCTTTGCGAAGGTTGGGATCCATCAGATTAACCTCTCGTCTACGCTTGGACGCTGCATGATAAATTGCGCCGCGTGGCACAGGGATCCCTAACATTTCTTCCAGGCAAAGGGCTTGGGCACACAGTTGAATCTCATCGGCTTCGCGTACTTTTTTAACCCCTGATTTATATTCCACAGGATAGGGGATCCCAGTGTCAGAAAACTCCACAACATCGGCAATCCCCGTCAAACCCAGCGTATGAGACCAAAGAGGCATGGCTCGCTCGATGTGGATCCCGTCTTCTGTCTGGATATCTGGCTCATGAACCTGTTCATGCACTCGTTGTCCCCGCAACGTAAAGAGATTTTCCTCCCAAATTTGTTCGATATGAATGAGGGCACATTGGCGAGGACAAAAGGCCATGTGTTGCAGTGCACTGATGGGGATCCGCTCGTCTTCATTGTCCATCGGGCAAAAAGTCCTCATTCAGAATCTGGTCAACAAGATAAGGGCAGCCTTGAGGAAATGTGGAATGAGCTAACCCAGTTTCATCAGTGGCCTGAACGCGCGCAAGACGGTATATAGTTTCCAAATTCTCCTCCAAAAAAGGCTTCAGACTAGGGCTATCCTCGAGTAGATCCCCTATCCTTCGCCTATGCTCCCGAATAGTTAGCTTCCAACTGTTTGTACGCTTTTCGGATTGATATTGTCATTTAAGAAGATTAAGAAGATGCATGATGACAACGATCAGATTGCTTTTGAGTGAACGCCTATCCAATTTGCCCAAACTTTCGATCT
>JAUQVK010000089.1:3484-46875 GCA_039794845.1 Thermostichus sp. DRC_bins_24
TCCTCAGCCATATTCTCAAAATCTAACTGATTCCACTGCTGAGATCGAAGTAAAGATGCCATCTTTTGTGACCACAGGTAGTAGTCTTGATTATAAAGATTAATCATGAGCTTGCCTGATCTGAAGCAGAATTCGGAAGAAAGTCAGAGTTGAGAATATCTTCAATTGCAAAGGGACATTCAGAAGGAAATACTGTAATTCCAAGCCCAGTTTCATCAGCTGCCAGTTGTCTAGCATTTTCATACATTTCTGGGACAATCTCAACCAAGTATGGCTTCAGGCTGGGACTTTCTTTGATTTCTTTTTCAATTCTTTGACGATGCTCTCGGATTGTGTATCTCCAGCTATTGGTTTGTTTGGCTGGCTGATATCTCCACTTGAGCAAATGCATCAAGAGAATGGTAAGGTTACTCTCAAGGGCACGTCTTTCAGATCGTCCCAAGCTCTCGATCTCCTCGGCGATATTATCGATGTCTAGCTCATCCCAGTGTTTGTTTCGGAGGAGAGCTGCCATTTTTTGTGACCATAGGTAGTAGTCTTGATCATATAGAGAGGTGGGTGCAGTCATGGTTATCCCTCCAATAACTTGGTTAGGGTGATTCCTTCAGGTAGATCGCTATCGTGAATAGCTACATCGTAATCGGCAAACTTACGGGGTGTCAGGATCCCGTCTTTGCGCTGGATTTGGATGCGTTCAAACAGTTTGTGGGCAGGGGCATTGCCGAGTTTTTTCCCATGGCTGAAGATATACAGGCCTCTTGGGGACATCTGACCGCGGCTGGCACTGCGGTCGAGATCCCACATAAACATCAAGGCATCCCAGAAAAGTTCGAGATCGGTGCTGGTGACGCCAGTTTGCTCAGCCAAATAAGGGGAGAAAAATCCGTGGGCAACATAAAGACCGTAGGGAATTAGCGTTTTGCGACCCATTTCGGTAACTTTGCCGCCACCTTTTTTGCTGCCATCCTCAGATTCCAACACTTTAGCATCTTCGGGTTTTGTGATGGCAATTCGAGTGATCGCCATATCCAAAGGCATAATCGGATCCACCGACCGAGCAAAGGTGATCTGGATGGGGCCACGCACTTGCCCACAATTGACCCCTGTGGTCATGACTGCGCCAAACATGCGAATGTCATAAAAGTTTTTGCACATCCAGGTGCGTGCCTTGTTGACATCCTCTCGATTTTGCTTTGTGCCTGTCGATTTAATTTCGGATGCTTCGTAGGCACGGGCATGCAGATCATTGAGGGCAATCCCTTTGTTTTGAACATAGATTTTGGTGGTTTCCTGTTGGCCATATTCCAGGTCAATAAAGTTACGGATTTTCCGCTTAAGACAGACATCGGTTACCAAGCCTTGCATCGTTTCGGGATCGGTTCTGGGCAAGTTGCCGCCATCGGGATCCCCATTGGGATTGCCATCTACGACATCAAAGAGCAAGACAAAATCATGGCGTTTTTGTGGATCACAATGAATGGGGGTTTGTTTTGTTTGATTTGTAGTGTCAGTCATGGTTCGTATCTCCTTGAGTGTCCATCTGAGCTTGCTTTTTCTTCTCGGCTCCTTCTACGGCGCGGCGGCGGTTTTCCGCCCGTTGGTGGTAGTAGCCAAGTCCAAATAGGCTCTGCTGTTGCATGGTTAATGATGTGGGCAGTGTGGCCGGATCCAGGCTGGCTGAGATCTCCTCCAATTGCCGTTCTAGAGCTTCATAGGTTCCTCTGGAGTCCTTGCGGATTTTTGCCAAATGAGGCTGAGCCTTGGCGATGAGATCCCCCAGGATTTTTTTGGGTGTGGTGGATGCAGCTGTGTAGTACCGATCCACCAGGGTTGTATTGATGCCTTTTTGGGCAGAGCGTTGGATAATCTCCAGTTGGGCAAAAAGCCGACCACAGTGATAGGCCGCTTGATCGGGGGGATCCAGCTCTGGGTTGAGATTCAGGGATTCTAGATTGGGCATAGGGTGGGTTGTCCTCCTCCAGTGAGATAACAAAATCAGCTTGATCAGGGCCGCACGAGCATGGGGAATGTCTCCTTCTACGGCAGTGCGCCGGTTGGCTTTGGCCAGCAGGTGGTCTGGGATCCCTTCACCTGCTAAGGCACAACGAAGCAGGGCGGTGGGAACCGTGGGCTGCATTTCTTTATTAGGATCCCGGTAAGCACTGGCCGCCAATGCGTAAACTCCAAAGGGTCTGGCGGGTTGTCCATAGGGATCCACAATGGTTTGACTTTGGAACCATAGCCTGAGGTTGTCTTGCACATGGGGCACGGTGGTCTGTAGCCAGTCCCGCACCACAGCTCGGGCATTGTTGGCGGTCAGGGAGAGGGCATAAAATTCATTTTCGTGACCCTCAACGGTGTAGTTTTGTTGGCCAGAGAGAGCTGATTTGAGGAGGTTTTGCACATCCTCAGCTTCGGGTTTGTCTAGAAGGGAAAAAGGATCAAAATCATCGGGATCCCGTGTCCAAAAGACAAATACATTAGGTTTTACCTGCAGATGGCTTTTCTCGTCTTTCAATAAATGGTTGAGGGCTTTGCCAAATTTCTCGGCAGCCCTACGGGAGATGGGGGAAGTGAATGAATTCTGTAGGCCATAGGAGGTAAAGGCATTTGCATTGGCCGAAACTAAAGAAGTGCCTGAGGGTTGGCCATCGGGGATCCCTTTGATGGGTTCGGGCAAGCGATCGACGACCTCAGTTATCTGCCCGGTTACTAGGCACATCATGACGGGGAGTGGGTCTGGGTTATCCCCACCTGCTGTGTAGCGTGCCCAAAACTCTTGTATAGCGTGGTTGTCTGGATGATCATCAGCCGGGATCCTTGTCCCAACTCGAAAGGTCACTGTACCGCCGGGATCAAACCCTTCGGGCAGTTGAGCCTGTGAGGGATCCCACGTTCCCAAAAAGTTCTCAATGGCTTGAACGGCAGGATCCCGGGTAGCACCCGCACAGGCCTGGACTAGCTGCTTAAATTGTTGATGGCATTTGGCAACCCGCTCTGGTTTGGCTCCTTCTTTGGGGATCCCTAGAACGTATTCACCCGTATCCGCCAGCAAAATCGGTTGGATCCCAACTGTTCGCTTTTTGGGCAATTTCGGAACAGTTTTTGGGATCCCACGTTGGGTGGCTTTGCTGTCTCCCCCCTGTGGAATAAACCCCAGCAGGGATCCCTGTGGATCCAGATCGATTACCCAGCGAACTGGGGTCTCGCCATACATTTCGGGTGGCAGATTCAGACGAGTATCGGCGAACTCTTTGAGCTTGGTCAAAATCATTGGGGGATCCTCAAAATGCCACGCTCGAGTCGAGCCCGAAAAAACTTGGGTTGAGCCTTACCTTTGACAACTTGGGATCCCTGACCATTGTGAGTCAGGTATTGAACGGATCCCGACAAATCTTCAGTAAACTCGACATCCTGCACCATCAAGCCCAGTTCATCACTTAGGGCAATGGGCTGTTCGGTTCCATCGGGCTCTGTAAAATAGGCGGTGAACTCACGGGTGCCCAGGTAGGGCTGATGATGACATTGCCCTTTGGCCACACGGCGGCGGAATTGATCCCGGTATTTAGCGACAGGATCGGTAGCATGGGGTTTGAGACTGATATCGGCCCAGATCAGATAGGCCACATCTCGCAAGCAGAGGGTGTGCCGTTGGGCGCGGTCCTCCTCTGCAAAAAATCCTCCGATGCCATCTTTACTCCATCCCTGAGCAGATCGGTCGCTCTGCCAGGTGGTGATCTCGTTGCGCAAAATTGAAAAGCGGCGAATTGGCCGGAGTACCCATATTTCCTGCAGCTGCCAGACAAACTCTGGTTTCCTGCAGCTGCCAGACAAACTCTGGTTTCCAAAAGATCGCCTCCAGGATCCCACGGGCCGCACTGGGGGTCATGACCTCGTAGCTGACCCGTTCTGCCCCAAACTCAGGGCGTGTGAAACAGGCAAAATCTCCCCAAACCTTAACAGAGAGCCAGCTTGGATGGCTCATCGCTCCCCCTCCGATTCATGCTTTGGCAGATTACAAACTGTTTTGCGACAAAACAGGTATCCTTTGAAGTTTAGCCTACAAAATGAGATCCACAGGATCATAGGCTACAGGCTCCTGGCCCAACTGGATCCCTTTCAGTGGGTCATAGCCCCCTTCCCACAGCCAGAGGTTGGGGGCGATCTCTGTTCGGGATCCTTCGGAGAGGCGAAACTCATGGGGGCGCAAGTTGACCAGATAGGGCTGTAGGGCACGGTGGTCACTTGAAAACAGTCCGCGTCTGCGGATCCGCTGCACAATCTCCTCGCACCCTTCATAGTTCACCACCACCGGCTGGGATCCCTCAGGGATGAGACGCAATCGTTTGGCCACTTCTGGATAGTCCATAGCCTTGCGCAGGGTTTGGATGTTGTGCTTATCCAGCTCAACGGTTTGATACAGACGCTGAAAGTAATCTTGAAAAAGTTCTGAATCTGAGAGGTTCAAAGGGTGGTGTTGCAGCAGTTGTTGGGTTGCGGCGACAGCAGAGGCATATTCTCCCCTGGGCATTCCCCCGGCTTGAGGTTCAAAGATGACCACCCGTCCCAAATCAGGTTGTTTTCCCTCTCGATTACACCGACCTGCCGCCTGCACGATGCGATCCAGCGGCCCCAAAGCCCGATACACCACTGGAAAATCCACATCCACCCCGGCTTCTACCACCTGGGTCGAGATCAACCAACAGGAATCCCCGGTTTTGAGTCGCTGCCGTACCTCTCTGAGCACCTGTCGACGATGTTGTCCACACAACAAGGTTGAAAGGTGAAAGAGGCCCTCTTGGGATCCCAAGGCATCGAGTACAGCTAGGGCATCCTTGCGGGTGTTGAGCACCACCAAGGCCTGCTGCTGATCAGTAATGTCTGATGCCAGATCTGACCAACTCCAGGGTTGAGGGGGCAGCTCAATTTGAACACGATTGAGCCGGCGAAAATGCTTCCTAGCCCGCTCGGGAGGGATAATGTCTTGAATCGTTTCAAATCCTCTCAAATAATGGGAGTTGCCTTCTAGAGCGGGCTGGGTTGCGGTACACAACACTACGGTGACGCGGTAGTGCCGTACCAAATCTGCCAGTACATTCAGGATGGGATCCAGAAGCCCCAAGGGTAGGGTTTGCACCTCGTCTAAAATCATCACACTGTTGGCAATGTTGTGGAGTTTGCGGCAGTGGCTGGGGCGATGGGCAAACAGGCTCTCGAACAGTTGCACCGTGGTGGTGACAATCAAGGGGGCATCCCAATTTTGGGTGGCGAGCCGGGCTTGGGCGTAGGCTTGTTGGGCATTTTCATCCAGAGTTTCTCCCGAAGCCAGAGGATCCCGCACGGCGCTGTGATGTTCCAACACGGCGTGGGATCCCAAGATCTGACGATAAATCTCGGCGGTCTGCTCGATGATGCTGGTGTAAGGAACAGCCACGATGACCCGATCCATGGAGTGGGTTAGGGCATGACGAAGGCCAAAGGCCAATCCACTGCGGGTTTTGCCACCTCCTGTGGGCACCGCCAAGCGATAGACGCCGGGATCCCCTTGGGCGGCATCCAGACAAGCCTGATAGACTTCTGCTCGCACACGATTCACGGCAGATTGAGTCAGGGCCGGATCGATTTGATTCAAAAAATCCTGCCGCTCCTGCTGAAAGGAGTTCCACAAATCCTCGATAGACGGATAGTTCCCCCGTTGCTGGGCTTTTTCCGGGTCAAAATGAGCTTCGGTATCCAGATAGTCGGCATCCACCAATGCCGAAAACAAAAAACGGGAAAAGAGTTCCCACCGCCAGGGATCCCGTCCTAACTGCTGGATTTCCTGTCTGCACTCAGGGGAGGGCTGAAGGGGGATCCCGTCTTGTTCGGCTCGTTGTAAAATATCTCGATAAACCGCTTGCCAATTGGGATCCCTGCGTTTTTCCGCCAGCTTGTTTTTTAGGTCAGATGGAGCCGGGATCCCACTGTGATGGCCATAGATCAGGGTGGCGAGTGGGGGAAGAATTTCTGCGGCCAAAAAAGCTCCATGAATGGCATGGGGCTGGCTGCGCCGCGGGAGAGATGTTCCTTGGGTTGTGGCTTTATGGCACTGTTCAAGATAAGTCTGGAAAGCAGGATTGTATTTTCCTAAGTCATGCCATAGGCCTGCATAAAACCCCAATTGACCCGCTCCTAATCGATGGGAGAAGGATAGCGCCGTATTGGCTACTGATCGCAGGTGATCCTTGAGGTCGTGCCAAGTTCCGAGAGGGTTGGGGGTGTGTGCTTTGGAGGAGCTAAGAATCATGGGTACACCATTACCGAGTGCAGCTAAACCAAGCCAATTCTTTGTCTGATGAAGGTGGGAATCTTATGTGGAAAGGCTATAAGCCTATCTTTGCGGAGATCCTCTACTGGGATCCCAAAATGCCCCGATGCTTAGCCACTTGAACAGCCCATCGGAAAGCCACCAGACCCAGGCCAAAATACAGGATCCCACTGGTTACGGCGATGAGCAGGCGCAACCCATCCAGATCAACATCTCGCACCATGACATCCCGCAAAAGCCCAGCTCCGGCGGTCATGGGCAGCCATTGCCCAACCCATTTTAGGGATCCCTGCCATTCTTCGGTGGGGGTAGCCAACAGAAATAACAACCCAAATTGACTGAGGATCAACAGTTGTTGGATGCGCTTAAAGATCAAGGCGGCGGATCCAAGTAAAAAGGCAAATCCGTAGGAGCCAAGTACCACACTGGCCAGGGGCAACACCAAGCTGGGAGGAAACCGCAACTGGCTGCCCGTCAGCAACAAAATGACCCCTAAAATGGTAATGACAATAGAAAAACGCAACAAAAAACTGGCACAAGCCCTGGCCAAAAAAATTGCAGCGGCCGAAAAAGGAGACAACAGCACTTGTTCTAGGGTACCGGTTTGGGCTTCGACTTGTAGGTTCAGGGCAATATCGTTGACGACAAAGATGACCAGTGTCCAGAGCACATAGCCAATCACGACGGCATCCAATCGTTCGCCAAATTGGGAGGCCGGCCCCGCCACATACTGAGCACCGACAAACAAGGCATAGAAGAAAAAGGTGGTAATGAGGATCCCGCCCAGTGCTTCAACAGGATAACGAATGTATTGGATCCAGGAGCGCTTTAGTTCGGCAAGAAACAGTTGAATCATGCTTTCCCATTCCCCTTTTTCAGAAGCTTGAGAAAAATATGGGTGAGATCCGCTTCTTTGCGTTTCACATTGAGCAAGGGCAAAGGCCTCAGGATCTCCAGAACCCGATAAAATAACTCGGGATCCCCGGTAAATTGCATCTGATGGGGCTCGGACAGGGTCACTTCTAGGGATCCCAATTGTTCGGCCCGGATGGGGTCAAGGGCTTGTTCCAGCTCGATTTGGTATGTGCAGGTGGCACCGGCAAATTGTCGGATGAACTCCCGCGTTGGGGATTGGGCAATGATCATTCCCTGCTGAATCACGGCAACTTGATCCGAGAGGACTTCGGCGATGTCCAGTTGGTGGGTGGTGAGGAGAATGGCTCGTCCAGAGGCGGCAATTTGACGAATCAAGGATTTAACCGTTTGTGCCGATTCCACATCCAACCCCAAGGTCGGCTCATCCAACAGCAACAAGGCCGGTTGATGAATCAAGGCGGTGGCAATGGCCAATTTCTGCTGCATACCCCGCGAAAGGGTTTGTACGGCTACATCCCGTTTTTCCATTAAGCCAAAGGTCTCGAGAAGTTGAAGCCCCCGTTGACGGGCTGTTTTGGCGGAGAGGCCACGTAAGACACCGAAGTATTCCAGGTTTTGCATCGAGGTGAGCCGCCAGTAGAGGTTGCGATTGCCCTCGAGCACCGCTCCCACTTGGGCCAAGGTTGCCGGATCTTGATGGGGATCCCGTCCCACGATGCGCACTGTGCCGGCATCAGGCCGGATCAACCCTGCAATCAGTTTGATGGTGGTGGTTTTGCCTGCCCCGTTCGGCCCCAAAAAGGCCAAGACCTCGCCGGCGGCAATTGTGAGGGAGACATCTACCACCGCTTGCACCTGCTTGCCCCCTTGCCGGTAGGACTTTTTCAGATGCTGGGCTTCTAGGGTTTTCATGGGCAAGGGCTCAAACGGGGGAATGGCCGGCCATTCTTGTCCAGTCTGTCATAGCCAGGAGGGGGCCGGCTCTACAGATGGTGGTGAGTGGGAGTTCCATGAGCTTTTAGGGAGCTTTTAAGTTGCCGCTTGGATCCCTGATTCCATTCGTTCACGAGTGAGGGCCAAATTCATTTTTTCCAGCCATTGCAACAGGTTTTCCAGTTGTTGGGGGGGGGCAACCATGCCCAACCCGCGCACGGTCACTTTGCCGGGTTGATAAACGAACCGGGATTGCAAATGGGAAGGGAGGGCTTCTTTGAGGCGATTCCAGGCGGGCTCTTCCATGGGGGTTTCCAGGAGAACATGCTCTTTGGCTGGTTTGATGCGGGAGAAGCCCAGGGTGCGGGCGAGCAATTTCAACTCCATGACGCGCAGTAGTTCCTGGGTAGGTTTGGGCAGAGGGCCAAATCGGTCTTGCCATTCTTGGGTAATTTGAAAAAGCTCAACCCGAGAGCCGGCGGCGGCCAGTTGTCGGTAGGCCTGCATTTTTTGATCCCCGTCGGGAATGTAGCTCTGGGGGATCATGGCCGTGACATTGAGATCAATTTGGGTGTCGTCCACCTGTGGGATCTCTTGGCCGCGAATTTCCTTGATGGCATCCTGCAACATTTCCAGGTACAGATCAAAGCCCACCGCGTTTAACTGCCCCGATTGTTGGGTGCCGAGGAGATTGCCCACCCCACGAATTTCCATGTCTCGCATGGCCAGTTGATAGCCGGATCCCAGTTGGGTGAACTCTTGAATGGCCCGTAAACGTTTGCGGGCATCTTCGCTGAGCAGACCGTCTTCTCGGTAAAACAACCAGGCATGGGCTTGGATCCCGGCTCGACCCACCCGACCGCGCAGTTGGTACAGCTGCGAAAGCCCAAAGGCCTGAGCATTTTCAATCAAAATGGTATTTACCCTGGGAATATCCAAACCGGATTCGACGATGGTGGTGCAGACCAATATGTCGGTTTCGCCGTTGTTGAAGCCGAGCATCGTAGATTCCAGTTCACCTTCTGGCATTTGTCCATGACCGATGGCAATGCGGGCCCCGGGCACCCATTCCCTGAGTTTGGCGCTGGTTTCTTCGATCCCTTCGATACGATTGACCACGTAAAAAACCTGGCCGCCCCGATCCAATTCCTGGCGGATGGCTGTGCGAATCACCTCGGGGTTGTAGGGGGAAAGATGGGTTTTGATGGGACGACGAGAGGGGGGTGGGGTTTGAATGAGGCTCATTTCCCGTAGGCCAGACAGGGCCATGTAGAGGGTACGGGGGATGGGTGTGGCGGTGAGGGTGAGCACGTCCACTTGGGTTTTAAGCGCCTTGATCTTCTCTTTTTGATTGACGCCAAAGCGTTGTTCTTCATCGATAACCAAAAGCCCAAGGTTCTTGAAGTGAACGTCTTTTCCCAGCAGCTGATGGGTGCCGACAACCACATCTAGTTCGCCACTTTTTAGCCGTGACAACAGTTCTTTTTTCTCTTCATGGCTACGGAAACGATTGAGTAAGCCCACCTGGATAGGATATGGAGCGAATCGTTCTTTCAGGGTGTGGTAATGTTGCTGGGTTAAGATGGTGGTTGGGGCCAAAAGGGCGACTTGTTTCCCTGCAGTAACTGCCTTAAAAATGGCGCGAATGGCCACTTCCGTTTTACCGAATCCGACATCCCCGCACACCAGCCGATCCATGGGGCGATTGGACTCCATGTCTTGCTTAACTTCTTGTATAGAGCGAAGTTGATCCGGGGTAAGGGCATAGGGGAAAGAGTCTTCTAGTTCCTGTTGCCAGGGGGAATCGGCGGGGAAAGCAAAACCTGTTTGTTCGGCCCGCTTGGCGTAGAGTTCGAGCAGATCAAAGGCAACTTTTTGAATGCTTTTTTTTACCTTCTGTTTGGTTTTTTCCCAGGCACTCCCGGACATTTTGTTGAGGGCGGGAGGGGTGTCGCTGTTGGCGCGATAGCGCGAGAGGGAATTGACTTGGTCGGCAGCCACCCGCAATAGACCGTCGCTGTACTGAATGACCAGATACTCGCGGGTTTCGTTGCTAACGGTCAGGCTTTCTAGTTTCAGAAATTTGCCGATGCCATGGGCTTTGTGAACGACAAAGTCTCCGGGCTGCAAAAGGTTGGGATCCACCTGGCGGGAGCTGGCTTGGCGGCGCTTACGCACATAGGTGGGGGTGGCGAGGCTGTGTTGGCCGAAGAACTCGCGGTCGGTGAGGAGAACCAGACCTAGGGTGGGCAGAATGAACCCTTCTAGCTCGGCTAGGCCGGAATACTTGAGGGCAACTGGGGTATGGGACTGCACCTGCCGATCTAGGGCTGGGAAGTCTTTGGGGTTGGGCACGTACTGGGCGGGGCAATCGTGTTCTTGCAGTAGGGCGACGGCGCGAGAGGGTTGGGCGGAGACAATCCACACCTGCAACTGTTGTTTGCGATGCTCACGAATGGCTTTGGCCAGGGATCCAAATTGGTGGGGGATGGCCTGAACGGCCCGACTTTTGAAATCGATGATCCCCTGGGTTGTGGGGGGCACGATGGGTGCAGGTTCGGATGGGGTTGCCGGGGAAGAGAAGGATTTGGCGGTTAACCGCGGGAAGGGATCCCAGTCTGGGGCGGTGAGGTCGAAGGGGCAGTGAAAGGGCTGGATGGCCGGTTCAGAGGCTTGAGCCAGTTGCCACTGTTCTTGGGCGTGGAGGAGCCACTGTTGGCTGTGGGCCCGGCATTGCTCTGGTTCATCGATCAGGATTAGGGTGGAGGGATCCAGATAGGTGAGCAGGTTGGCGGGGGTGCCGTAGAGCAAGCCCAAAAAACGCCGCAACCCTTCCGGGGGGGCAGTGGGTTGGGTGAGCTGTGCCTGCAGGCTTTCTGAGAGCTGATCCGCTTGAGCCATGAGGGCGGGCTGCAGGATCGGGCCATAGCCGGTGGGAGTAAGCCAGATGTGGGGGATCCCATCTTGGGAGCGCTGGCTAACGGGGTCAAATTCCCGCAGTTTTTCCAGTTCGTCGCCGAACCACTCCAACCGCACCGGCCATTCGGAGGCCACCGGAAACAGGTCAAGAATGTCTCCCCTTTGGCTCCACTGCCCCTCGCTTTCCACCAAGTTGACCCGTTCGTAGCCGAGGCGAGCCAGGTGTTGCCCCAGGTGTTTAGGGGACATTTCCATACCGGGCTCTAACTTGAGGCAAAAGGATTGAAACACCTCCGGGGGGGGAAGGTGGGGTTGCAGGGCCCGCTCGGTGGCCACCAAGGCAATTCTTTTTTTGTCTTGAAGGCAATCGGCTAACACCTGAAACTGGCCCCACACCAGCTCGGGCTCCAGATCAAAGGGTTCATAGGGGGAGGCCTCGGAGGTGGGGTAAAACTGCACGGTCTCCCAGCCCATGCCCTCCAATTGCGCCGTCCAGCGACCGGCTTCTTCTAGGGTGGCGGTGATCACCAGCAGGGAACTCTGGTGGTGTTGGGCTAGGGCTGAGGCGATCAATCCCTTGGGGATCCGTCCCAACCCTTGTATTTCTGCCCGTCGCTGGGATCCCAGTTGGGCCAAGAGATCTTGGATTGGGCCGGATTGAGCTAGGTAGCGCACCAATGGGATAAAGGACATCATCACCCCCACAATGCAAACGTGGATCCCCAATAGGCGGGGATCCCAATTCTGGCAGGCTTGGCGGGAAATCAACAGCCGTTAGCCGGGGATACTCTCCTGGAGAGGATCCGGCTCTGGCGAAGGGGGCACCCTTTCCCAGAATTGGGCAAGGTGTTGCAGGCCCACGAACCCCAACTGCCAAAGGATCAAGGCTAGGGGACCGCGCTGCTGCTGTTGGAGTTTCAGGGCCAAGGCCAACTGTTTCGGTTGCAGGATATGTTGCTGCTCAACGAACCGGCAAAACTGCCGATCCGATTGGCTGAGGGCTAATAAATCCGGCAGGGTCGGTTCCATAGGTCCGGCTTCCCAGAAGGGGGGTTCCATCTAAGTCAGTTCTTCCCAGAGTACGCACCGATGTCGGCTCTCCCCAAGACCAGCCAGAGCAGAGACTACTGTGGTTTGTCGCATGTTTTACCAGGATAGGGAGAAGGTCATCCCCAGGGATCGCCCCAGGGATCCCGAGGATCGCCCCAGTAGCCCCCCTGTTGGGGGGGTGGGGGTTGTGGGGTGGGGGGGGGGGGGATGTACTCGGTCGGGGCGGGCGGGGGTGGGGTGGGGATGGGGGTGGGTTTCCCCATGTCCTCAAGCCGGGGCAGATCGGCGGGTTTGGGCTCTACACCCAGGCTTCTTAGCTTGGCTTGCGCCTCTTCCACCTGGGCATTCAATTCTTCGAGGTAGGCGCGGTAGTGGTTGGCGGCCTCTAGGTATTGCTTGGCCTTCTTTTCGTTGTCGTGGACGACTTCTTGGAGTTCTTTGGTGCGAACGGTATAGTCGGCCTCTTGGTTGGTGAGGTTTTCAATGGCTTGGTTGAGTACGGCACGACGACGCTCTAGTTGGGCGACGATTTCGGACAGCTGCCGTTCTCGCTCGCTGAGGCTGCGTTCACGGTTCTGGGTTTGTTCCAGTTGAAAGCTGACCTGGCTTAGTTGTTCTCGTAAGTACATGACCTGAGGCTCGGTTTCGTTGCGTTCCTGCTGCAACTCAAAAACCCGCGCTTCCAGGTTGTCTTTTTCCTGCTGCAACACTTCGCGTTCGTTCAGTAGGCGGCTGTAGAGCTGATTGATAAAGTCTACCTCCATGACCACCTGACTGAGTTGGGTGGCGTATTCCCCAACTAAGGCCAAATCACGAGCAAGGTTCTGGGTTTCGCTGGTGGTTTGCTCAGCAAAAAATTGGGGGAGTTGGGTGGTTTCTCTGAGGCGTTGGGTGAACTGCTTGAAGCGGAAGGAGAAGTTGTTCGCCATTGCGGGTGCGGTAGCCTCGAAGGTCGGGTGATGCCGGTGGTCAGACGTCACGGTGCGTGGTCTGGATCCCATTCACCTTAGCATTGAGTTGGGGCTTTTTTGGGGTAAAAACGCACTAGAGAGGCTTGTCTGGGGTGGACTTAGATGGGGTTTCGGCAGCCGACTCCACGGCCTCTTGGAGGGGATCCCTAGACTCCGGTTCGGGGGGAGAGGGAGCAGGCGCAGGCCGGGCTGAAGGGGTATGGGATTCTTGTGACTCTTGGGGAGGGGCCGCAAGCTTGTGGAGCAACCGTTGTAGGAGCTGGCTGCGACGGCTGCCAATCACGGAAAACTGACTTTCGATCTCTTCGGTGGGGATAGGCTCGATCTGGGCCAGCTCCGGCTCGCTGAGGAGAAGCACCCGTGCCACCGCGATGGGGATCTGCAAAAACAAGTTGGCCCCCCAAAAACCAAGGGCGGCGATGACCAAACCGGCGATGCGGGTGCCGTTGCCGGGGGTAAGGGGGGCAAAGAGGGGGGCAAAGTCGTAGAGGCGCTCACAGACCTCCAGCATCAGGATAGCGGCCAAGACTGTTAGGATTTTCTGTTCGGGGCTGAGGAAGGCGGCCAAGATCCGGCGCTGGTCAGGCGTGAGATCTTCGGGGGGAACCGACACCACCAGCAGACTAAAGATGTTGAAGGGCTTGCGCCACTGCATGACAAAAATCGGCACAATGCCCACCACCGCCACCCAGGCCTGCTCTACTTCCACGGGCAAGAGGGGATCCCCGGTGGCCAACCCGATCAGGGTTAAGCCAATCCAGAGGGGGAAGGCGAGGATCCCGGCGGCATGGATCCAGAGGAAGGGCTCCTGCCAGTGTTTGCGCATGGTGAAAGGTTCTGAGAAGGGACTAGAGGGGGGAACTTGGAACTAGGGACGGCCCTTGGATTTGTCGACAACTTCCAGCTCCGTCAGGCGAAAGCTGACCAACTTATCCCAGTTGCCTCCTTCAAAGAGAACGGCAGCCCGGTCATCGGTGACCCGTTGCACCTGTCCTTCGAAGCAGTAGTAGGTATCGGCGGGGTTGATGACGCGCACGGCAACTCCGGGGTAAATCAAGGGTTCTTCCATCAGGAGTGATGAGGTTGTGGACTGGGGGGATGATTGGGTTGAGGTCATGGTCATTTTCTTGAGAAACCCTGTCTTATCATTTCATTATGGGGGAAAGCCAATCCCACGCTGAACAAACAAAACGAACAAAACAAACAACAGGCGAAGCTCCAGCACCATGGTTACCGATACCGAGTCTTCCCGATTGCGTACCTGGCATGTGCTGGTGATCGACGATGATCAGGGGCGGCGGGCCGTGGCTCTGAATGCGGCCACTTATTCCATCGGGCGGGATCCCAACAGTGCCATTGTGATCCATTCGTCGGCCATCTCTCGGCAACACGCGCTGCTGCTGCGGCTACCGCAAGAGACGGGCCAGTATATCTACCGGCTGCTGGATGGCAATATCGAGGGCAAGCGCAGTACCAATGGCATTTCGGTGAATGGGGAGAAATGCTTTTCCTGGGATCTCAAGGATGGGGATCGGATCCTGCTGGGGGATCAGGTGCCGATTCAATACTGCATTCGCCAGTTGTCGGACGAGGACTTTCAGCAGTATCTACAGTCCGCGAGCTTTCGCAGCGTCAAGGCGGAGGTGGTGGATCGACGCTCGACCACGATGCAGCGGTTTGACCCGCCCTCAACCCAGGTGATTTTGCCGAAGGAGGAGACGACGGAAAATATCAAGGATTTGAAACCCCAACGGCGCAGCCCACTGGGGCTACTGATGCAGGCGATCTGGCGACGGTTGAGGAGGGGGCGGGGGTAATTTAGCGCTCAGGAATACCAACTCCCTCTGGGTTTGGGAGATCGGTGGGGATCCCGGTCGAGCCCTCTTTGCGGTCTTGTTCTGTCACTTCTGCCTGCAGATCCAGGAGGGAGGGCACTTCTGCAGAGTCTGGTTCACCGGTGTCAGCTTGTTGAGGGGCCTCTTCCCCGACCAATACCCCCCGCAGCCACAGGGGCGCGATGAAGGTGGTGGCAATCACCATGACGATAATGCTGACGTCAAGAGCATCGGAGAGAACGCCGCTGGCGGCCCCAACCCCGGCAAACACCAAGCCCACCTCACCCCGAGGGATCATGCCCACCCCGATGGCGTAGCGGTTGATGCCGGGTTTGCCGAATACCCCTAGGCCCGCCGCCAGCTTTCCCAAAATGGCCACCCCGATTAAGAAGACTGCGATGATCAGCCCCTCGCGGTTGGTAGGAATGGTGGGATTGAGAACAGCGAGGTTGGTTTTGGCCCCGACACAGACGAAGAAAATGGGCACCAACAGGTCAGAAATGGGCTTAATTTGTTCTTCTAGTTCCTGCCGTTTATCGGTTTCTGCCAAAATCAGACCGGCAGCAAAGGCTCCCAAAATGGCCTCTAGGTGAATCACTTGCCCCACATAAGCCAGCAGAAATGCCAACACGAGAGCAGGCAGAAGGGGGTTGCCGCGGGTTTTCAGACTATTGAGGAGGGCGACAAAGTAAGGACTGAGGAGCCGACCCAAAACGATGGAACCGACCAAAAAGGCGATGGCACTGATGATGATGGTGCCGATGTCGGTGAGGTTAACTTCTCCGGTTTTGGCCAAGCCTGCCACCACCGCCAAGATAATGATGCCCAACACGTCATCTAAGACGGCGGCACCGATGATCACCTGTCCTTCTGGGGAGGTAAGTTTTTGCAGCTCCGCCAAGACACGGGCGGTAATGCCAATGCTGGTTGCGGTCAGGGCGGCCCCGGCAAACACCGCGGGTATGGCGGGCACATGGAACAGGTAAAGCAAGCCCAAGGTTCCGGCTAGAAAGGGTACCGCTACCCCGATTACCGCCACGGCTGCGGCCTGAGGGCCGACTCGCAACAATTCGCTTAGATCTGACTCGAGGCCAATTTCAAACAACAGGATGATCACCCCGATTTCGGAGAGGATGTCGATGATCTCGCTTTGGGAGGAGAACACCTGCACCAGGGATCCTTCGGTAAGGCCAGCGGTGGCTTGCAAAAATTGCATCAGTACCGAGGAATGGGCCAAGGCTTGCAGTTCTTCGCCGGAAACCTGCCCTTCCCGGAAAATCAGCAGCCCCAAAGCGGAGGCCCCTACCATAACGCCCCCCAACAACTCCCCGAGCACCGGGGGGAAACTAAGGCGAACGGCAATTTCTCCGGCAACGCGGCTGGCCAGGTAGATGACCACCAAGGACATCAGCACTGCAACCAGGATCAGGGGAGAGAGATTGGCAGCCACTTCGGGTTCAACGGGAGCAGCGGCTTCGGCGGCAAGCAACACGGGATCCAGGCAATTAAACAGCAAGATCTCAACCTCAGATGGACAGCCTTTGGTCTTGTGCTGGCCTAAGTGGAGCGGGGGAAAAGGCTTGGGATCCCCCTCAGGCAATCGCTCGGCCAGAAGACTGTTACAAAAGCTAACCTCCATCGGGATCCGCTTGCAACGCCCAGATCGGCACTTTTCCAGAACTTTTCCCGACAGAATCCTGAGGGTCTTGCCGGAGAGGTTGGCCTAGCTTGGCAGGAGTGGTGAGGAGGGGAAGCTGAATCTGACGGGGGGGTTATGGCCTCTTCCTGCCCACGAGGGAGGCTATGGATAACTCTACCTTGCGGATCCCTGGGGTTGGGGAAGGGATCCGCCCCTATGATGTGTGGAATGACATGGATTTTTCGCTGGGGCATTTCGCGGGAGCTCTGTGGACGCTTTTTCAAGCTCTCGGCCTACAACATTCTCTCTAACCTGATGGTGCCCTTGGCGGGGCTCTTGGATGTGGCCTTTTTGGGGCATTTGCCGGAGATCGAGCCGTTGGCGGGGGTGGCGCTGGCGACGGTGATCTTCAACTTCATCTATTGGTCGTTTGGTTTTTTGCGCATGTCCACCACCGGGTTGGTGGCTCAGGCTACCGGACAGGGGCATGGGGATGAGGCGTGGCGTATCGGGCTACGGGCGATGACCCTGGGGTTGGGGATCGGGTTGCTGCTGTTGCTGCTGCATCACCCTTTGCGGGAGGTGGGGTTTGCGCTGCTCGAGGGTACGGACACGGTGAAGGCGGCGGGGCGAGCCTATTTCAATGGGCGGATTTTGGGGGCTCCGGCCTACTTGCTCAGTTTGGCGATGTTGGGCTGGTTGTTGGGCAAGGAGCGGGGCGGGGCGGTGTTAACCCTTTCGGTGGTGGGGAATGGAGGGAATGTGCTGCTGAATTATATCGGGGTGGTGCTACTGGGTTGGGGTAGTTGGGGGGCGGGTTTGGCGACGGCGGGTAGCGAGTATTTGATGGTGCTGACGGGGCTGGTTTGTCTGGTGTGGGCTCCGGAGGAGGGCACGCTTTGGCAAAGGGTGCGGAGGTTGTGGGGATCCCTGCGCGTCTGGCGTACCCTGTGGCAGGGGGCGGATCTGCGGGTGCTCTTCAGCCTGAATGGGGATATTTGGGTGCGGACGTTTGCGCTGGTTCTGAGTTTTGCCCTGTTTACCCAGTTCAGTGCGGGTATGGGCACGGCCATTCTGGCGGCGAATACGGTGTTGCTGCAGGTGCTCTCTTTGGCGGCCTATGTTGTGGATGGGTTTGCTTTTGCCACCGAAAGTTTGGCGGGGTTTTTCTACGGGCGCAAGCAGGGGGAGGCTGGAGAGGGGGCGGTGCAGCAGTTGTGGGGGGTGTTGGGGTTGGCCACCGGGCTGAGTTTGCTGGTGGGGGTGGCGATTGCCCTGGGGTTTGTGGGGTTTCCGGGCCGGTTGTTTGGGTTGCTCACAAGCCAAGGGGTGGTTTTGGGGCAGATTGAGCGGTTTGTTGCTTGGTTAATTCCGGTGCTGGGGCTGGGATCTTTGGCGTTTGTTTTGGATGGCTATTTTCTCGGCCTCACAGAAGGGGTGACGTTGCGCTGGGCGAGCCTGTTTTCAACAACCGTTGGCTTTTTGCCTGTGGGACTCTGGGCTTGGGCAAGGCAGGATCCGCAGCTACTCTGGTTGGCAATGGCGGCGTTTATGGCGGCGCGGGTGATCAGTCTGGGATCCCAGGTGCCGCGAACTTTAAAATCGTCCTCCGGACGACCCGGAGGGTTATCGTCCTCCGGACGACCCGGAGGGTTATCGTCGAGTACCGAGAAGACTGATGATGATGCTCCTCTTGCGAAACCTAAGTGACCGTTGGCTGCCGATTCTCTCGGTGGGAGTTTTGTTGTTGCTGGTTTGGGATCCCTTGTCGGTGTGGGTGAACAGTCCGGCGGCGCAGCGGTTGTTGGAACGGGGTACGGCCGATTGCAGTACGGTAGCCGAGTGTGCTCGACAACTGCCTAACCCGGTTCTGCCTTCTCTAGGGCAGTTGGTCAGCGGGTTGGGGAATATGGCGCTGCCCCTCACGTCCACGAGCACGGTGGGTTACAACGCCCTGATCACGGCAGCCGAAACGTTGGTGGGTTTGGGGCTGGCTTTGCTGGTGGGCTTTGTGACGGCGGTGGCGCTGGTGTTTTCGCGGGCCTTCGAGCGGATGATGTTGCCCTGGATTGTCGCTTCTCAAAATGTGCCGATTGTGGCTTTGGCACCGGTGCTGGCGGTGTTGCTGGGGCAATATGGGGTGCAGGGTTTGTTGCCGAAGGCAATTGTGGCGGCCTACATTGCTTTTTTTCCGTTGTCGATTGGCATTGCCAAGGGGTTGAGCAGTGTACCGCCCTTGCAGTTGGATTTAATGCGCACTTACCATGCCCACCCGCTGCAAGTGTTTCACCTGGTGCGCATGCCGGCGGCTTTGCCGATGCTGTTTACCAGCCTGAAGGTTTCGGCGGCGATGGCCTTGGTGGGGGCGATTGTGGCAGAAATTTCGATTGTCAGCTTCGCGGGTCTGGGGCCGATGTTGCTGAGCCGTTCCTACTACAGCGACATGGTGGGGTTGTGGGTGATCATGGTGGTGGCGGCAGCGTTGGGGATCCTGTTGGTACAGGGGATCGGCCTGCTGGAGAAAGTCTTGATGCGGTGGCAGCGACCTACCCAATAAACGAGAAGGATGTCTGATTGGCCACTGTTTGAGCTAGCGCAGTTTGGGATCCAAGTCCGCGGGCAAAAGCTTTTGCAAGGGGTTTCCTGTCAAATTCCAGAGCAGAAGATCACAGCTATTCTGGGGCCGGAAAGAAGTGGAAAAACGCTGCTTTTGCATGCCCTAAATGGATTTGCAGTGTTGCTGGCCACTCAACCCCACAGCAACCTACGAACGACAGGGACTCTTCGTTACCGAGGTCATTCCCTAGCCTTCGGCTCAAGCCAAGCCACTGCTTTGGTGGTACCTCAGATGTTTCCGGGGTCGATCTTTGCCAATGTAGCTTATAGAGTCAGGGCCCAAGGACAGCAGAGGGATCCCTTGAGCTTGGAGGATTGGGTGGCGGAATGTCTCACCAGGGTGGGGTTGGATGATGTGATCCCCCGTTGGCAGGATTCGGCGGACTTGCTTTCTCCTGGAGAAAAACAACAGTTGGCCTTAGCCCGAGCGCTGGCGATCCGGCCGGAGGTGCTGCTCCTGGATGAGCCGTGGACGGGTTTGGATGTGGTAACCCAAGACCATTTGAATGAACTGCTGCAAAGTCTGCGGCAGTATTGTGCCTTGGTGGTAACCGGTCGTCGCTATCAATCTGCGGTGAGGATTGCCGATTGGTTGCTGCTGCTGGATCGAGAAGATGGGGATGGGCAATTTGTAGCAGCGGGATCCCCGCAGGAGTTGCTGCTGGCTCCCCCAAGCGGGGCGGTGCAGGACTACTTATCCCGCTACATGAGCACTTGAGGGCAGGGGCAGGGATCCCGACCTGGTTTGGGTCAAACTCAAGGGATAGATACTCCAGATAATTGGTACTTATCTGGAGTATAGAGTCATTTTCTGGGCAGAATCAGCCTTCCCCTCCTCCCGACCTGCCCTTCTCCGCAGAGCTTCTGATCTTCCCATGACCGACAATGACTGGAGCTACCCTGCGCCGTTGAACCGATGAGCTATTACATCGCCCCCACCTTTCTCAAAGCCGTCGCCCTCCACCTCACCAAAAACCATCTCGATCTCCCCAACGTGCAAGTTCCCCTTATCCTCGGGATCCACGGACGCAAAGGGGAGGGCAAAACCTTCCAATGCGACTTGATCTTCGAGCGCATGAAAGTCCACGCCATTCACATCTCCGGCGGAGAGCTAGAAAGCCCTGATGCCGGGGATCCCGCCCGCATGATCCGCCTGCGCTACCGAGAAGCCGGTGAGCATATCCGCAAATTTGGCCAAATGGCAGCCTTGATGATCAACGATTTGGATGCCGGTCTAGGCCGCATGAACGCCATGACCCAGTACACCGTCAACACCCAACTGGTCAGCGCCACCCTGATGAACATTGCCGACAACCCCACCAACGTGCAGCTCCCCGGCAGCTACGATCCCAAACCCCTGCCGAGAGTGCCGATCATCGTCACCGGCAATGACTTCTCCACCCTCTATGCTCCTCTGATCCGCGATGGCCGCATGAGCAAGTTTTACTGGGATCCCAGCCGCGCCGACCGCATCAACATTGTGCAGGGTATTTTCCAACCCGATGGGTTGTCTTCCAGTCAAATCGAACGCCTGGTGGATACCTTTCCGGAACAGGCCATCGACTTCTTTGGGGCCCTACGCTCACAACTCTACGACGAACAGGTGTGGCAATTTGTGCAGCAGGTGGGGCTAGAGGGGGTTTCTTTCCGCTTGCTGAAAAGCAAAGAAGGTGCCCCTCATTTTCAACCCCCGCAAACTTCTCTTGAGCAGTTGATTCAATTGGGTCATCAGCTCAAAGCCGAACAACAACACGTCGAAACCCGCCGCCTTTCAGAAGAGTATCTCGGCCTTCAGCGCTCCTCCGCTCAAGCTCATTCTCCACAGCCCAATTCCCTCAAGGCTCAACCATCCCCCTCAGATCCTTCCCTTGCCAAACAGGATCCTCGCTTATCCCCAGAGGTGAAAACCCAAATTCGGCAGCTCTTGTCACAAGGCTATGAAATCCAGGTAGAACACGTGGATAAACGACGCTACCGAGTCAACTCCTGGCAGAGCTGTGGAGCCGCACACCTAAAAGAATGGGCCCAAACCTGCGCAGCCGTTGAGCAATGTCTGAGCCATTTCCCCGGAGAATATGTACGACTGGTGGGAGTGGACCCCGCGAAGAAACAGCGCATGGTAGAGACCATCATCCAGCGCCCTTAACCAGGGATCCCAACCCTCAAAGCATTGAATTGGAATGCTTATTCCAAAACAAAGTGATGGGATCCTCTCGAGATCCTCGAGATCTGAATTTGTTTTTGGCCTACCTTATGCAACTTAACGGTAACCACATCAAAGGCGAAGTCAGAAGTGACCTTAACCACCAACCCCGCCCCAAAAGTGGCATGTTTCACCCGTACCCCACGATAAAGATTGCCGAATAGTTCTGTAGGCATATTTGAAGGATCAGCCGTGGTGGCCATACTGGTTCTCCTGGGTTAAACCTGAACTGATGACTGAGCCGATTCCGGCAAGTGGTCGCAATAACCTTGAGCCGTTCTTCCCGAGATAGCACTTCGACAGAGGTGGGAAAAACCGTCAACCAATAAAACCACTTGCGATTCACAGGACTCACCCGCCTCGTAGCACCGAGACGAGATGGCACAATGAGAGAACCCCTTGCTTTTCTTAAGGATTCAGCCCCTGATCATGCCATTGCTCCGCATCTTCCTGGTTTTCCTGCTGGTTATCCTGACAAGTTTGTCCGCAGCCCCCGCCAACGCCCTGCTCAACGATGACCATTACGACGGCAACATCTTTGCCCTCTACGGCTCCAACGGCGGCATGATCCCCCCCCGCGTCACCCTCAAGCAGGCCAAAGAACAAGGGATCCCAGCCCTGCTCGTTTACTACATCGATGACAGCAGCGACTGCAAAAAATACGCCGCCACCATCGCCAACCTACAAGTTCGCTATGGCTTGGGGGTGTATTTCATCCCCTATTCGGTCGACTCCCTCATGTCCGAAGATGACCCTCCGGGTCGTGCGGAGCACGATGAACGTGGCCGATACTATACCGGCCTGGTGCCCCAAACCCTCCTCTTCGACCCTGAAGGAAATATCGTCTATCAATCCGTCGGCAACCGCCCGATCACCGAAGTGGAAAACGCCATTCGCGCCCTCTTTAAGTTGGATCCCGTTCCCCCAGGGGTGATCAAAGCCAAACCCTTCAACGAAATCCAAACCGGATTTCCCGGATCCCGTTCTCCTGCGGCCCAAGCGCCCACCCCAGCAGAGGCCCAGTCGTGACGGCCCTTCCCAATCCCGATCCTCTGGATCACCTGCAAGAAAAACTGCACACCCTGCAGGCCCGCCTCGCCGACCTGAAAGAACTGGAGCGCATTGCCCAACTCTCACCAGAGCAATGGGCCGAGATTCAGGCAGAAGCCAGCCACCTAGAGCAACGTCTACAAGCCTACCTGCTAGAGGTGTTTAACCCCATCCCCGCCACCTTCTGGCAAGTGGTTCGCTTTGGCGGTCTTGGCCTCCTGCTCGGTATTGCCCTCCAACGCTGGGTGCTCAGCTAACCCTTTAAGATGAAAAAGCTCCTGGATCCCGGTTCCCTTTCCCATGCGACGTCCCAGCCAGTTCACCCTCGACCTTGATACCTCCCGCTTTCTGCCCCTGATCGGCTTGCTTTTGGCGGCCTTGATCCTCCTGCCCCGCTGTTTGCTGGTGGTGCAGCCGGGTTATGAAGCCGTCATCTTCAACCGCCTCACAGGAGTGGAAATGACCCCCCGCCGCGAGGGGATCCATCTGCTGATTCCGGTGTTGCAATTCCCCACCCTCTACGATGTGCGCACCCAAACCTACAACATGACCAGCCAAAGTGAGGAGCGCAGCGTCAAAGCCGACGATACCCTCACCGCCCTCACCGCCGATGGCCAACGGGTGGATCTGGATGTTTCCGTGCGCTATCGCCTGGATCCGGCCCGAGTTCCCGAAATTCATCAGAATGTTGGCCCGGGTTATCTGAACAAAATTATTCGCCCGGCCTCCCAAGCCGTGGTACGCAACGTCATCGCCCGCTACTCTGCCATCGGGGTTTATTCCGAACAACGGGCCGAGATTCAAGAACAAATTGCCGCTGAGCTATCCAGCTTAATGCAAACAGAAGGGTTGGTGTTACAGAGCTTACTCCTGAGAAATGTAGAATTCTCTAAAGAATTCCAGTCGGCCATCGAAGCCAAGCAAATTGCCGAGCAGGAAAAACAAAGAGAAGTTTTCCGGGTAGAACAAGCTCAACTGATTAAGCAACGGATGATCGTCAAAGCCAGCGGCGAAGCTCAAGCCATCACCCTCAAAGGCGAAGCGCTGCGCAACAATCCAAACGTCATTCAACTGGAGTATGTCCGCAATCTGCCCGACGACATCAAAACCATCGTCAGTGAGCAAAACACCATCCTCAACCTTGGGGATTTTCTGAGCAAATAAGCCAACAAGAACGGGATCAAAACCCAAGCATCAATCCCAACATCAAAAGGCCCCAAATCCACAAAACCCGCCGCAACAGCCCAACACTTTCCCGCACCACTTGCGGAGTCAAAGGACGGGTCGGGATCCCCAGCTTGGGCTTCACCTTTGGGATCCCCTGATAAACATTCGTTCCCCCCAATTGGATCCCTAGTTTCCAAGCAAAAGCCGCCTCACTCCATCCAGAATTGGGGCTGGGATCCGCCTTCGCATCTTGCCGGCAACGCCGCCAAAACCCCCAGGGATCCCCACTGAGCAACGCCAAAGTCAGTACCGTCAGACGGCAAGGTAACCAAGTCAGCCCATCCTCACAACGAGCCGGTACAGTGCCCAAGTGGGTAAAAGGGGCATGGCGATAGCCCACCATCGAATCGAGGGTGCTGCTGGCTTTGTAAGCCAGGGCCAAGGGTGCCCCTCCCCAGCAAGCGTAGAACAAAGGTGCCGTCGCGCCATCCGGGGTATTTTCCGCCACCGTTTCGATCACCGCCCGCAAAATCTCCGGTTCCGTTAGGGTCTCCGTATCTCGCCCCACATAGCGGCTGAGCCGTTGACGGGCCTGCTCCAGATCTCCCTTTTCCAAGGGATCCAACACCTCCAAAGCTGCAAACCGCAGACTTCGCCCCCCCAAACAACTGGCCATGAGGACAATCTGAACGAGGATCCCGGCCCACGGGTGAATCCAACGGGATAGCTCAATCAGCCCCCAGCCCACCCCATAGGATCCCCCCACCAGAACCAGGGTCAGCACCGCCCCTCCCCACCGTTGTGCCCGCGGGGTTGAACAGCAGCCTAAAATCCAGCTTTGCCCCCAGGCAATCGCCGCCCCCATCACCCGCACAGGATGCGGCCAACCCCAGGGATCCGCCAGCAAAAAGTCCAATCCCAAAGAGACCGCCAACACCACAAAAGCCATCCGTTGGGCTGGAAAAAACAGCTCAGACCACAAACCCGCTCTCCTGATTCTGAGCCGCCTGCCAGCTCCGAGCATCGAAATACAGATCTTCCAAAGTGGTTTCCTCCAACACCTGCTGCACCCGTCGGGCAATCCGCTCCCACAGGGCTGCCGTCACCCAGTCCAGCCGTTCCCCAGAGTCGTTCCCAGATGTATGGGTGAATGCAGCATTCATTCCCATCTCAAAACCATCCGCAGCCAAAGGCTCCAGGGATTCTCCCACCGCCGCCAAAATCGCACTCAACGGGATCCGCCGCGGCACGCGAGCCAACCGATACCCCCCCTGTGCCCCCCGTTGGGAACGCACCAAGCCGGCCTGACGCAATTCAATCAGCAACTTTTCCAAATAGGGAGCCGGAATGTGCTGCCGCTCAGCAATAGCCCGCACCGAAGCCATTTGCCCCGATCCGAGCATGGCCAGATCCAACATCGCCCTGATGCTGTACGTGGCCCGCGTGGTCAAACGCACCAGGATTCCTCTACACAACGCCCCTCGATCCTGCCACAGAGATCCACAGAGGATGGCGTCGATCGATCACCCAACGTAGAGAAAGAAAAATTCGCATCAACTTGGAGCCTTCTGTGACAAGTAATACACAGATTCCCTAAAGAATCCCAGAGAATAAGTCTGTATCGTAGTCTGTACTACTCAATGCTGTCTCTTTCGGTTCCTCCTCAGCATTGCCGAAGCAGGCAGCAAATGCTTTTGCTCTATGGCTGAGACAGAGAACACTTGGCCAGATCAGGATCCCAGTGTCTACGACACACTGGAGCAGACCGGGCTGCGGAACCCCCAGGTCATGTATCGCGGGCGTCCGGTGGAAAATCGGGGGCGGGCCGTGCTGCGCACCATGTTCGAGAGCGTCAGCGATGGACTGTTCATCGTAGAACGACTCCTTCCAGAACAAAAGACAGGAGCAGCTCAGCCGTGCTATCGGTTTTTGGTTTGTAACCCTGCCTTTCGGAGGATGTTTTTCCTCCCCTCCAAGCCCATCGAAGGGGAAGAGTTACATGTCTGTCTGCCGACTTCCCTGGCTGCACAAATTCAACTGCACGCCAAACACTGCCTCAAACATCGACGGCGAGTCAGCTTCGAGATCAGCCTAGGGGACCCTGCAACCGCCTCCGCAGACTGTGAGCATACCCACGTCGTCATCGTCACCCTATCCCCGGTAATTGATGGGGACAAACCCATCAGCCAAATTGTCGGCTCCTGTCAAGACATCACCGAGCGCAAACAGGTGGAATGGACGCTCCAACGCAGCCAGGAGCGGCTGCTCGAACAAAACCATGCCCTGATGACCCTGACCCGCCACAAAGCCCTCAACCAAGGGGATCTGCAGGCAGCCCTTCGGGAAATCTGCGTCACCGCTGCCCACACATTGCGCGTAGAGCGGGTGGGGGTTTGGCTCTACACCCCTGATCGCTCCAGCATTCGCTGCGTCAATCAATTTGAGCTCAGCCAAGACAACCCTCAGGGATCCCATACCGAAGGAGCAGAGATCTCCGCCAAAGATTATCCCCGCTATTTTCACGCCCTAGAGCAAGAGCGCACCATTGCCGCCGATCAAGTGGCCAAAGATCCGCGCACCATCGAGTTCCGCAATTCCTACCTAACCGGAATGGGAGTGGTGTCGATGTTGGATGCCCCCATTCGCCTGGAAGGACGGATGGTCGGTGTTCTCTGTCACAGTCATGTCGGCTTTCCCCGTCACTGGACCCTCGAAGAACAAAACTTTGCCGGATCCCTGGCGGATTTGGTCTCTCTCGCCCTAGAGATCTCAGAGCGGCGACAAACAGAAGAGGCCCTGCGTCGTGCCGAAGAACGCTATCGCAACTTTTTCGAAAATGCAGTGGAAGGGATCTTCTTCACGGATGCGGCAGGCCGATATCTTTCCGCCAACCCGATGCTGGCCCGAATTTGTGGCTACGACTCCCCCGAAGCGTTGATGCAAGAAGTGAACAACGTCGGTACCCAGCTCTACGTCGATCCCAGTCAACGAGAAGAATTTGTCCGCCTGCTCCACGAGCAGGGATCCGTGCGTGGCTTTGAGTACCAAATTCGCCGCCGGGATGGCACGATCATCTGGGTGCGAGAAAATGCCCGGCTGGTGCGAGACAGCCAAGGCAACGTTGTGGGGTACGAAGGCATCTCAGAAGACATTACGGCCCAAAAGCAAAACCTGGCTAACATCGAATTTCGAGCCCACCACGATGTTCTCACTGGGTTGGTAAACCGCGAACGCTTCGGCGATCAACTGCAGCAAGCTCTGAAGCAATACCGCAATGAAATGCTGGCACTCCTCTTCGTGGATTTGGATCGCTTCAAAGACATCAACGATACCCTCGGCCACAGTGTCGGGGATGCCCTTTTGCGCGGGGTAGCCCAGCGGCTAACCGAGTGCGTGCGCTCCGGCGATACCGTTGCCCGCTGGGGAGGCGATGAGTTTACCCTGCTGCTGCCCCAAATTGGCAACCCGATGGTGGCGATGCGCTTGGCGCAGCGGATTCTCGATGCCTTTCAAGCTCCCTTCTCCTGCCAGGGCCACTCCATTTCCGTTACCTGCAGCATTGGCATTGCCCTTTATCCCCAGGATGGCCAAGAAGTACGCACTCTCCTGCACCATGCCGATTTGGCCCTCTACCAGGTGAAAGAAAATGGCCGCAATGGTTTTCAACTCTACAGCCCTGTGCCAGGGATCCCGGCAGCAGTTCACAACACAATCCTGTAAGCTGGTTGGGTCAGAAGCCCTTCGGGTTCGTGATTTGTGCATCCGGGTCGTAGTTATCGGCGCCTAGTTCCCTTCATTCAGCCCCACCTGTGGATGCTGCTGTTGGGGTTGACCTGTACCCTTGGCTTTGTGCTGACCATGCCCGCCCTCGCCTACTTGATCGAGTGGGTGGCCCGCTCCATTGGCGCCGGGGATCTGGGGCAATTGCGCACGCTCGCCCTGATCGGGGTGGTGTTTTTCTTGGTGCGTGGCGCGTTTCAGTACGGCCAAGATACCCTCATGGCGCGAGCTTCCCTCCAAATGGTTTTGGAATTGCGGCAACGGGTCTATGCCCACCTGCAGGCACTGGATTTGGACTATTTTTCCGGCAACCGCACCGGAGATCTGGTTTATCGCCTAACCGGGGATCTGGATCGGGTGGGGGAAGTGGTGCAGCGATTTTTTCATCGCTTCATCCCTAGTGTGCTCACCATTGTGGCCGTAGTGGGGTATCTGTTTTATCTCAACGGTATCCTCACCCTGACCACGTTGCTGATGGCCCCCCTAATGGGAGCCTTGATCAGTTGGTTCGGGGATCGCCTCTTGTTTCGCTCCCGCCTCAACCAAGAGAGCATGTCGGATCTGGCCGCCCTCTTGACCGAAGTCTTTGCCGGAATTGGCCTGATTCGCGCCTTTGCTGCAGAAGAATATGAGATTCGTCGCTTCAGTACCATTGCCGAAAGCAATCGCTTGGCCCGGTTTCAAACCGAACAGGTGAAGGCCATCCAAGACCCCGTGGTGGGCTTTCTGTACGCCATGAGTGTGTTGGGAGTGTTTTGGATTGGCGGGTGGCAAATTAGCCAGGGTAACCTGACCGGCAGCCAGTTTCTCGGTTTTATTGCCGGCATTGCCATGTTGATCGACCCGATTGTTCACATCACCAACAACTACAGCGAGCTAAAACAGGGCGAAGCTTCGGTAGAGCGAATCTTCGAGCTGTTGGATACTCGCTCACAGGTGTGTGACCTCCCCGGCGCCAAACCCCTGCCCCCCATTCAAGGTTGGGTGGAGTTCGATCAAGTTTCTTTTCGCTACAAACCAGATCAACCTGTGCTCAAGCAGCTCAGCTTTAAGATCTCCCCCGGCGAAATTGTCGCCTTAGTGGGATCCTCCGGCGCCGGAAAATCCACCTTGGTCAGCCTCATCCCCCGCTTTTACGATCCGCAGCAGGGCTGTATCCGCATCGACGGCATTGATATCCGCACGGTAACCCTACAAAGTCTGCGCCGCCAAATCGGCATCGTCCCCCAGGAGATCACCCTGTTCTCCGGAACCATTGCCAGCAACATTGCTTACGGACAAGAACACTTTGACCTAGAGGCCGTGCGTCAGGCAGCCCAGGTCGCCAACATTCACTCCTTTATCGAGAGCCTCCCCGATGGGTACGCCACCCTGGTGGGGGAACGGGGGGTAACCCTCTCCGGAGGACAACGGCAACGCCTGGCCATCGCCCGAGCTGTGTTGCTGAACCCGAAAATCTTGATTTTGGATGAGGCTACCTCCGCGTTAGACAACGAGTCGGAAGCCCTGGTGCAAGAAGCCCTACAACGGTTGATGCAACGCTGCACCGTCTTTGTGATTGCCCATCGCCTCTCCACGGTGCGCACCGCCCATCGCATTTTTGTGTTGGAACAGGGGCAGCTGCTAGAGCAGGGCAATCATGGAGAATTGCTGGGTAAAGGCGGGCGTTATGCCCAGTTTCATCTGCGCCAGTTTCAATAAAGTTTCAATAAAAATAAAAAAATAAAAATGACAAATGCTACGAGAAATACAGCTGACGGGGTGACAAAGCCGTGTGGAAAGCTTACGGGACAAGGGATTGACCTTACAGCCCTTGCGCGGGTTTTCTACAGCAGGGATTGTGCTTCCTGTTCTCGCTCCGCAAGGTGCGGAGCACTAGCCTTCTAGAGATCGGATCCTAACTCCCTCCTAACTCCCACAGTTGTTCTACGCGACCGGCGGACACGCCGGTGTGCCCTGGGCGTAAAGGGCTGTATCAATTGGATAACTAAGTGCGGTTACTGTACTAGCTAATTAGCGAAAGGGCTGTATTCTCGAACTACAGTTGGTGATGCAGCCGGGACTGCTTCTGCTCAGGCGAAAAGATTATGGAAGAAAGATGATGGAAGGTGTAGTCGCACCGTCCTCTGAGGATTCGTTACCGAGAGAAGCACAGGGTGGGGCAAGTCGATATGTTGGTGGACATCAAGTGTCACGCGATACATGGTCGTCTCCCACCCTGCCTCCCGGTCCTGAGGCTGAGCCTACACCCTCTGCTTCAGTCCTGTCCCCCCATAAAGAGCGATATAGAGATGCGATGTAGGAAAGAGAAACGAGAAACGAGAAGTGAGTAATGAATCCTCCCCCTCACTCCTCACTTCTCCATCCTCACTTCTCCACGGCCGGTGCCGCGCTGCGAAGGGGGGGAGGGAGCTGTTTCAGCCTTCAGGTGCAGTTGCCCGTTTTCATCTTTCTTCGGGCTGGAGACCCCCGCTGTAGCGTAAACTCAGTGCTGGGTAATTTACTTGCCCTATGAGCATTCTGGCTGCAGATGGTTCAGCTGTAAACTGTTTCTGAAGTTACAAAACCCAGCGAAGGGATCCCTTAAGCTCACCCTAACTTTGCAAGCCTTCGAGGGGAGCTTTTGGCCCATGACTGCCGTTCTCAGCCCCAGCACTGCCGCTGACCGGCTCGCCGCCTGTATAGCGGAATGGCAAGGGATCGAGCTGATTACAGAGAGTAGGAAAGAGAAACGAGAAACGAGAAGTGAGTAATGAATCCTCCCCCTCACTCCTCACTTCTCCATCCTCACTTCTCCACCGAGATCAGCCCTATTCTCAGTGGGCAATTGGCGGATAAGCGCGCGCATGTCGTCGCCCGGCCCGCAGATGAGGCGCAAGTGATTCGCATTGCCCGTACCTGTGCCCAAAAGCGGATCCCGATCACCCTGCGGGGAGGGGGAACCGGCAATTATGGGCAGGCTGTGCCTCTGTACGGTGGCGTGGTTTTGGATCTATCGCGTATGCAGCGGATCGGTTGGCTGAAGCCGGGTTTGGCACGGGTAGAAGCATAGGAAAGAGAAACGAGAAGTGAGTAATGAATCCTCCCCCTCACTCCTCACTTCTCCATCCTCACTTCTCCATGGATTGGGAGCTGCGCATGTTCCCTTCCACAGCGGCCACCTCCACCTATGGGGGCTTTTTGGGAGGGGGCTTCGGTGGTGTTGGCTCGGTCAACTACGGCATTTTGAAAGAGCCCGGCAATGTCTATGCGGTGCGGGTGGTGACGCTGGAGGACGAACCACGGGTTTTGGAGTTGCGGGGATCCGATGTGGGACAAGTCACCCATTCTTGGGGCATGAGCGGCATCATCACGGAGCTGGAAATTTCTTTGGCACGGGCCCAACCCTGGGCGGAGTGTATCCTTGCGTTCTCAAATGTGATGGATTCGGTACGCTTTGGGTTTGAGTTGGCCAAGGCCCCCGGGATCCCTACCCGCTTGGTGAGTCAACATGCCTGGCCGATCCCCAGCTACTTCACCGCCCTACGAGACCACATTCCCGTCGGATCCCACTGTGTACTGGCGATTTTCACCGAATCTGGATATGAAGCCCTGCAAGATCTGGCTCAAGAGCATGGGGGCACCCTCTGCTTGGCCAAAGCCGCTGCGGAAGCCGGCAAAGGAACGACCCTCACCGACTACTGCTTTAATCACACCACCCTGCACGCCCGCGCAGCGGATCCCGGACTCACCTACATTCAAAGTCGGTTTCCTGCTGACCAAGCCGAGAGTTTGCGGTTAATTGAGCAGATGATCCAGCACTTTGGGGAAGAAGTGGTCATGCATATCGAGTTTCAACGGGTGGGGGGGCGAGTTATCGCCGGGGGTGGGCAGGTGGTGCGCTATTCTACTCCCGAACGACTGCAAGAAATTATGGCCTTTCATGAGCAGCAGGGCGTAACCATTCCCAACCCCCACACCTACATTTTGGAAGAAGCTGGCAAGAAGGTCGTGGATCCCAAGCAGGTGGAGTTTAATCGGCAGGTGGATCCCTATGGGTTGCTCAACCCGGGCAAGACTCTTTCTCGCCCGGCTTTTAATCATTTCAATGCGTAAAGAAAGGGTTCATTTGGATTCTGTTTGCGACCAAAAGATCATTGCTTTCTTAAACAAGAGACTTATATTCCCTCTGTCAATCTGAACCTTGATTGGGGCAGCTCATTATTTCTCAATGTCTTTCCAGTTGACCAGACTGAGTATCTCTCTCGGAGTTCCTCCCAGTTGAAGCTCTGCAGCCGTCATCCAAAAAACAGAATTTTGTAGCTACCTACACAAAAAAATGGGCGGCAAGGTGTTTACCGTTGAGGTCGAGTTAATCATTTGCAGGCTTTACCGGAATAGTGTCTAGCAATGCTGTTTCTGAAAGGGTTTTATGGAGGTTTGGCGTTTATGAAGCCGGGTTTTAGCACAGGGATCCCCCAAGGGCTGATGGCAGGGATGACCTGGGCTGTGGTCAGTGTTGGTATGGGATCCCCGTTGATGGTTGGATCCCTTGGAAGCCTTGCCCAAGCCCAAAGCCAAACTCTTGATCAAGTGACTTTTGGCACTAGTTGGTATGCCCAGGCGGAGCACGGCGGCTTCTATCAAGCGGTGGCCACAGGCATTTACGAAAAATATGGCCTGGATGTAACCATTCAGATGGGCGGCCCGAACGTCAATAACGTGCAGTTGTTGATGGGGGATGTTCTGGATTTGATGATGGCCCCCAACAATTTGACGGTGCTCCGACCTCTGGAAGAGGATGTGCCGATCATGGCAGTGGCTGCCATTTTCCAGAAAAATCCGCAGGTGATTATTGCCCATCCCGACGTAGAATCTTTGGCAGATTTGAAAGGGCGACCCATTTACATTAGTGCCAGCGCCGCGATGGGCTATTGGCCTTTTCTGGAGTCGAGATTTGGCTTTACCGAAGATCAAAAGCGCCCCTATAATTTCAGCGTTTCCCCCTTCATTGTCGATCCCACCTCAGCCCAGCAGGGGTTTCTCACCTCGGAGCCGCTGGCGGTGGAGCGGGAAGGAGGATTCACCCCGTCAGTGTTTTTGCTGGCTGATGCCGGCTGGGCTCCCTACGGCAGTTTGATCGCCACCAAGCGCGACACGGTTGAGTCGAATCCCGATTTGGTGCAGCGCTTTGTCAATGCTTCTATCGAAGGTTGGTACAGCTTTTTCAAAGATCCGCAGCCCGCGTTTGAGCTGATCAAGATCGACAACCCCGACATGAGCGACGAACAACTGGCCTATTCCTTCCAGAAGCTACAGGAGTACGGCATCATCGACTCGGGCGATACCGCTACCCTGGGCATTGGCGCCATGACCGATGAACGTTGGGAAACCTTCTTCAAGGAAATGGTTGAGGCTGGGGTATTGCAAGCCGAAACTGACTTTCAGCAGGCTTACACCCTCGATTTTGTCAACCAAAGAGTTGGCATGGATTGACGTTTCACCTGCGTAGGATCATGACCACCACCTTTCTCACCCCCCAACAAACCTCGGCTTGGCAGGCATTTCTGGCCCAATTGCAAGGGATCCCTTTAATTACGGATGAGGCCCAAATTGCCCGTCTTTCCCAGGATTGGCACAGCCTCAGCCCGGTGTTGTCGCGGCAACTTTCGGACAAACGCGGGGATCTGATCGTCTGCCCCGGCCATGAGGCGGAAGTGGTGCAGGTGGCCCAAGCCTGTGTTGCCCATCGCGTGCCGCTCACCATTCGGGGGGGTGGAATGGCCAACTACGGGCAGTCTGTCCCTCTGCAGGGGGGCATCGTCCTGGATATGTCGCGTATGCAGCAGATCTGCTGGTTAAAGCCGGGATCCGCGCGGGTGGAGGCGGGGGTGCGCCCCTTGGCCCTAGAAAAGCAAGCGCGAGACATGGGCTGGGAACTGCGGTTGATCCCTTCTACCTTTCGCACAGCCACGATGGCAGGGTTCATCGCTGGAGGCAGTGGCGGTGTTGGCTCCATCGCGTTTGGGGGTTTAAGAGCCCGTGGCAATGTTCTTGGGGTGCGTGTCGTCACCTTGGAGGATCCGCCGCGAGTCTTGGAGCTGCGGGGGGATGAAATCCAGAAGGTGAACCACGGCTGGGGCTTAAACGGCATCCTCACCGAGGTGGAGATTCCTTTGGCTCCGGCCTCGCCTTGGGCAGAGGCGATCCTGGCTTTTCGGCCCGAACCCGGCGAAACCCCTCAACAGGCCTTGATGCGGGCGGTGCGTTGTGGTTATGCCTTGGCAGCCAGTGACGGGATCCCGAAACGGCTCCTCAGCTTGCAGGCATGGCCCATTCCCACCTATTTCCCAGCTTTACGGCCCTTGGTCCCAGAGGGATCCCATTGTGTGCAGGTGATTTACTTTGAGCCCAACCATGAGGCCCTAGCAGACTTGGCTCAAGAGTACGGTGGCAGCCTTTGTTGGCAAAAGCCTGCCGGAGAGGTGGGCCGCTCCCCCACCCTGATGGAATACTGCTTCAACCATACGGTTTTGCACGCCCGAGCCGCAGACCCCGGCATTACAGCCATTCAGGGCAAATTTCCCGCTCAGGGCGGCCCGGAGATGGTGGAGCACTTGGTCGAACACTTCGGCGACGAGCTGATGATGCACTTCGAGTACAACCGCATCAACGGTACGATCACCGGCGGTAGCGGCCATTTGGTGCGTTTTAGCAGCGAAGAACGCCTGCAGGAAATGATGCGCTACGAAAAAGAACTGGGCTGTTTGGGGCCCAATGTCCACAGCTATTTGATCGAAGAAGTTGGGCGCAACACCCCCCAGCTCATCCTCGACTTTAAGCGAGAGGGGGATCCCTATGGGCTGCTGAATCCCGGAAAAACCCGCTGCCTACTGTAACAGGAATCTAGAGAATCCCTGCGCAGAGAGGGGCCAAGACCTTTATACTTGCGGCTGACCTGAGCGCGAGGCCAAGTATGCTCTCACCGCAAGCTGTTAGTCCCCAAGGGGCTGAGATCCTCTGCATTGGGACGGAATTGCTTTTGGGGGAGATCACCAACACCAATGCTCAGTATCTGGCGACGGAACTGGCCCAGTTGGGGATCCCGCACCATTACCAAACCGTGGTAGGGGATAACGAAGCCCGCATTCATCATGCCCTAGAAGTGGCCTGTGGCCGCGCCGACTTGATTTTGACCACAGGAGGCTTGGGGCCGACCCCCGATGATCTCACCCATGAGGCTTTGGCCTCTTTTTTTGGTGTAGAGATGGTGGACCACCCACAGGTATGGGAAGAGATCCTGCAAAAGTATGGGCAGCGGGGCATTGTCCCCTCTCCCAGCAATCGCAAGCAAGCCTTCTTGCCAAAGGGGGCGCAGGTGCTGCCGAATCCGATGGGAAGCGCCTGTGGGCTGATCTGGCAGCCCAGACCCAACCTGAGGATCCTCACCTTTCCGGGGGTGCCCCGGGAAATGCGCCGTATGTGGCAGGAAACGGCCGTACCTTACTTGCGCTCCGTCGGCTGGGGGCAAGAGGTGTTTTTCAGCCAGGTGTTGCGCCATTGGGGTATTCCCGAATCGACGTTGGCCGAACGGGTGGGATCCCTACTGACGGGTGAAAACCCCACCGTAGCGCCCTATGCCAGCCGGGGAGAAGTGCGTCTACGGGTCACCGGGCGAGCCCCAACCCGCGAACAGGCACAAGCCTTGATTGCCCCAGTGGTCCAGCAGATCTTGGCAATTGCCGGAGAAGATTACTTCGGTAGTGATGAAGCGACCTTGGCTTCGGTGGTGGGAGAGCTGCTGCTGAAACGAGGGCAAACCCTGGCGGTGGCTGAATCCTGCACGGGGGGGCTGCTGGGGCAATTGCTCACCGGGATCCCGGGCAGCTCGGGCTATTTCCTCGGTGGGGTGGTAGCTTATGACAACCGCATCAAAGAGCGTCTGTTGGGAGTAGCCCCAGTCACCCTAGAGCAGCATGGGGCTGTCAGCGAGCCGGTGGCTGCCCAGATGGCCTTAGGGGCAAAACAGACCCTCGGCTCGGATTGGGCCTTGAGCATCACAGGGATTGCTGGGCCGGAGGGTGGCACCGCTACCAAGCCCGTCGGTTTGGTTTACCTGGGCTTGGCGGATCCCGACGGGAAAACAGAGGTGTACGAGTACCGGTTCGGCAGCTTGCGCGGCAGAGAGGGGGTACGCTGGTGGAGCGCTCAAACCGCCCTGGATCGTCTACGGCGGCAACTGCTCAAGCGGTAAGCTGGGGAAACAAGCAGATCCGCAACAGGAGCAGGCTTAATGATCTCCGATGCTGTTCGGGCAGGCAAAGAAGCGCTGCGCCAGGGCCGCTTTCAAGAAGCGGTTGAATTGCTAGAAAACTATCTTCTGGCGGCAGCCCCAGACCCCAACGGAGCCATCGAAGCCAAAATGAACCTGGTGCGGGCCTATCATCAACTGGGCCTGATGCAAAAAGCGCGCGCCCTCTGTCTGGAACTGCTGCAACACCCCAATCCACAGGTGCAAAGCTGGGCCCAGAAAATTCTGCCCCGCCTGCCCGCGGTAAAAAAACCCCCAGAAGCTCCCCCGGAAAAACCTGCTGCCCCGTCCCCCCCCGCCCCTCAAGATTCCTCATCCCTATCCCTACCTGAACCCTCACCCAGACCGCCACGTCAACGGGCCACCCAACTGGGCATGAAGCTCCCGTTGCCGGATCGAGCGGGGCCTCTGCGCTGGGCCAAGTGGGGATCCCTGGTGGTGGCGATTGCCCTGCTCTGGTGGCTTTGCTTTGTGCTGGTGGGGGGACAACTGGATTTCAGCCGTTTGGGTTTTCCGCGGCAACTGTCTTGGTTGCGAGGCTTGCTGCCCTGGGTGCGCAATGGCTTGCGTGGGTTGGTGGCTGGTAGCCTAGCGGTCAATTTTGGCGTGGGGATTTTGTTTTTTGCCCCTTGGTTGATGGATCAACTCCACCAGCGGCTACACAAATTGCGTTGGGCCAGCCTCAGTGAAATCGAGCGCCACAGCCCCGAAACCGCCCGCCTCCTGCAACGCATCTGTGCCCAAAAACAGTTGAAACAACCCCGCCTGGGGGTGCTCCCGGATGCCGGACCGCTGGCTTTTGTCTATGGCACTTTGGCCGATGGCTGCCGAATTGTCGTCACCCAAGGGCTGCTGGAGCAACTCTCTGAAGACGAAATTGCTGCCGTGTATGCCCAGGCTTTGGGGCGAATCCTCAATGGGGATGTTCTATTCATGACGCTGCTGGGATCCCCGATTCAGCTGGTTTACCTGGCGTTGGAACAGGTGAGCAAGCTTGGCGAGGGGCGAGGCCGGAGTCGACGCAAAGATTTGATCGGCCATGTTGCCCCCCTCCTTTACCTGGTCTACACATTGTTGTCCTACCCGCTTTTTTTCTTGTGTCGTCTTGGCACCTACCATGCCGACCATTTCGCCATCGAGGTGACAGGCAATCCCAACGGGTTGATCAGCGCCTTGCTCAAAAGTGCCGATGGGATCCAAGAAGCCTACAAATCCATCAAACGGCCCTCTTCTCTGCTGCATTGCACCCGCCTGTTTAGCCTCTTGGATTTCAAAGCCACGACCGCGGCCGGAGCAGCCAATCGGGTGGCGGATCCGGAGCTGGCAGGGCGGGTCTTTCTTTGGGATCAGTACAATCCCTGGGCGCGGTGGATGCAGGCCAATTCTAGCCACCCGTTGATGGGGCACCGACTTAAGCTCTTGGCCGGCTATGGAGAACGGTTGCGCTTGCCCATCGAGCTGGGACTGAACCGCAAAGACGGACAAAAATTGGATGCCACCCGGCTGAAGGGGCAGTTCTGGCTGGATCTGGCCCTTTATGCGGCTGAGGTGGTCGGGATCCTGATCGGCTGGGTGGTGGGGGTAATCCTCTATTTGGCGCTGCAAAATCGGCTGGATCCGAAGGTGATCTTGGCGGCGGTGGTGGTGGGCTATGGGGTGGGGCTGTGGGCCAAGGCGGGCTTGATGTATCCCCGCACCCCGGAAGCAAAGCCCACGGATGTGCTGACTTTGGTTGCGGATCCCTATGCGGATCCCCGGCGGGGCCAGTGGGTGGAACTGAAAGGGGAACTGGTGGGCTTGGGGCGATCTGGCTATCAACTGGGGGCAGAGCTGAAGCTGCAAGATGCGACGGGGTTGATCCCGGTGCGCTTTACCTCCCCTTTGGGGCCGGTGGGCAATGTCTTTTCTGGCCTGAAGCGGATCCGTGCCTCGGTGGGCAAACAGGTCAAATTGGTGGGCTGGTTTCGCCGGGGCAATACCGCTTGGTTGGATCTGGCCTACGTGCAGGTGGGCAACGAAAAACTGCACAGTCGCCCGCGCCTGTGGCTGATCCTGTTTGGAGCAGGCGTAGTCGCGGCTGGGATCTGGGGGGCCTTCTACTTCCCGAATTTGGCCTTTTACCTGCGGCAGCGGGGGCGACCCCAATTTTGGTTTGGCTAGTCGGCTCCCTCTGGGTGGGATGCTTGCTTCAAAGCTCTAAAATCCGCGACTCAGGGCACTCCCCGGCCCCTGAAACAACAGCCAAGAAATGAGAAAGTTGGTCACAAACACCCCCAGCAACGCCGTCACCACCGCATCGGTTGTGGAACGCCCCACCCCTTTTGCCCCACCGGTTGTGGAGAGACCCCAGCTGGATCCCACAATAGCGATCAGGGAGCCAAACACCATCGCCTTTAGGCAACAGACGATCAAATCCCAGGGGGCCAGTAGGTTTTGAGCAGAGTTGAGAAACACATTGGGAGAGATGTTGTAGCCAGAGGCACAGATGATCATGCCCCCCACCAACCCCGTCAGCAAAGACAGGATGGTAAGCACCGGCAGCATCAGCCCGGAGGCCATAACGCGGGGGATCACCAGATAATCCACCGGATCGGTGCGCAACAGTTGCAGGGCATCGATCTGCTCCGTCACTTTCATGGTGCCCAACTCGGCAGCAAAAGCGGATCCGACCCGACCTGCCAAGATCACGGCTGTAACCACCGGTGTCAGTTCGCGGGTGAGGGCAATCGCCAAAACCCCCCCAATGAGGGAGGAAGCGCCGAAATTGATGAATTCCCGCGCCAGCTGGATCGTAAATACGCCGCTGATCACCACTGCCGTAATCAAAACAATCAGCAAAGACTCCAGCCCAACGGCAGAAAGTTGATCCAGGGTGTTGCGGCGGTGAATCCGGCCCCGGCTCAAGTGCAAAATTACCTGCCCCGTCAAGAGCAAGCTGTTGCCAACACGGTTCAACCAGTTCATCTGCCCTCTTCCTTACCTTAGGAGGCCGAGACTTCCGCTGGCTCAGCCTCGGGTTCCGCCGGAAGTTGAAAACTGGGCACAAAAGAGGCGCGGGTCAGCGGTTGATCGAGGATCAGACCTTCTCCTCCCAAGACTTCTAGGGCGCGGCCCTCCACCGAGATCCATACCCGTGCGCCGGGGTTTTGGCTGGTGGCCGTGTAAAGCACCTGAGTGATCCGGCTCATCATCATGGTAGAGCCTCCCCCTTGGGTGAACTCAGGGGAGAAATTCAGGAAAATATCGTTACCCTCCAGCCGCACATCCAGCACCTTCGTTTCCGGTGGGATGGCAGAAGTCAGTTGCGGGTCGGTGGGGCCAGCAATCAGCTCCTCCAACGCAAGGCGGATCCCTTCCTGGGCATCGAGGGCGCGAACGGTCCGCTCCTGCTGCACGTAGTAGATGGTGTTGTCTGCGGTGGTCAGCCAATAAACAGAGAGGGTTTGCTGCGGCCCAATGCTGTACCACCAGGCTCCCCCCATCAACCCTAGGCCCATCAAAAAGCCGAGGATCCCCAATTGCAGGGCCTGGCCTTGCCGCCGGCGGGAACGCCGCCCGCCCGACCCGATGGAGCTAAGCTCCGCCGTGCGCCCTCCGTAGTGGCTCATAGTTGGCAATCCCTCTGTCTCACCTAGCTCTAGGGTAGCGAAGAAAGACCGGCTCTGCGGGGGATCCCTGTGGGCAGGCGGTAAAGCGCAGTGGACAGGTGCAAAACTGGCACGATTGCAGCCGCACAGGAAAGCTTCGTCAAGGAGAGTACAGCCCTTTACACCCAGGGCACGCTAATACGTTCGCCCACCATAGGGCACCGCCGGTCACGTGTAACAACAACTGTGGAAGTTGAGATCCCCTCTCTAGAAGGATGGCCCTCCAGGCCCCGCGAAAGCAGGAGTGGGAATCACAATCCCTGCTGTAGGAAACCCGCACAAGGGCTGTAACCCAAATGCTATGGGTCAAAGGGCCACAATCACAGGCGTGTGGTCACTGGGTTTTTCCGCTCGGCGCGGTTCTATATCAATCCAACAGGCGGTGGCTTTCTCGTACAAGTCCGCCGTGAGATAGTGATGATCAATTCGCCAACCTCGGTTGCGCTGAAACCCACCGGAACGATAGTCCCACCAGCTAAAGTGGCCGGGATCCGCCGTAAACTTGCGAAAGGCATCGTGAAACCCCAAAGCCAGGATCTCTCGTAGGGCTTGTCGCTCCGGTTCAGAGGCCATAATTTCACCTGCTTTCTTGGGATCGTAAATATCCCGATCTTCCGGGGCAATGTTGAAATCTCCGCAGATCAGCATGGGATCCCCTTGTTGAAGGGCAACCGTAAGGTAATCCTTGAGCATCCTTAGCCAGCGTAATTTGTAGGCATATTTATCGGATCCCACCTCGGAACCGTTGGGCACATATAGGTTAAGAATGCGGATCCCGTGATATACAGTACTGATCAGCCGCTTTTGATCATCTAAATCCTCAGCAAATGGAAGAAGCGCGGCGAACCCGCGCTCAACTTTTTCCAAGGGATCCCGGCTGACCAGAGCCACGCCATTGTAGGACTTCTGCCCATACACCTCCACATGAAAGCCCCGTTCCTCAAAGGCTGCTCGGGGAAAATCTTCATCCACCACCTTGGTTTCTTGTAAGCAAAGCACATCCAGGGATCCCTGACTTTCCAGCCAAGTTAGAACCTGTTCTAAACGAGTGCGAATGGAGTTCACATTCCAGGTGGCAATTTGCATGATGGAAAACACTCAGGAGTTCAGAAAAACTTCTGGAAGAGAGTTAAGAAATCTCGACGGCCGCTAACCACTCGTAGAATCTCGACCCCATCCTCTAAGACTCGATAGAAAATAATATAACCTTCCAGAGACAGTCTCCGAATGTCGGGATGAATTTCTGGATATTTTTTGCCACTTTGAGGGAATGCGACCAGTTGCCGACACTTACGATTGAATGCCTTAAAAAACTCCTCTCCAGTCGTCAGGTTGTTTTCTGTAAAGTAGTAAAGTAGTCAGCAATGGCATTGAGATCTTGGCCAGCAAGAAGGTTAATTACATAGCGACTCATGCCTGCTGCGCTTGTCGAAGCCGTTCCAAGATTTGATTCACAAATGTCTCTCCATCAATTGGCGACATCCAATTTGAGGTTTCAAAAGCAGCTTCAATTTTTGCTCGCACTTCTTCCACTCTGCCTCAGAACGCTCATATTCATCGAGTACAGCCCTTACGCGGGTCTTCCAGGACAGGGCTAGCCCTCCAGAGGTTAGAACTCAACTTCCATAGTTGTTACACATGACTCGCGGTGCCCTATGGGCCGCCATGGGCGAACGCGCCAGCGTGCCCTAGGCGTAAAGGGCTGTAAAGATGTTGATCTGCAGGGATCCCATCTGGTGGCATTGTTGGGTCGAAGCCGCCTGTTGGAAGATGCAGAGGGGTCTTGGCGCAGTGGATTGGTGCGGGTGTCTGAGCAGGGCTCCCTGACCCCCATTGTCCGGATCCCGGAGGATTTTGGGTTGGTGCCGGAGAAGGTGGTAGTGGATGATTCTGGGTTTGGGCTGGCAGCTTGCTCAGAGCCTTCCGACTCCTGTGTAATCTACCGCGTGGTTTTGAGTGGAGAGTAGGAGTTGTTGTTGTGGGTGAAATAATCTCTCGGCTGAGAACACGTCTCCGTCTGCCTAGTTAGGAGTTACAGCAGGCCCAGTTCTCATAGGGGAAACGGGGTGGCTTGGGCTATGCTTTGAGTATCCCCCGCCCGCAATCCAGCATGGACAACATCACGGCCAACTCTGATCCGGATCCCAAAACCCCTGCGGATCCCAGCGCTCCCGAGCTGATACTACGCCCCGCCCAGCTTGGAGATCTGGATGCAGTGGAAGAGATTTTTGCCGAAGCCTTTGACGAAGAGTACGGCAGCCGCTCAGTGGATATTCGCCGTCAGGTGCGTCGGTTGCGCCAATGGTATGGAGCCTTGAAAACCCTTAGCCTGTTTCCCAACCGTTTTCAGCACATGTTTACGGTGCATGTGGCGGAGTTGGAGGGCAAGATTGTGGGGGTGATCCAGGTTTCTCCGTTTAACCATTCCCGAAGTACTTGGCGCGTGGATCACATTGCAGTGGCGAACTCAGCCCAACGGCAAGGGGTGGGATCCCGGCTGCTCAAGCATTGTATGGAACACTTCCGCGAGGCGCACACCTGGATTCTGGAGGTGAACATCCACAACAAAGGGGCGATGGCCCTCTACCGCCGCAATGGCTTTCAACCCCTAGCCCAGATCACCTACTGGTCGATCCCCGTCGAGATCCTCACCGCCCTGAGCCAGCACGAGCCCAAGTTGCCCAATCTGGTGCCGGTGACCAACCGAGATGCCTACGCCATTTACCAGCTGGATACGGGATCCATGCCCGCCAATGTGCGCCAGGTGTACGACCGCGAGGTGAGTGATTTTCGCACCAGCCCCCTAGACTGGGCCATAGAACGGGCCAAACGCTCCATCAGCCACACGGAACGGGTGGAGGTGTGTGTCTACGAGCCTGAACGCAAAACTGCCATCGGCTATTTCAACCTGAAGCTGGATCGCACCGGGCAACAACCCCATGTGGCTAAGCTCACGGTTCACCCCGCCTACACCTGGCTCTACCCTGAGTTAATGGCCAAGATGGCCCAGCTTACCCAAGCCTATCCGCCGCAATCTCTGGCTTTGGCCTCCACCGATTACCAGCCGGAACGGGAGGAGTTTTTGCTGAAGCTGGGGGCCCAAGATTTGGAACGGACATTGCTGATGTCCCGTTCCGTGTGGCACAAGATCCGCGAGAGCCGCTTCAGTTGGGATAATGCCTATTTCAACGCCGTGCTCCGGGGGTTGCAGGTAAAACAGCCGGTACCCGAACGGTTTGAGGGGCCACCCGAGGGCTGGCTGGAGCATTACTTCCATCCCATTAACCCAAGTGAGTTGGAACCCAACTCTGATCCGGGGCAGGCTTCCGATGCTCCTCCGCCCCCCGGTCAGCACCCCAGCTAGCCCTTGTGAAGAATCTGCAGAATAACTCAGCGATGGATGCCTCATGGCGTGCTCGGCTCCAGGCAGCCCTGCACCGCAACCGCAGCGATCCCGGTGCACGATATCTGCAATTGGCTACAGTGGATCCCCAAGGGCATCCCCGTAACCGTACGGTAGTTTTTCGCGGATTCTTAGGCCACAGCGACTGCATTCAATTGGCGGTGGATAGCCGTAGCGAAAAAATCCAACAGATTGCCCATTGCCCCCAAGCCCAGATCTGCTGGTATTTCAGCAAAACCCGCGAACAATTCCGCATTGCGGGTACCCTTGAGGCCATCGCCGCCGATCACCCGGATCCCCAAGCCCAACGCCAGCGGCAGCAGTTGTGGCAGCAGATATCTGAAAAAGGTCGGCTGCTGTGGTTCTGGCCGGAACCCAAAGGCTGTCTGGCCCCGTCAGAGGCCTTTGTGCAGGAGTTGCCGGCGGAGAACGTGGCAGAGCCCCCCCAGACGTTTGTGGTGCTGCTTCTGGAGCCAACTGAGGTGGATCACTTGCAACTGAAGGGAGATCAAGCCTATCCGCAACGGCGGACGGTGTATGAGCGCAGCCCTCAAGGCTGGCAACGGCAGGCGGTCAACCCCTGAGCGGGATGCCAACCGCTTCCCCCGGTCAGTCCTGAGTGGGTGAACGATGGGATCCCTTGTTCCCTCCCATTGTTTTCCATGACCTTCCGCCAGAATAGACGTGTTAGCGTAGCTGAACGTT
>JAUQVK010000090.1:0-8580 GCA_039794845.1 Thermostichus sp. DRC_bins_24
AGCGCGGGGAGTCCATGTATCCCGACGCTGACTCTAGGGGGTAGAGGGCGGGACTGACCGGAGGGTCACCGCTCCCCGTAGCGCAGCGTGCCGCAGGCTTACCCCTCATTAGTTAAAAGTTAAACGCCGCTGGTACGGGCCTGGGTTTGCGCCATCCGCAAGCGGGCCTCGCCGTATACCCCAGAAGTGGCCCCAGCAAAGATCAGCGCCCCGCCCACACAGGTCCACAGGTCTGGGATCTCGGCAAAAACCCAGAAACCGATCAGGCTAGCCCAGATCAAGCGCGAGAAGTCCAGGGGCATCACCGTTGTCACATCCGCCAGTTTGTAGGCCTGGGTGAGGGCCACCTGCCCGATGGTGCCCAGCAGCCCCATTGCCCCCATCCACAGCCACTGTTCGGGAGAAGGCCAAGTCCAAACCCAAACGGCGGCCAGAAAAGACATCGGGGTTTGCAGCAGGCCCATATAAGCGGTAATCGTCACACTCGACTCGGTGCGCGATAGCATTTTGATCACGATCGTCACCCAAGCAAAGAGAGCCGAAGCGATCAGGGTTAGCCATATACCCAGGGATCCCCCCTGAAACCCCGGCCTTAACATCACCAAAGCCCCTGCAAACCCAAGGCCCAAGGCCAGCCAACGGTAAGCCTGCATCCGCTCCCGCAACACCAACACGGCAATCAAGCTGGCAAACAACAATTGGGTAAAGCTCAAGGCCGTGGCCTCCGCTAAGGGCAAAAGGCTGGCGGCCCAAAAGGAGAGCAACATCCCCACGGTGCTGATCACCCCCCGCGACAGGTAAAGGCCCATCTTGGCGGTGCGTAACGACCGGATCCCTGCCTGTAACACCAACGGCGAAAGGGTGAGAAACCCAAACAGGTTGCGCAAAAAGACGATCTGAAAGGGATGAATAGCGGGGGAATTGAGCCGGATGATCGCCCCCAAAGAGGCAAAACAGCCTGTGGCCAGCAGCATCAGAGCAACCCCTTGCCACGCCTCCACCTTTCCCAGTTGCTCAAAGCGGCAAACCTGACGGCGATACCATGTCCCGAAGACCACAACTCACACCCAAATGTTTTAAGCACTAAATAATCAGCCTAATCGGGATCCCTGGGGGGTTGGACTGTGCTCCTCCGCAAAAACCAGAGACAAACGATCCTGAGTTCAGGATTTCCGTAGGATCGCTTCCAAGTAGCCGATCACCGTTTCGGGGGTGAGATGGGCCATACAGGGGTGCCCCGCCACCAAGCAGCCTTCGTTCTTAAATTTGTGCTCCAGGCAAACCCGACATTTGTAGGTCGTTTGGGTGATATAAACCTGGGGCATGCGGGGTGCCCACAGCCGAACCGGGCTAGCTCCATCTCCATCGGCATCATTGCCAAACAGGGCAATGGTGGGGCAGCCCACCGCTGCCGCAATGTGCATCGGCCCCGCATCCACAGAAATACACACACGCGCCCGTTTCAAGGCCCCCGCCAACTCGATCAGGGTGGTTTTCCCCCGCAAATCGATCAGGCTCGTTTGGGTCAACAGGTCATCCTCGCTGCTACCGGAGTGATACAGGGATCGCTGCACCTCCGGCGCACTGCCAATCAGCCCTACCCGCAATCCTTGGCCTTCGCACCACTCGATCACCTGCTTCCAGTAGTCCAGCCGCCACATTTTGGCACTGCGGGTGGTGGTGATGTGCACCAGTACATCTGGTACGACAAAATCGGGATCCCGACTGGGCAATTCCAAACGAAAAAAATCGGTCTCGACGTAAGCTAGGCGGCAAAAAATCTCGGCAATGTAGTTGCTGCTGAGCAGATCCCTGTAGCGCTGCAAAAACTCCGGGCTATTCCAGTCGTCATCCTGGAGCATGCGTTGGACGGGGTCGGATCCGGGCTCCAGCTTGCGGCGAAAATCAAGGGTCAACCCCGCTCCGGCAATGTAGTGGGGTCGTAGCGCCGTCACCGCCACTAGGTTCAACTCACTAAATTCATCGCAATTCACCGCCAAATCGTAGGATCCCGCCTGAGCCACTCGCTCTCGTACGGCAGCCGTTAGGGCTTCCAGATAGTCTGGGCGGCGACTGTAAAGCGGAAAGCTGAAGTCGATGTAAGGGCAATGGATCTCGAAGTCATGGGTGATCTCGCTGCCGAAAAAATCCAGCACACAGCCGGGGTATTTCTCTTTTAGCCCCCGTAACAACGGAATCGTCACGACAAAGTTGCCCACCTTCGTCGAGGAGAAGACGGCGATGTGAGGGCGTTCTCCCAAAGGCTGGTCGGCGAACCGCTGCATAGTCAAGGCGTTGCACCCAGAAGGACAGCAGCTAAGCTAGCATTCCGCACCCAGGGGTTTGCCTCATGAAAAAACAGAATTTCCCCATGCTCAGGGCAGGCTGGCCTGGTTGGCATCCCAAATCACCACCACTGCGAAACGATTCAAAAAGCCATCTACCTCGTTCATCTGGCGCAAACTAAAGGCATCTTCGGCGGTAATCACCAAGTCATAGCCAAGGGTACGAACAGCGCGAATACGATGGGGGCGCTCTCCAATGCGATTGACCAAAGAGCGGGCCTGCTCTTCGGAGGTGGCATAGGCGGCGGTACCCTCGCTGCCAACAAAGGCGGCATTCAGGTCTTGGTTGAGGTTGAGGGGGGTGTACACCTGGTTGCCGTCGGGATCAAACAACCGCATCGACTGGCTGGGCAAGAAATCTAGGCCGCGGGCATCCACAATCAAACCCGTGGTTTGCGGCCCCCGTTGTTGGGCCCCCGCCTCTAAGCCGGTTCCCCCGCCTGGCCCTTGCCCTGAGCCCAACCCCGAACCTGGGCTTGAGCCCCGCACACCGCTCTGGCCGGTACCCGGCCCAATCACCTCTCCCTGCTGGGATCCCGAGCCACTGCCACCGGGGCTGGTGCCAAATTGCTGCAACAAATCGAGGTTAAAGACGGGCCCTTCCGCCAGCTCGGTCTCTAGGGGCTCCACCGGCTCCACCACTTCATCGGATCCCACCAACCGCCAAGGGGCTTCTGCTGAGCTGGGTTGCTCCACAACCGGTTCGGCTGCAGGTGAGGGGGCTGCAGGGGATCCCCCTTGCAGGCGGTAAATGACTTGGGGGGTAGGGGCGGAATGGGGAAACAAGGGTTGGGAATGAGCCGTTCGGATCCCGGGTGCCGGATCCACCCCCGACAGAATTATCCCCAGCAAAACCAGGCCAACAGGGCCCAATGGCTGTCGATTCCACCACCTCATCACAACACCTCCTGTACCGCTCGCCTTCTCCCCATCCTACTGACCCAAGGCTTATCCGGCAGGGGATCCCGCGCAATCTGGCCCTCCTGGAGATGTAGCTGCGGATCCCTGTGGCTCTGCCTTTCAGCGCCCCTTGACCGGTAAAAAACCTGATTTGATCCCCAGTGATCCCCAACCTCTTGACCCTTAGGCCGAAATACGTAAACATGAGTTCATCATTTCTTTGATCCCCGTTGATCCCCAACCTACGGTCATCAGCGGCTGGAAAGCGCAGACAGTAGGCTGATCACGTCAGTGGGCCGGAAGCCATACTGGCCTCAAGCTGGGATCGGCCGTTCCGTTGAAAGCTTGAATGTTTGCCCAGAGCCCAATTTGTTGAGGACAGGAGACCCCGACCATGCCACAAGAGCGGATCCCATTAGAGGAAATGACCATCCGGCAGCTGCGAGAAGAGGCAGCCCGGTATGAAATTCCCAAATACAGCCGCATGACCAAGGATCAGCTGGTGCTCGCCATCCGGGAGGCACAGGCTGCTCGCAGTGGTCGTCCTACCGACGCCATGCCAGAGCCCAGAGGACAGGAACCCGTGAGCGGAACGAAATTCAATAGCCAGACCGATACCAAGCTGCACCTAGCGGATGTGGACAAGGTTCTTGGGGATTTGCCCGGGGGCTACGGTGAAAGCCGTATCGTCTTGCTGCCCCGGGATCCCCAGTGGGCCTATACCTATTGGGATGTACCCAACGACGCCAAAGAGAGCAAACGTCGGGAAGGGGGCCAACAGTTGGCCCTGCGCCTCTACGATGTCACCGATATTGATTTCAATTACCAACCCGCCCACAGCATGCAGGAATACCCCTGTGATGAGTTGGCCCGGGAGTGGTACTTGCCGATCCCGGTGAGCGATCGTTCTTATATCGTCGAAATTGGCTACCGAACCGGGGATGGCCGCTGGCTGGTGTTGGCCCGTTCTGCCGCGGTGGCCGTGCCCCCGGTTTATCCTTCCGACTGGTTTGAAGAGCAATTCCTGACGGTGCCCTTCGATATGGCGCTGCAGGGCCGAACCCTTTACCAGCTGAACGAACCCTACAAGCGCAGCGCCGGCGGCCTGGGTGTGGTGGCCTACAGGGGCAATGAGCCGCAGCAGGGGGCTGTCACCGATCGGTTCTTTGAAATGGTGGGGGGCTTCGAGTCGATGCGAGTGGCCGGATCCCTGTTCGGTAGTCACCAGATGGGCAGCCGCCAAATGCTGCCGGAAGAAACCCTTAGTTCCTTCGTTATCCCCTCCGGCGTGGGCATGATGTCCATGGCGCAGGTGCCTGCTGTTCCCTGGATGGCCTCCGGGTCTGGTTTGGGTCTCTTCTCGGGGGCCTCTGAGGTGATGCCGCAGCGCTCTCGCAAGTTCTGGTTGGTGGCGGATGCCGAGCTGATCGTTTATGGGGCTACTGAGCCTGATGCCACGGTTACCATTGGCGGACGGCCAATCCAGCTGAACCCAGACGGCACCTTCCGCTTCCACATGGCTTTCCCGGATGGCAACATCGACTTCCCCATCTATGCGGTGGCTGCGGATGGCGAACAGAACCGGGAGATCCACCTTACCTTCGACCGCCGCACTCTGGCGCGTCGCACCAACACCAAGGAAGAAGCGGTGGAGGAATTGCTGCCCTAAAGTCCTTCAGGTTTGGTTCAGGTTATGTGGGCTCTCCGCGGGAGGGCCCTTTTTTGTGAGTTGAATAGACCGCATCAGGGATCCCATGCTGCTACGCGGGGTGTGGAGGGGCAAAACGTCCCCCAAAAAAAGGGATCCAACCAGCGGATCCCCTCTATAAGTCAGAAGTTGTCAGCCTCACAACTCACCCCTGGCAATCATCTGCAGCACCCGTGGGGTACTGGGATCAAACCCCGCCAAATCCCAAGAGTTGGGATCTTGCGGATCCACCAACGAGATTCGGTAGGGCGCCAGGGTGACATAGACAGCTTTGGCGTTGGGCTGCACTTTGTCTCGGTACTCCCGCAGAGCTTGGGCCGGATGACGGCGACCCGCCCAAGATTCCGAGTCCGTCCAAAACACGATCACATCGGCCTTGAACCGCGACTGGATCAGCCAATCGTAGGCCACAGCAGCATCCGTTCCCCCGAAGGTTTGGGCGCTGGTTTTTTTCATGGCCTCGCGAAAGCTATCCTTGGCGGTGATGCCCAGGTCTTTGAACTCTGTCGAGAAGCCCCGGATGACATAGTTTTCCTCAGCTTTCGCTGTCACCAATGCCATCACCGTCGCAATCTCACTACAGGTCATGTTCACGGCAGGTACCGAGGTGTAGCCCATGGAAGCAGACACATCAACGGCGTGCAAAAACACCTTGCCCGTGGCTTCCAGCGTGGTAAAGGTCAGCTCCAGAGCTTTCTCCAGGATGTCGGTGATGCGAGCCACCGGATCCCAGGTTTTTGAGCTGCGTCCTTGCTGGCCCCCAGAGGCGTAGGTTTTCAGGGCTTTGAGCACATCGATGGGGTGGATCCGCCCCTTGCGCAGGTGGTCACGGTTGTTGAGTACCGCCTCCACCCGCTCCAGGTTGGCCCGTTCATCCGCCCGCAAGACCCCGATTTCCGTCAGGGATCCCAAGTTGCGCAACAGCGCCCCAATCGGCATTTCGTCGAAGAGCAGTTGCCAGGCTTGTTTGTCCATGCGCCCCACAGGAGCGGCCATTTCGTGGGTGAGGTGCCCCTTGGCAATGGCCTCATGGGTTTGATCCGGGTGACGTTTCAGCCACTCGAACCACCAAATCTGCGCCAAGGCTTCCGAGGGGATCCCCTCCGGCAAGTCTTCCCACCCTTGGGTGGCCCAGGCAAACAGGGCACGGTGATCCTCAGTCAAAGGCTTGACGTGAAATAGCCGCAAGGCATCCCGGTGGGAGAAGCCCGCCCGTTGCTGATATTTGAGCAACTGATAGGCCAGTTTTTTCACATCCGGTTCCGAGAGCCAGGCCCGGCCCGCTTCACGAATTACCTTGCCGAACCCACGCAGGGCTTTGGTGTAGCTCAGCCACTCGTAAAAGTGGGATCCCGTCCGCACCACTTGGGGAAAGATTTCCAGAAAGGCTTGTTTGGCCCCGGGGTCGGATCCCATCGACAGCAGCACCAGCGCAAACAACGGGGCGCTGTTATTGACGGAGCGACCCTCACTGGCATAGACAATCTCCGAGGCGACACGGGTGGGATCCTCATCGACCGCTTGCTTGAGGGTGTCGAAGAAATCCTGAGTTAGCTCCGTTTTGCCGGCATAGTAGGTGCTCTGGGCGGTGCCGATCAAAAGACAACGACGCACCATTTGCCACAGACCCGCATCAAACAGGTAGCCGCCCGAGCGACCTTGGATCATCTCTCCTTCCCGACCGGGTAAAGGTTGGGTTTGGGGAGTATCCGTGGTGGGCTGGGTGAAAAAGTGGTAGTTCATACTGGCCTCCGGCCCTTGCGGGCAAATGAGAAACGAGATTGATGGTTTCAATCTCATGGATGAGGCAGGATTCGAACCTGCGAAGGTAACCCTAATTGATTTCGATAACCCTCTTTCGTCGGCCCCAAAAGACAAAGGGTGAAAAAGGTATTGAGTCAATCGCGTTTAGCCACTCCGCCACTCATCCAAATTGAGTTGTACCCATTGAGACAAGAAAACTCTTATCTCAGGGAGTGAGGCAGGACTCGTTGGTGAAACCTGTCCGTTAGGGCATACCTGCGGCCTCTCGTGTGACAGACGATAACCCTCATTCCGCGGCCTTCTCAGACAAGGAATGAACAAGGATGTTTTAGCGCTCTACCGACTGAGCTACTCACTCCAAGCCATTGATCCATGAAAATCGATCCATGAAAACACACAGATCAAAAACACAGATCATGAGATGACACTGCTTCATCTCAGGGGGCGAGGGAGGGATCGAACCTCCAACACCAGATAACCTTCGCTCATCGGCCCAACCGGGCAAGGGGGGAACAAAGGGCCACGCCCCAAAAAGGCCTATCTATCGGCTCCAATGGAAGTGCATCCAACTCTATCGGGTTACACTGCAAACCTGCTGTAACCGCTTGGCTTGCCCGTGGGCTGTGATCTGGATCCCAAAGAACCCAAGAAAGCGCGGCACATTCATAGTGTAGTATCTGTACTACAGACTGTCAACAGCAAGGGGAAAAAACGGCGGGGATCCCTGTGTTCCCCTACAGGTAAGACGGTTGTACCCGGTGGGCCAGTTGTCGCAGTTTTTCCAGCACCCGCCCTGAACAGAACAACTCCTGCGCCAGTTGGATCCCTTCCGGGAGGGTTTGGGTGTGGCCCAGGTGCCAGAGGTAGCTGCCGCCATTCCACAAGGCTGCTGGGGTGAGTTCGCAGGGCTCTCCCTCGAGTACATGCTGCATCTGTTGAAACAGCTTTTCCTCCCCATCCAAGGGGATCTCGGGGCCTGCCAAATCGTGTTCTCTGGCTTTCAGAAGCAATCGTTCCCCGTTGTGGTTGAGAATCGCGGTTCGATCCCGGGGTAGGTCGCAGCTGCCCTCTAGCCCCTTCACGGTGGTGAAGGAGCGGATCCCGCGCAGGGCAAACAGCTGCACCATCGTCGCCTCGGTGGGAGGGTGCACATAGCCGGCAATCAGGCGAAAGGGGCCGGCATAGGGTGCCCAAACCAGCTCTAGGGTGGCCAAAGGGGGACGTTTGCCAATCTGATCCCGATAGTCCATCACCGCCTGAGCTTGGGGAAAGCAGTCGGGCAAATACAAGAACCCCAATCCAGTTTGTTCCAGCAGTTGACCCACTCGCCCCAAAGATAGGCCGCGCCATTCCACGCCCAATCCCCGCCAGATCGCCTCCAAGGGCAGGCCATACTTGGTGGGACACAACCCCGATCCATGCAACAACACTGCCGACCCTGCCGCCGCCAGTAACAAGGCCACCAAAACCCCCACCGGAGCGGTGCGAGAGCGCCCATCATAGGGATGCCCAAAGATGATCAATGGGCCGGGAAGATCCCGTTCCGGCAGGAGCGGTCCGCATTCGTCGTAGGCATCGAGCATGCCTGCCAGTTCTTCGGCAGTGGGACGTTTAATGCGATGGGCGATCAAAAAAGCTCCAATTTGGGCGGGGGTGGCTTCCCCCGTCAGGATCATTCGGGTGGCGGTCGCCGCCTCGGCACGGGTGAGGTCTTTGTGGGTATGAGCGCCACTGCCAACTTTTTTCAACAGTTCCCGAAATTCATGGCTCATAGAATCAGCGACCGTTACCTCAGTCAGCAGAAGGCCCGCACTGTCCTCGTGGAGTCAGCATCGGGAGGATATCGGAAGGTCTGCAACCGCT
>JAUQVK010000091.1:0-57246 GCA_039794845.1 Thermostichus sp. DRC_bins_24
TCTTCCGGCACCTGTACCACCAACAAAAACTCACCCGCTTGCACCCGAGTCTGGTAGATAGCCGCCTTATCTTGGGGCATGCCCAACGAGATCAGAGCGGATCCCAACCCTGCCCCCAGTGCTCCGTAAAGCGCTCCACCCGTTGCCCCCAACAAAGCTGCCCCCAGGGGGCCCGCTGCCACCACTGCCCCCAAAAAGGGCACAAACAAAACCCCCACCCCCGTCAAAACTCCCAATAGAGATCCAAACAGGGATCCATAAATCGCCCCACTGGTCAGACCATCTACAATTACATCTTTACGGGTGATAAACCCGGTGATCTTGGCTTCGGTTTGGAAGTTCCGTCCAATAATAGAAATGCGGTCGTTGGGAACCCCACGGTTCAACAGCCGCTGAATACAATCTTGTAATTTATGTTCTTCCTTAAAGGCAGCAGACACACACTTCTGAGGCGGATTGGCAAAGGCACTCATACACAGCTCCTAGGGTTGTTGCTACTGGTCTCATTCATCTCCACTATAGACTGCTGGTAAAAACCATCAAGGAGTTGCAAGTTAGAGAAAACAGGAAAGCTAAGGGGGGATTCCCGCCCAAGAAGTCTCTTAGGAACAACAGGGAAACAGCTTCTGAATCAAATCCGTCGGTTGAAGTGAGAAAAGACCGTCGAGTGGTCTATCCAACTGGCGTGTGTCTTCCGAAGATCCTTCCCCCTTGCATTTGGCCTAGCTCCGGGATCCAGTCTTCAAGGCGCTCTTCTCCGGCTTGGATACCTACCAAGGCCAACTCCGTCCTTCAGAACTTGCTACCCCTCTAAAGGATAGGGGCTAAAAGAGAGGGATCCCCACTTGCTTCGGGGATCCCTAGCTCAACCTTGGCCGGTTCTTGGGCCAGTCGGCGCCGATGAGGATAAAAATACTTCCGACCTAGTCGCGCTCAACATACAAAAAGAGTACAGCCATGCTGACAGCAGGCAATAACCAGCAGACAATCGGGATAAAAATCCAAGGGAGATAAGCGGCGGCGTAAGAACCAGTCATGACAATTGCTCCTGTAGCGTAGTGGGTAAAGAAGACTGTTAAACGATGAGGGTGGATAGAGGGGCTCCCCCTGTTAGTTCACAAGCCCTCGGAAGATGGCATTGATCCCGGCGAAGTTCTCCAGCAGGAAGTAGGCCGCAAAAACTCCACCCATACCGCCCAGGAAGAATCCCGCCGTCAGGTCTCCCCAGCCGCGAGCTGTGGCCAAAGGGTCAGCCCCCGGAGTTTCTGGTTTGTTTCCAAAGCTAACGCTGCCGTAGGCCGACATACAGGCGGTTCCCAACAGCACAATTACCATTGCCGTAACCAATCCACCCAGATTGGCCGCCTCGGGATAGTCGCGCAGCGGCCCTACCACAATTTCTGGCCCCACCAAGAAATAACCATGGGCCAACCCAATCTCTAGCCCCCGCAACAGCGGCGATAGCCCGGGACGGTTGATGGGGAGATTGTTGATGAACAGACGGGTAACGGGAGAATCACTAATGGGCGTAGAAAGATGCCCCTCGCAGGGATCGTCGTTAAAGGTGCGAATGTAATCCATGTCCGAAGGTCCTGCCTGGAATTTTGGGATTCATTCTACGGGGCTTAAGTTACCCTCTCGGCAGCCACCACCCGGATCGTTAGAAAAGTTCATGCTCCCTTAACACAGATGCAGAATCCACTCAGAACCCCTCTTAGCAAGATCCCTTGTGTAGAAATACAAAAAAATACAAAAAGAGTTCGGCAGCAGCGAGAAACCCCACGATTTGGCCTCAAAAAAAGCCCGGCTGAACCCAGCCGAGCCGAAATATCACAGCGTAAAGAGTCGATTTTCACCAATCAAGAACTACAACAAGACGCACAACCTCAAACCTACAGGCTTGAGCCCAAACCCACATAGGAGCCGTAGAAGAAAAGCCCCAGTACCGTGAGCACTCCCAAACCTACAATGACTGCCACTATCCACAAAGGAATCCTTGCCTGACTGGTCATACTGATTGGCCTCCAAAAAACAAAATCAACACAGACTACAGACCTTGCATGGGTTTGCCACGACAAGGAATGGGCTTCCTGATCCTGCAAGGAACCAAAAGCCAAACACAATAAAGAATCCAGAACTCATTCAGAGCTAACGCTGATTCCGCGCCACATCTGTCCTCTCAAAACTGAGATAGAACTCAAGCCTCAATTAAGGAAGTAGCTGGAGAACAGCAACCCAACCACAAACACCAACAACAAACCCAAGTACAGGGATGTGCGGTTCAGCTCAACAGGTTGGGAATTGGGATTTCTTTCAGGTTGGTCCGCCATGGGGTTCACCGTTGAATAAACTGCATCGCAGCAATGGCTCCCAAGAAGAAAACCGTTGGGATCGCCAAAGTGTGCACCGCCAACCAACGGACGGTGAACACAGGGTAAAAGACGGGTTCGTCAGAGTTAACTGCCATAGTCGGGATCCTGTCCTAAGCAACAAAACGAAACAAAGTAAGTTTACAAATCTTAGCGTCGCGCCGGGCTAATTCCTACTGACTTAGCCTTTCCAGCTGATCCAGAGCCTGAAAACGATCGCTTACAATCGGCAACTCTTGTCGCTCTGCCGTGAAATACTCATTGGGGCGCGGAGTGCCGAAAACATCATAAGCCAAGCCGGTGCTCACGAAGAGCCAACCTGCTAAAAACAAAGCGGGAATCGTCAGAGCATGAATAACCCAGTAGCGCACACTGGTGATGATATCGGCGAAAGGCCGCTCTCCGGTGTTGCCAGACATGAACTTCCTCCCTTAGCTGCTGCGGTGATGACAAAAGTGCTTCCTGAATATACACAATGATAAGGAGCCCGATGCACAACTACAAGTTACAAGAGAATTTCTCAGGAGATTCTGCCGCCAAGCCGGATTCCGCCTCAGATAAGTAAAATTTCCTAATCATGGCCGGGCCCAACTGAGAAATGGGTTGCAGCAAGTTCCCCCACCTGAGTTCTACCAAGATTCGTCGCAGTGCTCCGAGCATCGACCACGATCTAGGCTCAACCCAGATCTGGCCTCGGTATCACACGGGAACGACGCCTTTGTCCATTCAAAACCGGAGGCACATTGGGTACACAAATTGGGCGCATAAACCCGGTCGGGAGCTTCTGCTCCTCCTTCTGGAGGAGCCGTTACAGCCCTTCCGCCGGTCACCTACAACTGTAGAAGCCAAGACTTTCCTTTCCAGCCCAATGGGGCTCCGCACCCCGCGTAAGGGATGAGCGTCGGGTACTTCACGGGCAACCGTTACAATGCTTGTATCCCACTGCAGAGCAGTGTGAAGTAGGAAAGCTTTTCTCCCCAGGAGCCCTGAACAGTGGACGCGCGGTACAATCCTCAGGCCATCGAGACCAAATGGCAGGCCCATTGGCGTGAAACCGGGCTGGATCGCACCCCGGAGCTGAGTGAGGGGATCCGCAAATTTTATGCCCTGTCGATGTTTCCGTACCCCAGCGGCAGGTTGCATATGGGGCATGTGCGCAACTACTCGATTACGGATGTGATCGCCCGCCATAAGCGGATGCAGGGGTATGCGGTGTTGCACCCGATGGGCTGGGATGCTTTTGGGTTGCCTGCTGAGAATGCCGCCATTGACCGAGGGATCCCGCCCGCCAAGTGGACCTATGAGAACATTGCCCAGATGCGGGATCAACTGCAGCGGCTAGGCCTCTCCTACGACTGGGAGCGGGAGGTGACCAGTTGCTCGCCGGACTATTACAAGTGGACACAGTGGATCTTTCTGCAATTTTTGGCGGCGGGGTTGGCTTACCAAAAAGAAGCAGCGGTGAACTGGGATCCCGTCGATCAAACCGTTTTGGCCAACGAACAGGTGGATGCGGAGGGCCGTTCCTGGCGCTCCGGTGCCCTGGTAGAAAAGCGGATGCTGAAGCAGTGGTTCCTTAAGATTACCGACTATGCCGATCAACTGCTGGCGGATCTGGAAAAACTCCCCGGCTGGCCGGAGCGGGTGCGCACCATGCAGGAGAACTGGATCGGCCAGTCCACTGGAGCCAAGGTGGTGTTCAAAAGCGAATCAGGGGATGAGCTGCCCGTCTTCACCACCCGACCCGATACCCTCTGGGGGGCCACCTTCATGGTGTTGTCGCCGGAACATCCCTTAGTGGAACGCCTCACCACCCCCGAGCAAGCCGAAGCCGTCAAAACCTACCAAGCCCAGGCGGCGGCCCAGAGCGAGATCGACCGTACCGCCGAAGATCGGGAAAAAACCGGGGTCTGGACGGGATCCTTCGCCATCAATCCGGTAAATGGCGAGAAAATCCCCATCTGGATCGCCGACTACGTGCTAATGGGCTATGGCACCGGGGCGATCATGGCGGTGCCGGCCCATGACCAGCGGGATTTTGAGTTTGCCCGCAAATTTGGGATCCCGATCAAACTGGTGGTGCAGCCCCCGGATGAAAGCGTGACATCGGCGGCGGATCTGCAGGCGGCCTGGGCCGGAGAAGGGGTGATGATTCACTCTGGCCCCCTAGACGGGATCCCGGCGGGTAAAGGCCCGGGGCAAAGCGTAGAAAAGGCCATTGCTTGGCTGGAAGAACAGGGCTTGGGGGAAAAGCAGATCAACTACCGTCTGCGGGATTGGTTGATCTCGCGGCAACGCTACTGGGGCTGCCCAATCCCGGTGATTCATTGCCCCAATTGCGGCATTGTGCCGGTGCCGGAGGCGGATCTGCCGGTGATCCTGCCAGAAGAAGTGGAGCTGAGTGGACGGGGGGGATCCCCGTTGGCCCAGATGGAGGATTGGGTCAACGTTAAGTGCCCCACCTGTGGCACAGAAGCCCGCCGCGAGACCGACACGATGGATACGTTTATTTGTTCCTCGTGGTACTTCTTGCGCTTTAGCGATGCCCGCAACGACAAAGAGATCTTCCGCAAAGATCAGGTCAATGGCTGGTTGCCGGTGGATCAATATGTGGGGGGCATCGAGCACGCCATCTTGCATCTGCTCTACTCACGCTTCTTTACCAAAGTGTTGCGGGATCGGGGCTTATTGGATTTTGATGAGCCGTTTTTGCGGCTCTTGACCCAGGGGATGGTGCAGGGGCTGACCTACTTTAATCCCAACAAATCCGGCAAAGACAAGTGGATCCCGGCGGCTCTCATCAAAGATCCCGACAATCCTGTGGATCCGGAAACGGGTGAAAAGCTGGAAAAGATTTACGCCACCATGTCCAAATCCAAGGGCAATGGGGTGGATCCCGAGGAGGTATTGGCCAACTATGGGGCCGATACCGCCCGGATGTTTATCCTCTTCAAAGCGCCTCCCGAAAAGGATTTGGAATGGGATGATGCCGATGTGGAAGGGCAATTTCGCTTTCTCAACCGGGTCTGGCGGCAGGTGCATGAGTTCGTGGAGCAGGCTCATTTTCAAGACCTGTTGACGAGTGAAATTGCGGTGGGATCCCTGAGCAAGCCGGAAAAAGATCTGCGTCGGGCTGTCCACACCGCCATCAAAGAGATCAGCGACGATATCGAAGAGGGCTATCAGTTCAATACCGCCATCTCCGAGCTGATGAAGCTGAGCAACGCCCTAAATGAGTCTGGGCTCTTGCAGTCACCTGTCTATGCCGATGGGATCCGCACCCTGGTGCTGTTGATGGCCCCCTTTGCCCCCCATATTGCCGAGGAATTGTGGCAGGCGTTGGGGGGGACGGGCTCGGTTCACCAGCAGTCTTGGCCCAGTTACGATCCGGCAGCATTGATTGCCGATACCGTCACGATTGTGATCCAGGTGAATGGAAAATTGCGCGGCTCCTTTGAGGCTCCCTCGGAAGTTACCCAAGAGGAGCAAGAACAGTTGGCCTTGGCATCCGAAGTGGCCCAGAAATACTTGGATGGAGCGACTCCCAAAAAGGTAATTGTGGTGCCCAAAAAGCTGGTTAACTTTGTGGTTTAGAACAGTTGTCGATTGCAATCGCAACAAGCTTACCCTCTTCGTCACAGTCCAAAATCAAGCCCTCCATGATAACATCGGTTGAGGCAACTGGCTTACCGGTGAGTTCAACAAAATAACAAAAAATAACAAAATAAAATAACAAAATAACGACCGTGGCTACTCACAAAAGGTTAAACTGAGCTTCGTCAATGCGACCGGCTCGGAAAAGGGTGGTTTTGATTTCAGAAAGCGTGAGAACAGCATGGCCGCGATAGCCCCGCTCTTGTAGGCGTTCCCGCACCCCCTGTTCGTGATCGATAAACACCACAATGTCCTCCACCTTCAACCCAGCTGAGCGAAGTTTCTCTGCTCCTTCCATAGCGCTGCGACCCGTGATCAAAATATCATCCACCACCACCACCGTTTCTCCCGGTTGATAGGCTCCCTCAATTTGTCGGCGAGTTCCGTGGGCTTTCACCTCTTTGCGGGGGTAGATCATGGGCTTGTTCAGCCGTAAGGATAATCCTGTCGCTGTTGGTAAAGATCCATAGGGGATCCCGGCAATTCGGTCAAACGAAAGGGTTTCTAGGATCTCGGCATAAGCATTGAGGATGTGGTGAAAAATTTGGGGTTTGGAAATGATGGTACGCAGGTCAATGTAGTAGGGCAAGGTTTGGCCCGAGGCTTGCACATAATCCCCGAACAAAATACAGCCGATGTCGTACAGTTCCAGAATCAAATCCGCATGGGGATCCGGTTGCAACAAACAAACATCCGGCATCCATAGGTCACAGACCGACTCGGATCCCAGCCGCTGAGACCGGGTCTTTTCCACGGTTTCTCGCAAGTCGGTTACCGCCTCTTTCAAATCTTGGCGGGATAGCCAATCCTGAGGCACCGGCAACAGCAAGCCCTCTCCATGCCTATCCAGACCAGCCCCCAGACAAGCCTGCCAATCCACCCCCTCTCCCCAGAGGCTGCGAGCCAAAATTAACCGTTCGGGAGCCACGGCTCGGATGCGGCGCATCACCCAGGGATCCGGGGATCCCACTTCTAGCGCTACCTGCTCCGGTGTACCCCAACTGCGGCATTGCCTCACCAAGTTCAGATAAAAGGGATCCACCACCTCGGTGCCCCCCTGCTGCATCGACACGGCCTCAGAAGGATAGTCCTGAATGGAATTGGCCCCAGGATTGCTGGTACGACAGAGGAGAAAGACTGCCTTGTGGGGATAGAGCAAAAAAGGAGCAACCAGATCCTGCCCCGCGTAAGGGTTAAGGGTGAGAGCATCCACCTTCCAAACTTCAAAAGCCTGTTGAGCCAGGGCAGTGGCGCTGTTCAAATCGGCGTACTTGGCATCGAGAATGATGGGGATTTCTTCAGGCACCCGGCGCAGCACCCATTCCAGCAATTCTAAGCCGCGAGCTCCCAAGGCCAGATAAAACCCCAGCGTTGGCTTGTAGGCACACACCTGATCCCGGGTTTGCTCGATCACCCCATCCAGCCAGTCCAGCAATTCCGTCATCATGCGCGGCGCTGAGGCGGCAAACAGGTTTGAATTGGGTCCTCCTTCAGATGCGCGGCAAGAAGGCAGCAACTCTGGATTGGGATCCAGCCCCAACCATAAGCAACTCTGGTTCTGCTGGCTCATGGCCGCCAATTTATCGCGGAAGTTCACCCCATGCCTCTTCACGTGCAACGGCCCAATGCTTGGTAACTTGGCTTCAGGCAGGAACCCTGAGCTTTCTCATTGTGCGTCCTTCTGAACCCCAAATCCTCTCACGGTTGGGATCCGATTCTTGCTAGACCCAGATCCACCTTATGATAAGGCTATGCTGGATTGCAGACCCCATTGTTCCGTCTGCCATGCGAGACCTGCTGCACGACATCATTCAGGAGTATTCCGGCTTTGTGGAACTTCGCTACCACGGCAAGGTGTTTCGCAGTGTCACCGCCGAAAAGGGCCGCATTGAGCGCACCGCCATTCGCCGTCGTTCCGGAGTTGGGGTACGGGTACTGGAAGCGGGAACTTGGGGCTTTGCCTCCACCGGGGATCCCTCGGCTGCCGCCATCCGTGGGGCAATTGAAGAGGCTCGCCGGGCCGCCCAAGCCAGTGCCGGCTACCGCAAACATAAACTGGGATCCCTGCCCACTGTGCAGCTGGCCCAAGGAGAGTTTTCCGAGCCCGGTGTGGATGAGGTGTTGAATAAACCCCTGGAAGAAAAGATCCATCTGGCTCTAGAGACCGAAGCGCAAACCCGCCAGGCTTCCCGTCAAATTAGCTCCGCCAGTTGTACTTACAACGAAATCTACGAAGAAAAAGCAATCGTCACCAGCGATGGGGCAAACGTAGCGTTTCGGCTGGTGCGTCCCGAATTTCGGGTGCAGGCAGTAGCGGAAGCTTCGGGGCAACTGAGTAGCGGCTCGGAGGCCGTTGGGGTGACGGGCGGGTGGAATTGTCTGTTTCGGTCGGATCCCTTGCGTATGGCAGAGAAGGCCGCTGCCACAGCGGTCGACTTGTTGTCGGCGGGCTATGCCGAAGGGGGCTGGGCCACGGTGATTTTGTCGCCTTCCATCGTCGGGTTGCTGGTTCACGAGGCGATTGGCCATACCGTCGAGGCCGATTTTGTGCTGTCGGGTTCGGTGGCGGCGGGCAAACTGGGGCAACGGGTGGCGAGTGACTTGGTTACCCTCAAAGATTCCGGCCATTCTGAGCTTATGCCCGGAGCAGGAGGCACCATTCCTGTGGATGACGAAGGGATCCCCACCCAAAACACCACCATCATCCAAAACGGCATCCTGGTCAGCTACCTACACAACCGCGAAACTGCCGCTCACTTTGGCGTGGAACCCACCGGCAACGCCCGCGCCTGGGAATATGCCGACGAGCCATTGATTCGCATGCGCAACACCTATATCCAGCCCGGATCCCAGACCTTGGAGGAGATCATCTCCAGCACCCCCGATGGCTACTTTTTAGATGGGGCCAGAAATGGGCAGGCAGACTCCACCGGCGAGTTCATGTTTGGGGTGGAACGGGCCTACCGCATTCGCAATGGCAAACTGGCCGAACTGGTGCGGGGCGTCACGATCACCGGCAATGCCTTTGATGTGTTGCGCTCTGTCGATGCGGTCTCCCAAGACTTTTTGTGGGATCTGGGATCCGGCCATTGTGGCAAAGGGCAACCGGCCAAAGTGGATGCGGGCGGCCCCTACATTCGCTGCCGCGCCATCTTGGGAGGACAACAAAGTTGATGGATGCGCTAATCGGCTCGTAAGACCAACCGATCGGCTTCCCACTGCCGAAATAGATTGAGAACATGCTCAGCTCTGTCTTCTTGTTGGGCGAGGATCTCAGTCCCCGAGCGGGCTTGTTCCGCCAAAGGCAGCAACAAATCCACCACTTGATAACGGCTTGAGGTGATAACCTTGCCGGGGATCTGAGCAACTTGCCAGAAAATATCCATCTTCTGGGTGGGGATCTCTGCTGGGTCAAGTTTACTCAGCAGATCTGAGAAGGGCACCTTTTGATCCAGATAGCGCACACTGCCATGCCGTACAAACATCGGGTTGAGTTGCCAACGGGATCCTTTAAAAAAGTCGGCTGTAAAGGGATCCCAGCTAGCGATCTTCTTGCCTTGATGACAACACCAGAATAGGTTTTGCGTGTGATACAGAGGCTCCAAGCACTCAACCACCTGCAGTTGTTCGATACGAGACAGAGTTTCATATCGTCGATGAAACTCAGGATGGGTAGAAGCAATCAGGGGTTTCGCATTCCAATCATCTCGATGGGGGGCAACATCGATAAACTCCAACCCAGCTTGGGCCACGAAATCAGGAATCTCTCCAATGTCAAAGGGAATGTCATTGACATGGAAAAAGTTATCGACGATGTTCTCATCCCGCAAATAGTATTCTTTATTGGCAGTGGCGTGCTTGGCCAAAAGAGAATTGGGGTTGGCCCCATTCAGCAATTGCCGCACAAATTCGATCTTCTCGGGCGTGGCAGGTGGGGTAATGCCCAGCAATTCTAGAGCCTTGCGAATGCGATACAAATGCCAGCGACCTGAACGGTTGTAGAGCATCAGGGCGATCACCCCCTCAGGAGCCAGCCGTTTTGCCAAATTCTCCAAAGCCTTCAAGGGATCCGCCGTGTGGTGAATCACCCCATAGGAGCTGATCATATCGAAGCTGCCCTCTGGCCAAGTCGAGGGATCCAACAAATCCCCGTACTGCACAGAACAGTTGCTCAGGCCGTGGTGCTTAATGCGTCGATTGGCAATTTCTAGGGAAGGACGGCTGATGTCGATCCCCACCACAGAGGCATAGCCAGGGTTGCTGGCGGCAATGCCATGTACTTCATAACCGGTGCCACACCCCCCTACCAAAAACCTGGCTCCGGTAGGCTCTTTCAAGGTGCGGGTGCGGGCGTACTGAGCCAAGGTATAGCTGCCCAAACTGGAGAAGCCCTGAAAAGGCTGATCGTAGGGAACCGGAGGATAAGGGAACGTCTCGTACTGGGTCTGTACCGCCAGAGTAATATCGGCCTCGTTCACAAAAAGCACTTCCTTCCACACATTCCTCCCCATCCTACGGTCTTCACAGGGCTTTGGGTTGGGGAACTTACGTCATCGCCTCAGTTGCAGGGTTTTGCTCCGCCAACGCCTCCACCTCGTCCCGGCGGTATAGGTAAGCACCACTGCGACCGGTGCGGGCCATGAGCCCTGCGGTTTCCATCTGAGCGCGGGCTTTGCGGGCAGAACATCCCAGGATTTGCGCCGCTTGACTCACCGGGATCCACTGCCGCCCAAAACGGGCTAAAAGCTGCTCGTCCGGTTCGCAACACACCTGCTGCAACAGCCGCTCCGCCAACAGCCAACAGGCCAGAGCATCTGCTGCGGCCCGATGGGAACGCTTTCCCCCGGCGACCAGTGGCCCCTCCAACGGAAACCGGAAATGCTCCACCAACGCAGGCAAACTGCGGGAGGGCAAATCCGGCAACATCAACCGCGCCAACTGCACCGTGCAGAACTGCTCCGTTTTCGGTCGGACAAATCGGATCCCCAAACGCCCATATTCCAGTTGTAAAAAACCGTAATCAAAAGCCAAATTGTGAGCCGTCAAGACCCCCGTCTGTAAATCTGCTTGCAGATCCGGCCAGAGCACCGCCGGATCGGATCCCCGAGCCACCATCTCGGGGGTAATGCCCGTCAACCGCACAATCGCAGGCGGAATCGGAACGCCCGGATTCAACAACCAAGCACGATGGTCGAGAATGCCCTGCTCTAAACTGGCCTTAAGGAGTGAAATTTCGATCACCCGTTGCCCGGGCATACAGGCCCCTGTGGTTTCTACATCCACAACCGTGAGGGTCTGGTGGCGCAAGCGGCGGTAATGCTGCAAAAGATCCCGAGAGCGCACAATTTAGTGGGGAAAATTAGTGGGGAAAAGGCCAACCCCATCTTCGCTCCCCACCGGGATCCCCATACCCCTACACCTGTAGCGGTTGCCGGGGATAGGCGGGCAGTTGCCAGCACATCTCCAGCCAGTTTTTCAGCTCTTGTGGCTGACCCATGAGGCTCATTTCTACCAACAAAATGGCGGCTCGATCCGCGGATCCCTTGGATCCCAGTCGAATTAGGGCCGATAGCCCATCTTCACACCAGCGGACAGACACGCCTTGCTGGATCAAAGCCTGGGCTGCAACAGCAATGCAGGACTGGGGTACTTGGACATCCCGCCGCTCGTAATCGAAAGTGGAAAGCATGAACGGCAACCCAAATCTTTATTATGTTTTAATCTTCTTCCCTTTTGGGTCGTTCGCCAAGGGTCTTTACAAAGCATGAAGTGATCTTTTGTAAATGCTTAAGAATGCGGGTTAGGGCGGGAGGAGCCCTGATGGCACAAGGCTTAAAAGATGATGGCGATTTCTCCGCTCTATCTTCCTGCCGCCGTCAGAATGGCCTCATCTGCTGGAGGGTTGGGAGATGGGAGTCAGTCGCTGGTTGCCCCAGGCCACCTTTGCCGGAGCAGTGCTGCTTTTGGTGGGGCTTGGCAGACCGTCGCGATTGGTGGGCAACGGGGAAAGCTTGGTGGTGTTCACCTGGTTCGACGGAGTTAGCCCAACAGCTCTGGCGCCGGGTTTGCATTGGGTGCCTCCCTTCGTCTCTCGCACGCTGATTTTCGATGTGAAAACCCAGACCCTGACCTGGAAAGACGGGGATCCGACGGCCTATGCCCCTCGCTTGGTGGCGCTCTCCCAAGATGGACAGCAGATTCGGGTTGAGGTGACGCTGCAATTTCGCATTCTCGATGCCCCAAAGGTGTACACCCATCTGGGAGAAGGCTACCGGGATCGCATTGCTCCGATTGTGCGTTCTGTGATCATCAACGAAACTGCTGGGTTCTCTGCCCAGGCCCTCTACTCTACCCAGCGCCCGCTGCTACAGGGTCAAATTCGTGAGCAGGTGGCTCTTTTGCTACAAGAGTACGGCATCGAGGTTTTGGATTTGCTGCTGCGGGATGTGGACTTCGATCCCGACTTTGTGGCCGCCATTGAAGCGAAGACCATTGCAGAAAATCGTCTTGCCCAAAAGCAATTTGAGATCGAACAGGCTCGTCAAGATGCACGCACCATTGTTTCTCAAGCGGAGGCGGAAGCGGGGCAGCTGCAGGCCAAGGCACAAGCCCTTACTCAAAATCCCCAATATCTGGAGGTGGTGAAGGCCTCTGTGCTCGGGGCGCGACTGGAGACTTTGGTAACGAAGTAAGTTTTGATCCCTCGGGTTCGTCCTATCCATCTATCCATTCCCAAGTATTCTCATCCCGAGTATTCTCACAAACGCTACGGTAGGAGCACCCACAATGCCCAAGACAGAAGCAGCAGAACGGAGTCAGTCGGGTTGGCTGATGGCCGGAGGAATCGCCATCTTGGCGGCTTTGGGGATGCTTCGGTCTTGCCTTTACGTCACCCCACCCGGGCATGCCACAGTGGTGTTCAATACATTCTCTGGGCTGCAAAAGGGGCGTGTGGAGTTGCCGGGGGTGATTTTTGTCGTTCCTGGCATTGATACCCCGATCACCTACACCGTGCTCACCCGCGTCTGGGAATTTACCAATAACCCCACTTCTGCCAACGGCATCAGCAACGCGATCACCGTCAATACCGCTGACGGGCAGGCCTTTGCCATTGATGTGGCGATCGCCCTCAAGCCCAACCCCGCCACGTTGGATGAGTTGCATGCCAGTATTGGCGAAAACTATCTTTCGACGGTGGTGGTACCTGTGGTGCGCTCGAAAATTCGCGATATCTCCGCATCTTTTGATTCCGAGGATTTTTACCGCAAGAGCCAGCGAGCCGCCATCGAACACCAAGCCCTGGCCTTGATTCGGCAGGAAATGCCCACCCTAAAACGGGACGGCCAAACGCTGCCTTTGTTGCAGGTGGATGGCGTCTTTCTGGGCAATCCCGATTTTCCGGAGGCGTTGAAAGATTCGATCGAGCGGAAACAAGTGGCTTCGATCACGGCGCAAACAGCAGCCGTGCGAGCGCAAATTCAGGAAAAAGAAACAGAACGCCTGTTAATCTTGGCAGCGGCGAACCAGCGTGCCATTGAGCTGAAAGGACAAGCGGCAGCCCAAAACGCCCAACTGGCAGAGCTGCTGTTTTACGAAACGTTGCAAGAGCGCATTCAAAATCCCTCTACGCCCCCCTTGCGGATCATCCGTGTGGAAGGGGATTCCACCGTATTCCTGAACGTGGATCCCCACCAGGCTGCTCTGCAAAGCGCGCAATAGATTCGGCAAAGTTACGAAAGTAGGTAAGCTTAGGGACTTAAGTGTAATCTATGCAATCTAAGTATAAAGTGTATCCAGGTATTGAGTTTGAATGATACCATCTGACTCTGTTCCTCAATATCCCACTTTGGGTCTTTGGGGGGTTGGCTTGGGATCCGTGGAGTTTCTTCGCGTAGCTCAACTGTAAGGCCCACTGTAGACTGTATCTTGGTTGCCATGAATTCCCGCGTGACCCACACCCCTTTTCCGCGTCCGAACCTGAAGCTGGTGGATTCAGATCATGTCTTGGTGGTCGATGATCAGGCCAGCAGCCGTCTTTACATCAGCGAGTTATTACGGTCGGCCCACTTCCAGGTGAGCGAGGCCCTCAACGGCGAAGACGCTCTGGAAGCCGTAGAGCAACTGCAGCCGGACTTGGTACTGCTGGATGTCTTGATGCCGGACATCAACGGGTTCGATGTCTGTCGACAACTGAAGGCCAACGATCTGACGCGGCTAATCCCAGTTGTGCTAATCACGGCCCTCACAGATCGCTCCAATCGGGTTAAGGGCATGCAGGTGGGGGCGGACGACATTTTGACCAAGCCCTTTGACCAAGTGGAACTGTTGGCACGGGTGCGCTCTTCCATTCAACAAAAGCGGTTGAATGAAGATTTGGATCACGCCGCAAAGGTGTTGTTTGCCATTGCCCGTGCGGTGGAGAGCCGGGATCCCACCACAGGTGACCACTGCGAACGCTTGGTGGCAATGGGGGAACAGTTTGGACGCTACTTGGGGTTGCCGCGGCAACAGCTCAAGGCCCTGCGCTGGGGTGGCTACTTGCACGATATTGGCAAAGTTGGGATCCCGGATGCGATTTTGGGCAAGCCGGGCAAACACACCCCTGAAGAATGGGAAATCATGAAGTCTCATGTGTTAATCGGCGAAGAAATTTGTCAGGGCTTGCGTACCATGCAGGAGGTGCTGCCGATCATCCGCCACCATCACGAGCGCTGGGATGGCAGTGGTTACCCGGATCGCCTGGCCGGCGAAGCGATTCCCCTGTTGGCCCGTGTCTTTCAAGTCATCGACATTTTCGATGCCCTTACCTCCTCCCGCCCCTACAAAGTGGCCCTGACCGTCGAGCAGGCTTTGGAAGTGCTGCGGGAAGAAACCCGCAAGGGCTGGCGGGATCCGAACTTGGTGCGCGAGTTTTGCGACTTTATGTTTGTTACCGCCTTTAATTTGGTGGAGGCAGAATAGGCGAGGTTGAGCGGGGGGCCCGGGTAGTTGCCTTCTGGGCTTGGGCCACGACCAGTGCCCCCGCCACCGGGATCCCGGCAGCAGCCAGTACCCGTTGGGCCGCTTGCAGGGTGGAGCCGGTGGTGTAAATGTCATCCACCAGCAGTACCGGTGTTGCAGGCATGCGTTTCAAGGCAAAAGCCCCGGCCAGATTGTCTTGTCGTTGCAACGGGTTGAGCTCGTGTTGAGCCGCCGTGGCCCGTACCCGCACCAGTGCCTCCGGCAGGTGTCGTAGGCCCGTTTGCTCACAAAAAGCTTGGCTGAGCAGGGCCGCCTGATTGTAGCCCCGTTGCCGCAGACGCTCCCCATGAAGAGGAATGGGCACCACCGTAAAACCTGCTCGCGGTTGTTGCGCCTCAACCCAACGGGATCCCAGCCATGCTCCCAAAACCGGCCCGATGCGCCGTTGTCCTTCGTATTTCAATTGGTAGATTGCCCGGCGTAACTCCCCCCGATGGATCCCCCAGGCATAAAGGGGCCAGGGTGTAGTGGTGACCGGCCAAGCGGAGATCCGCTCCGCCTGTAATTTGCTTCGGCAATCTTGACAAAACACGCCCTTAGCGGTGCGCTGACAGAGCGGACAAGGAGGCACAATCCACCAATCCAGCCAACCCATCCCCTGTTCCTTGTGCTCCGGCAGATATTCTCTAACTTAGCGGAGGGGCGAAAGAGGGGCGATTATGATTCAGATTAGGATCTGCCGGTGTTGACCTTCCAAGCCGAGTAACCGATGCGCGCCGCTCCCTTTTTCTATCAAGGTTTTCGGCTGGGCTTGCGTAACCCCAACCTACGCCCTTGGATTCTTCTGGGGATTTTGGCCTACCTGCTTAGCCCGATCGATGTCATCCCCTCGATATTGCCGATTGTCGGCGAATTGGATGATTTGGTCTTGCTGGGCTTGCTCTTGACAGAATTGGCCCAAATGGCCCTCGGGGATCCCTTTCGCCCGCAACCCAGGCCCAAGAGCCCTGCTCAAACGGCTGCATCTTCCGCCTCCAGCCAAACCATTGACATTCAAGCCACTACCCTAGAAGGGGATCCCTAAGTTGACGCTGGGATCGCAGCTTGCTAGGATCTGATACTGCCGACTAACTTGAGTTGTGACCTTCTGAGCTGACCCATGCCCACCATTCAGCAACTGATCCGTGAGGAGCGCAGCGTTGCGACCCGCAAGACGAAATCGCCTGCTCTGAAGGCCTGTCCTCAGCGCCGGGGGGTTTGCACCCGAGTGTACACGACAACCCCCAAGAAGCCCAACTCTGCCTTGCGAAAAGTGGCACGGGTTCGCCTCACCTCGGGCTTCGAAGTCACCGCCTATATCCCCGGCATCGGCCACAACCTACAGGAGCACTCGGTGGTCATGATCCGCGGTGGGCGGGTCAAGGATTTACCGGGCGTTCGCTACCACATTATCCGGGGCACTCTCGATGCTGCCGGGGTGAAAGACCGCAAGCAAGGCCGCTCCAAGTATGGGGCAAAACGACCCAAACCCGGCCAAGCTGCTGCCCCTGCCGGTAAGAAGAAATAGTCCGCTCCCGATTTTTGTTTCCCGACCCTCGATACCCTTATGTCTCGCCGCAACCGTGCCCCTCGCCGTGAAGTGCCCCCGGATCCTAAGTATGGAAGCCGCTTGGTTACCATGCTCATCCGCAAGCTGATGCTGCGGGGCAAAGCCTCTCTGGCTGCCAACATCCTTTACGATGCCATGGCCATCCTGCAGGAGCGCACCGGTGAGGAGCCGCTGCCTCTGCTGGAAAACGCCGTCCGCAACGCCACCCCACTGGTGGAAGTCAAAGCCCGTCGGGTGGGCGGGGCAACTTATCAAGTGCCCGTGGAAGTGCGAGGGGAACGGGGCACCTCCTTGGCGTTGCGTTGGCTGGTGACGTTCTCCCGCACCCGTCCGGGTCGCACCATGGCCGCCAAGTTGGCCAACGAGTTGCTGGATGCCGCCAACGAGACCGGCAGCACCATCCGCCGCCGCGAGGAGATGCACCGTATGGCTGAGGCCAACAAAGCCTTTGCCCACTACCGCTACTGAGGTCGATTCGGCGCGGCAGTTGGAAGCTTTTCAATTGTCTGGGCCAGTGCCGAGAGGGATCGACAAAAACGATTAGAATTGTAAAGGATTTTTTAGTTTGCCCGAGTCGCAGGACGACGAGGATTGGGAGGTCAACGTGGCACGCACAGTTCCCCTGGAACGAGTCCGAAACATTGGGATCGCGGCCCATATCGATGCCGGCAAGACCACAACCACGGAGCGGATTTTGTTCTATTCCGGTCTGGTGCATAAGATTGGCGAGGTTCACGATGGAACCGCCGTGACCGACTGGATGGCTCAGGAACGGGAGCGGGGCATCACCATCACCGCTGCTGCCATCAGCACCCGTTGGGTCAAGCGCAACCCTGAGGATCCCTCCCAACCCCTCCCGGATGCACCGGAATACACCATCAACATCATCGATACCCCCGGACACGTGGACTTCACCATCGAGGTGGAGCGCTCGATGCGGGTGCTGGACGGGGTGATTGCCGTGTTTGACTCGGTCGGTGGCGTGCAACCTCAGTCGGAAACCGTCTGGCGGCAGGCCAACCGCTACAACGTGCCCCGCATTGCCTTTGTCAACAAGATGGATCGCATGGGGGCCAACTTCCTCAAGGTTTATAGTCAGTTGCGGGAGCGGCTCAAGGCCAATGCAGTGCCCATCCAGTTGCCCATCGGTGCCGAAGACGGGTTTCAGGGCATTGTGGATTTGGTGCGCATGCAAGCCCGCATCTATATGGATGAGATCGGCAAAGACATTCGTCCCGCCCCGATCCCGGAGGAGATGAAAGATCTGGTGGCGGAGTACCGCGCCAAGCTGGTGGAGGCGGTGGCGGAAACCGACGAAGCCCTGATGGAGAAGTATTTCGCCGAAGAAGACCTGAGCGAAGCCGATTTGATGGCAGGCCTGCGCAAAGGCACGATCAGCGGTCAAATTGTGCCGATGCTGTGTGGCTCTGCCTTCAAAAACAAGGGCGTGCAGATGCTGCTGGATGCGGTGATCGACTATCTGCCCGCCCCCATCGACATTCCCGCCATCAAGGGTTTGCTGCCGGATGGCTCGGAAGTGGCTCGTCATGCCAGTGATGAAGAGCCCTTCTCAGCCCTTGCCTTTAAGTTGATGAGCGATAAGTACGGGGATCTCACCTTCATCCGTGTCTACTCAGGGGTGCTGACCAAGGGCACCTACGTGCTCAACTCCACCAAGAACAAAAAGGAACGCATCTCGCGGCTGGTGGTGCTCAAAGCCGATGAGCGCCAGGATGTGGATGAGCTGCGGGCGGGAGATTTGGGCGCTGTGTTGGGCCTGAAGGATACTACGACGGGAGATACCCTCTGCGATGAAAATGCTCCGGTGATTCTGGAGTCCCTCTTCATTCCGGAGCCGGTGATCTCGGTGGCCGTAGAACCCAAGACCAAGGCCGATATCGATAAGCTCTCCAAGGCTCTGCAGTCTTTGTCCAAAGAGGATCCCACCTTCCGCGTGGCGGTGGATCAGGAGACCAACCAAACCATCATCTCTGGAATGGGCGAGCTGCACCTGGAGATTCTGGTGGATCGGATGCTGCGGGAGTTCAACGTGGAAGCCAACGTCGGTAATCCACAGGTGGCCTACCGTGAAACCATTCGCAAGCCGGTCAGCCGTGTAGAAGGCAAGTTCGTTCGCCAAAGTGGTGGCCGCGGCCAGTATGGCCATGTGGTTATCGATTTGGAGCCGGCGGAACCCGGCACAGGATTCGAGTTCGTCTCCAAGATTGTGGGGGGTGTGGTGCCCAAGGAGTATGTCGGACCTGCCGAGCAGGGGATGAGAGAGGCTTGTGAATCGGGTGTGATTGCGGGCTATCCTCTCATCGATGTGCGCGCCACTCTGGTGGATGGCTCGTACCACGAGGTGGACTCCAACGAAATGGCCTTTAAGATCGCCGGTTCAATGGCCCTCAAGGAGGCCGTCCGCAGAGCCAGCCCTACCTTGCTGGAGCCGATGATGAAGGTGGAAGTGGAAGTTCCCGAAGCCTTCGTAGGCGATGTGATCGGGGACATCAACTCCCGCCGGGGACAGATGGAGGGGATGAACACGGAAGCCGGTATTTCCAAGGTCAATGCTAAGGTTCCCTTGGCGGAGATGTTTGGCTATGCCACCGATATTCGCTCCAAGACCCAGGGCCGGGGCACCTTTACGATGGAATTCAGCCACTACGAGGAGGTTCCTCGCAGTATTGCCGAAGCCATCATTGCCAAAAACAAAGGAAATGAGTAGCTAACTGAAAAGGAAGTGACGATTCATGGCACGCGCTAAGTTTGAACGCACCAAACCCCACGTCAACATCGGCACCATTGGCCACGTTGACCACGGCAAGACCACGCTGACGGCTGCCATTACCAGCACCCTGTCGGCTTTAGGACAGGCTACGGCCAAGAAATACGATGAGATCGATGCGGCGCCCGAAGAGAAGGCTCGTGGGATTACCATCAACACTGCCCATGTTGAGTACCAAACCGCCAGCCGCCACTACGCCCACGTGGACTGCCCCGGCCATGCCGACTATGTGAAGAACATGATCACCGGTGCGGCTCAGATGGATGGTGCCATCCTGGTGGTGTCTGCGGCTGATGGTCCCATGCCCCAGACCCGCGAGCACATCCTGCTGGCTCGTCAGGTGGGGGTGCCCAGCTTGGTGGTCTTCTTGAATAAAGAAGACATGGTGGATGATGAGGAACTGCTGGAACTGGTGGAGTTAGAGGTGCGGGAGCTGCTCTCTACTTATGACTTCCCTGGCGATGACATCCCCATCGTGAAGGGATCCGCCCTCAAGGCTCTGGAAAGAATGACCGCCAACCCCAAAACCCAGCGGGGTGAAGATCCTTGGGTGGACAAAATCTACGAGCTGATGGATGCGGTGGACTCCTACATTCCCACCCCTGAGCGAGACATAGACAAGCCCTTCCTGATGGCGGTGGAGGATGTCTTCTCCATCACGGGTCGGGGGACGGTGGCCACCGGCCGGATCGAGCGCGGCAAGATCAAGGTGGGCGAAACGGTAGAGTTGGTGGGCTTGGGCGATACCCGTTCCACCACCGTCACGGGTCTGGAAATGTTCCAGAAAACCTTGGATGAAGGCATCGCGGGAGACAACGTCGGTGTGCTGTTGCGCGGGATCCAGAAAACCGAGGTGGAACGGGGCATGGTGCTGGCCAAGCCCAAATCCATCACTCCCCACACCAACTTCGAGTCCGAGGTATACATCCTCAAGAAGGAGGAGGGAGGCCGTCATACCCCCTTCTTCTCGGGCTACCGTCCTCAATTCTATGTGCGGACGACGGATGTGACGGGAACCATTGCGGCCTTCACTGCTGACGATGGCACCCAGCCCGAGATGGTGATGCCCGGCGACCGCATCAAGATGACGGTAGAGCTGATCCAGCCGATTGCCATCGAGCAGGGGATGCGCTTCGCCATTCGCGAGGGTGGCCGTACCGTTGGAGCCGGTGTTGTCTCCAAGATCTTGAAGTAAACTGATTTCCCTCGGCAGGGATTGAGCACTGGTAGCCCCAGAAGGTCTCGATCCCTGCTGCTTTTTTGCCCGGTTATTCCCCTCTATCCCTTTCTGGCTATGGCTACCTTAACCCAACAGAAAATCCGCATTCGCCTTAAGGCCTACGATCATCGGTTGCTGGATACCTCCTGCGACAAAATTGTCGATACTGCCCGTCGTACCGAAGCCGTACCCGTGGGCCCGATTCCCCTACCTACCCGGCGGCGCATCTACTGTGTGTTGCGCTCTCCTCATACCGACAAGGACTCGCGGGAACACTTTGAAACCCGCACCCATCGGCGTATTATCGACATTTACTCCCCCTCTTCCAAGACCATCGATGCCCTGATGAAGCTGGATCTGCCAGCGGGTGTGGATATTGAGGTGAAACTCTAAGTTGGTTGATCGGCTTAAGGGGAAAAGCGAGTGACAGACTCCGTCCGGTTGAGGGCAGCCGAAGACACCTCTCCCATTCCCGTTCTCGTGGTGGGCGCTCTGGGGAAGATGGGACGAGAAGTGGTAAGAGCTGTGGCTCAAACGCCCGACATGGTTTTGGCGGGGGCGGTGGCCCGCTCTCAGATCGGCCTCGATGTCGGCGAGGTGTTGGGCCTTGGAACCTTGGGGGTGGAAATTACGGATGACCTTTCGGGTCAACTGTTAAAACTGTCTCAACGGAGCCGCCGTGGGGTGATGGTGGATTTTACCCATCCCCATGCTGTGTTTGAAAACATCCGTTCAGCGATTGCTTTTGGCGTACGTCCGGTGGTGGGGACGACCGGCCTAAGCCCGGAACAGGTGGAACGGTTGCGGGAGTTTGCGGACAAATCCAGTACGGGCTGTTTGATCGCTCCCAACTTCGCTATCGGCATGATTTTACTCCAGCAAATGGCGGTGCAGGCGGCTCAGTATTTTGATCACGTTGAGATCATCGAGCTGCACCACAACCGCAAGGTCGATGCCCCCAGCGGTACGGCAAGCCAAACGGCACAACGACTGGGGCAGCTGGGCAAAACCTTCAACCCTCCTGAGGTGGAAGAAAAGGAGCTGATCCCGGGCTCTCGCGGAGGGATCCCAGACCACAACATCCGCATTCACAGCGTTCGTCTGCCCGGCTTGGTTGCTCACCAGGAGGTTATTTTTGGGGGAATGGGGCAAACCTTGACCCTACGCCATGACACCACCGATCGGATAGCCTTTATGCCGGGTGTGATCCTCGGCATCCGCAAGGTTTTGGACCTTAAAGGGCTGGTTTATGGCCTTGAGCACCTGTTGAGCTAGCTGTTTCTCTATCCCGCTCCTAGCAACTGCACCAGCAACGCCTTCTGGGCATGCAGCCGGTTTTCCGCCTGATCCCACACCCGTGACTGAGATCCCTCCAAGACCGCTTCGGTGATCTCTTCTTCCCGGTGGGCGGGCAAACAGTGTAGGACAATGGCCTCGGGATCCGCCCGTTTCACCAATTCCCCATTCACCTGGTAGGGCAGAAAATCTGCCTGACGTGCTTCGGCTTCGGCTTCTTGCCCCATGCTGGCCCAGACATCGGTGTAGATCACCTGGGATCCCGAGACCGCCTCTTGCGGATCCTGCAAAACCAGCACCTCTGAATGGTTTGCCAAAGCACGGGCTTGTCGCACCACCTCGGGATCCGGCTCGTAACCCGGTGGCGTGGCAATGCGGATGTGGATGCCGCTCATGGCACAGCCCAACATCAGGGAATGGGCGACATTGTTGCCATCGCCGCAATAGGCCAAAGTCAAGCCTGCCAGCTGACCGAAATTTTCCTGAATGGTGAGCAGATCCGCCAAGATCTGACAGGGGTGAAACTGGTCGGTGAGGGCGTTGATCACCGGGATATCGGCGTATTCCGCGAAGGCTTCCAGTTCCTTCTGGTCGTAGGTGCGAATGGCGATTACATCCAGATAACGGGAGAGCACCCGAGCCGTATCCTGCAGCGGTTCCCCTCGACTCACCTGCATCACCGTCGGCAGCAGGTCCAGGGTACTGCCTCCACATTGGGCCATGGCTGTAGTAAAACTTACACGAGTCCGAGTGGAAGCCTTTTGAAAAAGCAACCCCAACACCCGCCCGCGTAAATCCACCTGATAGGGATCTCGCTTTAGCTCTGCCGCCTGGACTAGCAAGGCCGATAACTCCGCCGGGGTGAGGTCACTGAGTTTGAGCAGATCCCGTCCAGCCAAATTCATGCTGCCCTCAGTCCTCGACCCCGCTATCATAGGGCATTTCTAGCCAAGCGCCACCCTAGGCGGATCCCGGTCCGCACCGAGACCCGATGGCCCTATGGCCCTAAAGCGAAGAAGAGCGAATGGCCTCTTGAGCCTGCTGCTGACGGGCAGAAATCTGAACTTGTAGCGCCTCAATGGCAGCGGCATATTGCGGATCGGCAAGGGTAGCCACCAATTCCCGATTTTGGCTGAGGCGATTCAGATCTTCCTCGGTCATCTCCACCAAAATGTCGGGGGTAATGCCCTTGTGGTCAATGTCGGTGCCGTTGGGGGTGCGATAGCGAGCGATGGTCACCGCCAGTCCCGAGCCATCCGAAAGGGGATGCACCGACTGCACCAGACCCTTGCCAAAAGTTCGGGTGCCGATGATCACCGCACGGCGGTTGTCTTGTAGGGCTCCCGACAAAATTTCGCTGGCACTGGCGGATCCGCCATCCACCAAAACTGCCAGAGGTTTATCCGTGAGGGCGGTGTTGTTGGCACTGAAGCGATCCTGCTCTCCCTGGCGATTGACCGTCGAGACAATGCTCCCCCGTTCGATCCACATGCGAGCAATTTCGGCGCTGGAGTAAAGTAGCCCACCTGGATTGGCCCGCAGATCCATCACATAGGCGACTACCCCCTTCTTCTCCAGCTCGCGGATCGCTTGGCGCACCTTTTCGGCGGTGTTGCCCGAAAACTGAGTGATGCGAATGTAGCCGATGGGCAGACCGTTTTCCTCGTGAATCTCATGGCGCACCGTCGCCAGCTGGATCCTCTCCCGCACCAAGTCGAACACCTTCAACCCTTCCCCTTCGCGGCGGATGGTCAGGCGCACTCGGGATCCCGGCTCACCTCGAATCAAACTGACGGCGGCGTTGGTATCCATGCCCTCCGTGGACTGGTCGTCGATGCGCACGATCACGTCCTTGGACTTGATCCCAGCCCGATCGGCGGGCGAGTCTTCAATCGGGGAGACCACCACCAGCTCATTCGTCTCTTGATCCATGCCTAGCGTGATGCCCACCCCGGTTAGCTGACCGGAGGTATCGATCTGCATGCTGGCAAACTGCTCGGGATCCAAAAAGCGAGTGTAGGGATCGTTCAGGGTCTTCAAGGCCTCCCGAATGGCAGCGTAGGCATCTTCCCGAGTGGCATACTCCCGGTTTAGCAGCTCTAGCCGAATGGCTTCCCAGTCTTGGGAGTTGAAGGAGGCATCAACAAATTCCCGGTTGACAATCTGCCAAACCTCGTCCACCACCTCTTTGGGGTCACTGCGAAACCCAGCCCAACCCGGCATCGACAACTGCACGCCAACGAGGGACACCGCCGTCACCACCGCAGCAGTTGCACTAACCACGAACCCACGCTTTCTCATTCGGCTCTCCAGGAAGATACGGTGCTAAAGGTTAAGGCTGGATACTTAGAAAGTCAGATTCTTCCCACAAATCCCTCCCCCAGGCTGCAGTGAGCAGTCAGGAGAATATTCCATCGCCGCAACGACGCAACGAATGGAATACAGATTTGGTAGGCTGCAGAAGGCACAGCCTGACTGTGCCCAAGCTAGCATAGGGAGCCCCTCAAGGGTGCTCTCCCGGTCACATTCATTGCAACTCTTCTCCTGTTAAGCATTTTGGCCTCCCTTCCCATGACCCTTGCCACCGATTGCCCCAGCCCTCTTGAAGTCGCTTCAAGCTCGCCCCTCCTGCAACAGGCACAGCAAGCCCGAACCGCCGCCCAACGTACAGCCACTTTGCCTACGGCCCTCAAAAATGCCGCCCTAGAGGCCATTGCCACCGCCTTGCTTGAGCAGCAGGAGGCGATTTTGGCGGCCAACCAAGCTGACCTAACCCGAGCCGCGGAGATGGTCAAGGCGGGGGAGTTGTCCCCATCTGCCTATGCCCGTCTGAAGGTGGATGGTGACAAATTGGCGGGGATGGTGGCCGGGGTGCGAGAGGTGATCCGATTAGGGGATCCGGTGGGGCGCTCGCTGCTGATCCGGGAGTTGGACGAGGACCTGATCCTGGAGCGGCGCACCTATCCCCTCGGAGTGTTGGGGGTGATTTTCGAGTCGCGGCCCGATGCTTTGGTGCAGATTGCCGCACTGGCGGTGAAAACGGGCAACAGTGTCTTGCTCAAGGGGGGATCCGAGGCGTTGCACTCCTGCCAGGCCTTGATGGCGGCGATCCAGACTGGGTTGCAGCAGATCCCCGAGTTTCCTGAGGGATCCCTGCAGTTGCTCACCACCCGCGAAGAAATCAAAGCCCTGCTGCAGTTGGAGGGGTTGGTGGATCTGATCATTCCTCGTGGTTCCAATACCTTTGTCCGCTATGTCATGGACAACACCCGCATTCCGGTGCTGGGCCATGCGGATGGCATCTGTCACCTGTACGTGGATCGGGCTGCGGATGTGCCGATGGCCGTGAACCTGACGGTGGACAGCAAAACCCAGTATCCCGCCGCCTGCAATGCCATTGAAACTCTGCTGGTGCACGAGGCGGTGGCCCCTCGCTTTTTGCCGGCTGTGGCCGAGGCCCTGCGGGAGAAAGGGGTGGAGTTGCGGGGGGATCCTTGCTCTCGGGAACTGCTGCCGGATCTGATCCCCGCCACCGAAGCCGACTGGAGCACGGAGTACGGGGATTTGATCTTATCGATCAAGGTGGTGGAGTCTTGCGAGGCTGCCATTGCCCATATTCAGCAGTACGGATCCCGACACACCGAGGCGATCGTTACCGAAGATGCGGCGGTAGCGCAACGATTTTTGGACGAAGTGGATGCAGCCGGGGTTTTTCACAATGCCTCCACTCGCTTTGCCGATGGGTTCCGCTATGGATTGGGAGCAGAAGTGGGCATTAGCACCCAGAAAATGCCGCCGCGCGGCCCGGTGGGTTTGGAGGGCTTGATCACTTATCGCTATCAGCTGCGGGGGAAAGGCCAGCTTGTTGCCGACTATACAGGCCCGCAGGCCCGTCCTTTTCGGCATCGGGATCACCTGAACAACACCGGCCTGGCGTAAGCGGAGGGATCCGCCGGCAAAACGCCGCTCCCAAGATGCACAACCGGAATGGTCATGGATTTGGACACCGCTGAGACCTGGGATCAACGGGGAATGCCCTCTCATCTGCTCAGCTTCACGGCTCAAGTTTGAGGTAAATTAAAGAATAACTTTATGATTTGCGAAGATCGGCACTTACGCCACGCTAGGATGTGACAATTGACTACCGAGTTCTGGGTTTCTTGCTTTCTACAGCTTGATCGCCTCCAACTCGACACCTTGCCTGTTTGGCGTTTCGTTATTTCGATAGGGAGCTTCAACGGATCATGTCTGTTCGTCTGTACGTCGGAAATCTGCCGGAAGAGGTGGATCGTCAGGCATTGGAGGAGCTCTTTACCTCAGCAGGTGAGGTGATCTCCACCAAGGTGATTCGAGATCGCAAGACAGGCAAATGTCGCGGCTTTGGCTTTGTAACGGTGAACACCCAAGAGCAGGCGGAGCAATACATCGAAAAGTTCAACGGCCATAGCTTCGGGGATGTCAACTTGCGCATCGAGATCGCCCAACCTCGTGACAAAGGGGAAGAAGCCGAAGCCACAGCGCCAACCGCTGCGCCCGAGGCCAAGGAGTCGGGGGAAAGCCGCGCCCCCAGCAAAAAACACCGCAACCGTGGGGGCAAAGGTGGGGGCGGAGCCAACGTTACCCCTGAAACGGGAGGGGCTTCCGAGCCGGATCCCCGCTGGGCCAGCCAGTTGCAGCGAATTAAGGAGCAGCTTTTGCAGGCCAGCAATTCCTGAATCCCCCCGAAGGAGTGAATGGACGCCGGTGGTCTCTGGCAGTAAGCTGAGCTAGGCTGCTGGCGGCCTGAGTATGTTCAGTAATGGGTTTTCTACGATGAATGGGATTTCAGGGGTTTCTCAGGCCGTAAGACAAGGTTTGGCTAGGGTCGGGCTTCTGTGCGGGTTGGTGTGCTTGCTTGTGATGGTCGGTGGGGCTCAAATGCCCTCGGCTGCGGCCAGTCCGTCGGATTTGGAAGCACAGGTTTTGCAGATCATTCGGGACAACCCTCAGGTGATTCTCGAGGCCGTGCAAGAGTATCAGCAGCGGCAGTACGAGGCCCAACAGCAGCAGCAGCAGCAGCTTTCGGAAGAATTTGGCCGTCAACTGCGAGAAAACCCTCGCGCCGTCATTGGGGATTCTCCCCGCATGGGTTCCGACGCTTTGAAGTTGGTGTTGGTGGAGTTTTCCGATTTTCAATGCCCCTTCTGCGCCCGTGCCCACGACACCCTCAGGCAGTTCATGGCGGATCACGGGGATGAGGTGACCCTGGTGTATAAGCACTTGCCCTTAACCAGCATTCACCCGGAAGCGATGCCCGCCGCCCGTGCCGCTTGGGCTGCCCAACGCCAAGGCAAGTTCTGGGAATTTCACGATGAGCTGTTCGCCAATCAGTCGCAGCTTGGCGATGAGTTTTATCTGGCCACCGCCGAAAGGTTGGGCCTGAACGTGGAGAAGTTCAATCGGGATCGGCGCAGTCGGGCGGCAGAACGCTCCATCCAACGGGATATCGACATGGCCTCGCAACTGGGCATTACCGGCACCCCCTATTTCACTCTGAACGGCTTTTCCTTCTCTGGAGCACAACCGTTGCAGGTGTTCGAGCAGACTCTGGAGCAGGCGAGGCAGGCGCTCTAGCCAAACTCAAAACACGATGTCAAGTTGTTATCGCTGTTCTGAGTGTGGGGATTGGTTTCTGTTTCGACCGGATCCCTGCCCCACCTGCGCCCGTCGGCAACGGCAAAAGCAGCGGGCCACTCGGGCCAAGGAAAAGCGGGGCAGCTACGACCTGACCGGGCAAATTGCTGCTGCTGAATTCTGGCAACTGTTGCATTGGTATCCCTGTTGCCCCTGTTGTGGCAAGCCCTGGCCTCAGGTGGGATCCCTGCCTGCCCAAGATCACATCATCCCGATTAGCCGTGGCGGCCCCAACACCACCGCCAACCTGCAGCCCCTGTGTCAACCCTGCAACCTGTGGAAATCGGATCACCTCATCTGCTTTGATGGGGCGGTTCCTGGCCAGGCCAAAGCCCTACCGCAGCGCCTCTGGCCCAGTTTTCAGCGGTGGCTCCGCTTCACCGAGGCAGACTCTGAGGATCACCAGCAACTGAATTGGCTGGACCCCAGGGATCCCTCCACAGGCACTTCGGCGGTGGTGCAGCAGCTGACCTATCCTTTCGCCAGCCCCACCCAATTGCAAGCGGAAACCCTGCGCCTTACCCAAGCTGCGATCCTGGCCGCAACCAACTCGGGAGCCTTTTCCCTGCCCGTGGAGCCTGAGGTGGATCCCTCCAGAGAAAGCGTGTAATGACTTGTGTAATGACTACTGCGCGGCAACAATGCGGGCGTCAAACCCGGCCTCAGACAGGGAGCGTTGAACCCGTTCGGCATTGGCCCGTCGCTGGTAGGTGCCCACCTGAATCACCGAGCCGCGCACAAACGCATCGGGGGCAAACTGTTGCAGTTGGGGCAGTGCTTCTGCTCCAGCTTGAACCACCACCCAAAATCCCGGTGTACCCTCTTCAAGGGGAGCGGGTGGTGCAGCGGCCCGTGTCGAGACGGGATCCCTCTGCAACAGTGGCTGAGACCGGCGCAGATCCGCCGGGAAAACCCCGGCCTCGTACCCTTGGCCGGCCAGGTAGCGTACCTGTTCTTCGGCGGCAGTGGGGTTGGCGAAACCTCCGGTACGCACCACCCGCAAATCGTCATAGATCAAGGGCAGGGATCCCGGCAGCAGCCCTTCCAAAGCCGGTAGTTTCTCCCCGGTGGGATCCGCCACCAGCACCCAGTACCGTTCCCCCTGTTCCGGCTCAGGATCCCTGACCGTCCCTGCTTCTGCCACCGCCACTGCCACCGCCGGTAATCCTTGAGCGGTTAACCAGCGAGCTTGATCCTGAGCCAAAGACAGCCTGGAAAACTCCCCGGTGCGCAGGGCAGCTTGCCCTTGGTACTCCACGGCAGTGGCCCCCGGGAAGAAGCGGCGCACCCGTTCTTCCAAACGCGGATCTGCAGTGGGGTTGGGTACCTGTGTGGCAAAAGGCCGCTGCGGATCATCCCTTTCAGTTAAGGTTGGAACCGGAACCCTGGCTGGTGGGCGGGCAGATCCCCCAGAAGATTGGGGGGGAAGATCCCCGGGAGGAGCGGCGGGAGGCAAAGGGGGATCCGTCTCTTGGCGGCTCACCACCCGCACCTGCAACCCCAACCGTTCCAAGTCTGCTTGTCGGCGTTGGGCGTGGCTGCGATTGATGAAGGTTCCCGCCAGAATAAACACCCGCTCCTCTCCTTGTACCCAATAGGCATCCGGCACTTGGGTTTGCACCTGGGCCAAATCCGCTGCTTGATCCGAAAGCACCTGTACCTGGTAGCGGGTTAGGGCAAAGGCCCCCGGCAGAGTGAGGGAAAACGCTGCAAAGGATCCCACCAGGGACCGGGCAAAGATGGCCAAACGGGTGTTGCGCATGGGATCCATCTCCTGGGGCAGAATTGGCGGCAACGCAAGGCACGCTAGCGGCTGGGGTTGGGCAAACGGGAGGTGAGGCGAGCTTGGGCAAAGAGGGCAGCAGCCTGAGGGGATCCCACGTAGCGCCAGTGCCAGGGCTCGTAGTTGACCCCTTGGGGATTGTCCTGCGGAAAGGACAATTCAAACCCAAAGTGCGGGGCATACTGCGCCAGCCAAGCGTAGGCAGGGGTCTGGGCGAAGCTGTACTGCACATGGGTTTGGGGATGCCGTCCGTCACCAATATCGAGGGCGTAGCCGGTGTGGTGTTCGCTATAGCCGGGGGGGGCAGAGAGACGCATAGCTGCTTGCTCCGATCCTTGCCGCTGGATCTGGCGCCGAAACAGGGCCGCTTGCACCGTCAGATCCCGAAACCCTGAAAGGGGCACCAAGGAAACACTACTGGCCTGGGCCTGTTGTTGCATTTGCCGAAAGGCCTGGGCTGCCTCTCGATGCAGCCGCTCTACCCGCCCGCCGGGGCCACTGACGGGTTCCAAATGGGCTAGCGAGGCAACCGGATAAGGCCAGTGAAAGGGGATCCCTCGCGTGGATGTCTCCCCCCCTCCAGACACCGATTCCAAGGACCACACTTGCCCTTCCAACCCCAGCAAAGCCAGGGATCCCAACATCAAGTCGATGCTGTCCTGCTGGCGAAACGCCCCCACCTGAATCACCGGCGTGGATCCCACCTGACGGCGAAAGGCATCTGGGGCAAGGCTATGCACCCGTTCCAACACCCCAGGGCCATCCGGCACAACAACCAAGCGTGGCGAGGCCGGCGAAGGGAGCCCCCAGGCCCACACCCAGATCATCGCCAGCGTGGCAGCCCCCAGGCGCAACCCCCAGCCTCGCCACTGCCGGATTCTCCACAGCCAATGTTGTTTCACAGGCAGAGCACAGATTTAGTGCACCTCCAGTATAAACAGGCTGGCAAGACCCTACCGCTACCGTTGGCTTCCGGGGCGACGGCGACGAATTTTTCGGGATCCCCCCAGGGCGAAGCGGATCACCTCGGTTTTGTAGCGTTGTGAGCCTTCCGTATGACGGTACAGTTGAATGGCGGATCCCTGGCCGGAGGGCAAGGCAGGCAAGGGTTTTTCTGGGGTTGTGGCCTCGAGGGCGATGAAAAACTTCAGGCGCAGCAGGGCTTCTAGCCTAGAGAGCTGTTCTGTCTCTTCGGGCACCAACCGCCCCAGCGACACCTGTAGGCGTGGGCCCCGTCGCCGCGAGCCAGAGCGACCCCAAAGCTGCTGGGCCAACACCCACAGAGAGGCCCGCTCAGGAGATTTGACCAACAACTTCAAGCCCGTTAGGGGGTTAAGCCCATAGGTGAGCAGCAGAGAATACATCGGCAGCAGAGAAAGCAGAGGAACTTTTTCGGGTTAAGGTCAAGCTAGAGGGATGGCCCATAGGCCAACTGTAACACCGCTCACCGATTTGCCGACACCCATGGCCGGGATCCCGTCACAACGCTGGCTGTTTCACCCTGTCGATACGCTGGCCGCTCAAAACTTGGCGCAGGCGGTGGGGATATCGCCGTTGTTGGCACAAATTTTGCTCAACCGGGGCTTTACCAGTCCCGCAGCAGCCCGGCAGTATTTGCATCCCAATCCTGATCACTTGCCCGCCGCCACCCGTGATTTTGTCGATCTGCCTTTGGCGGTGAAGTTACTGGATCAGGCCATTCAACAGCAAGCGGCGATCGCCATTTGCGGGGACTACGATGCCGACGGCATGACCAGCACCGCCCTGCTCTTGCGGGCTTTGCGCAAACTGGGGGGGAAGGTTCACTACCGCATCCCCAGCCGCATGACGGAGGGCTATGGCCTCAACAGCCGCATGGTTGAGGAGCTACACCAAGAGGGGGTGCGTCTGATCCTAACTGTGGACAATGGCATCTCGGCCCACGAGCCGATCCAACTGGCCAAAACCCTGGGGTTGACGGTCATCGTGACGGATCACCACGATCTGCCGCCGCAGTTGCCCTCTGCCGATGCCATCCTCAACCCGAAGCGGATCCCTGAGTCGTCCCCCTATCGCGGCATGGCCGGGGTAGGGGTCGCCTATTTGCTGGCCCAAGCCCTGGCGGAACACCGCGGGGATCCCAACTTGGGGCGGATGGCACTGGAGCTGTTTACGCTGGGCACCATTGCCGATCTGGCACCCCTGACGGGGGTGAATCGCCTTTGGGTGCAGCAGGGGCTGCAACTGTTGCCCACCTCCCAGGTGGAAGGGATCCGCGCCCTTTTGCGGGTAACAGGGTTGCTGCCCCAGGGATCCCTGGGGGTTAGCCCAGAAGGGTTGCGACCGGAAGCCATCGGGTTTGGCTTGGGGCCGCGCATCAACGCCGTCGGACGAATTGGCCAGGCGGGGATGGTGATCAAGCTGCTGACCACGGATGATCCCCTTCAGGCACAGAAATTGGCCCAACGCTGTGAACGGCTCAACCAGGTGCGCCAACAGATGTGTGGGCGCATCGAGACGGAGGCGCTAGAACAAATCGAGCAGCAAAGGCGAAACCTGCGGCAGGATCGGGTACTGACCCTGCTGGGATCCCCGCAACACAAGTGGCACAAAGGGGTGATCGGCATCGTTGCCTCGCGGCTGGCGGATCGTTTTGGCTGTCCGGTGTTTATCGGCAGCCAATCGCCGCGGGGGGAGATCAGCGGCTCGGCACGGCAGGGAATCCCGGAGTTTGACGTGTTTCAGGGGTTGGAGTTTTGCAAAGATCTCTTCCACAAACATGGCGGACACCCGGCAGCAGGGGGCTTCAGCCTCAAGGCGGAAAACTGGCCCCTGTTGGAGGAGCGACTGCGGCAGTTTGCCCAACAGCATCTACAACCGGAACAGATTCAGCCGCTGGTCCCGATCGATGTGGAAGCCCCCTTGGCGGATCTCACCCTGGATCTCTACCAACAACTGCAACATCTGCAGCCCTGTGGCATTGGCAACCCTGAGCCGGTCTTTTGCAGCCGCAATTTGCAGATTCTGCAGCAACAACGGTTTGGGCGCAGCGGCTCCTCTGACCCCAGCCATTTGAAAGTGCTGGTACAGGATCCCGATCTCGGGGCAACCTCAAAATCTGAAACCAGCAAACGCCCTCTCTGGGCCATTTGCTGGCGGGGTGCGGAAGTGTATCCTTTGCCCGAACACATTGATCTGGCTTATACCCTCAAAGCCAAAAGCTGGCGGGGGGAAACGCAACTGGAGCTGGAAGTTGTCGGGATCCAACCGGCCCTGGCTCCTGTTCTCAACCCGCCCGTTGCCCCAGCCCCCGTCTCGACCGTTCCACCCATGCCCAACCCTCAGCCCGATGTAAAAGCCCCCCCTGAACCGCAGTTGATCTATCGCCCCGCGCCTCATCCCCCACAGCCGCTGCATTGGCAGGCGGTAGAACGATTTTCAGCCCTCTTGCCCCAAGCCCAGGGAACCATCCTCCTCTACGGCTTCCGTCGCCCCTACTTGTCCCTGCCATCCGAGCGGGATCCGGACCTCACCCTGCACTACGATCGCCCCCAAGCCGGCCATCGCTACGATCATCTATGGCTGTGGAGTTGGCCCCCTTCTCTTGATCATCTGAAGTGGTTGCTGCACTTCACCCCCAGCGATAAGCTGCAGATTTCCCTGCACAGCCAAACGGTGCCCCTCACCTCCCCGGAAGGCTTGCAGCAACAACTGCGCCACCATCTACACCGGGAAAACAAGGTGGATCTGCTGCGTTTGTCCCAGCAATGGTGGCTTTCTCCCCCGCTGTTGGTGGCAGGTTTGCGCTCGCTGGGGTACGCCTGCCCCGCTTTTGGCCCGACAGGATCCCTTGCCGAAGAGCTGGAGGCCCAACAGGCTTGGTATCGCAGCCCCTGGCAAAGGATCGCCCCTCTGCTCGAGGCTAGAGAGACCGGCTCCCTCTTGAACACCCCTTGAGAGACCAGGGCGCATGGGGATCAAACTGCTACTCGGATCCGACTACCACGGCAGCGCCAAGTTGATCCAACAGGCGCTGGCCCATCTGCCCCAAGTGGATGCCTACATCAACTGTGGGGATTTTTGCTCCAAAGCCGGCAAACCCTCCCGCAAGGCCACACAGGGGTTGCATCCGGCAGCCCAGGCAGAAGTGGCCCACCTGCAATCTTTTCTGGCGGCCGTGGAGCGCATGGGCAAACCCTGGCTATTCCTACCGGGCAATCATGACCCAACGGCTCCTGTTTTGGATCCCCTGGCTGGAACTTGGGGGCGGGCGATCACCCAATCCTGTTGCTTTGAATGGCTGGGACTGCGGGTTTTGGCCGTACCCTGGACGCCTCCCTGTGGCTGGGGATGGCAACTGACGTCTCACCACTTGGCGGAGCTGCTGGCCCTGTACGGACAAACGACCGCTTCGATTGATTTGTTGATCACCCATGCGCCGCCACGGGGTCTTTTGGATGAGGGGGGTAAATGGTACCACCGGCGCACGCCGACGCTGCGCCCCCTTTTGGATCTGCTCCAGCCTCGCTATTACCTCTGCGGACACATGCACTGGGATGGCGGTAAGGTCGAGCGCTGGGGCTCCACCCTTGTGGTGAATGCGGCGCTGCACAATATGGTGCTCGAGATACACCGGTAAAGGGTTGTGCAGCCCGCAGAAGGCTCCCGTAGCAAGAGACCACAGTTTAATTGGAGTGTGAGCCTTACCCTGATTGGGGGAAGAGTAAAGAAACTCCTGACCCTTTGGTCAGTCCAGGTGTTATAGGAGTGGATTTGGGTAGAACCGATTAGCCGTTACTGCTGAAGGAGAAAACCACAGCAACCAAGACATCAACCGCGTGAGAGAGCATTACGCCAAGCTGAGAAGGGCACTCCAGAAAAAGGCCGGTAAGGGCACAAGATCCGGTCGGCGTATACGCAAGGTGCGGAGCACCCTAACGGTGCGGTCAATATCGCAAAATGGGGGGCTGCTGTAAACCGGCCCGAAGGTTCGCGTCTTTTCTGTTCATTGGACAGGGATGATGCAGGGCTATTGAAAGCCCGCGCTCTATGCCTAGCATGTTGGCGTTAGCCTGCCGTTAGGCATTGCGTCAGGTAGTTTACAGATATGGGTTTCGGATTCAGTCGTTGTGGTGTTCTGGGTAGGGATCCCATTCCAAGTCATCGTGGCGATGCTCTCGTTCCCAACGATGCACCCAATCCCAAATGCGGTAGTGTTGATCAGCGTTGAGTTGGGTCGGATCTTGGGCCAAAGCAACAGCTTCTTCTGCGGTGAGCAGAGCCGCCTGAGTGCCGATCTCCACCAAGTGGCGGCGTTCTTCGGCAGTGGTGTTGGCTTGGTGAAGCCGTCGAATTAAACGACGCAGCAAGAGTACATCTTGACTCATAAGCTGATAAGTGCCGATCAGTAAAGACTCAAGAGGACAGGTCAAATGGGCCCAAAATGCGCACCTCCGGCTCCAGTAGCAACGACCAGTGCTGACAAACTTTCTCTTGGGCCAGCCGAATCAAATGGTGAATGTCGCTGGCGGTGGCCCGATCCCGATTGAGGATGAAATTGGCGTGGCGCTCCGAAATTTGCGCCCCACCAATCCGGTAGCCTTTGAGCCCCACCTGCTCGATCAACCAGCCCGCCGGATAGGTTTCGGGATTGCGGAAGACGCTGCCACAGCTGGGCAGGTGATAGGGCTGAGAGCTAAGGCGTTGGTTGAGGTTACGCTGGGTTTCCAACTGAACTTGGGCCGGATCCCCGCCCGGGATCAACTGCAAGGTTGCCCCCGTTACCGTCCAGGCGGAGTCTTGCAGCCGAGAGCGACGGTAGCCAAACTGCAGATCCTCGGGGCTGAGTCGGTAAAGTTCCTGTTCTTCATCCAAGATCTGTGCTTCTACCAGCACATCCGCAAGGGCATAGGCATGGGCCCCGGCATTCATGACCACGGCTCCCCCCAGTGTGCCCGGGATCCCAATCGCCCACTCCAACCCCTGCCAACCCTGCTTCGCTGCTGCCCGCGACAAATTCACCAGGGGCTCCCCGGCGGCGGCCCAAATTCTCCCCCCCTCCAACAGCTGCATGCCACGCAACCGACGGGTGTTGATCACCAACCCCCTCAAGCCGGCATCGCTAATCAAAAGATTGCTGCCCGCCCCCAACAGCGTGACCGGGATCCCTTCCGCCCGCGCCCAACCCAAACATTGCCGCAGTTCCAAATCGGTGCGGGGTTCGCAGTACCACTCCGCTTTGCCCCCAACTCGAAAAGTGGTCAAAGGAGCCAAGAGGATCCCTGACTGAATCAGCCCAGAAAGTCCAGCAAAACTTGAGGTGGAAGCCAAAGGGTCGGGTGTACAGGAGGAGCTATCCTGCCGGATCATCACTGGAGCCGTAGTCATGGGGCCAACACCTCAGAAGCAGCCGTCTCTCTGTCTAGGGCCGAATCTTGAGCTGGCCAGGCCAATTCCCTTCCGGGATCCGCCAGGGGCTGTTGCTCAGCCTGAACAGCGTATGCCCGCATCGTAGCCGCTATCTGCTGATTCAGATCACCCGCGCCCAGAAAAGTCACCAGATCCCCAGGTTGCAAAACAGACTGCAACACCTCCGGCAACTGCTGCAACGACGATACATACCGCACGCAGGGGTGATGCTCGGCCACGGCTACCGCCAATCGCAGGCTATCGGAATGCACGGGTTGGGGTTCTCCAGCCCCGTAGGTAGGTACGATCAACACCACATCCGCATCCCCAAAACAGCGGGCAAAGTCTTGGAAAAGGGTGGCCAACCGGCTGTGGCGATGGGGCTGAAACACCGCCACCAAACGACGCTGCTGCAGACGGGCCGCCCGCAGGGTTGCCTGAATTTCGCTGGGATGATGGGCATAATCGTCGATGAAGGTTACTCCCCCCACTTCGCCTTTGTGCTCGAAGCGGCGATGGGCCCCTTGAAACTGCCTCAACGCGGAGGCGATCACCGAAAACTCCAAGCCCAACTGTCGCCCAACCGCAACGGCGGCCAAGGCATTGCTGAGGTTATGGGATCCCAGCACTTGTAACCGCAGCTGACCGAGCAGGGATCCCTTTTCCCAAATGTCGGCGGTGGTGGAATCCCCGGCATAGACGATCCGGCGGGCCTGATAAAGGGCTTGCGGGTGCTCCTTAAGGCTGTAGCCCACATCCACCGCAAGATGGGCAGCCAGATTTGGGCAGTCGAGACAGGCAACTAGGGTCTGACTTTGCGCGGCATATTGTTGAAAGGCACGAATCACCTGCTCCAGATCGGCGTAGTGATCCGGGTGATCCAGCTCAATGTTGGTGATCACCCCCACCTTGGGATGCAGCCGCACCAGGGATCCATCCGATTCATCCACCTCCGCCACCAAATACTCTCCCTGGCCAAGGCGAGCATTGCCCTCCCAAGCATCCACCTCCCCGCCAATGATCAGGGTGGGATCCCAGCCCGCCGAGAGCAGCACATAGCCGATCATGCTGCTGGTGGTGGTTTTGCCGTGGGTACCGGCCACCCCAATGCTGGGGCGATGGTTAAACAGGGCGGCCAACAGATCCGCCCGATGCCAAACGGCCAACCCTTTCCCAAGGGCAGCGGCCAATTCGGGGTTACTGGGGCGAATGGCGCTGGAGTAGATCACCTGGGGATCCCCGATGATCCCCTCCGGGGTGTGGCCCTGTACAAAGCGCACCCCCAAAGCTTCCAGACGACGGGTACGCCCATTGGCGGCAATATCCGACCCTGAGACCCGAAACCCCTGCTTGGCCAGGATGTAGGCCAGTGCCGACATGCCGACCCCACCAATGCCGACGAAGTGGTAGGCCGAAAGTAACGGATTGAACGGGTCTAAAGTCAGGGGCAAAGACCGAGGAGGAACCGGCCCCGACGTAATGGGATCCTCCCCCCCAAATGGTTCCAACATTGCAACTCCACCCCACTCCTAGAGACCGCCACACCTGAAAAATCGGCACCCGAAGCACAGGTTCCGAACAGGCCACATCATATCAGGAATCCCTCTGGGGCAGGTAGTTTGCGCCCCACAGGCTGTCGATGGCAGTAAAAATACGGTGGAAATATGTAACAAATACTACAACTGGACATCCTTACCCTATGAACTTTACATTTATTTAAGGAAGAGAGGATTGACCATTCACAAGACCACAGCAGGCAAAACAACGATGAACCCGCGAGTGCTTTGGTCCTTGGCAGGGGCAGGGGTCCTCGGCGCTGCCGGCTTAGCCGGGCTGGGGCTGAGTCAACAGGGCGCCACCCAGTCTGTGTCCGAAGGCTCTGAGGCGGCCTTAGAAGCGTCATTGCCCCCCCGCGTTGGCGCCCTTGGCCGTTTGGAGCCCGAAGGGGAAGTGTTGCGCATTGCCGGCCCCGCCGGAGAACGGGTGGGGGAACTGTTGGTGGCAGAAGGAGATAGGGTGACCGCGGGGCAGGTGGTGGCCCGTCTGGAGAGCTATGCCGAGCGCGTCGCCGAGCGAGACTATGCCGCGGCGCAACTGCAGGAGGCCCGCACCCGGTTGGAAGCCGAAACTCGCTTCAGCCAGGCACAAATTCAAGAGGCCCGTACCCGGGTCGGCCGACTGGATCAGCCGCAGCTGATGCAAATTCGCTCCCAAGAAGCGGTAGTGGAGCGCATTCAGGCGGAACTGGCGGATGCTGAAGCCAACTTGGCCCGCTTTCAGGCCCTCTGGCAGGAGGGGGCGATCTCCCGGCAGGAGTTGGATCAGCGCTCTTTGCTGGTACGGCAGCGACGGGAAGATCTGCGCGCCGCTCAAGCCACCCTCACCCAACTGCAAACCACCCGCACCCAAGATCTCCTCAATGCCCAGGCCCAGGTACAGGCCGCCGAGGCCGGTCTCACCCTGGCCCAAGCCCAAGTGCAGCTGGGATCCCTGGCGCGAAATCTGGAATTGGCAGAAGCTCGTCTAGAACGCACCCTGATCCGCTCACCCCGCGATGGGCAAGTGCTGCTGATTCGCACCCGTCCAGGAGAAGCGATTGCCGACGGCATTCTCGACCTGGGCAATACTGACCAAATGATGGTGGTGGCGGAAATTTACGAAACCGATATTTTGCGCATTCGGCCGGGACAACAGGCCACCATCCGCAACCGCGCCTTGCCAGGAGAGCTGCGCGGCCAAGTGGAACACATTGGCCTACAGATCCGCAAGAAAGATGTGCTCAACACGGATCCCGCCGCCGATGTGGATGCCCGCGTGGTGGAGGTGCGCATTCGCCTCGATCCTGAGAGCAGCGCTCGCGTGGCGGGGCTGACCAACCTGCAGGTGACTGTGGCCATCGATGTGGAGGGATAAGCACACCTGATGTACTCCCTTTTGAGTCTGGCCTTCATCCATTCCAAAATCCCCCTGGCTTGGCTGCAACTGACGCGGGAGAAGATCCGCCTGTTGGTGGCCTTGGCGGGGATCGCCTTTGCCTGCATTTTGATGTTTATGCAGCTGGGGTTTCGGGACAGTTTGCTGGAAAGTGCCATTCGCTTTCATGTGGCCTTGCGCGGAGATATCTTCCTGGTCAGCCCGCAGTCGAATGCCCTGATCGCCATGGATACCTTCTCCCAACGGCGGCTTTACCAAGCTTTGGGCTTTGAAGGGGTACAGGCGGTCTCACCCGTCTACGTGGGTTTTGCCCTCTGGAAAAACCCGGAGACCCGTCGCACCCGCAGCATTTTTGTGGTGGGGTTCGACCCTTCTGCCGATCTGCTCGAATTGCCGGAGCTCACCCCCGCCAAGCTTATAGAGATTCAAAAAGCCGATGTGGTGCTGTTCGACCGCAATTCACGGAATGAGTTTGGCCCGATCCCGGAGTGGTTTGAATCAGGGCGAGAGGTGATCACGGAAGTGGGCAATCGGCGGGTAACCGTGGGGGGCTTGTTTCGAATGGGGGCAACCTTCGGGGCAGATGGCACGATCCTCACCAGCGACTTAAATTTCTTGCGGCTGTTTCCCCAGCGGGCTCGGGGCTTGGTGGATATTGGCGTGGTGCAGGTGCAACCGGAGGTGGATTCGGGGCCGATTGTGCAGCAGATGCGGGCTTTGCTCCCCGAGGATGTGCGGGTGCTCTCGCGGGAAGAGTTCATCGAGATGGAGAAGACCTACTGGGAGGAAGGCACGGCGATTGGCTTTATCTTTGGCCTCGGGGTGGGCATGGGCTTCATTGTTGGCATTGTTATCGTCTATCAAATCCTCTACACGGATGTATCGGATCATTTGGCGGAATATGCCACCCTCAAGGCAATGGGCTACACCGATGGCTATCTGCTGGGGGTGGTGTTTCAGGAGGCGATTTTTCTGGCGGGGCTGGGCTATATTCCCGCGTTTGCCCTGGCCATTTTGCTCTACGACTTGACGGCCAGTGCCACTTTGCTGCCGGTGGGCATGACCTTGAATCGGGCTTTATTGGTGTTGGGTTTGGCGGTGACCATGTGTTTCATCTCCGGGGCGATCGCGGTGCGACGGTTGCGGGCGGCGGATCCGGCGGATATTTTTTAACGGATTTTCTGGGTTGTTGTTTGTCCTGTTGTCGAAAAGGATCCCTGTTTGACCATGCTCACCTCTTTGCTCACCGAATCTTCTTCTCCAAATACAACCGCCACCGCTGAACCGGTGCTGCAGGTGCAGGGGGTGAACCACTATTTCGGTGAGGGATCCCTGCGCAAACAAATCCTCTTCGACATCAACCTCACTTTGAACTCTGGCGAGATCGTTTTGATGACCGGGCCTTCGGGATCCGGCAAAACCACCCTCCTTACTCTATTGGGGGCCTTGCGTTCCGTACAGGAGGGGAGCCTGCGGGTGATGGGCCAAGAGTTACGGGGAGCCAAACAGAGCACCTTGATCCAAGCCCGTAAACAGATTGGGTATATTTTTCAGGCCCACAACCTCCTCAAATGCCTGACGGCAGCCCAGAATGTGCAGATGTCTCTGGAATTGCACGACGGCCTTTCTCCCAAGCAGGTCAGGCAACGGGCAGAGGAGATGTTGGCAGCCGTGGGCTTGGCGGATCGCACCCACTACTACCCGGAGAAGCTCTCCGGCGGGCAAAAACAGCGGGTGGCCATTGCGCGGGCTTTGGTCAGCCACCCCAAGCTGGTGCTGGCGGATGAGCCGACGGCAGCTCTGGATAGCAAATCCGGTCGGGAAGTGGTGACCCTGATGGAAAAGCTGGCGCGGGAGCAGGGCTGTACCATTTTGATGGTGACCCACGACAACCGCATTCTGGATGTGGCAGATCGAGTGTTGCACATGGAAGATGGCCGTCTGCAGAGCCAATCAATCGGCTGAGTGCTGACGATACCACGCGATGGTGCGCTGGAGTCCTTCTCGCAGGCTAACTTTGGCCACAAACCCCATCGCCTCGCGGGCCTTGGACACATCCAAACAGCGGCGGGGCTGGCCGTTGGGCTTGTCGGTTTGCCAGCGAATCTCTCCGGTAAACTCCATCAGCTCGCAGATCAGGGTGATCAGATCCCGGATGGAGATCTCTTCGCCGGTGCCCAAATTGAGGGGATCCGCTCCGTCATAAAGCTGACTGGCCATGACAATGCCACGGGCCGCATCTTCGGCGAAGAAAAACTCGCGGGTGGGGCTGCCATCTCCCCAAACATAAAGGTGATCCTGCCCCTGAATTTGCGCCTCATGCACCTTACGGATTAGGGCTGGGATGACGTGGGAACTGGCAGGGTCGAAATTGTCCATTGGGCCGTAGAGGTTGACCGGCAACAGGTAGATACCGTTAAAACCATACTGCTGCCGATAGGCTTGCAACTGCACCAGCAAGGCTTTTTTGGCCACCCCGTAGGGGGCATTGGTCTCTTCTGGGTAGCCGTTCCAGAGATCTTCTTCCTTAAAGGGAACGGGTGTGAATTTGGGATAGGCGCAGATGGTGCCCACACAGACGAACTTCTCGACCCCGGCTTGATAAGCGGCGTGGATGAGCTGGGATCCCATGATCAAGTTGTCGTAAAACAGCTCGGCCGGCTTGGCTTGGTTGAGGCCGATCCCGCCCACATGAGCCGCCAGATGGATTACCAAATCTTGCCCTTGCACCACCTCCTGGCAAACCTCCCAACGGCGCAGGTCATGGGTTTGGGAGCGCGGGATCCGCACCTGCTCAGGACTGACCCCCAGCACCTGCAGCTGTTGCATCACGTGTTTGCCTAGGAAACCACTGCCCCCCGTGAGCAAAATGCGCTTTTGGCTGAGATCGAGGGCGGTTGAGGGGCTGTTTAGGATCATGACCAAGCTGAGGAGAACCACTGCCCTTGATTATCCCAGAGCGACCAAAGGTTTTGCTCGGCTACGGTTCTCTCTTTTGCTCTATGTCTGTTTGCTCTATGTCTGTTTGCTCTATGTCTGTTTGCTCTATGTCTGTTTGCTCTATGTCTGCTCCATGTCACCACCATCGTCATCGCGCCTGTGGGCAGGCTACGGAGCTTGTCGCAGGGCATCCCGGTACAGAACCTCGAACACCAGCAGCGTCCAAAGGATATAAACGCCAAGACCCACCAGTACCTTGGGCAGGATCCCAACTCCACTCCAAAGGCGGGGCAAGAGGACAAAGCCCAACAAGTAGCCCCACAGCAAACCCAAAGAATAGCCTAGGCTCATCAGGTAAGCGATGGCCAGAGCCCCCAACTCCAGGCTAGGAGGAAATTGCCGTTGGAATAACCAGAGATAAAACTGGGTTAACCTTAACCCCAGCCAGGGGGGAGCGAAAGTGGAAACAAGCGCCCAAAGGAGAGTCAGGCCGACGACTCCAAGCAATTTCCCCATTCACCGCCTCCTGCTCAATACAACACAACCATCGACATGGCCCTTGCGCGGGTTCTCTACAGCAGGAAACGTGCTTTCTACTCCCGCTTTCGCGAGGCCCGGTGGGCTAGCCCTCCAGAGAGTAGATCTCAACTTCCATACTCATTACCTGTGACCAGCGGCCATACTCATTACCTGTGACCAGCGGCGCCCTATGGTGGGCGAACGCGCCGGCGTGCCCTGGACGTAAAGGGCTGTACAGCTATCTTAACCAACCGTTTCTTCCTCAGTTTTCCTCCTCAGTTTTCAGTGGATTGGATCGAGAAGGTTAAGCTCAGGCTGAGACTTCCAGCACCGGCTGACGAGCCAAAAACCGTTCCAATTCACTCAGTGCTTCCGCATCTATTTTGGTTTGCATCGGGCAAAACTTTGGCCCGCACATGGAGCAAAACTCTGCTGTTTTGTAGATATCTGCCGGTAGGGTTTCGTCGTGATATTCTCTAGCGCGTTCTGGATCCAAAGACAGCTCAAATTGTCGGTTCCAGTCGAAGTTGAAGCGAGCCCTAGACATTTCATCATCCCGCTCCCGTGCCCCGGCTCGATGGCGGGCAATATCGGCAGCATGGGCGGCAATTTTGTAGGCAATGAGGCCCACTCGCACATCTTCGGCGTTGGGCAAACCCAGATGTTCTTTGGGGGTGACATAACAGAGCATGGCCGTACCATACCAACCGGCCAAAGCCGCCCCGATCGCCGAACTGATGTGGTCATAGCCTGCAGCGATATCGGTGACCAACGGCCCCAACACGTAGAAGGGAGCTTCGCTGCATTCCTCCATTTGTTTGCGCACATTGAATTCAATTTGATCCATCGGCACATGGCCGGGGCCTTCCACCATCACCTGCACATCCTCTTCCCAAGCTTGGCGGGTCAGTTGGCCCAAAGTTTTTAATTCTGCCAGTTGCGCCTCGTCAGAGGCATCATGCAAACATCCGGGGCGCAGAGAATCCCCCAAACTAAAAGAGACATCATATTTTTTGAAGATCTCGATGATGTCGCGGAAGTGGGTATAGAGAGGGTTCTGTTGGTGGTGGGCCAACATCCAACGGGCCAGGATCCCGCCCCCACGCGAAACAATCCCGGTTAGGCGATGCCGCACCAGGGGCAAATGCTCGATTAGGATCCCGGCGTGAATGGTCATGTAATCCACCCCCTGCTGGGCGTGTTTTTCAATGACGTGCAAAATGTCTTCTGCCGAGAGTTTCTCCACCTTGCCGTGCACACTTTCTAGGGCTTGGTACATGGGTACAGTGCCAATGGGTACCGGAGAAGCTTGGATGATGGCGGTACGAATCTGATCCAAATTGCCGCCGCCGGTAGACAGATCCATGACGGTATCCGCACCGTATTTGACAGCCAACTTCAATTTTTCCAATTCTTCCTCCAGCCCGGAAGAATTGGGGGAAGCGCCGATATTGGCATTGACTTTACATTTGCTGGCAATTCCAATGCACATCGGTTCTAGGTTGGGATGGTTGATGTTGGCGGGGATGATCATCCGGCCCCGTGCCACTTCGGAGCGAATCAATTCGGCGGGCAGATTTTCTCGCCGGGCCACATACTCCATTTCTTCGGTGATCAGACCCTGGCGGGCAAAGTGCATCTGTGTAACATTCTCTTGCCCACGACGGCGGGCAATCCATTCGCTGCGCATGTTGTTTGCTCCAGTACTTGCTTTCCTACGCTGGTGTGAGCCAGTTCAGGTTCCAAGGATGTAATCTCAGCCTGGGGAAAGGATCCCAGACACTCCTAGCATGGTGTAATCCTACCACCCGAATTGCGGTAAGCTGGGGGGCTTCACAATTTGTTCGTATGGGTGTTCGTATGGGTGAAGGAAATCGAGCTACAGCCTTTTCGAGCAATATCTACTACACTGGAGGCCGTACAGTGGGCGCCTACTCATCCGTTGCCCAGCGAGGATTTCTCCGTTGCCTTACACCCTGTGTGAAGTCAGAAAAGACTATCTCTGAGGATAGGAGGATGAAAGCCATGTCGAGATACAGCCCTTGCACGGGTCTTCTACGACAGGGCTTACGCTTGCTGTTCCTGCTCCGCAGGGTAGAGCACCTAGGCTTTACGCTCACTTGTTGTAGAAGGGGATCCCGATGGCATCTAATGCGGATATTGTTCGCGAATACCACACGCGTCTCTGGGCCCAGGGAGATCTCAGCGCCGTTGAGGACTACTGGCTACCTACAGCCGAAGTGCATATGACCGGCTTTGATGGTAATGGCATTGAGGTGGTGAAAGCCGACGTAGAGCGCTATTTCAAGGCATTTAGTGACGTAGAAACCCAGATCAATCACCTCGTCACGGAGGGAGATACGGTGGTCTTACACTGGACCACCAGCGGCCTCCACGTCGGTACCTACGACGATATTCCCGCCACTCAGAAGCGAATTACCATGACGGGTATCGATCTGCTGCGTCTGTCAGAGGGGCGCTTTGCCGAGTGCTGGTCGATGTGGGATGGTCTGTCGGTCTACGAGCAACTGGGGGTGTTGAAACTGGAGCGACCGTCCCCTTCTGAACCTTCTGAATAGTTCATCCATGCTTAAGTTCCCTGGGATCCACAGCATCTGCCGGATCTGGGCAATTGTTATCGGCAGCTCACCGGTGATGAGGTTGAGGTAAGGAGATCATTTGGTCTTGAACGGGTCTTGATGACGTCTGGATTGCAGGTCTTGCTGATGACTTCACCAATCAAGCTACAGCTCAAGTACGGTATGACGTTTCTGGAGGTTCCCTCCCGACCAGACGCCCCACTGCGGGAGCAAATTGCCCAAGATGGGGTGGCTGTACTACCGGGGCTCCTTGAGCCCAATGTCTGCGCTGCATTATGTCGGACCATCGATCAGCTACGGGCCACCCCAGGGCCACATTTTCGGACTCTTTCCCCACCTGGTGAGCCCCTTGCCCAGAGCGATTTGTTTCGCTGGCCGGAGGATGAAACCCTGGCCAAGGTGGCCACCGAAGGGATCCTGCCCCAACTGGCCGCCAGTGTGTTTGGTACCCAGTCTGTTCTCTTGCTGGAGGATCAGTTTTTCTACTCGGAGGCAGGATGCCAAACCCTCAGTCCCTGGCATCAGGATCACCCCTATCATCCGCTTGAGCCCTGGTTTTTGACCTTTTGGATCCCCTTGGATCCCGTTTTGGCAGGGCAGGGATTACGAGCGGTGGTGGGATCCCATCGCGGGCCACTGTATGCGCCGGTTGAATTTTCTGCGACAGCAGCCACGTTAGCTGCGGGGGGGCAAACTCTGGCTCCTGTCCCCGATATTGATGAGACCAGGATCCTAGCCCCCAGTTTCCAGCCGGGGGATGTCATGATTCTGGACTCCCGTACGCTCCACGCCGGTGGCCAAGCCTGTCCCCATCCCTTCCGGCGGATTTCCATTCGCTACGCTCATCCCGAAACTCATGTGGTGGAGCGAGCATGGCCTGTCGCGGCCTTTTGGCAGGAGCAGTAGTTTCGAGTACAGAAATTATCCCGCCGTTGAGACAGGGTTGAGTCGTGGGCTGTTTGTCTGATTCTCACCGTCTCAGGGGCATTTCATTTGATGTTGAGGTCTCGTTCTTTTTCTCGCCGCAGCGTCATCAAGCTCTTGGGGGCTGGTGGTGCCTTTATGGCCAGCTCCCCTTGGCTGCGGTCTCCCCAGGCTCATGCCGCCACCTCGGTGGGCTTTCAACTTTCCTGGCTCCATTCCGTTCAGTTTGGGGGCAGCTACATCGCCCAAGACAAAGGCTATTGGGCCGACGAAGGGCTGCAGGTGAGCCTGGTGCCCGGTGGCCCCAATGCCCCGGTGGAGCCGCCGGTGGTGAGTGGCACCGCCTTGATGGGCATCTCGGCTGCCGACTACACCGCTGCTGCGGTCTCGCAGGGGGCCCCCTTCAAGATCATCGGGGTGGCGATGCAGAAAAACCCCTTCACCATTGCCTCGTTGCCCGCCAACCCCGTCAATGAACCCAAGGATCTGGAGGGCAAAAAAATCGGCATGGCCACCGCCAACACCCCCGTCTTGCAGGCCCTGTGCACCCTCAACGATGTGGATATTGACCAGATCACCATCATCCCCACCCAGTACGATGCGGCCCCGCTGGTGAATGGGGAGGTGGATTGCCTGTTGTGCTGGCTCACCGACCTGCCTGTGGCCATGACTGTGCAGGGGATTGACAACGTCACCATGCTGATGGCGGATTACGGCTATACCGTTCACAGCCAGGCCTATATCGTGCTGGAAGAGAGCTTGAAAACCCGCCGTGAGGAGGTGATCGGCCTGTTGCGAGGAGAGATCAGGGGCTGGCAAGACTACAAGGCGGACACCGACGCCGCTGCCGAGCTGACCCTAGCGATGTTCCCGGATGCCGGGTTGGATCTGGAGACCCAGAAGCTACAGGCCAGGGAGCAATTGAAGCTGATGTTCTCGGAGTTGACCGACCAAAACGGCTTCGGCTGGTTTACCGATGAAACGGTGGCTGCCAATGTGGAGACCCTCAGCCTGTTGGGGGAAAACGTCACCCCTGACCTCTGGGATCGCTCAATTTTAGAAGAAATCTATGACGGTCGATCTCGCATCTGATCTGGCCTCTCGTGCCAACCTCAGGGATCCCAGCGCCATGTCGCCCCCAGAGGTGCGGGTGGTGCAGGGCAACAAGACTTTCGGCTGGGGATCCACTCAGGTGCCCGCCTTGGCGGATATTAACCTACGGCTCCAGCCGGGATCCCTGACGGCGTTGGTGGGGCCATCGGGCTGCGGCAAGTCCACCCTGCTGCGGGTGATCGCCGGGCTGGAAACCCTCTCCAGTGGGGAGGTGTTGATCGATGGCCAGCCCCCGGCGGTGCTGAAACAGCGGGGGGAGATCGCCGTGGCCTTTCAGGATCCCTCGTTGCTCCCCTGGCGGACGGTGGAGTCGAATGTGGCGCTGGCCCAAACCCTGGCCCGACAATCGGTCAATCGGCAGGCAATCCGGGATCTGCTGGCGCGGGTGGGCCTCAAGGGGTTTGAACGGGCCAAACCGGCAGAACTGTCGGGGGGCATGCGGCAACGGGCGGCCATCGCCCGTTGTTTGATCACCCAACCTCGGCTGTTGTTGCTGGATGAGCCCTTCGGGGCGGTGGATGAGTTGACCCGACGGCGGCTCAATCTGGAGCTGCCCCGTCTCTGGGAAGAACGGGGAGCGACGGCTCTGTTGGTCACCCACTCCATCGACGAGGCGGTGCTGCTGGCGGATGAGATCCTGGTCATGAGCGTGCGACCGGGGCGGATCGTGGCTCGGATCCCGGTAAGGTTGCCCCGACCTCGTCAGGCCCAGATCCTGCGCTCGCCAGAGTTTCATCACCTGGTCGCCCAGGTCTCAGAGGCGTTGGGGCTGGAACCGGTGTTGGAGGCGCAGCGGTGAACCGGCTGGGGTCTGAACCTAGGGCGAAGTTGCTGGGGGATCCCTGGGTGAACAGCCTACTCATGGCTGGGGCCTTGCTGCTGGCTTGGGAGCTGCTGGTGCGGCTATTGCTATCGGAACGCTATATTTTGGCGGCCCCCAGCGCCATCCTGGAGCGGTTGGCCAGTCGCCCGGATTTGTATGCGCGTGCCCTGCTGGTGACCCTGCGGGAGGCGGCCCTGGGCTTTTTGTATGGCAACGGGGCGGCCCTTCTGCTGGCGACGCTGGTGGCCCTAGTGCCCGTGAGCGAGCGGTTGGTGCAAAACCTGGCTTTGGTGGTGTTTTGTCTGCCGTTGGTGGCAACGGGGCCGGTGCTGCGGGTGATGTTTGGCACCTCCGATGGCCCGCAAATTACCCTGGCCGCCCTGGCGGTTTACTACACCACCTTTGTGCCCTTGGTGGTGGGGCTGCGGGCCATTCCGGCCAGTTGGCGGGATCTGGTGGTCAGCTATGGGCGGGGGCGGCTGGCAATGCTGCGCTACGTGCGGGCGCGTGCTGCCGTGCCCTATCTGGTGGCCGGGTTGCAGGTGGCGGCTCCGGCGGCGGTACTGGGGGCGATGGTGGGGGAGTTTACGGGGGCTGAGCGGGGCATGGGGGTGCTGGTTATCCAAGGGATCCGCTCGTTGGATGTGGTGGCTACCTGGACGGTGGCCAGTCTGGCGACGGTGGCCTCCATCGCGGTCTATCTCTTGGCGGTGGCCTTTGGACGGTGGCTCTCTCCGGGTACCCCCCCGCTGTTGCTGACGGCCCGACCGAGTCGCAAGCCATCTCCCGCTGCGGCGTGGATCTCACTGGGAATGGCGCTGTTGACGGGGCTGCTGATCCTGGGGGTGTGGCAGATGAGCATGGATGGGCTCCAGCTGAATCGCTTTTTTGCCAAACGACCGGGGGATGTGTGGGCGTTTTTGGTCACCCATGCCAATGCGGGATCCCATCGCAGACAGTTGTTTCAGGCTCTGGGATCCACGCTGGGGGTGACGGTGCCGGGCTATTTCGCGGGACTGGGGGTGGGCTTGCTCACAGCCTGTGGGTTTGAGCTGTTCCCGCTGGTGCGGCAGGGGGCGATGCCGGTGGCGATTGCGCTGCGCTCGGTGCCCATCATCACCACGGCCCCGCTGGTGATTATCGTCATGGGACGGGGGGGAGCCAGCTTGATCACGCTGGTGGCGGTGATGACCTTTTTCCCGACGTTGATCGCCTGTGCCCAGGGCTTGCGGCAGGTGCCGGGGCAGGTGATCGATGTGTTTAATACCTTTGCCGCCCATCGCCTGAAGATCCTGGTATTGGCCCGTCTTCCGGCAGCTTTGCCGGCTTTCTTTGCCGCGGCTCGCATTGCGGTGCCCACGGCAGTGCTGGCAGCGACGGTAGCAGAATGGCTGGCGACGGGCACCGGCATCGGCAACCTGATGGCCCTCACCTATTCCACCAGCAACTACGGGCTGCTCTGGAGTGCGGTGGTGGTTTTGACCTTGGTCTCGGTGGCGGGCTATGGCATCGTGGCAGGGCTGGAACGCTGGGTGTTGTCGCAGGTGGCGCCGGAGCAGGTGGTGTGATGGGTTCTTTACAGATCTCCTCTGATCAAGGTCTTGAGCGGGTGAAGGCCCTTTACGATGAGTTGGCCGCGGAACGGGACTGGGTGCTGGCTGCCCCGCTGGCCACCCATCAGGTTCTGGTGGCAGAGGTGGCGAGTTTTTTGGCCTTGGAAGCGCGGATGCTGGATGCCGGTCGGTTTGAATCCTGGCTGGAGCTTTGGGATCCTGAGGGGTGGTATTGGATCCCGTTGCGGCGCGACAGCCACCCCGGTCAGGATCAGGCCCTATTTTTGGATGATCGGCGGCGATTGCAGGAGCGGATCTGGCGCCTGCGGGATCCTTATGCCTGGGGGATCCAGCCTTTGCCGGAGAGTGTGCGAGGGATCACCACGGTCGAAGCCTGGAACCAGAGGGATGAAACTGTGCTAGCCAGCAGCACCCTTACCCTCCACATTCATTCAGGGTCTGGGGCTCGCCTGGTGGCTGCCCGCCAGATTCACCGATTGCGTCCACAGTCCGGTGGCTTTCAGATCCTTCGCAAAACCGTCTTGATGCCAGAACTGGCCCAGGGATCCCGACATTTGGGCTGGTTTCTGTAGGCTTGGGCTGGGTTGCTCACACGATTCACAAAAAAACAAACAAACCTGTTATTGGAATCTCGCCACCATGGTTTTTCACGCCGCCAATCCACCGGATTTTGACTGGCTGATCCAGTCGGATCGGGTGCATCGCCGGCTCTACACGGATCCCACCCTGTTTGAGCTGGAGATGGAGCGCATCTTTGGAGGAACCTGGAGCTACTTGGGGCACGAGAGCGAGATCCCCCAGCCGGGCTGTTTTGTCCGCCGGACTCTGGGTCGCCGCCCGATCCTCTTGACTCGGGGACAGGATGGCCAGATCCATGGTCTTTTTAACCGCTGCACCCACCGTGGCACCCTCCTGGTCACCGCAGACAAGGGATGCAGCAAGCGCCTGACTTGTCCGTATCACGGCTGGTGTTTTGGCCTGGATGGGCGTCTGCACAGCCTGCCCGTAGCCGAGAGCTATGCCAATCCCCGCAAGTCATCGTTTCATCTGGGCCAGCTACAAGTGCAGACCTATCGGGGCTTGATCTTTGGCACCTTAGCCGCACAACCACCGGATCTGGAGACTTGGCTGGGGGCGGCCTTGCCCTGGCTGGATGCGCACCTCGATCGCCATCCCAAGGGCATCATCCGGCTGGTGGACTCCCCGGTTCGGCTGGAGTTTGCCGGCAACTGGAAGCTGCTTTGGGATAACGCTGCCGATGGGATCCATGCCACCTTCGCCCATCGCTCCTACAATCAACTGGGCCACCAAGCCAAGACCAAGACCGTCCTCGCCCGCAATCCGGCCAGCACCCCGATGGTGAGCCAAACCCTTGACCACGGCCATTGTGTGGTGGATCAGCGACCGGGGATCCCCGACGGACCCTGGTCCACCATGCGACAACTGCCGACGCGCGAGGCGTTGGAGGGATCCCTACGGGCTGAGCACCCGCCTGAGCTGCTGGATCTGGCTACCGGCAACATGGTTAACCTCAGCCTCTTTCCCAATTTGATCTTGGTCGGGAACCAACTGATGGTGGTGGAGCCTCTGGCGGTGGATCGCACCCGCATCCACCTGTACCTGGCGATGGCAGAAGCTGTACCGGAGGCGATCAACCTGCTGCGATTACGGGTGGATGAAGATTTTGTTAGCTTTGGCACGCCGGATGATCTGGCAATCTTCGAGCGCATCCAGGAGGGGCTGGGGATCCCTGAGGAGGAGTGGCTGGATATCAGCCGGGGGGAGCAAGCCGGGGATCGACAGGATGACCGGGGCCGGGTCACGGGCTCAATTGCCAGCGAAGCTCCCATTCGCGCCTATTGGCAGGAGTGGAAACGCCTGATGCGGGATCCCATTCCGCTGCGGGTGCGGCGAGCTGGAGTATTACACGGCGGAATGTACTGATCACTTCGGGCAGCCAAAGTTTTTGTTTTTTTGCCGCGAATGTGTTTTGTGGGCCGGATAGCTACGGGCAAAGCCGAACTCTCCTGTTGCCCCTCAGCCCCAACTACACCGGCTATGGCGGGATCCTTATCGATGAAGCCGATCTCAAGGCCATGACCCCCACCCTGGAAAAACAGGGATCCCATGCCTTCAACTAGAGACGCAGAAGTCCTGCGCTCTGCTACCGGCGAGCGTCGGGAGGAATGCGCTAGAATTACCCTGACAAACTTCTCCGTACCGCGTAAGCGGTCGGAGTCCGGTAGTTTACTCCTCCCAACCGGGTCAGGCCATTGCGGCGCGGGCGATTCGTTCTGGAGAGCTAGTACAGCTGTTGGAGCAGGTGATCCGCCCCCATTACCGGCAGAAGATGGAACGCCTGCAGGCAGCCTTTGAACGGGAGTTTCTCGAGGATTTGCCTTGGTTTTACACAAGGTAGAAGGGGCCTTATTCGCCTGGTTGTGGCTGCCAGATCTGCCCATTTCCGACCGAGAACTCTACCGACGGCTGAAACAAAGTGGTGGTGGTGCCAGGATCCCCCTTCTTTCCGGGGACGGATCCCGATTGGCCCTATCAGTACCGGTGTGTGCGCATCAGCCTGACGGCAACACCGGAGCAAGTTGAGCAGGGGGTAGCTATTCTCGACCGGGTAGTGGAACAGGCCTACGCTGAAGCTCCTTTAGCAGTATGAGTAGCAGTATGAGGCAGCAAGATGGATTATTTGATGATCCCAGATGAACCGATCGTGATCGCCAGCTTGCTGGGTTTAGCTCTGCTGGGGATCCTGATCTTGAACCTGGCCGGCGGTGGATTCCTCGACTAGGACGTGGAAAAACGGTTTAGGTTGACAGGCTTACACACCCTTCTCTAGAATCAGGATCGCGTCATTTCTAGATGCCCCCATCGTCTAGAGGCCCAGGACACATCCCTTTCACGGATGCGACAGGGGTTCGAATCCCCTTGGGGGTATAGGTGCAAGCTCTGCTCTGGGCCACGTCTCAAGCCTGTAGACAATGGGTTTTAGACCTATTGGCTAGGGGGGGATTGGAGGAAGCCACTGACGTAAATCTGACGTAAACCGCACCTTACGTCAGAGTCATGCGAGAGATAAAACCCACCCATAACCATGGATCCCTGACAATACGGTTCACTTACCAAGGCAAGCGATACCAGCTTTCTGGCTTTGGTCAGGCATCCGATAAAGCAGCCAGGGCTAAGGCGGATCAAGTTGCTAAGCAGATCTACCTCGATTGCCTGACTGGATCCTTCGACCCAACCTTGAATCGATACCGACCCGCGAACCAAAAAAGGCAATTTTCTCCAGGGTTCCCCCCCGATCACCTGGAGGCCAGATTAAGCCATCGCATCGGAACCCAATACAACCCAGCCGATGTGGCTCTGATGGGCAACCTCATCCAGTACAGGGATCCCATTAACTTCCCTGACTAGGCTCAAGCCTTTGTTTGTCAAGTGGCTGAGGGATACCCAGAAACTTGCCTCCGGCACCATAAGCTTATCGAGGGCTCCCTTATTCTCGGAGGGGGCGTTCCGGCGGGGCAAGGAAGATCGGGAATAATAGAAACGGCACAGGCGGATCCCGGGATCCTGAGCCTGGCCTGTTGACTTCCTTCCCTTGAGGCCGATTATGGTTTTGCACGAGGCGGCTGACACGCCCCGCATCAATGCGCGCGAATTCGATGCCTTCGACATTTTTAACCTGAAGCACTATCTCGGCCCCAACCCCTATTTGAATACTGCTGCTTTCACTTTCGACCTCGCCCTTACCCAATTCCTGAAGCCACTACCCGTTGAGGCCTATCTGGCCCAAATTGGCTTACGCCTGCCGCAGTTGCAGGAGGACTCTTATCTGTCTTACGCCCATCTGTTTGCTCGAGTGGTGGCAGAAGTCAACCAGTTGCAGATGGGCCTGCACTTGCAGCAGTGGAGCCTTCGCCTTTTTCCCGAATACGTGCGCATTGCAGTACAAACGTTGCATGGCCGTACCACCCGTGCGGTGGTTTACTTCGTCTGGGATTGGCTAGAAGCAATTACCCAAGGGCAGACGTTTGATTTTGATGGGGAACTGCGTCGCCTGCAGCAGTTGTTTCGGGAATCGGTGTATGGGGGGCCGACGGTGTATGCCCTACTGCGAGCCGCCTACGAACGTCGGATCCCAACCTACTACCTGTGGGATGAGGGCCTGATGCAGTACGGCTACGGGCGCAACCAAGTGCGGGGAGTGGCGACCACCTTTCACTGTGACAGCAATCTCGATTCCGCCTTCACTACCCGCAAGGACGATTGCAAAGCTTTTTTGGCGGCTCAGGGCTTTCCCGTGCCGCAGGGGGAAGTGGTGACCTCCTTGGCCGCAGCTTTGGAACAAGCCCAAGAGATAGGCTATCCGGTGGTGCTCAAGCCGGTGGCTGGCCACAAAGGCCTTGGGGTCACTGCCCACATTCAAACCCCAGAAGAGTTGAAGTTTGCTTACGATGAGGCCGTAGATGCTATCCCCTATGAGCAGCCGATTCAGCTCATTTTGGAGAAGCATTTGCAGGGCACAGATTTTCGTCTGTTGTGTGTGGGAGGGCGCTTTGTGGCTGCAACAGAACGGCGCCCAGCCTCGGTGACTGGAGATGGCCAGAGCACCATTGGGCAGCTCATTCAGCAGGCTAACCGGGATCCCGCCCGTTGGGATACGCCCACGTCCCCGCTGGGGCCGATTCTGTGGGATGAGGCGATGGAGCACTGCTTGGCCGAGCAGGGTCTAACAGCGGAGAGTGTAATCGAGTCGGGGCGGACGGTGTACCTGCGCAAGGTGTCGAACCTCTCGGCGGGGGGGGTCAGCCGCGATGTCACTGCCACGGTTCATCCCGATAACATTGTTTTGGCCCAAACCATTGCCCAGCAGTTTTCCCTAGTGTGTATGGGTATCGATGTGATCGCCACCAGCCTGGAGCGCTCCTGGAAAGAGGGATCCCTAGGCATTATCGAGATCAATGCAGCGCCGGGGGTACTGATGCACCAGAAGCCGGCCATCGGTGAGGGGGTGGATGTGCCGGGAGCAATCCTTGACCATTTGTTTCCCAAGACAGCTCGCATCCCAATTTTTACCTTCAATCGTCTGACCTTGAGTGAGATCCACACCCTGGTGGAGCACATTCTGTCCCACCGTCCCAAGGGGTATGTGGGATGTGTTTGTCGGGAGGGGGTGCTGTTGAACCACAGCGTTAGGCCTCTACAACCCAGTCTGTTTCGCCAGGTGAAAACGCTGCTTCGCCATCCCCAACTGGATCTACTCTTGGTGGAGATGGATGAGGAAACCCTGGAGCAGGAGGGCTTGGCTTACGAGGGTAGCGACTTGGTGGTGTTGCGGGATCCCACGGAGAAAGAACTGCAAACGCTGCAACGGGATCTCAACCCCGGCGGTACCCTGCTCCTGCAGCAGGGCTCCACAATCACCTTGACGGTGGCGGGGCAGGTGGAATGCTTTAATCTGCCGGAGTCAGACCCTCAGCCGGGGCTCCTACTGCAATCGATAACCCTACGGGTGGTGCGCAGGATCATGAGCCAACTGCTGCGGGCTTGGCCGGAGTGAGAGAGTTTGGATTTTTTTCAGGTTCTGGCGAAAGGCAGACCCACAGAGGGATCCTTTGTCGGGAGGAAGGGCCGGCTCGCAGGTCAACTCTACACCTATCGAAAAGAAACGTTATCATAGAGGTCTACCGGACAGCCCTCTTGGTAGCTCTGTAAACTCTACGAGGCAGATCGGATGGATTGGGTGGAAAAAGTTCTGGAAAAGATCCGGGAGTGGGTGGAACGTGTGATCGACACCCTGTTGGGGGATCCTAAGCCACAGCCCCAGCCCATTCCAATTCCGGTAGAAGATGGATCCCATCGTCGTCGCTGATCCGACTGCTATTGCCCCCGGTCTCAATACCCTCAGCCTTTTGGTATTGCACGGCCCCAACCTCAATTTGCTCGGGGTGCGGGAGGTAGGTATTTACGGATCCCTGTCCCTAGAGCAGATCGATCAAGCTCTGCACCAGCAGGCTCAGGCCCTGAAGGCAAAACTCGACATTCTGCAGTCCAACCATGAAGGGGTGCTGATCGATGCCATTCACCGCGCCCGTCAGCAACACGCGGGGATCCTGATCAATCCCGGTGCGTATACCCACACCAGCATCGCCCTGCGAGATGCCATCGCTGCCGTTGGGTTGCCGACGGTGGAAGTGCATTTGAGTAACATTCACCGCCGTGAGTCCTTCCGCCAACACTCTTACATTGCCGCAGTCGCCGTTGGGCAAATCAGTGGCTTTGGGGCGCAGAGCTACCTGTTGGGGTTACAAGCGCTGGTACAACACCTGCGTCTGCAAACTTCTTAGCTCGATCCCGCCCAGACTGGGGTAGCATCTTGAGTGGCTGTTGTTCCCCCAATCGGTTGTCCTATGGGATCCCACTCCTTCAACTCCTGTAAAGTATTGCTCCTGTTGACGGGCCTTTTCTGGGGTTTGGGATCCCCTCTCGCCTGGGGACAAACTGCTACCGCTGATACCTTTCAGCCAGGGTTCTTTCAGCCGGTGGCCCGCTTTGATCCCAGTCGCCCGGTGCAAGTGGTGATCATCAACCGTTCCGATGCCACCCTAGAATACGGCATCACTACCGATCTCGGCCCTGATCAAGAGCTGCTCCCCAACGAACAAGTCACCCTGACCCTGTCAGAGTTGCCGGCCTACCTTTCCATTCACACTCCCAACCGCCCACCTTTTTCTGAGATCGGCCTGCGCTACGTGGTTTCGGCAGATGCGGCGCAAAATCGCGTCACGGTGAATGTGGCGGTGAACCTATTGCAAGAAGGAGGGGGAGATCGCGCCCTCGATTTCAACCCAGAAGGGGGTATTTACATCTACTAGATGACGGTTTAATGACAGTTGGGTCAGGATCCCTGTAGATACAGGGATCCTAATTCCCTTCAATCCACTGCTATAGCAATCCGAATTGATTCATGCAGGTATGAAGGTCATCAGGCCCGTTCAGAGGGGGCGCCTGTGCTACAAGCTAAGCTTTCACGATTCACGTAGGGCTGCTATAGCTGCCATCAGCCCTAAACTGAGTCTGGGATAGGAAATCACATAACCTTCACCTGCAATCCATAGACTTCTATCTATTGCTTATTCTAGATAAGGGAGTGGATTGCTTCGTCTAGAACCTTGAAAGAAATTCAGCTATTTTGCCGATAAGTCGTTCAACAGCAATCAGTTAAAATACGAGAACCTTGACTGAGATAAACAATGATCTGGAAAAGTAGCTTCAAGATAATAAGCAGATCTGCTTACCAAGGAATCAAGCTTGCGAACACCATCAGTCATACAGCGAAAGTTACTCGGTCTATTGGAGAAGTATTCTCTGATTCGGTGTCTGGAGGATTTGATGAGCCTACTTTACAGTCTATTCAACCCAAGATAGATCAAGATGAAGCTCTAATATTTATTAATGGTTTTCTAACTGAAAATGAAACAAAGCCTCAGGATAACCACCCATTTTGGAGAGCCATAAGAAATGCAGGTTGGAGAGGATCACTATACCATCTTTGGTGGGATGCTTCTAATCCTATAAGTTTTGTTATGTCAGCAGCTCAACTAGGAGTTGGATTACTTCTGCATTGGGAAGCGCATGAGAACAAAGCAAAGACGGTTGGATTGAGATATGCCTATCCAATATTATCAGCACTGCCTGAGAAAAAGATAACAATAATTGGATTTTCCTTAGGTGCAAGGATTGCTTACTACACAATGCGGGCTTGGCCTCACGATGATAAACGACTTAAGGATATTGTACTTTTAGGTGGTGCCGTCAGGAGGGGAGCAAGTAAGAACTGGGGTGAACATGTAGAAAAGCTAAGTGGAAAATTAGTCAATATCTATAATGAAGAAGATCTAGTGCTTGCCTTTCTTTTTAGGGCCGTCTCCTTGAATAGGAGTCCATGTGGAATTAAGCCGATAAAGGAGTTTAACCCAGAGATTGAAAATCTTAATGCGACACATTTGATTATCTCATTAGATCATAGTTACACGTCATATCTCCCACACTTGCAAAGATTGCT
>JAUQVK010000092.1:0-1934 GCA_039794845.1 Thermostichus sp. DRC_bins_24
GCATTTTCGACCGGCGTGGGCAGTTGCAGCGGATTCAAGCAGTTGGCCGGGATGTGACCCAACAAAAGCGGCTGGAAGAAACCCTGCGGATGCGGGAGGCTCAATTGCGAACCCTGCTGGATACGCTGCCAATAGCGGTGTGGGCCAGGGATCCGCAAGGGATCCTCATTTTGCAAAATGCCACCGATCGCGCCTGGTTTGGGGATCTACTCGGCACTCGCGTAGAAGAGGCGGGGCCAGAGAACACTTGGTGGCAGGAAAATATTGCCGAAGCCTTTGCTCTGGAGGGCATTTACAAACGCGAGGGCTGGGAAACCATTTTGGGAGAGGAGCGCTATACCTATCGTCTGACGGTGCCGATTCAAGATCGGTCAGAAGGCTTAGGGGTTCTGGGCATTACCCTAGATATGACCGAGCAAAAGCGCCTGGAACAAGAACTGAAAGAGCAAGAAGAACGGTTTCGTGCCCTGATCGAAAATAGCCACGACATCCTTCACTACGTGGATGCTGAAGGTCGGCTGTATTGCCTTAACCCGAAAGCACCAGAGGCGATTTTGGGCTATGTTCCCACACCGGGGGAGCCTCAACCCCTCCATCTCGTTCATCCCCAGGATCGGGAGCAGGTTGCCGCTGCCTTTGAGCAGTTGTTGGCCCATCCGGGTCAGCCCCTGAGCTTTGTGTATCGCATGCAGCACGCCGATGGCCATTGGGTGTGGTTGGAGAGTTTGGCCACCAATTGGTTGGCGGATCCCTCCATTCAGGGCATTGTCGCCAATACGCGCGATATTAGCCGTCCAAAACAGGTGGAATTGGAGCTGCAGGAAAGTGAAGAACGTTTCCGAGAGATGACGGAAGCAATCAACGCAGTGTTCTTCTTGCATTCTGCCGACTTTAGCAAAGTGCTCTACAACAGCCCTGCTTGTGAACGCATTTGGGGATACCGGCCAGAAGAGATCTACACCCAGCCAAACTTGTGGTTACAAAGCGTTCATCCTGAGGATCAACCCAAATTATTACAGGCATTGTCTCAGGTTAAACAAGGAGAACAATCCGGCATTTATCGCATCTTTCACCCGGATGGCACACTGCGATGGTTACGCAGTCGTTGCTATCCAATCCTAAATAACCAAGGAGAAATTGTTCATATTGCTGGGGTTACAGAAGATATCACCGAGCAAAAACAGGCCGAGCTAGCTTTACAAGAGAGTGAAAGACGTCTCAAGGCCATCTTAGATGGGATCCCTTTTCCTGTGTTCCTCAAGGATCTGCAAGGGCGATACATGCACGTGAATGCCACCTATTTACAGCTGGAGAAACGCGGCCTGGATCAGATCATCGGCAAAACCGATGCCGAACTTTTCTTGCCAGAAAACGCTCTGCGCTATCAACGGGAAGATCAAACTGCCCTGGCATCTCGTCAGCCGATTAGCTACGAACAGGTGGTTCCTTACCCTGAACGAGACATTACCAGTTGGGTGACCAAGTTTGCCCTACGGGATGAAAATGGGGATCCCTACGCCCTCTGCGGCATTTGTGTGGACATTACCTCCCTGAAAAGGGCACAGGAAGTACTTTTCCAAGAGGCAGAACGCGAGCGCCTATTGGGGGCCTTGCTCCAGCGCAGCCGGCAAACCCTGGATTTGGATCAAATTTTGCAAACGACCGTGGCAGAAGTGCGGCAGTTTTTGCAGGTGGATCGGGTGATGATCTACCAACTGGGGACCCTATCGGGTGGGATCATTACTGCCGAATCGGTAGGGGATCCCTGGCCCTCTCACCTGGGTCGCTCCGTTTGGGATGCCTATTTCCAAGCGGATCCCTGCTATCAGAAATATCAAAATGGGTTTGTTCAAGCCTTGGGGAATGTGCAGGCTGCCGATTTGGATCCCTGTTATCAAGAATTGCTGGAGTCTTTCCAAGCACAGGCCAATTTG
>JAUQVK010000092.1:1983-36857 GCA_039794845.1 Thermostichus sp. DRC_bins_24
AAATTCAGCAGCGTACCCACCAACTGCAACGGTCTCTGCAATTTGAATCTCTTCTCAAACGCATTACCGATCGTGTACGCGACTCTCTTGATGAAGCTGAAATCCTTAGCAGTGCTGTGCAGGAGCTGGGAGAACACTTAAATGTGGATGGCTGCGACATTGGCCTCTACAATGCCGACCACACGGTCTCGACCATCACCTACGAGTATTGTCTGCAGATGGAATCGGCCCTCTATTCTTCTGTTGCAATGGTGGGGGGCGACTACGACGATCACTATCGGCAATTGCTGCGGGGGCAGTCTTGCTTGTTTTGCTTCACTGCCCCGAGTCCGGTGCGTCCCGAAAAAGATCACAGTGTTGTATTTGCTTGCCCCCTCACCGACAAAGAGCAAACCCTGGGGGATCTGTGGGTGTTCCGCCGCTCAGGAGAGTGTTTCGACGAGCAGGAACTGCGCCTGCTCCATCAGGTGGCCAACCAATGTGCCATCGGCCTACGGCAAGCCCGCCTGTTTCGGGCCACCCAACAACAGGTACTGGCCCTAGAGCGCCTAAACCACTTAAAAGATGACTTTATCAGCACCGTCAGCCACGAGTTGCGCACCCCCCTCACCAGCCTGAGGGTAGCCTTGCAGATGTTGCAGGTGACCCCACCCGGCGAAAAACAGGCACAATACTTGGCCATCGCCCAGCGGGAATGTCGCCGCGAAATTGAGCTGATCAATGACCTCTTAGACCTGCAGCGGCTGGAGGCCGGGGCCTATGTGCTGAATATCCACACCCTGACTTGGGAGACCCTGCTGGAAGATCTCCTCTCCATGACTCGCGAACAAACGGAGTCGCGGGGGCAACACTTTTATGCCAGCGTGCCTTTGGAGCACTCCATCACCACGGACCCGGTTCTCTTGGGGCGCATCCTACGCGAACTGCTCTACAACGCCGTGAAATATACCCCCACCCAGGGATCCATCCAGTTGCAGGTAGAGCCCAACAACGAACAAACCTGCCTGCGGGTGAGCAACAGCCAGGCCATTCCCCCGGAAGAGTTGCCCCGCATTTTTGAACGCTTTTACCGCATCGGCAGCGGTAACCCCTGGAGGGAGGGCGGCACCGGTTTGGGGCTGGCGCTGGTGAAACAAATGGTGGATCGCCTAGAGGGATCCCTGCAGGTAACCAGCGAGAACGGTTGGACCACCTTTACCCTGTGGCTCCCACAGTTGCAGGCAGCAGAAGCCTTGCCGCAAAGCTAGGCGCGTCCATGGTGCATGGCGGTTACCCCCGTCGGATCCAGCACCTTGCCCCGTTCCGCCTCAGCGTAGATGACATAGCGATCGCCACAGTCCATCCAGTTTTGTACGCGGCACTCCAGATACGCCAGCGCCTCTTGGAGGATGGGGCAGCCATTTTCGGCGGTTACGGTTTCTAGGCCTGCAAAGCGATCTTCGCCGGGGCGTTGGGGCCGTTGAAAGTGCCGTTGCAAGCTGCTTTTGCCCTCCCGCAAAATGTTTAACACAAAAGGGGCCTTCACTTGGGTGAGCAGTTCTGCCTCTTGATCTTTGCTCACAGCAAGGGTCAACCCGGGGGGGTTAAAGCTGGCCTGAGCCACCGCTGAGGTGAGAAATCCACGCCGGATCCCGTCTTGCTGGGCGGTCACCACACACAGGGATCCCACCACTCGGCTCAGGGCCTGCTCGGCACGGTCTGCCTGGGTTTCACTGCTGGTTTGGCGGGGGACACGGGCTCGCATGGCTTTGCGTAGGGTTTGGGCAAATTGGGATCCCGCCCGTTCGCAGTCCTGCAGCACCTCAGGGGTAGGCTTAAATTTGGCCCGGAGTGTCTCAAAGCCCAGGGGAAAGCCCGCATTGAGCAACTTGCTCTCGATAAAGTCCACCGCTTCCCCACTCCAGCCATAGGAACCAAACACACCCGCCAGTTTGGTGTTGGGAGTGGAAGACAGAACAATGCCCAGCGCCGTTTGGATCTGGACCGGAGCATGGCCCGCCAGTGTTGGGGATCCGATGATAAACCCCTGACAGCGTTCCAAAATCTGTCCAATCTCCTCTGGAGAGACCCACTCGCAATCTACCCGCTCGACGATCACCCCCGCTCGTTCCAGTCCCTGTCCAATGGCTGCCGCCATCAAACCGGTATTGCCGTAGGCCGAAGTGAAGAGAAGAGCCACGCGCTGTTCCGTCGCCGGGTGTTCTTCGCACCAAACCTGATAATCCAACGTCAAGCGGCGCAGACTGTGGCGCACTATGGGGCCGTGGGCGGGGGCGTAGGTGCTGGCGGGAAAGTCAGCCAATTTGGCCAAAGCGGCCTTCACTTGTGGGGCCTGAAGGCGGTGCAGGCAGTCGAAATAGTAGCGGCGATCCTCGCTCAGGTGTCGCCAGTGCTCATCGAAGAGGAATTCGTCACAGACGTGAACCCCGAAGAGCTTATCGCTGAAGAGGATCCCAGTAGCGGGGTCGTAGGTACACAGGGCATCGGGGTGGCGCGGGGTTGGTACGGTGCGAAAACGCAACTCATGTCCCTTCCCTAGGTCGAGGGTTTCCCCGTCTCGGATCACCCGCAGGCGAAAGGACTGGTCGCCGTTGTAGGTAATACCCAGGTCTGCAGCTTCCTCCTCATCCCGAGCCGGCAAACTGGGCAAGGGATCCGTCTCAAACGCCGCCCGCAGCGTGATCGCCCCCGGTTTAGAACAGAGCACCACCGCATAGGGGGCCAAGGGCAACAGGGCCTTGAGGGTAGCGATGCGGTTGAAGTTGACATGGCTAAGCAAAATAAACTGCAGCCGTTGCAGATAGTGGTGTTGCGCCAACTCCTCCAAAAAAATATCGGTGAAGGATTCCCCCGGTGGGTCGATCAGGATTGCCTGATCCGCCTGAATCAGGTAGCTGTTGGCGGTGGTGCCCCGTTGGCGGGCGTACTCGATCTCAAACTTCAGGCGATCCCAGGTGCGGGAGCGCAAAGCCAGGGTTGATGGGCCAATCGAGGCAACCTGGACATCGCGGGACGGGGTCTTGCTCTCCATTGCAGCCTCCGGCGTGGCATCTTCCCTCACCTTGCCACGAAATTCCGACGACCGGGATCAAGACTTTTTGATGGGGTTTATCGGCTTTTTAATGGGGTTGGTGGCCGCACCACCATCCGGTCGGCGGAGCGCCGCGACGAGTCTCGGTAGTGCCTGCCAGCTGTCCATCACTCTGGAGGGGGATCCGTAGGCTGGCGTACAATTTGGCAAGAATCCTTGAGTAGCCCCAATGATCCCAGCTGCTGGATCCTCTGCTTCTTCAGCCCCTGCCTGGCACACCCTTACTCTGGCCGTCACCGCTCAGAAGCTTCAGACGGATCCCGATCGCGGTCTGACCGCTCAGCAGGTGGCCCAACGGCAGCAGGAATACGGCCCCAACGAGTTGATCGCCACGTCTGGGCGTAGTCGCTGGCAGGTGTTGCTCGACCAATTCAGCAACATCATGTTGCTCATGTTGATCGCGGTGGCGGCGATCTCGGCGGTTTTGGCCCTGGAAGAAGGGGAGTTCCCCAAAGATGCCTTGGCGATTTTACTCATCGTCGGCCTCAATGGCGGCTTGGGCTACCTGCAGGAAAGTCGGGCGGAAAAGGCGCTGGCGGCCCTGAAGAAATTGGCCTCCCCCACGGTGCGGGTGGAGCGAGAGGGCCTCTGGCGGGAGATCCCCGCCAGTCAGTTGGTGCCCGGGGATCGGGTACTGCTGGAGGCAGGGGTGCAGATCCCGGCGGATGGACGCTTGGCAGAAGCGGTGAACCTGCAGGTGCGGGAGGCGGCCCTGACCGGAGAAGCAGTCTCGGTGGTGAAGCAGGCGGATTGTGTGCTCCCGTTAGAAACCGAGCTGGGGGAGCGGCGCAATATGGCCTTCATGGGTACAGAGGTGATGCAGGGACGCGGGATCCTCTTGGTCACCGGCACGGGCATGCGCACAGAACTGGGCAAGGTGGCAGCGCTGCTGCAATCGGTGGAGAGTGAGCCCACGCCGCTGCAACGGCGCATGAACCAACTGGGCAATGTGTTGGTGTTTGGCTCATTGGCCTTGGTGGCTGTGGTGGTGGTGGTGGGGCTGCTCCAGGCGGGGAATATGGCCCCCTTTACCTCGCTGCTGGAGACCTCTTTAAGTATGGCGGTGGCGGTGGTGCCGGAGGGGCTGCCTGCTGTGATCACCGTAACCTTGGCCATTGGCACCCAACGCATGGTGCGGCGTCATGCCCTAATTCGGCGCTTGCCCGCTGTAGAAACCCTGGGATCCGTGACCACCATCTGCTCTGATAAAACCGGCACCCTCACGGAAAACAAAATGGTGGTGACCGATATCGTGACGGCCAGCCATCATTACTACGTCACCGGCACAGGCTACATCCCCCAGGGATCCTTTTACTGTGGGGGCGAAGCGATCGATCCCCAAGGATCCCCCGATTTGCTGGCGGTGCTGCGGGCGGCGGTGTTCTGTAATGATGCCCTGTTGCAAGCCAATATCCAGCCGGTGGGGGTGCGCAATCCCCGCTCTGGGGTGTCCTCCGCCCCCCCTACCCCCACTTGGTCCATTCTCGGGGATCCCACCGAAGCGGCTCTGCTGGTAGCCGCCGCCAAGGCAAACCTACACAAAGCCTCCTTGCAAGAGCCCTGCCCGCGGGTACAGGAGCTACCCTTCAGCTCAGAACGCAAGCGCATGAGTGTGGTCATCCAAGAGAATGGCGGCTACCGCGTCTATACCAAGGGATCCCCGGAGTTGGTGCTGGAGCGGTGTGATCGCATTCAAAATGCCGAGGGTTGGCACCGGCTTTCGGAGGAGGTTCGTCAGGATATTCTCAACACCAACGACCAAATGGCCGCCCAAGGCACACGGGTTTTGGGGGTGGCCACCCTAGAGCTGGAGCGGATCCCAGTCAACCTGGAGGAGGTGGAGCAAAACCTGATCTGGCTCGGGTTGGTGGGCATGCACGATGCCCCCCGGCCGGAAGCACGTGAGGCGGTGGCCCGCTGTCACGAGGCCGGGATCCGCACCCTGATGATCACTGGCGACCACCAACTGACTGCCGTGGCTATTGCCCGCGATCTGGGCATTATCGGGCCAGAAGATCGGGCGGTGGAGGGGCGTACCCTCTCCCACATGGATCCCGATGAGCTGCTGCGCACGGTGCAAACCGTCAATGTCTACGCACGGGTGGCTCCCGAACACAAGCTGCGCATCGTACAGGCCCTGCAAAAGCAACACCAATTTGTGGCCATGACCGGTGATGGGGTTAATGATGCCCCCGCTCTCAGGCAGGCGGATATCGGCATTGCCATGGGCATCACGGGCACGGATGTGAGCAAAGAGGCCAGCGACATGGTCTTGCTGGATGACAATTTCGCCACCATCGTTGCCGCCATTGAAGAAGGGCGAGTTGTTTACAACAATATCCGCCGCTTCGTGAAATACATTTTGGGCAGCAACATCGGCGAGGTGCTCACGGTCGCTGCCGCCCCGATTTTGGGGTTGGGGGATGTGCCCCTTTCGCCGCTGCAAATTCTGTGGATGAACCTGGTGACCGATGGCTTGCCCGCTTTGGCTTTGGCCCTAGAACCCGCCGAGCCAGGGGTGATGCAGCGGCCGCCGTTCAACCCGAGGGAGAGCATCTTTGCCCGCGGACTAGGGGCCTACATGGTGCGCATCGGTATTGTCTTTGCCATCACCACGATCATCATGATGGTGATTGTGGAGAACTACATTCCCCATTGGCGCACGATGGTGTTTACTACGTTGTGTGTGGCTCAAATGGGCCATGCCGTGGCGGTGCGTTCCAACAACAAGTTGATCATTGAGACCAACCCGTTTTCCAACCCTTACCTTTTTTGGGCGGTACTGGCCACGCTTCTACTGCAATTTGCTTTGCTCTACGTGCCCTTCCTACGCGGCTTCTTCGGCACTGAAGAATTGACCCGCAGCGAACTTTGGATCTGCCTGGGCTTCAGCACCCTGGTCATGATGTGGGTGGAACTGGAAAAGCTTTACTCCCGTTGGCGCAAGGGATCCCAGCCCCCACAATCAGAACCTGTTCCCACAACCTAAGCTGGCGCAAAGCCCTTTCAACCGGATCCACAGCCTAAGCCTTTGTAAAAAAACATACGCTCGAAAAAAGCAACTCGCTAGGATCAAACCGGGCCATACCGAGGCTATCTCCGTAGGCACGCTGGCTAAAGTAAGGTCAACCGGATCTACCGGATGCAGGGGATTGAAGGGGCAGAGTCGTTTTTTTTGCAGTATGTACACCGGGTTTTGGGCAGCGATGACGACACTGGGCATGGGTGGGTATGCCGGGATACCCCTCCCTTCGGCCATTTTGAATGCCTGTTGGAATGCCGCTGGCTGGGGTTGGGCTGCCTTCGGGCTGCTGCTGCTGGTTCACCTGGGCCTGTGGTGGCGACAACGCTTTCTTGTTTTCCAATCAGCCAACCCCACGACCCATCCCGATGCCCGCTTTCGGGCTGCCATTGAAGCCAGCTTGGATGCCATTTATCTACTGGAAGCGGTACGGGATCCCCAAAGTCGAGAGATTCTCGATTTTGTCTTCGTGGATTTGAACCCGAAAGGGGCAGAGCTGGTTTCCCTCACCCGCGAGGAAATCATTGGCCAACGCCTGTGCGAACTGCTGCCGATCAACCGCACCGGCGGCTTTTTTGAAAAATACAAACGGGTAGTGGAAACTCAAACCAGCTTGGAAGAAGAGTTTCCCATTTCCGGCCAGCCGGGGTTGGTGGCCAACTGGCTACACCATCAGGTGGTACCGATCGGGGATGGCATTTTGATCACCAGCAGCGATATTAGCGAGCGCAAGCGCAATGAACTGTTGCTGAAAGAGCAGCAAACCCAGTACCAAGCCATGTGGGAAGCGATTCCCGATTTGATGGCACGGGTCAGTCGGGAAGGGGTCTACCTCAGTTACTCCCACACCACCGCCTTTAACGATCTGGTACCCAGCAATGTGGATCCGATTGGGAAAACCATCTTTACCTATCTACCCCAGGAGGTGGCCCAAAAGCAGTGGGAGGGGATCCAAGCTGCTTTGAATACCGGTGAATTGCAACGCTACGAACAACAGGTTGCCGTCGGTGATCGCATCCAATATGAAGAAGTGCGCATTGTCCCCAGTGGCCCCGATGAAGCCCTGATCATTGTGCGGGATATGACCGAGCGGGTCAGGATTGAGCAAGCCTTGCGGGAGAGCGAACTGCGCTATCGCACCCTCTACGAAGCCGTTCCCGACATGATCCTGGAGGTGACCCAGACGGGGTTAATCCTCAGCTGCAAACCCCCGCGAGATTTCTCCACCCGCTATCCCCCCGAGTATTACGTCGGTCGCTACGGACAAGAGCTTTTTGCCCCTGCCCGTGTGGAGCAATACCAAGCAGTGATCGACCGCGCCTTGAGGAGCCAAACCATTCAGTACCTGGAGTACGAAACGGATCTTCAACCCGGGATCCCCGAATATCGTGAGGCCTGCGTGGTACCCCAAGGCGAGGATAAGGTTTACATCTTGGTGCGGGACATTACCGAGCGCAAGCAGGCGGAACTGGCCCTAAAGGAAATTGAAAATACCCAACGGGCGATTCTGGAGTCCATCCCCGACCTAATCTTGCGTTTTGATCGGCAGGGCACCTGTTTGAGTTTTATCTCCGGTGGCGATGTGCATCTGTACAACTCCGCCGAGAACCATTTGCAACAATCCTTACACAACATTTTGCCCTCGCCTTTGGCGGAACAGCGGCTGTACTTTATTGAGCAGGCCCTTGCCACCCAAACCCGACAGATCTACGAATACAGCATCGAGGTGGAAGGCAAGTGGCGCCACGAAGAAGCTCGCGTTGTCCCCCTCACCCCCGATGAAGCGATGGTGATCGTGCGAGATATTACCGAACGGGTGCAGTCGGAGCAAGCGCTGCGGGAAACCACCGCCCAACTGAAACAGGCCCAGCACATCGCCAAACTGGGCAATTGGTCTTACGATGTGGCCACCCGAGTCATCACCTGGTCGGACGAATTGTTCCGTCTGTTTGGTATGTCTCCCGGTGAGCCAACCCCCAGCCTTGAAGAACACCTCCTCCAGATTCATCCCGAAGATCGCCAACTTTGGCTGCAGCATGTTCGGGCCACCCTCGAGCAAGGGATCCCGCAAAGCTACGACTTTCGCATTCTGCGTGCCGATGGAGAAGTGCGCTACCTCAGCGCCCGCAGCCAAGCGGAAGTTCAGGATGGGCAGGTGGTGCGGATCTTTGGCACCGCCATCGATATTACCGAGAAAAAAGTTGCGGAGTTAGCCCTGCAAGAAAGCGAACAACAATTCCGTGCTCTCTTCGACAACGCCGCCGTTTCCATCATGATTCATGATACCGAAACCACCGAGATCATCGATGCCAATCCGTGCGCCATCGCCTCCTATGGGTTGTCCAGCCTAGAAGAATTGCAAGCCTACGATATCTTCGATGCGCCTCCCTACAGCCATGAAGATGTGCTGCCCTACGTCGAGGAGGTGCGCCAAACGGGTTCGGTACGGTTTGAGTGGCGCTCACGGCGGCGGGATGGCCAGATCTTCTGGGAAGACGTGTTTGTGCAATCGGTATCGCTGCGGGGGATCCCACGCTTCGTCTCTACGTCCGTGGATATTACCGATCGCAAGCTGGCTCAGGATGAGCTGGATTACCGTTCCCGCCTGGAGCGGCTGTTGATCGATTTGTCCATGCAGTTCATCAATGCCTCAGAAGCAGCCTTGGATGCCAGCATTCAAGAGGTGCTCAGTCGGGTCGGGCAGTTTGTTGGAGCGGATCGGGCCTATTTAATTGTCTACGACCCTGACCAGAACCACTTTCGCAATACCCATGAGTGGTGCGCGGAGGAGATAGCGCCGCAAATCCATAACCTTCAGGGGATCCCTCGAGATCTCAGTCCAGAATTGCTCACAGCCCATGCGCAGGGCCAGCCCTTTGCCCTCGACTCCCTAGAAGCTTTGCCTGAGCAAAGCTCCCTACGACAACACCTGGAGCTGCAGCAGATTCGATCTTTGGTAACGATCCCCCTCAATTATGGTCAAGAGTACTTGGGCTTTGTCGGGTTTGATGCGGTGCGCCAATCTCGACAGTGGAAACCCAGCGATATTACCCTGCTGCAAATCTTGGCGGAACTCTTGGTAAATGCCCACCTGAAGCAGCGCAACGAGGCCCGCATCCGCGAAGCCCAAGCCCAACTGCAAGCCTCAACCCTGCTGGCCCAGCAAATGGCCGAAGCCGCCGAAGCCGCCAACCGTGCCAAGAGCGAATTTTTGGCCACCATGAGCCACGAGATCCGCACCCCCATGAATGCGGTGATCGGCATGACCGGTTTGTTGTTGGATACGGAGCTGGATGAGCAACAGCGCGACTTTGTGCAAACGATTCGCCACGGCGGCGAGGTACTGCTCAGCCTGATCAACGATATTCTCGATCTCTCCAAAATTGAGTCCCAGCGACTGGAACTGGAAGCGGCCCCCTTCTCGCTGCGGCAGATGGTGGAAGATCTGCTGGATTTGATGGCGATTCAAGCCCGAGACAAAGCCATCGAACTGGCTGTCCTGGTCGAACCCTCCCTGCCCGATACCCTGATCGGCGACTCGGGCCGTTTGCGCCAGATCTTGGCCAACCTGATCAGCAATGCCATTAAGTTCACCCCCGCCGGAGAAGTCGTTCTCACGATTCAGCCGGGCCCCTGGGATCCGACATCGCGCCAGCAAGAGCTGTGTTTCCAAGTGCGGGATACGGGCATTGGCATCCCCCCCGAAAAATGGGATCGCCTCTTCAAACCCTTTAGCCAGGTGGATGGATCCATCAGTCGGCAATACGGTGGTACCGGGTTGGGTTTGGCAATCAGCCAGCGACTCTGTCAACGGATGGGGGGAGAAATCACCGTTGTCAGCGAGCCGGGGGTAGGCTCCACCTTTGGCTTTCGGCTCCCCTTTGAGGTGACCGATACCCCTCTGCCACAGCCTCAGTTGAACCTGGAAGGGAAGCGGGTGCTGGTGGTGGATGACAATGCCACCAATCGACACATTTTGACCCTGCAGATACAAGCCTGGGGCATGGACGTGGTCACCTGTGCCTCGCCCGCAGAAGCCCTGACCCTAGACAATCACCCCTTTGATCTGGCCATTCTCGACTACCAAATGCCAGAAATGGATGGCCTCACCCTGGCAGCCGCCCTGCGAGCAGGGGATCCCCAACTGAGCCTGATTTTGCTCACCTCCCGCGACCAGCACGGCACCAGCCAAAACCCTGCCATCTCTGCCTGCCTGACCAAGCCGGTAAAAGCCTCGCAGTTGCGCACCCTGATACAGCAGATTTTGGGCCGTGACCGGGATGTGGAATCCGCCTATTGGCAAAGCCACAAAACCTTTGGCAGGGGCCCCAACTGGGATGTGGAGATGGCCAGCCATTACCCACTGCGGATTTTGGTGGCAGAAGACAACCCGATTAACCAAAAGGTGACTCGCCTGATGTTGGAGCGGCTCGGCTACCGACCGGATGTGGTTGCCAATGGCTTGGAGGCAATCAAGGCCTTACACCTGCGCCCTTACGATCTGGTGCTGATGGATATGCAAATGCCGGAGATGGATGGCCTCTCGGCAACCCGACGGATACGCGCCGAACTGCCCCCCGAGCACCAGCCCCGCATCGTTGCCCTCAGCGCCAATGTGTTATCCGAAAGCCGCGCCGAAGCCGCCGCCGCCGGGGTGGATGATTACCTGACCAAACCGCTGGAGCGGGCCCCCCTCTTGCAGGTATTACAGGGATCCGTGCCCGCCCCCAGCCCTTTGTTGCTCAGCGCCGGATCGGCGGATTTGTCAACGGAGGAGGCTCCTGCACCGGCCATTGATGCCCTCACCTTCAACGCCCTAAAGGCTGTGATTAGCACCGCAGATCAAGCGATTTTGCAGGAGATGATCCGCACCTATTTGCAGGATGGCCAAACCCAGTTGGCCTCCCTGCAAACGGCCCTCACCCAACGGGATCCCCAAGCCTTGTTCCAGTTGGCGCATCGCTTCAAAGGCAGCAGCAGCACCTTTGGTGCCAAAGGTTTGGCCCAGCTTTGTCAACAGCTGGAAGCCCTGACCCGGGCAGACCCGATAGACTGGATTGATATGCAGGCTGTGTTGAACCAGTTGGCAGTTGAGTACGAGCGGGTTGCCCTCAGCCTATCTGCCGAAGCCCAAGATACTCATGGCCATGCCGCCACTCCTTATGCCGACGCTTGAACGCCATCATCCCCCAGATCCCGCGGAGCACCCTTGGTTTGCCGGCCCAACCGATGTGGATCCCCCTAGGGGGACTGAGCTTGTCTCCCCAGAATCGGATCCCTTGGCCACCCCGGCTACGGCGGCTTTGCAGGTGGATCCCAGTTTGCCCGCTGCCCCGCTAGAGCCGATCCCTGCCGAGCCACAACCGCTGTTGCTGGTTGCCGATGATGACCCCAACCAGCGGCTCTTGATCCGCCATGTCATGAGCAAAGAGGGCTATGGAGTGATTGAAGCCAGCGATGGGGAAGAGTGTCTACAATCTTTTGCCAGTCACATCCCCGATATGGTGTTGCTGGATGCCCTTATGCCAGAACTGGATGGCTTTGAGTGTTGCCGCCGCCTGCACGCCCAAAACCCCGAGCTGCCCATTCTCATTGTCACCGCCCTCGATGACGAAGCCTCTGTGGCCAAAGCCTTTGCAGCAGGAGCTACCGACTACATTCCCAAGCCGATTTATTGGCCTGTGTTGAAGCGGCGCATTCGCCATCTGCTCGAGGCCAGCCGGGCCCGCCGTCACCTACAAGAACTGAACCAAGCCCTAGAAGAAAAGGTGCAGGAACGCACCGCCCAATTGGCCTGCCAAGTGGAAGATCTGCAACACCTCAACCGCCTCAAGGATGACTTTTTGGCCACCATCTCCCACGAGCTGCGCACCCCCCTCACCAAGGTGGAATTGGCGCTGCAACTGCTGGGCCGCACCCCCCTAAACGAGAAGCAGCAACAATACCAGCGCATTGCCCTGGAAGAATGCCATGTTGAGATCAACTTGATCGACAAACTGCTGGACCTGCAACGGTTAGAAGCTGAGGAACTGGCGGCTTCTGTTTCCGCCATTGATCTGCAGAGCCTGTGGGTGGGTTTGCTCGGCCCGGTGGGAGAACGGGCGCAAGCCCGTCACTTGACGTTACAGGTCGCGGAGCTGCCTGCATCCCCCACCGTCATTCACAGCCATCGGCAGCACCTCACCCAGATTTTGCAGGAACTGTTGGAAAATGCCTGCAAATTTACCCCGCCGGGGGGAACAATTCGCCTGGAGCTTCATCCGGTTCCAGCAGGGGTTGAAATCAGGGTCGGGAATACGGCCCAGATCGCGGCTGACCAGTTGCCTCACCTGTTCGACCGCTTTTACCGGGTGCCCTCTGCGGATCCCTGGGCCCAACAGGGAAGTGGCTTGGGATTGGCTTTGGTGAAGCAGTGGGCGGAGTATCTGCAGGGGCAAATTCGGGTCACCAGCCAGGCGGGATGGACATGGTTTATCCTCAGGCTGCCGGATCTGGACTTGCCCAACCCTGAGAACTAAATCAACCAAATCAGCGGTAGATCAGCTGCAGGGTGGAGCCGGTGCAGCTGCGGTTGTCGAAAAAAAGGTGATCTCCGCAGCTCTTCCTTTCCCTCGAGGGTAATCTCTGGAGGGTAATCTTTGTCAGTGTTGGTAACATCACCCTGATCGCTCAGGCGTGGCTGGCGGCTGCTGCCGTTTCGGAGGTGGCAAAAGAGGTGCCGCAACCACAACTGGCCACAGCATTGGGATTCTTGAAGCGGAAGCCACCCCCCAGCAGATCCTCAGAAAAATCGACGGTGATGCCGCTGATCAGGGTCATGCTCAAGGGATCCACCGCCACCCGGATATCTTCAAAATCGAAGGTTTGATCATCGGGATTGGATTGGGGCTCAAAGTTCATCACGTAAGAGAGGCCGGAACAGCCACTGGGCTTTACCCCCAACCGCAAAATCGGCTTGGATCCCTCTTTTTCGTACTTGCTGCGCAGACGCTTCAATTCTTGTAGGGCGCTATCGGTAACGGTGATCATGGCGGGAAGGCTCACAGTTTACCTTCCATCCTATCAGGGGTTTTGGGCCGCCCCTCCGATTCTGTCAGGTCGTGGCAGTTGATAAGCTAGGGATTCCTGTTCTCAATTTTTGCCCCCGTGACGGATCCCAACGCCATTCGTGTCACCTTCTTGGGTACCAGCTCCGGCCTGCCCACCCGCCAACGCAATGTATCTGGGATTGCGGTGCAGTTTCCGCAGCAGTCGGAATGGTGGCTATTCGATTGTGGGGAGGGCACCCAGCACCAGTTGTTGCGCCTAGACGAGCTGCGCCCCAGCCAGTTGCGCCGCATTTTCATCACCCACATGCACGGTGATCACATCTATGGTTTGCCAGGGTTATTGGCTTCCTGTGGGTTGGGCAGTACCCCCGCAAGCATCGATGTCTACGGCCCCCCCGGACTGGAAGATTACCTGAAGGCGGTGCTGCGCTACAGCGAAACGCGGATCCCTTATCCGCTTCACATCCACACCGTAGAAACCGGGCTGATCCTGCAAGAGCCGGAATACTCGGTCTTCTGTGCGCCGCTGGATCACCGAGTGCCCGCTTTTGGCTACCGGGTGGTGGAGGTGGATCGGCCCGGCAGTTTTAATGTCGCTAAAGCGCAAGCGGATGGGATCCCATTTGGCCCCCTGTATGGACAACTGAAGGCCGGCCAATCGATCACTTGGCAGGGCCAATCCTTTCATGGCCGCGACTATGTCGGGGATCCGATTCCGGGGCGCAAGTTCTCCTACTGCACCGACACAATCTTTTGTCGCAATGCGGTGGATCTATCCCGTGCTGCCGATTTGGTGATTCACGAGGCCACTTACGCCGAAGCGGATCGGGAACTGGCCCACCGCGCCAAACATTCCACCGCGGCCATGGCAGCTCAAGTGGCGGCTGAGGCCAAAGCCCATGCCCTGATGCTCACCCATTTCAGCCCCCGCTATACCCCAGAAGCCCCAATTACTCTGGATGACCTGCTGGCAGAGGCGCAGGCGATTTTCCCCAATACGCTGTTGGCCCGCGATCGCCTCACCTACGCAATTCCGCGGCGGGTTCCGGCTTCTGTGGGAGTGCCGACGGGGGTGTAGGCCCACCTCGCTAGAATGAGAGAACCGACTGTCTACACCAGCGATGACAGATCCCAGACCCCATCCCGAACGACCCAAGTTTCCTGAACGGCCCAAAACCGATCAATTGGATCAACGCTCCGGCGAGTGGCAAACCTTTAGCGCCCTCCCTCCCCCTGCCCCGCTGCGCCCGGTGGAGACGGAACGGCCAGCACCACAAACCGCCACTGCTGCACAAGTCGCCCCAGTGGAAACCCTCCCCAAATTGGCCCCCTGGCGCAAACGGATTGGCGCCTTTGCCCTGGACTTTGGGATGAGCTTGGGAGCCTCCTATTTGGCCCAGGGCTTGGCCTCCCTGTTTGGGGCCAATGCCGGCGCGGTGGATATGACCGGCTATGTGGCCTTTTTTGCCGTTTGGCTGGTGAATCGCGGCTATTTCCAGTCTCGCCCGCAGGGACAAAGCCTGGGCAAGTGGCTGCTGAACCTCAAAACCCTGGATCCCGAAACCGAGACCTCGCCCCACCTGATCCGCTCGGTGGCCCGCGAAAGCGTTTTGTCGCTGTTTCTACTCACGGAAGCCCTGTTGGTGCCCTTGGCCGCCGATGGCCTGTTTGCTGCTTTCGACCAAGAAAAACGCCAGACGATTCACGACCGTGCTGGACGCACCTTGGTGGTGGAAGCAGACCAGGGCTACAACCTGGATGAAAAGGCGAAGCAGTTTTTGCAGGAACTCCTAGAGGGGGATGCGGCCGAGGAGGTGAAATCGGCTGCCCGTGACCTGTTGAGGCAAGCGCAACGCAACGACACCGTGCGGGATTTCTCCAAGCAGGTGCAGCGCCTGAGCCAAGACATGGGTCAAAATACCCGCAGCCTGCGGCAACAAACCGGCAAGCAGGTGAAATCTTGGGTTGATTCTGTGAGGGAGAAGTTAGATAATTGGTGATTGCGCTTGCAATATGGATGCTTCGTTGCAACCCAAAGCGCTGGGTTGCTCTTGAGCCCTGTGAGCCTTTCACCTCAGTCTGGAATCCGTCATGGCCAAAGCAAAAGGGGTTCGCATCATCATCAACCTGGAGTGCACCGAGTGTCGCACCAACGTTGACAAACGGTCTCCGGGTGTGAACCGCTACACCACCACCAAAAACCGCCGCAACACCACGGCCCGCTTGGAGCTGAAGAAGTTCTGTCCCCATTGCAACCGTCACACCGTCCACAGAGAGATCAAGTAGTTCCTTTTATCGCCCCTGCCCTATGGTTTACGCCCGCCGCCGCATGTCTCCCATCAAGCCTGGAGACCCGATTAAGTTCACGGATGTCGAACTGCTCAAAAAGTTTGTGACCGAACGGGGCAAGATTCTGCCCCGGCGCATCACCGGCCTGACGGCCAAGCAGCAGCGGGCACTGACGGTGGCGATCAAGCGGGCACGGATTATGGGCCTGCTCTACTTTGTCAACAAAGAGGGATAACCCGCTGGGATCCTTTTCCCCCATGAGTCTGACGCTTTCGCCGGAACTGCAAGCTCGCCTGGCCCCGCCGCTGGATATTGGTGGGGTGAAGGTGGCTAGCCGTGTGTTTCAGGCCCCCTTGTCGGGGGTGACGGATAGGGTCTTTCGGGGGTTGGTGCGTCGTTTTGCCCCCGAGAGCATGGTTTACACCGAAATGGTGAATGCCACGGGGTTGCACTATGCCCGTGAGCTGCCCCGCATCATGGAGGTGGGGGAGGGGGAGGAGCCGATTGGCATTCAACTGTTCGACTGTCGGCCTCACTTTCTGGCAGAGGCGGCCCGTATGGCCGTGGATGAGGGGGCAACGATTGTCGATATCAACATGGGCTGCCCGGTGAACAAGATCACCAAAAATGGCGGTGGCTCTTCGTTGCTCAAGGACCCGGATACAGCGGCCCGCATTGTGGAGGCGGTGGTACGAGCGGTCAATGTACCCGTCACCGTTAAAACTCGCCTGGGCTGGTCGGATCAAGAGATTACCATTTTGGATTTTGCCCAGCGTTTGCAGGAGGCAGGGGCCCAGCTGCTGACGTTACACGGTCGTACCCGCGCCCAAGGGTTTAGCGGCCATGCCCGTTGGGATTGGATTCGGCGGGTGAAGCAGCACCTGCGCATTCCGGTGATTGCCAATGGGGATATTTTCTCAGTGGCCGCGGCGGTGAAATGCCTGGAAGAAACAGGGGCGGATGGAGTGATGTGCTCACGCGGGACGATGGGCTATCCCTTTTTGGTGGGGGAGGTGGATTATTTCCTCAAAACCGGGCGAGAAAAGCCAGCCCCCACGCCCTTGGATCGCATTCACATGGCTTTGGAACATCTGCGTGGCCTTTGGAAGTACAAGGGGGAACGCGGGATCCGCCAGGCCCGCAAGCACATGAGTTGGTACATCAAAGACTTTGCCGGCGCTTCGCAATTTCGCGCCCTGTTGTGCCGCATCGAAACTCTGCAAGAAGGGGAAACTCTGCTTCTCCAGGCAATGGATCGCTGTCAGGATGGAGAGTTCGAGAAACCCTAATGGAACACTCCAACCTCCGCCGGTACTGCAGCTTGTAAAGCCTGAAGAAACTCACCACTGCTACAGACCCAGCCAAAAAACATCTCGATGTTGGTCAAAGCAGTTTCCTTCAGAAGCGGTGGCCCCACTTGAGTGGTGGAGTCTGACAACAGCAAACAGAAATACTCGCGGTGAAAGGCTTCCCGAATGGTAGATTCCACACAAACATTGGTGGCGATGCCCGTAAACACGAGATTGCGGATCCCCCGTTGTCGCAGCATCGTATCAAAATCCGTACCGGCAAAGGCACTGTAGCGCGTTTTTTGCAGGATGATTTCCCCAGGTTGCGGTCTTAATGCCTCGACAAAATCGTAATCCCAGGTGCCCTTAATCAATAATTTTCCTGATAGCTCAGCATTCTGGCGCATTAACTTCAGGGCATTGGATTTGTACCAATTGGGGGATCCTGGCCCCCCTGCTTCTCGAAGTTGGGGATCCCAGCCATTTTGGGTAAAGATGATCGGCAGCTTGAGGGGGCGAACCGCCTGCAGCACGCGCACGATTACTTCAATGACCGCCGGAGCTTCGCTGAGATCGCTACCCAATAGATCTACGTAACCGCCGGGGCTGGCATAGGCATTTTGCATATCCACCACGATCAGGGCGGTTTCTTCCAACTGAAGGGTGACGGGATCCGGACGACTGGGAATGACAATAGGAGTAGACATCGACAAAGCTCCGAATGGGCTCAAGTCATCAGGCCCCAATATGGGCGACGGCAGCAATTTCCACCAACAAATCGGGACGCACCAAGTCTGCTTTCACCACAAATCGGGCTGGCAACACCCCCGGAAAATACTCTTTGTACACAGCGTTCATGCCGGGATAGTTGGCATAGTCGGTCAAGAAAATGTTGCAGAAGGCAATATCCTCCATGGTTCCCCCTGCTTCCGTGACTACGCTCTTGATCAGCTCCATCACCAGGCGAGTCTGGGTAGTGATGTCGGATCCCACGGTTTTGCCCTCCGGATCCAAGGCCAAAGTGCCCGAGATGTAGAGGGTATTGCCCACCTTGACCCCCGGTGAGTAGGGAGCAATGGCCGGATATCCGGCTGGAGCAATGGCAGCTTTCGGCATAAGGGATCCCGATCGATGACAAAATTGCACTTTAGCAGTGGATAAAATCTTCTACAGTTGGCTGGGATACAACGACTGCCTTGACTACCTGTTTTTCCGGCATAGGTCCGCAGATCTCCGCCGGGCGATCCTTCCGCTGGATTGGACTATAGTAGGTACCGAGACCTACCGCTTCTTCCCAAAACCCAAAAAAGATTGGAGTAACAGACTGTGGGGCTATTCAGCCGATTCTCCCGTGACATGGGCATCGATTTGGGCACGGCCAACACGCTGGTCTATGTGGCCGGCCGGGGCATTGTCCTGCAAGAGCCCTCTGTAGTGGCCATCGACCAAAACACCAAGCAACCGCTGGCTGTGGGGGAAGATGCCAAGAAAATGTTGGGCCGCACCCCCGGCAATATTGTGGCAGTTCGTCCGTTGCGGGATGGGGTGATTGCCGACTTCGATACCGCTGAGATGATGCTTAAGCATTTCATCCATCGCGTTCACGAGGGCCGATATTTGATTGCCCCGCGCATCGTCATCGGCATTCCCAGTGGGGTTACCGGGGTGGAGCGACGGGCGGTTATGGAAGCTGCTCTGCAGGCGGGATCCCGTGAGGTGTATCTGGTGGATGAACCTGTGGCAGCGGCCATCGGAGCAGGCTTACCCGTGCAAGAGGCCACCGGAAACATGATTATCGACATCGGCGGCGGCACCACAGAGGTGGCCGTCCTCAGTTTGCAGGGGATTGTGCTGAGCGAGTCGGTGCGGGTGGCGGGGGATGAGCTGAGCGAGGCCATCGCCCAGTACATGAAAAAAGTGCATAACCTCACGATTGGGGAGCGCACTGCCGAAGAGATCAAAATTCAAATTGGCTCCGCTTACCCAATTCAAGAGGAGCTGACCATGGAAGTGCGCGGGCTACATCTTCTCTCAGGCTTGCCCCGTACCGTCACCGTCAAAAGCACTGAGATCCGCGAGAGCATGGCCGAGCCTCTCTCGGTGATTGTCGAGGCGATTAAGCGCACTCTGGAACGCACCCCGCCGGAATTGGCTGCAGACATCATTGATCGGGGCATTATGTTGGCAGGGGGAGGGGCGTTGCTCAAGGGCCTGGATGCTCTGATCAGCCATGAGACGGGCATTTTGGTGCATATTGCTGCGGATCCCCTCAGCTGTGTGGTGCTGGGTACCGGTCGGGTGCTGGAGGATTTCAAAACCCTGGGTCGGGTACTGAGTAGCAGCTTCAAAGGTTGACAGATCTGTAGTCTGTAGAGGGTGGGCAGGGATCCCTGCTTATCCCGGTTTCAAGTGTGAGTCGAGTGGGTCAAAGGGGTATCGTTTGAATCGGCTACGCCAGTGGTGGATGCACTATGGGCTAGGAGTTCTTTTATCGGCCCTAGCGCTGGGGGTGGCTTTGGGGTTACGCCAAACCCAGGGCTCCCTGTTGGTGGAACTGTACAGCTGGATCACCACCCCCGCCCGTCCGCCTGTGGATCCGGCTGTGGTACTCAATCAAGCCGCCACCCGCGAGTTACAGGCCCTGGTCGCCGAGCTGCAATACCAGAACCGTGAGCTGAAGCGACTGCTGCAATTTACCGAACAAATGCCATCGAGTGGGATCCCTGCAGCCGTGGTGGGCCGAAGCGCCGATCACTGGTGGCAACAGCTTACCCTCAGCCGTGGCAGCCAGCAGGGCGTGAAAGTGGGGGATGTGGTCATGGCCCCAGGTGGGTTGATCGGGCGGGTTGAGTCGGTTACCCCCAATACCAGTCGGGTACTGTTGATTAGCGATCCCACCAGCCGTGTCGGGGTAATGTTGAGTCGCAGCCGCCATATGGGGGTCATGCGCGGCACCGGCACCCAGAACGCCATTCTGGAGTTTTTCGACAAGGATCCCAAGGTAGAAGTCGGGGATGTGGTCGTCACCTCCGGCCTGAGCAGCTTTTATCCGGCGGGCGTGGTAGTGGGAACCGTTCGGGCCGTGAACCTGGATGCCAGCCCAGCTCCACAAGCCACCGTCGAACTGTCGGCGCCACTGGGCCTCTTGGAATGGGGTCTGATCTACAGCTATGCTCAAACATCTACCCCTCAACCTTAAATATCACCTGAATGGGGTGGTAACGGCCCTATCGGGACTGTTGGCGGTGGTGGCCCCTTGGTGGCGGGGGCCGGGTTTGGAGCTGGCGGGCCTCACCCCCGACTGGCCTCTTATTTGGGTGGTGTGCTGGAGTGTGCGGCGCAATGCCTGGCAGGGAGCCGTTGCCGGGATCACCCTTGGCTTGTTACAGGATGCCCTCACCAGTCCTCGCCCCACCCATGCTTTGGGGTTGGCGGTAGTGGGGATCCTCACCGCCCGCTTGCAAAAGCAGCGCTACATGCAGGAAGACTTTATCTCGGTGGCCTTGATCGTCTTCGGCATGGTAGTCATTGCGGAAACTCTCATGGCGCTGCAATGGATGTTGCTCAACACCTCAGTTTGGCAGGGATCCGATGGCCTGAACCTGACGGGAATGGAAACCTTTCTGGATGGATTGTGGAACCAAATTCAGTCTTCCGGCACCATCAGCGGCGATGGCCCCCGTTCTTTGGAAAGCATTTGGTGGAATCATCAACGCAACACCCTCACTTCCGCCATTTTGAGTAGCCTATGGGCACCTGCTCTTTATTTGCCGCTCAGCCATTGGTGGCAGTCTCAAGAGCGGGATGCAAAAGAGATTTAGCCTTGCCTAGCCTGCAACAAAAGGCAACCGACCGATCATCGAAGTGCCCTCTATATTTATTTGGGAATTATTTGGGGTTGAAAAAGTTTCTCGCTGACCTAGCATTCTCAGGCATTCTTGGGGATCTGCGACTCCCTCTGTTTGGGTCTTGGGTTAGGAACCTCAAAAGCAGATCGGTCACGGGGTTGAGTCCTAGGCTAGGGTGATCTAGGCTTCAAAATGGGAGGATCCCTCCCATTCGGTGGTTTTACCGGTGTGCAGTAGCATGGCAGGACATAGTAAGTGGGCCAACATTAAGCGGCAGAAGGCCCGTGTGGATGCCAAAAAAGGCAGTGTATTTACTAAGCTTTCCCGGGCAATTATCGTGGCAGCTCGCAATGGTTTGCCGGATCCGGATGGCAATTTTCAGTTGCGAGCAGCGGTGGACAAAGCCAAAGCGGCGGGTATGCCCAATGAGAACATCGAACGGGCAATCGCTAAGGGATCCGGGAACTGGAGCGATGACAGCACCCTTGAGGAAATTCGCTATGAGGGTTATGGCCCTGCCGGAGTGGCCGTCTTAATCGAAGCGATGACCGACAACCGCAACCGCACAGCGGCAGAGGTGCGCGAAGCCTTTAGCAAAACCGGCGGTAGCTTGGGAGAAACCGGCTGTGTCAGTTGGATGTTTGCGCGCAAAGGGGTGATCAGCCTCGAGGCTGTACCCGATGAAGAGGCCCTGCTGTTGGCGGTGGCAGAGGCGGGGGGAGATGACCTTAATGCCGAAGGTACGGAAGCGGAAGTGTATTGCGACTACACCTTGTTAGAGCAGGTGGCCACCCATCTGAGAAAGGAGGGCTACCAGGTGCAAGATGTGGCGATTCGTTGGATCCCCTCTAATGAGGTGCAGGTAGAGGATGCCGATACAGCCAAGCTGGTGCTCAACCTAATGGAGCGGCTGGACAACCTCGACGATGTGCAGAACGTCTATGCCAATTTCGAGATCGATGAGGCGGTGATGGAGAGTTTAGTCTGAGGGCTGTCTTCAACGCTAGCCCTCGTTGGGCCAATTCCCGGCTCAGTTCCCCAACTGAATCTTGTAAGGATCCCGATGCCAAAGCCAATCCGCGTGGTGGGTAGCTTGAATATGGATTTGGTGGTGCAAGTGCCCCGTCAGCCCGTCCCTGGCGAAACGGTGCTGGGATCCGACTATGCCATCTACCCCGGCGGCAAAGGGGCCAATCAAGCAGTGGCTGCAGCCCGGGCAGGCGCAGAGGTGCAAATGTGGGGAGCGGTGGGATCCGATGGGTTCGGGCACAGCCTCAAGGAAAACCTCGAGCACAACGGAATCGATACCCACCAACTGACCCTACTGGAGGGACCAAGCGGAATCGCCCTGATCACGGTGGATCCCAGCGGGCAAAACCAGATCGTGGTCAGTCCCGGCGCCAATGGCCGCTATACCCCGAAGTGCTTGCCTCCCTTGACTCCGGCGGCATTGCTCCTGCTGCAACTGGAAATCCCAATGCCGACGGTGCTGGCTGTGGTAGAACAGGCCTTTGCCCAAGGGATCCCGATTTTGCTCAATCCTGCCCCAATCCAACCCTTGCCCGGATCCCTGTTGCGCCGAATTCACTACCTGGTGCTCAACGAAACCGAAGCCGCCAGCCTTACCCAATCGCCTATCGCAACCCCTGAGCAAGCCGAAACAGTGGCCCGACGGTTGCAAAAACAAGGGATCCCGACGGTGATCCTCACCTTGGGGGGAGCGGGGTTGGTCTGGGCGGAGGGGGAAGAAAGCGGCTACCTGCCGGCCCATTCCGTAGAAGTGGTGGATACCACCGCTGCTGGAGATGGCTTTTGTGGGGCTTTGGCCGCTTGTTTGGCTGCTGGGGGATCCCTCAAGGAAGCCCTACGGTTTGCCAATGGGGCTGCAGCCTTGGCAGTGACCCGCGCCGGAGCCCAGCCGAGTTTGGCCACACGAAGTGAGATCGAGGCGTTTTTGGCCGCTACTTCGGAGCAAGCCTGAAGAACCATCCCGAAATACGGGGAAATCCCCGTTACAGCCCTTGCGCGGGTTTTCTACAGCAGGGATTATGCTTCCTTTTCTCGCGCTCCGCGAGGTGCGGAGCACCCTCCCGCTCTGCGGGGCCGGAGGGCTATCCCTCTGGAGAGTGGATCCTAACTCCCACGGTTGTTATACGTGACCGGTGGACACGCCGGTGTACCCCGGGCGTAAAGGGCTGTATCTTCTGCGTTGAACGAGACAGATGGAGGGCTACTGAAAGCTCGCGCTCCATGCGTTAGCATAAGCGTCAGTTTACCCACACTACATCTAGGGGAGCCTTTTCGATGTCGAATTTGCGTCGTTCTTCTGCACCTCCCCGCCGGTGGGGATCCCGTTTGGCCCTCAGTTGCGTGGCATTGGGGTTGGTCAGCAGTTGTGGGTTGCTGAATTGGGTGCGAGAGCGTGGTGCTCAGGTGGGCTTCCCAGGGGCCAACACTTGGCCCGCCTTGACCCGTTCCGCCCTGTGGAGAGACAGCCAAAGCATAACCGGAACCCTGGGCTCTGGGGATCGGATCAACCCCCACGACGGCAGCTTTTTGGATGAGTACTCGATCACCGCTCAGCCGGGGCAAATCTTGATTGCGGCCATGGAAAGTGAAGCCTTCGATGCCTACCTAGAGCTGGTGGATCGGCAGGGGCGGGTGATTGCGTTTGACGATGACTCCGGTCCGGATGTGAATGCTCTGTTGGCGGTGCGTTTGCCAGAGGGGGGCACCTACACTCTGCGGGCCACCAGCTTTGAACCGGAATCCACCGGCGACTATCAACTCACCTACACCCTCACCCAACTGGAGTGGCAACAGACCCACTCGGGCCGCCTGCAGGCGGGATCCGCCCAGCACCCCGACGATGGCAGTTGGATGGAAGAGTACACCCTGGAGGCCCGCGCCGGACAACTGTTGGTGGCTTCCCTGACCAGCCCGGATTTTGATGCCTTTTTGCAACTGTTGGATCCTGACGGAGAGGTCATGGCTTGGGATGATGACCAGGGGGGCGGAACCGATGCTCTGATGATCGCGTTTTTGCCGCGTGGGGGCACCTATACCCTACGGGCCAACACCTACAAACCCGGACAAACCGGGGCTTATGTGTTGGAGTACACCTTGCGTTAAAGTGTCGGTTGAATCGCCATCCTAACCCCCATTCCTTGGGCCATTTGAACCGGGGCCATTTGAACCGTTTGTTGCAGCCTTGGATGTCGAGATTTTGACGGTAATCATTATTTTTTAATATTGAGTCTAAGAACCCTCAGAGGCAAGTCGTCAAAAGCCTTGTGGATCAGGGGTTTCAGGCACTTCATAAGGGTATGTGGGCAAGCATGACATCTTATCCTAAGTTATGACGGAGCCGAAATATTCCCCACCCGGAAGCAGTCTCTTTTCTAGAATCAGGGCATATGGCCTAGACCCCTTTCGAGCAGTCCAGACCCTATTCCTTACAAGATGGATGCCATGACTCCTGAAATGGTACGCCAGTTTTGGTCCTTGGTCAGCGAGATCGGCAGGCCAGATTGGCTCACACAGCGCGATGATGATCTGGTGCGTTTGCTCCTCAATGCCTGTCAAAAAAAACATGCCCTTAGCAATGTCGATGCTTCGATTCTGAATCGTTACATCAGCATTCGCTTACCCTTGATCCGTGATATTGTCCTGAACTAAACCAGGATGGAGCGGAGTTCCCTCATCATGTTGATCGCACAAGTCACCCTGCTGATCTACGGCGTATTGCTTTTGGTGGGCGGCGTGATCGGCTACGCGAAGGCCAGAAGCCCCAAGTCTTTGGTGGGGGGTCTGGTGGGGGCTGCCCTCAGTGGGGTGAGCTACTGGCTGCTGGGAAGGGATCCCCGCTGGGGCCTAGGGTTAGGCCTAGCGACGGCAATTTTATTCGCCATCGTTTTTGCCCTGCGCTACCGCAAAACCCAACGTTTTATGCCCGCCGGCTTGATGGCGATCCTGAGCTTGGGGGTAGCCGCCCTCTTGGGCTTTGGTTTTGGGTTGGCCTGACCGTTCTTAGGACACCTCCGATACACACTCGATGCGGTCAATTTTCAGCTCCCGGCCTGAGCGGATCTCCTCCATCGGGGAGCCACATCTGGGGCAGGCATAGCGCCGGCCAATCTCCGGCTCATACTCTTGGCCACAGGGATGACAGTAGGCGACCAGCGGCGTTTCGCGGATAATCAGTCGGGATCCTTCTAGGAAGGTGCCCTGAGTCTGCACCGCATAGGCCAACTCGAGGCTGACGGGCTCCACACAGGTGAACCGCCCCACAATCAGATGCACCTGGGTAATCTGGGGCCGCTGCGGCTGGCTTTGCCACCAGTCCCGTAGGGTTTGGATGAGGGCCCGCGTCATATCGGTTTCATGCACCCTTCACCTCCAGTCGCCCGCCACTTCCGGCTCTGCTTCGGGGTGAATGTAGGCGGGTTTTTCCCGACGGGGCAGTTGGCCCGAGACCACCAAATGGGCCAGGGTATCACAAATAACCCGTGTTGCCATGAGGGCAGTGATGTCGCTGATGTCGTAAGGGGGAGACACCTCCACCACCTCCAGCCCACACACGGGCGCCTCCCGCACAATGCGCTTAAGCAAGTAGAGGGCTTCCCGCGGCAGTAACCCACCCGGTTCCGGCCAACCCGTGCCCGGCACAAAGCCTGCGTCGATGCAGTCGATATCGAAGCTGATGTAAACACAGTCGGTGCCGTCCAAGGCTTTTTCCAAGGCAAAATCTGCCGCTGCATCCAACCCCATTTCGGTAATATCCGTAACGGTGAGGATGTTGGTGGCCCGCTCCCGACACACCTTTACCCCTTGCCGGGGCACTTGCCAGCCGCCGATGCCCAGTTGCACCAGGTTGTGGGCGGGCGCATTGCGAATGTTGGTGGCGTGAAACCAGGGACAGGTGTGCATGCGCTCATCCAGGTCGGTCTCTTGGGTATCCACATGGCGGTCGAAGTGGATGATGCCCACTTTTTTATCCCCCAGGTGGCGACAGACCCCGCGCACGGTGGGGAACCCTATCGAGTGATCCCCCCCGAGGATGATCGGAAAGGCCCCAGACCCGAAGATGTGGGCCACCCCTTTGGAGATTTGGTCGAAGGATTTTTCGTTGTTGGCCGGGATCGTAAAAATATCGCCGACATCACAGAGGGTGATCTGCTCCCGCAAATCCACACCAAACTCAAAGTTATAGGGGGTATACAGGGCGGAAATGCGACGGATCCCTTGGGGGCCAAAGCGGGTGCCGGGCCGATAGGTGGTACCCGAGTCATGGGGCACGCCCACCACCGCCACATCGAACTCCCCGACGTTGCGCACATCCTCCAGGTAGGGTGCTTTGAGGAAGGTGTTGATGCCCGCGAAATGGGGCAATTCGCCACGAGAGAAAGTGGGAATGGAGCGATCGCCAATACTGGCTGCGGCTTCTAGACCGAACTCCAGGCCACGACTGACCTCCTGCTGCCACCCTGACAAGGGTAGCCCCGCCTCTTTGGCCAAGGCCGCCTGGGCCTCGCTGGAAAAGCCGTTGTTCGCGTTCGATTCGGTGGTCATGATGGGATCCCTTGTGTCCAACAACAAACCCGGAAGGCCGCTGCGTGGTGCTAGCTCTCCCGGGCTTTTATCCCTCCGTGTGTCCGACGGCTGCAAAGGAGGCGCCGGATTCCTCTCTTGGACCAGACGTTCAGAAACAGAACCGAGTCAGAACCGGAACCCTAGAGGTTTTGTATGGGGTTTGCCTCAATCCTACAGTGAGTTGGCCCATTCAGCGCAGGCAGGGTCGGCTGGAGGTTAGGTGGTGTATTCGGCATTGATGCGCACGTAGTCGTAGCTGAGATCGCACCCCCAAGCAACACCCTGACCGGATCCCTGGTGGAGATCCACCGTGAAGGTAACGGGATCCCCTTTTAGATACTCCGAAGCGGCTTTGCGATCAAAAGCCAAGGGCATGCCCGCCTGCATCAGCAGAAACTCCCCCAGCCGAATATCCAAGCGGCGACTGTCGAACGGGATCCCGGCCCGACCTGCTGCTGCTGCCACCCGTCCCCAATTGGGATCGTTGCCAAAAGCCGCCGATTTAACCAAGGGGGAACTGGCGATCACACGGGCAATCTGCCGGGCTGCCGCATCCTCCACTGCCCCCTGCACGCGAATTTCCAGCAGCTTGGTGGCCCCTTCTCCATCGCGGGCAATCGCCTTGGCCAGGTGAATACAAGCCCGGTTGACCATCTCCGCCAACGTCGCTGCGGCTTCTGTATCCGGCTGCAGGATCGGGATCCCACTTTTGCCGTTGGCCAAAGCCAGGAGCATGTCGTTGGTGCTGGTATCGCCATCCACCGTGATTTGGTTAAAGCTCAGGTCGGCGGCTCTGCGAAGGATCTGCTGCCACAGGTGCGGCTCCACCGCCGCATCACAGGTGAGAAAGGCCAACATCGTTGCCAAGTTGGGATGGATCATGCCGGATCCCTTGCTGATGCCCCCCACCCGGACGGTGTATCCCATGATCTCGGTTTCTAGGGCAATGCTTTTGGTCACCCGATCGGTAGTGATGATGGCGCGGGCTGCATTCTCGCCCCCTTCTGGAGAGAGAGTTTTAACCAGGTTGGGCAGAGCGGCTTGAATTTTCGGCATTTCCAGTTGTCGCCCAATCACCCCGGTGGAGGCGGTCAGCACCTGATGGGCCGGGATCCCCAACTGTTCTCCCACCCAGACGGCCATTTGGGCGTTGTTGCGCTCCCCTTCTTCGCCGGTACAAGCGTTGGCTTGCCCCGCATTACAAAGAATGGCCCGTACCGGCTGCTGTTGGGCGAGGATCCCTTGATCGTAGGTGACGCAGGCCGCCTTCACCTGGCTGGTGGTAAACACCCCTGCCCCGACCGCATCGCACTCAGAAACAATCAACGCCAAGTCTGGAGCCCCGGAGGGCTTTAACCCGGCGGCCACCCCGGCAGCCCGAAATCCTTGTGGAGCGGTGACGGCACCTTCAACCGTTGGAAATTGGGATCCCATGCTTGTCGAGCCAGGTAGTAATCTGCCCTGCCATATCATACTGGCTTCGCCGCATCGGGATCTGAGAGATCCCATTTCACAAATCCCATTTCACGCTTAGCCCGAGAATGGACCAACTGTCCCATAGAATTGCGGCAAAACACCTCGCAAGTTTTCCGTGAAAAAACCTCCAAAAACGAGACCTGAGGGTAGAAGTTGTAGTCATGCCTACCAAGCAGAAGCAGTGGTGAGGGCTATTCTGTCTAGGATGAATATGTGCCTCTACGGCCTTTTCCTCTTTCCAGCCTTGGAAGGGGGTCTCCCTGTCCTACGCCTTAGGAACTTTTAGCCATGCCCGCTCCTGTGATTACCCTCAGCCATGTCAGCAAGGTCTACTCCAATGGCACAGTGGCTTTGCAAGATATGAACATGACCATTCAAGAAGGGCAGTTTGTCAGCTTGGTGGGGCCATCCGGTTGTGGCAAAAGTACAGTGCTGCGGCTGATCGCGGGTCTGGGCCAAATGACCACAGGCTCCATCGAATGGGGACAAACCCTAGAGAACAGCCCCCCCAATCGTCAGGGGAACCACAAGTTGGCTTTTGTGTTTCAGGAACCGGCTCTCATGCCCTGGGCAACGGTGATGGACAATGTGCGGCTACCCCTGAAGTTGGCCGGTGAACCCAAGCAAAAGGCCGATCAAGATGTCTTGGAAGCCTTACAACTGGTGAGCTTGCGCGGCTTTGAGCGCAGTTTTCCCCGTGAATTATCGGGGGGCATGCGCATGCGAGTTTCCATTGCGCGAGCTTTGGTCACCAAACCCCAAGTGCTACTCATGGATGAGCCCTTCGGAGCTTTGGATGAGATCACCCGCAGCAAACTGAACAGCGATGTATTGGAGTTGTGGCAGGCAAAACGCTGGACGGTCATTTTCGTCACCCACAACATTTATGAGGCAGTTTATCTCTCCAATCGCGTGGTGGTGATGGCGGCTCGCCCAGGGCGAGTGGTGGCAGATATTCCCATCGATGCCCCTTATCCCCGCTCGGAGGAGTTTCGCACCTCGCCCCTTTACAACGACTATTGCCGCGAGGTGTCGGCCCGTTTACACGAAGCCATGCATGGTACTGTTCAGGATCATCATCTGCGCCCCCTCTCTGCCGGGCGTTCTCGCTGACGGGATCCCTTGCTTGGTTTGATGTTGGTTGAGTCGTAACCCTCTGTTGTTTAGCACCCTTTACCCCAAGCCGACGATGATGTTCGACCCTTTCACCCGCTTGCTGACCGGATTACGCCGCTGGCTGGGCTCCCTTATCGGCCTTGCTGAGCGTTTGCCCTTGCAAGATTGGGATCTGCCCAAGCTGGCCGGTACGGTTGGAGAAAAACTCAGGCCCCAACAAACCGATGAGGCTTCAGCCCTGAGTAGTGCCCCGGAGATGCCCCCGAGAGGGTTAAATCTGCGCAAATGGCTCAATTTGGATGTGATCGCCCCCGTGATCGTCGGGATCCTCTTCTTGGTGGGCTGGGAAGTGGCGGTGCGGGTGACGGGAATGCCCCATTACCTGTTGCCAGGGCCGATTTTGGTGGTGCAAACCCTAATTCGAGATTGGGGGGCACTTTTCCCATCCCTGTTGATCACCGTGAAAATCACGGTGGTGGCTTTTTTCTGTGCCACGATTTCTGGGCTACTGATCTCGATTTTGTTTACTCAAAGCAAATGGATTGAGCGCAGCTTCTTCCCCTATGCGGTGATTTTGCAGACGATGCCGATTGTCTCGATCGCACCGCTAATCATCATTTGGTTGCGCAACAACACTTTTGCCGCCATGGTGGTTTGTGCCTGGATTGTGGCTTTTTTCCCGATTATTTCCAATACAACCCTGGGCTTGAACAGCGCCGACCACAACTTGCTAAACCTGTTCCAGCTTTACAGGGCCAATCGTTGGCAGACCTTGATCTATCTGCGTCTGCCCAGTGCTATGCCCTACTTTATGGGAGGCTTGCGGATTAGTGGTGGCCTTTCCTTGATTGGAGCCGTGGTGGCAGAGTTTGTCGCCGGGACAGGGGGGCAGCGGGCTGGGATCGCCTACCAAATTTTGATTTCCAGCTTTAACTTGCAGGTGCCAAGAATGTTTGCGGCCCTAATCATGGTAACCAGTTTGGGGATCTTGATCTTCATTTCCATGAGTACTTTATCCGACAGGATATTGGGCAAGTGGCATGAAAGCGCCATGCGTCGGGAGAACTGAGGGCACTCCCTTGGGTAGGCATGGAACCCACTTCTGAACAAGCTCAAGGACTTTACAGGCTTTGCTTTCGGCTAACGAATGCAACTTACAGCCCTTCACGCCCGGGGCACACCGGCGTGTCCGCCGGTCACCTGTAACAACTGCGGAAGTTGAGATCCACTCTCTAGAGGGCTAGTGCTCCGCACCTCGCGGAGCGAGAACAGGAATCAAAATTCCTACTGTAGAAAACCCACGCAAGGTCGCTACAGCCCTTTACGCCTAGGGCACGCTGGCGCGTTCGCCCACCATAGGGCACCGCTAGTCATGTGTAACAACTGTGGAAGTTGAGTTCTAACCTCTGGAGGGCTAGCCCTCCGGGCCCCGCGAAAGCGGGAGCAGGAAGCACAAGCCCTGTCCTGGAAGACCCGCGTAAGGGCTGTATCCTGGGTTGCAGTATAGAGCTATCGAACTCGTCAGACTCGATGAGAGGATAGGCTACTTGCTAGCCGGAGATGATTTAGGATAAGGAGCTCGAATCGGCTAACCAGAGGTAAAACTCGCGCCGTATGCTTGCATCGGTGTCGGGAGTACGTCACACTTTGAAATCAGACCCAGTGGAGAGTATGAGCCATGACACAAGCCAACTTGGGCTCTATGGATCTTGAGCAGTTACGGCGTTAGGTTTTGTCTCATTGAGAAGATACAGAGGCTTTTCATCTCTACATCGATCGGTCAAAAGCCTCCGGGCGAATGATTACCGTTAACTAATGAGGGGTAAGCCTGCGGCACGCTGCGCTACGGGGAGCGATGACCCTCCGGGTCGTCCGGAGGACGATGACCCTCCGGGTCGTCCGGAGGACGATGACCCTCCGGGTCGTCCGGAGGACGATAAGTCCCGCGCTCTATCCGCTAGGGTGTTGGCGTTAGCCTGCCGCTAGGCATTGCGTCGGGAGAATGTCACAATACGTCAATAAGTGCATGGTTTTCTTCTCTTTTATCGCTAGCTTCGCCTCTTCTTAAAAGGAGACAAAAGCACATACCAATCTGTAGGAAAACTGCTCAAGGGCCATAGAGCGCATCTACACTGTGAAAAACAGTTGGGTACTGGACTTTTCACTACGACTTATTCCCAGAAATTCACAGCCTATGGCGAACCTTGAAGATCTCACCCGTGGTACTACTGTCAAAGGCATTCTGCCAACTCATAACGTCATTGTCATTGATGCGAAGTGGCATGGCAGTGACGTGGTTGAACTGACCTATAAGGATGCGAACGGTCAACCTCACACTGAAATCCTGTTTCGCGATCGCGAGCCCACTTTGGAAATTGTCACGGGCGGACAACCGTGGAGCTTTGATGGGGATGGGGCGTTGCTGCGGTTGGTTTCCGAAGCCCATCGCATTCGGCTGGCTCACCTATTTGATCCGCTGCTGGCGGTGCATACATCCTTGGTGGAACCTTTGCCCCACCAGATCACGGCGGTGTATGGCGAGATGCTGACCCGTCAACCGCTGCGGTTTCTTCTGGCGGATGATCCAGGAGCCGGCAAAACCATCATGGCAGGACTGTTGATCCGAGAACTGCTAATCCGGGGGGACTTACAGCGATGTCTGATCGTTTGCCCCGGCAGTCTGGCGGTACAGTGGCAGGATGAACTGTTTCAGAAATTTCATCTGCCCTTTGAGATCCTGACCAATGACCGGATCGAAGCGGCTCGCACGGGGAACGCCTTTGCAGAAATGCCACTGGTCATCGTGCGGTTGGACAAGCTCAGTCGCAATGACGATCTGCAAGCCAAGCTCAGGCAAACCGATTGGGACTTGGTGGTGGTGGATGAGGCGCATAAACTGTCGGCCTCGTTCTTTGGAGGAGAAATCAAGGAAACGAAACGCTACAAGCTCGGCAAGCTGCTGTCCACGCTGACTCGCCATTTTTTGCTGATGACGGCAACACCTCACAATGGCAAAGAGGAAGACTTCCAGCTTTTCTTAGCGCTGTTGGATGGCGATCGCTTTGAAGGGCGATTCCGAGATGGGGTACATGCTTGTGATACATCTGATCTCATGCGTCGCCTGGTTAAAGAAGACCTGCTCAAGTTTGATGGCAAACCCCTCTTTCCCGAACGTCGGGCACACACAGTAAAGTATGTCCTGTCTGATCTAGAAGCCGTTCTTTACAAGCAAGTCACCGATTACGTCCGGGAGGAATTTAACCGCGCCGAAGCCTTAGCCAATGATGGCCGCAAAGGAACCGTTGGCTTTGCCTTGACCATCCTGCAACGTCGCCTTGCCTCTTCTCCAGAAGCCATTTACCAGTCCCTGCGGCGACGACGGGAACGGCTACAGAAGCGGTTGCGGGAGGAAGAACTCTTAAAGAGGGGGCTATCAGCGGAGATCGACTTTGGCTCCACCATTGACCCAGACGATTGGGACGATGATTTCGAGGATTTTTCTAGTGATGAGCGCGAGCGTCGAGAAGAAGAGGTAGTAGATCTAGCAACGGCAGCTCGCACAATCGCGGAGCTACAGGCCGAGATTGAACGGCTACAGGAGTTGGAGGCGTTGGCGTTGCGGGTGCGACGCAGTGGCAAGGATCGCAAATGGGATGAGCTATCTAAGCTGTTACAGAATAGCGCAGAGATGTTTGATGCCGGTGGCCACCGACGCAAGCTTGTGATCTTCACCGAACATCGGGACACCCTAAACTATCTTGTCGAACAAATTACGACGCTGATTGGGCGACCGGAGGCAGTGGTCACGATTCACGGTGGTATGGGTCGGGAAGAGCGCAAAAAGGCAGAGGAAGCCTTCAAGCAAGATGTCACCGTGCAAGTGTTGATTGCGACGGATGCGGCGGGGGAGGGGATTAACCTGCAACGGGCGCATTTGATGGTGAACTACGATCTGCCTTGGAACCCAAATCGACTAGAACAACGCTTCGGGCGCATTCACCGGATTGGGCAAACAGAGGTCTGTCATCTGTGGAATCTGGTGGCAGAGGAAACCCGTGAAGGCGATGTCTACATCGCACTACTGAAGAAACTGGAAATCGAGCAAAAAGCCCTCGGTGGCAAGGTTTTTGATGTGTTGGGCAAAGCGATCGCTGGGAAGGAGCTGCGAGAACTCCTGATTGAAGCGATTCGCTACGGCGATCGCCCAGAGGTAAAAGCAAAGCTTGACCAGGTGGTTGCCGATCGCCTTGACCAAAGTCGGTTGCGAGCGTTGCTGGAGGAACGCGCCCTGGCACGGGACTCGATGGATGCGACCAAGGTGCAGCAGATTCGCCAGGAGATGGAGCGCGCCGAAGCCCGCAAACTTCAGCCCCATTTTATTGCCTCCTTTTTCTTAGAAGCTTTCCAACGATTGGGTGGCACGATTCGGCAGCGGGAGCCCAAGCGCTATGAAATTACCCATGTGCCGGCGGTGATTCGCAATCGCGACCGCCTTATTGGCGTGGGTGAAGCCATTCTGAAACGGTATGAGCGGATTTGTTTTGAGAAAGACCTGATCAGTATTCCGGGAAAACCCCTGGCGACTTTTGTCTGCCCGGGCCATCCCCTGCTCGATGCAGTGCTTGATTTGACATTAGAGCGTCATCGGAATTTGCTCCGGCAGGGTGCCATTCTGGTAGACGAAAACGATCCGGGGGAAGAAGTCCGTGCGCTGGTGTATTTGGAGCATTCGATTCAGGATGCGCGGACTGACAGGGATGGTCGGCGGCGAGTGGTGTCACGTCGAATGCAGTATGTGGAGATTTTTGACCCTCATCCCCTAGCCCCTTCTCCCACTAGGGGAGAAGAGGGACAAGAGAATTTCCCTCCCCTCTCCCGTTCTGGGAGAGGGGTCGGGGGTGAGGGCGAGAGGGTAAGAAACGCTGGCTATGCCCCCTATCTTGACTATCGACCATTAGAGGAGACTGAAAAACCTTTGCTGGAATCAACGCTGAATCATTTAGGTCTTCGCGATGATATTGAAAGCAAAGCGACCAGCTATGCCATTGCTCACCTAGTGCCAAACCATCTTCAAGAGGTGCGGCAACGGAAGGAAGAGCTGATTGAAAAGACGGTGTGGGCGGTGAAGGATCGCCTGACGAAGGAAATTAACTATTGGGATCAACGGGCAGCGGATCTGCGCTTACAGGAGCAAGCAGGCAAGCCCAATGCCAAGCTTAACTCTGCCAAGGCTCAACAACGGGCCGATGAACTCGCCGCACGGCTGCAAAAACGCCTGGCTGAATTAGAGCAGGAACGCAAGCTCTCCCCCTTGCCACCCGTGGTTGTTGGTGCAGCGCTGGTGGTGCCGATCGGTCTATTGCAACGGCTGCAAGGCAAACGGGAAGCGGCGACCAGTGCCTTTGCCAAAGAAACCCAGCGAGTGGAGCAAGCGGCAATGGCAGCCGTCATGGCCACAGAGCGGGCGTTGGGCTATGAACCCCGGGATGTGAGTGATCAGAAGTGTGGGTATGATATTGAATCTTCGGCCGGGGGTGAGGGCTTACGATTTATTGAGGTGAAGGGTCGGATCGCGGGGGCGGAAACGGTTACCGTCACCAAAAATGAAATCTTAACGGCACTGAACAAGCCGGACAACTTTATCCTGGCATTGGTGCAGGTGCCAATGGATGAGAATTTTCGGGAAGGAGATGCCTTCAAGGTCAAGACACCTCCTGGGCGTTACTCTGTTCCAGGGGAAGGTTGTGTGGTGCGATATGTTCGGCGACCGTTTCAGCGGGAGCCAGACTTTGGGGCGAGTAGTGTGAATTATGAGTGGCGGGAGTTGTGGGAGCGAGGGACAAAACCTGAATAAGTATCCATATTTATGGGATGGGATAAAACCATGTTATTAGAGTTACGACGCATCAAGGTTCCTCCTGGTCAGCGAGTTATTTTACAGGATATCTCTTGGCAAGAGTTTGAAACTATTCTGGATGAACTCGGTGAGCATCGCGGCTCCCGATTGGCGTATGACAACGGGTTGCTGGAGATGATGATACCGTTACCGGAGCATGAGGATGATAAGGAGATTATTAGTGATTTGATCAAGGCTTTGTTAGA
>JAUQVK010000093.1:0-53232 GCA_039794845.1 Thermostichus sp. DRC_bins_24
TCCGGTCTTTTTCCCGAAACGAGAAAATCCGACTTGACCGCTTTGACCGGGCGATGCTTTTGTTTGGCCACCTTCCGAGAACCGGCGACTCCCCTGCAAACCTGTAAAGCCAAGTTGCTCGACAGGCCAAAGCGAGTGCGAATCTCGTGGTAGCAAAGGGATTGCAGCTTGAGGGCATTGACCATCTTTTTATTTCATCCCGCTGCCGGCGGCGCATTCCTCCCACCCCCTCGAAAGGGTAGGGTGCAGGGCTCCTGCTGCCCTAGCTGATGCAAGAGCGGAGGCCATTGAGGAACCCGCGCTGTATGCGTAGCAACCCTGCAGGAAGCAAGCTACAGCGTCGGGAGCAGGTCACAAGAAAGCGTTAGGACTTCGACTTCAGCTTCTCGGCTTTCTCGATGGCCTCTTCAATGCCACCCACCAAGTAGAAAGCCTGCTCCGGCAAACTATCCAATTCCCCAGACAGGATGCGCTGGAAGCCCTTGATGGTATCTTCCAATTTCACGTATTTGCCGGGGGAGCCGGTAAACACTTCCGCCACGAAGAAGGGCTGCGACAGGAAGCGCTCGATGCGACGTGCCCGTGCCACCACCAACTTATCATCTTCCGACAGCTCATCCAGACCCAGGATGGCGATGATGTCTTGCAGCTCTTTGTAGCGTTGCAGGGTTTGCTTCACCGCCTGAGCGGTGCTGTAGTGCTCCTCCCCAACAATATCCGCCTGCAGAATGGTGGAGGCGGAGTCCAGGGGATCCACCGCCGGATAAATACCCTTGGCCGCCAAGCTACGGGAAAGCACCACGGTGGAGTCGAGATGAGCGAAGGTGGTCGCGGGGGCGGGATCCGTCAAGTCATCCGCAGGCACATACACCGCTTGCACGGAGGTGATGGATCCCTCTTTGGTGGAGGTGATGCGCTCTTGCAAGTTGCCCATTTCGGTGGCCAAGGTGGGCTGGTAGCCCACTGCGGAGGGCATCCGACCTAGGAGCGCTGACACTTCTGAACCCGCCTGCACAAAGCGGAAGATGTTGTCGATAAACAAGAGCACGTCTTGCTTGTTGTTGTCGCGGAAGTACTCTGCCATGGTCAGAGCCGTCAGGCCGACGCGCATACGAGCACCGGGAGGCTCGTTCATTTGTCCGTAAACCAGGGCCACTTTGTCGAGCACGCCGGATTCTTTCATTTCGTTGTAGAGGTCGTTCCCCTCACGGGTGCGTTCCCCCACGCCCGCGAAGACCGACAGGCCGGAGTGTTCTTCGGCAATATTGTGGATCAGCTCTTGAATGAGCACGGTTTTGCCCACCCCGGCACCGCCAAACAGACCGACTTTTCCGCCCTTTTTGAAGGGGGCCAGCAGGTCGATCACCTTGATCCCGGTCTCAAAAGGTTCGGGTTTGATGGTTAGACTGACAAACTCCGGTGCATCCCGATGGATAGGGGAAAACTCTTGTGATTGCACCGGCTCCCCTTGATCGACAGGCTCTCCCAACACGTTAAAGATCCGACCGAGGGTGGACTGCCCTACCGGCACGCTGATCGGCGAACCGGTATCCACCACCTGCATCCCACGTACCAAACCGTCGGTGGAAGACATCGCCACAGCACGAACGCGGTTATCTCCCAAAAGTTGCTGCACCTCGAAGGTGACGTTGATGTGCAGGCCGCTTTCGGTTGTACCCTCCACCTTGAGGGCATTGTAAATTTCGGGCAGTTTGCCGCTCGGAAACTCAGCATCAATCACGGGCCCGATGACCTGAGTAACATAGCCGATGTTGGTGGCAGTTGCGGTGGCAGTAACCATTTCGAGGCTCAGCTCCTTCCTTTAAAAGAAATGCTCGGTAATGTTGGGTGTAAAAATGAACACAGGGATCCCACCAGGAGAGCCGGATCCCGGCAGCGAAACCCAGCTTGCTTGAATGTCTGCCCCAAGGACTCCGTCCCGCTGCTACGATCAGCCTACCATTCCCTGTAACCATCCGTAATATCCGCCCAGATTGCTTCTTTACCTGTGAGCCCTCCCATGAGAAGACTATGAGAAGACGAGGAACAGGCGACTCTCTATTCCTTTGCCGATGCCGATGGCTCCAAGTCACTGAGGTGGCTTCCAGAGTAGCGCTGGCCGGTTTTGCCATGGTGGGAGGCAACGGGTCAACCCGGCTCCACGGGCTCCAAGAATTGGGCCTAGGGAGCCCTTCCCCATAGCAAGCCGCTCCATAGGGGAGAGGTGTACGAGATTCAATACGAGATTCAAAAATTCAGCTCAGGCTGGGCAAGCCGGCAAGCTCTCAGGTACGACCACAACGCGGCGGACAAACAAGGCTTCAATTAGGCAGTCTAGAGCCGCCAAGTCATCCGGAGCAAAGTTGTTCGCCTCGAGCAGCTGATCCAACCTTTGCTCTTGACGGGGTGTAAGTACCTGCGTCTGTAAAATTTCTTCGACCAGAGAGTGAATAGTCACCGGGAGCCCTCCCTATCATTCATCACCACAACCCCTACGACACCGTGCCTAGGCAAAAGGCGAAACGTCTAAATCAAGGGCGGTACCACAAGCCCTGCTACCCTTCTTCTTAAGGTTACCTTACTTCTTCAGTTAAAGGTAATGGAGGGGAAGACGGGCTGCAGGAAAACTTCAGGAATACTAAAGATTGGTAAAAACACAAAAATAAACTTGTCTCATTGATAATCTCTGAGAACGCCAAAGCTTAATCAGCCAGCTATACAACCCTTGCGCGGGTTGTCTACAGCAGGGATTGTGCTTTCTGCTCCTGCCTTCGCGGGGCCCGGAGGGCTCTTCTTCTAGAGAGTGGATCTCAACTTCCACAGTTGTTACACGTGACCGGCAGTGCCTTATGGGTCGCTATGGGCGAACACGCCGGTGTGCCCTGGGTATAAAGGGCTGTAAGTCCGATTGCCCACCTTAATTCTCTCAAGGCCCAAGACAACCCTGTATTCCACGGGCTTTGCCAACACCGGCAACGTTCCAGCCTTTTGACGACCCATGCAGGATATCCACAACCAGACTCCGGTCGTTTGGGCACTTTCTGGCTCTGACGGAATGGTTTCGTTGGAAACGTGGAGTGCACTCTGCTAGGGTGAGAGGCAGGCTTCTTCACCTTTTCTTTAGGAGCAAAGGGATCTCTCATGCAAGCCATTACCCTGCTGGGCTCCACCGGCTCCATCGGCACCCAGACCTTGGACTTGGTGGCTCAGTATCCTGATCGCTTTCGGGTTGTGGGGCTGACCAGCCACAACAACATCACGCTGTTGGCGGAGCAGGTGCGGCAGTTTCGTCCCCAAATCGTCGGCATTGGCCGTGAAGACCTGTTGCCGGAGCTGCGGTCGCTGTTAGCAGGGATTGAGCCGATGCCCGAGTTGGTGGCCGGCTCTGCCGGATTGTGTCAGGTAGCCGCCCATTCCGATGCAGAACGGGTAGTGACAGGCATTGTCGGCTGTGCGGGTCTGCTGCCAACCCTGGCCGCCGTTCGTGCGGGTAAAGATATCGCCCTGGCCAATAAGGAAACCCTGGTCGCCGGTGGTCCGGTGGTGCTGCCTCTGGTGCGAGAGAATGGGGTGAAATTGATCCCGGTGGATTCGGAGCACTCTGCCATTTTTCAGTGTTTACAGGGGGTGCCAGAGGGGGCGCTGCGAAGGATTTTGTTGACTGCTTCGGGCGGGGCCTTCCGCGATTGGCCGGCTGAAAAACTGGAGCAAGTAACATTGGCGGATGCCCTCAAGCATCCCAACTGGGTGATGGGACGCAAAATCACCATCGACTCTGCCACCTTAATGAACAAAGGCTTGGAGGTGATCGAGGCCCGCTGGCTATTCGATCTAGACTACGACCACATCGACATCCTTATCCACCCTCAAAGCATCATCCACTCCCTGATCGAACTGGCGGATACCTCCGTCCTGGCCCAATTGGGTTGGCCGGATATGCACCTGCCAATTCTCTACGGGCTCAGTTGGCCGGAACGCCTTGCCACGCCCTGGGATCCCCTCGATTTGGTCAAGCTGGGATCCCTTACCTTTAAGGCACCCGATCACCGCAAGTACCCCTGTATGAGGCTGGCCTATGCCGCCGGGCGGGCGGGGGGGACGATGCCCGCGGTGTTGAATGCCGCCAACGAAGCGGTTGTGGCTCTCTTTTTGGAGGAGCGTATCCGCTTTTTGGAGATCCCGCGTCTGTTGGAACAGGTTTGCGAACGGCATCAACTGATTGCGGATCCCACTTTGGAGGACATTTTGCAGGTGGATGCCTGGGCACGGCAGGAAGTTGCGCAACTGGTGGAGCAGGCCCCGGTGCGGATCTTGGTCTAGCTTAGCGCTGTCATGGGGCGCGACGATAGCGCATTCCCGGCAGTTGCACCAGCCAACCTTCCAACTCCATGATCAGCAAGGTGCTGGAAAGGGTGGTCATCTCCATCTGGGTGGCCTGGGCCAGGGCATCGATGCTGATCGGGTCGGATCCCAGCAGTTGCCACAGGAGTTGCTGCTCCGGTTCCGTGGGGCCAGCCGTGGGCCCGTTCTGGGAGCTGCTGTTTGGCGTTGTGTCGGAGGATCCCTGCGTTCCAACGCCTGAGGCACTCCGGGCCAGCCCCAGCTCCTCCAAAAGGTTGTCGACTCCTAAAATCATGCCTGCACCGCCGCGGATTAGGTTCAGGCAGCCTCGTGCCGCCGCTGTGTCGATGTTGCCGGGCAGCGCATACACCTCCCGCCCATAGTTGTTGGCCAGGTAGGCGGTGATCAGGGCTCCCGAGCGCTCAGGGGCTTCCATAACCAGAGTGGCACGGCATAGCCCTGCAATGATGCGATTGCGTTGGGGAAAATGCTCCTTGGCGGGTGGGGTGCCGGGGGGATACTCGCTCAAGATCGCCCCTTGCCTCTGAATGCGTTGGTGCAGCTGCCGATGCTGCGTGGGGTACACCACATCCACGCCCGTGCCCACCACGGCCAGGGTTTTGCCCCCGGCCTCCAAGCAGGCTTGGTGAGCCGTGCCATCGATCCCGGCCGCCAACCCCGACACCACCACCCATCCGGCTTCGGCCAAAGCAGCGCTGATTTGCTGCGTCCAATGGCGACCGTAGGCGGTAGGGGCACGGGTGCCGACGATCGCAACGGCGGGCTGCTCCCAGGTGGGGCAGTCGCCCAGCCGATAAAGGAGCGGCGGCGGATCCGGCAGCTCCCAGAGCAAGGGGGGATAGGTCGGATCCGCAGGGGTGACAAATGGGATCCCGGGCTTGCGGGTTTGCTCCAGAATTTGGGCGGGGATCAGTTGCTGCCTTGCCCATTGGATGGATTGGGCCAGATTGGGGCCGATCCCTTCCACCTGTTGCAGGGCCAGCTCATCTGCTTGCCAGGCCCGCTCCAGAGAGCCGAAGAACTCCGCCAGCCGCTTGAGCCGGTGGGGACCGATGCCTTTAACCTGCGCCCAGGCCAACCAGTAGGGCCGCTCTTGTTCCCCACGACCCGGAAGGACGGGCATGGGATCCAACGAAGAAGAGGAGGGAAAAGCAGACAATCTGGAGTTCCTGCACAAGGGTGAAGCTGAGGCTAGGGTTCCCAACAGTCGGATCCCCTTCTAAGGATGGTTCACTCCCCTTTGGGGCCGGATCCCCATCCGCTTTCTGACTGCTTTGATGATAGTTCAGACGCTCTCCCGGATCGGATCTGCCCCGGCAAGTGGGTGTTTCTCCGGCCAGAAAGATTCTCCATCACACCAGAGATTGGATCCCGGCACCCCCAGTGTCCATAGCTCCGGTGCTTGTGTTGGACAGCTTTGAATGGGATCCAATTGAATGTTAAATACTCATTTCTTCATTATAGAAAAACAGAATCAATTCTGAATAATGACTCCAATTCCGAATCAGCAAGAGAAATAGCGAGAAAATCAGTCGGAGAAAAGTTAATCCTACAAGAAAAGAATACATGATTCTTTACATCAGCTGAATAAATTAGGTTTTAACTTCTGAAAAGCTGGTCGGAAAAATTATTTTTTAAGTCCATTTGAATGGTGAAATCATATTTAAATTATTCCTGTGTCAAAGTTTAGTTTATTTGTTCTTTGTGATCTTCTCTCTCCTAAATCGACTGTGCTTTGGGTGTAAAATCGTCTAGACCTAAATTGGAGAGACAAGGAGAAACTCTTGCTATGCAAGGCTTTGACAGCAGCTTACATTCTGCCACTCTCCATGAGACGGTATATTGAGGTCAGGAGCTGGACTGCTTAGATAAACTGAATCTGTTCTGTGAAATAGGTAAGCTTTTGCTTATATTTTTTCTTGAGATATTTCCGTGTTTGAGCGAGATAGCTATATCTCTAGACCGTCGTGTCGTCATTGAAACTTCGGTGGGATCCTCTCCAAATGTCCTTCTTCTCTCATCTCATTCACCTCAACAGGAAAGCTGGGGTAGGTCAGAATTGTGCCTTCTGCCACGGTATTCGGGACGATTTGTGTGTCGGCTAAAGACAGAACTAATCCGTTGACGGATATGCACAGGTGGTGTTTCATGGAATCCATAGTCAATGCTCCCCACCACTTGTAGACCCTGCCCCCGTCAGTTCGGCAATACAGTTCCCTGTGGGCCAGAGCCTTGCCCCCTACGCTCACGAGAAGAAAAAGTGGTTTGCACTGCTTCCCCGGATCCCATCCCCTCCCCCAAGGATGCCGTTTCTATGCGACAAGTCGCCGCTAAACCCTTCGGGCACGCAAGCGAAGGCACAAACACCCGCGCCAACGCCAAGCGGTCTGCAGCTCAAGCCAATTCTGTTGCTGGCGACCGATCTGCTCAGTTGATCCCCCAGGGATCCCTGCAGCTTTACACCCACCCTAGCCGTGGCACCTTCACTCCCGTCATGGCCCAGGCGCTGCGGTTGGCCGGTCAAGGGGCTCAAGTGTTGATCGTGCAGTTTCTCAAGGGGGGGATCAACCAAGGGCCAGAGAATCGTCTTCTGTTGGGGAGCTCCTTGGAGTGGGTTCGCTGTCGGCTGCATCGTTGCATCGATACCCCCCAGTTGGATCCCGATGAGCGCGTTGCCCTCGACGAGCTGTGGCAATTTACCCAAGCGGCTGTGGGTAGTGGCAGCTATGACTTGGTGGTGTTGGATGAACTGAGCTTGGCCATGAAGTTGGGCCTGATCCCGGAAGCCGATGTGCTGAGCTTGATCGACCAGCGCCCCATCTCGATGGATATGGTGATCACCGGGCCGGAGATGCCAGACTCTCTTCTGGAACGGGCGGATTTGATCACGCAGTTGCGCCAACGCATGGGGACAGGTAGCCTTTCCCGCTCGCTAGAGCCCAATGCCCCTGCCATCTCTTCCCTTTAGATCCTCAAGCCCGCTGTCGAGGAAGTCATGTTGAAAAATGACCGCTGGATCTGTGAGCAAGCTCGGCAGGGGATGATCGACCCCTTCCAACCGGAGTTGGTGCGCACTGTCAGTTGGGCAGGGCAAACTCGGCCCGTTTTGAGCTATGGGCTGTCCTCCTATGGCTATGACATTCGCCTTTCGCCGGTGGAGTTTAAGATCTTCCGCCATATCCCCGGCACGATTGTGGATCCGAAGCGGTTTAACCCCAAAAATCTGGAATCCGTGGAGCTGCACCACGACTCAGAGGGGGATTACTTTATCATTCCCGCCCATTCTTACGGCCTGGGAGTTGCGCTAGAGCGGCTGCAGATCCCCGACAACATCACTGTCATTTGTATCGGTAAGTCTTCCTACGCTAGGGTGGGGTTAATTGCCAACCTCACGCCGGCTGAAGCGGGGTGGCGGGGCTACCTTACCCTGGAATTTTCCAATGCCTCCAGTGCCGACTGCCGAGTCTATGCCAACGAAGGGGTGGTGCAGCTGCTCTTTTTGGAAGGGGAGCCCTGTGAAGTGACCTACGCAGACCGGGTGGGCAAGTATCAGGATCAGCCCCAGCAGGTGGTGGTAGCTAGGGTTTGAACCTCTCACTGGGTTTATGCTGGGTTTATGCCGGATCCCTCCCTGAGTGCCGCCGAAAGCTCGCTTGATCTTCTCACTGCTGCCTACGATTACACCCTGCCCGAGGAGTGCATCGCCCAAACTCCCGTAGAACCTAGGGATCAGGCGCGCATGTTGGTGGTGCATCCCGGCGGGCATGAACATCGCCGCTTTTGCGATCTGCCCGATTGTCTACGGGCGGGAGACTTGCTGGTGCTCAACGATACCAAGGTGATCCCAGCCCGATTGTTGGGCACAAAGGTAGTACCGGGCAGGGATCCTCCCGGAGCCCGCATCGAGGTGTTGTTGCTGGAGCCGCTCGAAGAAGGGTCTGCAAAGATACAGCAGCTAGGGATCCCGGCTCAGAAGTGTGTATGGCAGGTCTTGGTGAAGCCGGGCAAGCGGGTGAAGGTGGGGGATCGGATTCGGTTTTGGGATGAGAAGGGATCCGCAACCCCCCACGATTTGACGGCCACCGTGCAGGCTTTGGATCCCAGCACAGGTGGGCGGATTGTGCAGTTTGAGTGGGCAGGAACCGCCCCTTTTGAAACTGTCTTGGAGCAGGTGGGTCGGATCCCGTTTCCGCCTTATATCCGGTCGAATCAAGCCCGTCCGCAGGACTACCAAACTGTTTGGGCCAGACAACCCGGCTCGGTGGCCGCCCCCACCGCAGGACTGCACTTCACCCAAGAACTCTTGGATCGCTTAGCCCAACAGGGGATCCAAACCGCTACCATCACCTTGAATATCGGTCTGGGTACCTTCCGCCCGGTTGAAGCGGAGCGGGTCACCGATCATCACCTGCACAGCGAGTGGCTCAAGGTTCCGGCCGAAACGGTGGTGGCTATTCGGGAAACCCAGGCTCAAGGGGGACGGGTGATCGCGGTGGGAACGACGGTAGCCCGCTCCTTAGAAACCGCGGCAGCCTCTGGCGCCTTACAACCTTGGCAGGGAAAAAGTGACCTGTTCATCTACCCCGGCTATTCTTGGCGGGTGATTCAGGGGCTGATCACCAATTTTCATCTGCCCCGCTCCAGCCTGATGATGCTGGTGGCGGCTTTGATCGGGCGCCGGAGGTTGCTGGATCTGTATCAAGAGGCGCTGGAGCAGGGGTATCGCTTCTATTCTTTTGGGGATGGCATGTTGATTCTGCCTTAGGGCTGGGGTGGATTTCCGGATAGACTGTGCTCTCCCGATAGAGCCGGAGGCCGATCCCGCCCGGTGGCAAACCAGTTCTGTAGTCGCTCCCATTCCACTTGGTTGTAGCCATCCACCACCCAGTTGGCCCGCCGTTGCAACATATGCAAAGGGAACAGGGTGGCTATGGCCAATACCGGGATCCCTGCCGAACGGGCCGCCTGAATGCCGGGATAGGTGGCCTCAAGGCTCAGGCAATCCCCGGCCGGTAACCCCATCCGCTCCAGCAGCAGGCGGTGCAGATGGCCCGGAGCAAGCATCGGATCCGCGTCATCCCCCGTCACTTGGCAGGAGAAATAGCGATCCAGATGCGAACGCTCAAGAAAATAGCTCACCTCTGCCGCCGATTGTCCACACAGCAAGCCCACCTTCAGGTGCAGCTGCTCTAGCTTTTCCAGGGTTTCCACCAAGTGTGGGATCAGAGGCAATCGCGGTTGAGCCTCTAAAGCCTGTCGGTAGTAAAGGGCCTTGCGCTCCAGCAGATCCACCAGTTGTTTGGGGTTGAGCACCCGCCCTTGCTCCCCCCAGAGGCTAACCAGACGTTCTCGATCCGGTTGGCCCAGGTATTGCAACCGATAGCGCTCTTTTTGCTTCAGATCCCAGGGGCGTAGGTTCTCTTCCACCAACACCTGATTGATGGCCTGCAGGTGTAGCCCTTCATCGTCGGCTACAATCCCACTCCAGCTCAGTATCACCCCTTGCAGTGCCATGTTGGCAACGGTTGCCCCCTTTCAACGACCACAAATCCTCACCGCCCGATAGGCTGCCCTTTCTGGATCTCGTTAACGTAGCACCCTCTCGCCTGGCGAGGTGCGTAGCACCATCAAAGCAGATCCCGATGGCATTAGCGGGGCGGGGGGCGGAGGCAATGGGTCAGGCAGCACGCACGGGTGGAGCCATGAAACTGGGGGGGATCGACTCGGGAATGCAGGTTTGCAAAATCCTGTCGATGGTTTCCATCGCCGCCGCATCCAAGGACCACCCCCATAGCCCGGATATTGCATCCAGGTGGTAGGGTTTGCGCGCCCCCCACAGGGCCACACTCACCCCCGGACGATCCAGCATCCAGCGTACCGCCAACTGGGCCAGGGTCTTGCCGTAGCAATCTTGGGCAAAGTGGTTCAACTCCTCTGCTGCTTTTAAGTATTGGGAGTAGCGCGGTTCGGTGAATTTGGGATCTATTCCGGAGCGCATATCTCCGGGGGCAAAGGTGGTTTGTGGGGTCATGCGTCCGCTCAGCAGCCCCCGACAAAGGGAGCTGTACATCAGGGTGTGAATGCCGTTTTGCCGGCAGTAGGGCAAAATATCCGCCTCGATATCCCGTTCAAACAGGTTGTAGGGGGGTTGAGCACTGTGCAGGGGGGCCACCTGGCGGAAGCGCTCCATCTGTTCAACAGAAAAGTTGCTGACCCCAATGGCACGGATCTTGCCTTGCTTGAGCAACTGCCCCAAAAACGCGGCGGTTTCTTCGATGGGCTCCACCGGATCCGGCCAGTGAATTTGGTAGAGATCGATTACCTCCGTTTGCAAGCGCCGCAGGGAGTCTTCCAGCTCTCGGGTGAGGCGAGGCAGGCTGGAGTTGCGCACCACCTTGTTATTCGACCAATCCAACCCAGCTTTGGTGGCGATGATCACCTGATCGCGGCGACCGGAATCTTTGATGGCTTGCCCGACCACTTCTTCCGAAAGGCCAAACCCATAGATGGGGGCGGTGTCGATGGTGGTCATGCCCAGATCGATTGCTTTGCGAACCGTGGTGTAGGACTCCTGTCGATCGGAAGGCCCCCACCAACCGCCGCCAATCGCCCAGGTGCCCAATCCAACCCGGCTCAAGCTCAGCCCTGTATCCCCAAGGGTGACGAACTCCATCGCTGCTCCTCATTTGAAAAATCCTCTCGACTCCCCTCCCCAGAAGGATATCCGAGGTATGTCGCACGAAAGGTTTGCAAGTGTTTGCCCCACCTACTGTGGCAGGGGATCCCGCCTAAGAATCGTAACAGGTGCTACTTTTCCTAGATGGAAGTAGGGTGGGTTGCGCAGATAACCCAGCCCCTTGGCTGCCGCTGGTAGTCTTAGGGAGGCTTTGTACTCTGCAGAACGGGGGAGCTGGGCCGATAGGATCCCAGTTAGAAACACTACCCATCGCGACGAGACGCTTTGAGGAATTGCCCCATGAAGCCCATTTCCCTTGTCCCTATGGCTGGTTCGGTTGGTGTGGCTCTCCTGTGGGGATCCCTGCTGAGTGGAGCTGTTGCCCGGGCACAGGTGATCACCCCCATTTTTCCGGAGAGTGCGACAACGCCCATTCCTGCAGAACCGCTGCCCCCCAGCCAGGATATTCCCACCTTGCTGATTGTGCCGGATGCCCAACCTTTGCCCGTCACCCCAGGCAGCACCCGCCCCTTACCGCGGGGGAGCTTCCAAGAGATCAGCCGGTACTTTCGGGATCTGAATCGCGCCAAAAACCTGGCCCGCCAAACCGCCGAGATCGCCAATGGGGGTCTGCAAAACTATCGCGCCGAAGCTTCCATGCACGGAGCTGCCATTGACTCGCCTTTTGAGGAATTTGAGGACTACTGGATCTTCACCTTCCGGGGTGGGGAACCGGGGTTTGTGCAGCCCAGCATCGAAAGTCAGGTGCGGGTAGACCGAAATACCTTCCAAACCACCCTGCTTTACAACGGCCCCGTGCGCTAACGCTAAGCCCCTGTCAGGGATCCCTGTCATTCCTGTCATAATCGAGGGGGCGAGAGGGAAGGGATCCCAGCTATGACCAAGTTTGTCTTCGTCACGGGTGGCGTGGTGTCCAGCATTGGCAAAGGCATTGTGGCCGCCAGTTTGGGCCGCTTGCTTAAGTCGCGCGATTACACCGTGTCGATTTTGAAGCTGGATCCCTACATCAATGTGGATCCCGGTACCATGAGCCCCTACCAACATGGGGAGGTGTTCGTGACCGACGATGGCGCCGAAACGGACTTGGACTTGGGCCACTACGAGCGCTTCACCGACACCAATATGTCGAAGTTGAACAACGTCACCACCGGCTCCATCTACCAGGCGGTGATCCACAAAGAGCGGCGGGGCGATTACCAGGGCGGCACGGTGCAGGTGATCCCTCATGTGACGCAGGAGATCAAAGAACGGATCCGGCGAGTGGCCCGCGAGACCAACCCCGATGTGGTGCTGGTGGAAGTGGGCGGTACGGTGGGGGATATCGAGTCTTTGCCTTTTCTGGAGGCGATCCGCCAATTTCGCAAGGATGTCGGGCGGGGCAATGCCGTTTATATTCACGTCACCTTAGTACCGCTAATCAAGGCAGCGGGCGAAATGAAAACCAAGCCCACCCAGCACTCGGTGAAGGAGTTGCGCTCCATCGGCATCCAGCCCGATGTGTTGGTGTGTCGCTGCGAGCAGCCGTTGCCCCGCGGGTTGAAGGAGAAAATCTCCGAGTTCTGTGATGTGCCGGTAGAGTGCGTCATCCAGGCCCAAGATGCCCCCAGCATCTACGATGTGCCCCTGGTGCTGGAACAAGAGGGCTTGGCCCAACAGGTGCTGGAAATCCTCAATTTGCAAGCGCGGCAGCCGGATTTGCGGGGCTGGGAGGTGCTGGTGGAGCGGCTCCATCATCCCCGGGAGCAGGTAGAGATCGCCATCGTCGGCAAATATGTGCGCCTGACGGATGCTTACCTTTCGGTGGCCGAAGCCTTGCGTCATGCCGGATTGGCCCTAAATGCCGGGGTGAGCCTGCGCTGGATTTCTTCGGAAGAGATCGAGGAACGGGGACCGGATGCACTGTTGTCTCAAGTGGACGGGGTGGTGGTGCCGGGGGGCTTTGGCAGCCGCGGCATCGAGGGCAAGATCAACACCATTCGATATGTACGGGAGCGACGCATTCCCTTTTTGGGGCTGTGTTTGGGTATGCAATGTGCGGTGATCGACTGGGGATCCCATATTGCCCATTTGGAACGGGCCAACAGCTCCGAGTTCGATCCCGATACGCCCAATCCGGTGATCAGCCTCTTACCCGAACAAAAGGATGTGGAGGATCTGGGGGGAACCCTGCGGTTGGGCCTTTACCCCTGCCGCATCATGCCCGACACTCTGGCGGCCAAACTCTACGGCGACCCGATTGTCTACGAGCGCCATCGCCATCGCTATGAATTCAACAACGCCTATCGCAACTTGCTCTTAGATTCGGGCTATGTGGTCAGTGGTGTTTCTCCCGATAATCGCTTGGTGGAAATTATCGAGCTGCCCAGCCATCCCTTTTTCATCGCCACCCAGTTTCACCCGGAGTTTCGCTCTCGTCCCAATCGACCCCATCCCCTCTTTCTGGGCCTGGTAGAGGCGGCCTTACACAGTCGTTCTCAGCCTCAGCCCTTGCAATTGCAAAACATTGGCTGAGCGAGAGTCGGCAGGCTTGGGATCCCGCCCAGTCAGTACAGCCCTTGCGCGGGTTTTCTACAGCAGGGATTGTGCTTTCTGTTCTCGCTCCGCGAGGTGCGGAGCACTAGCTTTCTAGAGAGCGGATCCTAACTCCCACAGTTGTTATACGTGACCGGCGGACACGCCGGTGTGCCCCGGGCGTAAAGGGCTGTAACTTCTCATCAGATTGCTACAGCTAGCTTTTGAGGAATTGATATCAACCACCTCAGGGATAGCCTTCCAGCCACTCCCCGGCCTTCAGCTTGCCTCGAGGCAACGCAACACCAACACCGTCAGATCGTCGGTTTGATGATCGGCAAACTCTTGTAGGGCCAAATTGAGGATGTGGTCCATCACCTCAGCCGCAGAACCATTGTTCAAAAAAGGCTCCAACAGAGGGGAACGATCCTGAGACAAATCGGGCCGGGCCTCCAACAAGCCATCGCTAAACAGCAGCAGGGCATCCCCCGGCTGAAAGACCAGTTCTCCTTGCTCATAGGCATCTCCAAAAAAGGATCCCAGGGGCATGCCTCGCGGAAGTAGCTCCTCAATTTGTCCGGTTCGCCGCAACATCAAAGCATGGCCATGCCCCCCATCCACAAAGGTGAGCCGTCGTTGAGGGATGTGCAACTGGGCATGAAACAACGTGACAAAGCTTTCCGAGCGAATCAAATCCGATTCCAGGGCGTTGGCGGTGTATTGAATGTTGATTAAGGGGGAGGTTTGTCGTGCCAGGGCACGGATTGAAGCCCGCACCGTCGCCATCATCAAGGCAGCGGGGAGCCCCTTGCCCATCACATCCCCCAGTACGATGTTGAATAAATCTGGAGCCAGTACTTGCCAATCGTAAAAATCTCCTCCCACCTCACGGGCAGGCAGGCAGCGGGCCGCCAACTCAAACCCCGGTAGTTCTGGCATGGTGCGAGGGAGCAATTCCTTTTGAATCTCGGCGGCACGGGCCAGTTCCACCTGCAATTGTCGGCGGAGAGCGGCATTTTGTCGGCGCAATTCCACACGGGCAATGGTGCGTTGTAACACCGTCTGGAACTCCTGGGGATCAAAGGGTTTGCGCAAATAGTCGTCTGCCCCCTGCCGCAATGCATCAATGGCCACCTGCTCAGAGCCGAAGGCCGTGGTCATGATCACTGCCATATCCCACTGCTGCTGACGAATCTGCTGCAACACCTCGAGGCCGCTGATCCCCGGCATCAACACATCCAAAAAGACCAAGTCGGGCAGAGATGTTGAGTCATCGGGGGAGGGATCCGCTTGTAGGTAGGCCAAAGCCTCTTCACCACTGGCCACTCCCTGCACTTGAAAGCCAGAAGCTCTCAGCCACCGGCAGAGCAACCGATTGATATCCGCATCGTCATCCACCACCAGCACGCGATTGGCCAAAGGATGGGCCTGTGCCTCGCTAGAGGGGAGGATCTCCTCCAAGCCTGATGAGGAAGTGGCCGGTGGTAGCGTAAGCAGGAGGGACTTCAACTCTGCCAGCGAAGAACAGATCATCACCTGATAGCCCTGGCGGGTTAGGGTGTTGGTCAGGTCCAACGGATCCCGCTCCGCCTGGATCACCCAATAAAGGCTGCTGGGTTGCGATGGGCCGAGCCTCAACTGGCCGGAAGCGCCTGGGAGGAGCTGCTGTTGAAGTTGCTCAAGACCCCGTTCAATGGCCTGTAGGGTACTGGGTTCGGGTAGGGCTGCTGCTTCTACCCAAGGCTTACAGAGGTGCTCCAGCTGGCGGGTGAGGCTGCTGACTTTGTCAAAACCATACGTACTGCTAGACCCTGCCAATGTGTGGGCAGCACGGTAAAAATCGCGGAATAGGGTCAAGTCAGGAAATCCCTGTTGGTAATGCCGCCATAAGGTTACCAGTTGATCGATCTTGCCAGGCAATTGCTCTTGGTAGGCAACCCTTAGCGCCTCGAGCTGTTGTTGAAACTCTTGGGTGGGATCCGTCATAAAGTGCCAAAGGATGAGCCAGGGAACATCACATCTGTCAGTGGATCACCTCAAGGCAAATCTGCATACAAATACAAAATAGGGACCCAGCTTTCGGATCCCTATCTTACTCAGGTTATCTCGCTTCGGTTAGCTGCGTGCCGAAGCTTGCTTTAACCAGCCAGAGCTTCGGAGCGCTCCTCAATCACCCGATCCACCAGGCCATAGGCTTGGGCCTCTGCAGCGGAGAGGTAAAAGTCCCGCTCCACATCCCGCTCGATTTTTTCCAGCGGTTGGCCGGTGGTATGGGCCAAGATCTCGTTCATGCGCCTTTTCACCCGCAGGGTTTCCCGGGCGCGAATTTCGATATCGCTGGCTTGGCCCTGGATGGTGCCCAAAGAGGGTTGGTGGATCATGATGCGGGAGTGGGGTAAGGCAAACCGTTTTCCTTTGGTGCCGGCGGCCAGCAAAAAAGCTCCCATAGAAGCGGCCTGACCGACACAAACGGTAACAATGTCCGGCTTGATGTGGTTCATGGTGTCATAAATGGCCATGCCTGCGGTTACAGATCCGCCGGGAGAATTGATGTACATAACAATATCTTTTTGCTGATCCTGGGAGTTCAGGTACAGCATGACTCCCACAATGGTGTTGGCCAAATTGTCATCGATGGCTTCGCCGATGAACAGGATTCGCTCTTGATAGAGACGATCATCCAAATTAATCCACTGGCTGTAGGGTTCGCCAGGCAAACGGTAGGGAACACGAGGCACTCCAATCGGCATAACCAACTCCTAATCCTAATTAAAGATCGAAAGAGATCCAGAGCAAGACAGTTAATAGGACACCTATCTGCATCTCTGCTCAACCGGAACGATGCACTTGTAAGAGATCTTCTGCGCTCAGATTCAGTTGGGGCAATACAGAGGAAACTATCGGTTCAGATCCTCTTCTCACCTCCTCTTCATACTCCCCATTTATCCGGTGCAGCACCGAGACAGACTGCTTTTAACGGTTGCACAGGGGTTTGAACCATTGGCGGATCCCTCCACGCTAACTTTTGGCGGATGCCAGAGCGGGTAAAGACTTAGCACTGGTCAAGACCTGATCGATCAAGCCGTAGGCTTTTGCCTCTTCTGGGGTCATGAAGAACAACCGCTCCGTATCCCGCTTAATACGCTCCAGAGGTTGCCCTGTGCTGCGGGCCAGTTGCTCCAGCATCATATTGCGGATCGTCAACACCTCCCTAGTGCGAATTTCAATGTCGCTGGCCTGGCCGCGGGTGCCACCGTAGGGTTGGTGCAGCACAATCGTGGCGTTTGGCAAACTGGCCCGGAACCCCTTCGCTCCAGCCGCCAACAACATGGCGGACATACCGATGGCATTGCCAATGCAAATGGTATGCACCGGGGGCTTGATGTAGTTCATCGTGTCCAAAATGGCGAAGGCAGCTGTGTCATAGCTGTAGGTGCCCGTGGAGTTGATGTACATCTTGATCGGCTTTGCCCGATCCTCGTACTGCAGATACAACAGTTGCTCGACAATTAGTTTGGTGACATTGGCATTGGACTCCTCCGCCAGGGGCAAGCCCAGATAGACAATCCGCTCCTGCAACAGCAGCGAGGCCAAATCGGGAGGAGGGGTACGTACTGGAGCACCCCCCCCGTAGTAATAGGTTGATTGCACCATGCCAGGATTCTCCTATGAGTGAATCTACTCAAAAATTTGAAGATAACGAGCCTAAGAAGACAGGAAAGGGATCCGAAGTCGAAACGGATCCCTCAGATGGGAAAAAGGCCAGACAAACGCCAGACCTGCAGGGGGATCCCTAAAGACGTCTACTCCGCCCCCTGCGGCAACAAAACCCGCTCTGGCTCCGTCACCAGCACCTTCGGCCTGCGCTCGTCATCCACATCGATGATGGCCTCGGATCCCTCCTTCACCCGTCCGGTCAGAATCTCTTCCGCCAGGATATCCTCCAGCAGGCGTTGGATGGCTCTCCGCAAAGGCCGTGCCCCATAGCTGGGGTTGTAGCCCTCCTCCACCACCAACTCCTTGAAGCGGTCGCTGACCGTAAGGCGGATTTTCTTCTCCGTCATCCGATCAAACACTTCCTTGAGGAGGATATCGGCAATTTGCTTCACCTCCTCCTTGTTCAATTGCCGGAAGACGATGATCTCATCCAGGCGGTTAAGAAACTCGGGCCGGAAGTACTGCTTTAGCTCCTCATTCACCAGGTTGCGAATGCGGTTGTAGTTGGCATCTTCGTCGTTGCTGTTGAACTCGAAGCCCAAGCTACCGCCCCCCTTCTCGATCACCTTCGAGCCGATGTTAGAAGTCATCACCAGCAGGGTGTTCTTAAAGTCCACCGTGCGGCCTTTGGCGTCCGTCAGGCGACCGTCCTCCAGAATCTGCAACAGCAGGTTAAATACATCCGGGTGCGCCTTCTCAATCTCATCGAAGAGCACCACCGTGTAGGGGCGACGGCGTACGGCTTCCGTGAGTTGGCCCCCCTCGTTGTAGCCCACATAGCCTGGCGGGGATCCGATCAGCTTGCTGACGGTGTGCCGCTCCATGTACTCCGACATGTCCAGACGGATCATGGCCGACTCAGAGCCGAAGAAGTAGGCGGCCAAGGCCTTGGTCAGCTCGGTTTTGCCCACCCCCGTTGGGCCGGAGAAAATAAAGCTGGCAATGGGACGGTTGGGGTTCTTTAAGCCAACACGGGCACGGCGGATGGCGCGAGAAATGGCCCGCACTGCTTCCTCTTGACCAATGATGCGTTGGTGCAGGGTATCCTCCATGTGCAGCAGCTTCGCCGACTCGGTTTCGGTCAGCTTGGCCACCGGCACCCCCGTCCAGGCGCTCACCACCTGGGCGATGTCCTCTTCGGTTACCTCCGGCATCTCATCGCGGTTGTTTTCCTCGGCTTTTTTGGCAGCGGCAATGGCGCGGATCTGCTGTTTGATCTCCATCTCCCGATCCCGCAACTCGCCGGCTTTGTCGAAGTCTTGGGCCCGTACAGCGGCATCCTTTTCCTTCAACACTCGCCGCAACTCCTGATCCAGCTCCCGAGCGGCGGGGGGCAGTTGGGAATTGATCAGGCGCACCCGCGAGGCCGCTTCGTCGATCAAATCGATGGCTTTATCCGGTAAGAAGCGGTCGGAAATATATTGATCGGCCAGCTTGGCGGCGGCATCCAGAGCAATATCGGAGATCTTCAACTTGTGGTGCTGCTCGTAGCGTTCCCGCAAACCAAACAGGATCTCGATGGTTTCGGAAACCGTCGGTTCCCCCACCATGATCGGCTGGAAGCGACGTTCTAAGGCAGCATCCCGCTCGATGTGCTTACGATACTCATCCAGGGTGGTGGCCCCAATGCACTGCAACTCACCGCGGGCCAAGGCCGGCTTGAGGATATTGGCAGCATCAATGGCTCCCTCGGCAGCACCCGCCCCGATCAAGGTGTGCACTTCATCGATGACGAGGATGACGTTCCCCGCCCCGCGAATCTCATCCATGATCTTTTTCAGGCGTTCTTCAAATTCGCCGCGATACTTGGTACCGGCCACCAGTAAACCGATATCCAAGCTGACCACCCGTTTTTCTGCCAGAATGTCTGGCACATCCCCCTGGACAATGCGCTGGGCTAACCCCTCGGCAATGGCCGTCTTGCCCACGCCGGGTTCGCCGATTAAAACAGGGTTGTTCTTGGTGCGGCGACCCAAAATTTGAATCACCCGCTCGATCTCCCGCATCCGACCCACCACGGGATCCAACTTGCCATCTTGGGCCAATTGGGTGAGATTGGAACCAAATTCGTCCAAGGTTGGGGTTTTGGTGCGGCCAGAGGAACTTCCTCCAGCCGTCACTTCGGCGGTTTCCCCCAGCATGCGAATCACCTGGGTGCGTACCTTAGATAGATCTACCCCCAGGTTTTCCAAAACGCGGGCAGCCACTCCCTCTCCCTCTCGGATTAGGCCAAGGAGGAGGTGTTCGGTGCCAATGTAGTTGTGGCCCAGCTGACGGGCCTCTTCGAGAGAGAGTTCCAGCACTCGTTTGGCGCGGGGAGTGAAGGGGATCTCGACCGCCACAAAGCCGGATCCGCGACCGATAATTTTCTCGACTTCAATACGGGCATCCTTCAAGTTCACTCCCATGGACTTGAGAACTTTGGCGGCGACCCCAGTGCCCTCGCCGATTAACCCCAATAAGATTTGCTCGGTGCCAACGAAATTGTGACCCAACCGTCTGGCTTCTTCTTGCGCCAGCATGATCACCTTGATGGCTTTTTCTGTAAAGCGTTCAAACATGATCCTTAGGCTCCCTACGCCTGCATCAAGGCGGACTTGATAGGCCTAATCCTAACACAGGATTTGGAGAGACCAAGGGACGGTAAATACCCCAGACCGAAACTGTCTGGGGAAGGACGCGCCTGGAGAGATTTGAACTCCCGACACCGTGGTCCGTAGCCACGTGCTCTAGTCCACTGAGCTACAGGCGCAAGCTACCCAACTGCGATGAGAATGGGGCAACCACGGTTGAATGCTTGTCCGCGCTCGACCCGTGCGTCGGACTTCTATCAATGTGGCTCAGGTATTCTAGCACAAGAGTCTCCTCTGGGAAGTCTGGCGGAGGTGCAGATATCCGTCAGCACCGGCCCTGCCAAGGTTGAGCGTGCTCTCCCCCCACTTCTAGGCCGGCTTGATGACTCTCGACGCTGAGTACTCGTGTCCAGATCTGGCCGTTTCGCCGCCAAAGCTGCCATTGCAGATGACCTGCCAAGGTGTCTCGACAGTTGCGCTGCATCCCTTTGGGGCCCGGGGTGAAGACGGTTTGTCCGGGTTGTCGGCTGTGACCCTGGAGGTGGATGCAATGGGTGGCGTTTTGCCCTGTCATTTGCCAGGATCCCCAGGGATCCACCTGCCAGGAGATCTGGGCTTGTCCGGGCCGCCATTCCAGAAAAGGCTGGGATCCCCATCCATGCAGGCTGATCAGGGCTACTTCTTCAGGACGGGTGAGAACCCGTCGTTCTGCGCCGGCGCAGGTGAGACTGAGGTCGGGATGCTCCGGGAAGGCATTGCACTGGAGCCAGAACCAACGGCGGGGAAAACTTTGCCCCCAATTTTTTTCGGCATAGGCGGGCGCCTGCTGAAATTCGTAGCGCTGCCCTCTCCATTCCACCCAGCCGCTGGCCGAACCGTGGGCCATCACGATTTGCCAGCCCGGCTCAAAAATGGGCAGATAGGACCATACCCCCATCGTCGCCCGCGGCGGGATCCCGTAGGCCCAGTGGGGTTGGATGCGGTAAAGCCAGCGAATCGGCTCTGAACGCAGGGGATCCGGCAAAATGCCCTGGTTCAGGTGGGCGGTGTATTGGTAACCACTGGCGGTCTGCTGAAAGAACGTCAGAGGATCCCGAACCTGCCGAATGCTAGGATTCGGCCCTCCTGTGTGACCCAAAGCCAGATGACTCGGATCCGCCCAGAAACGCTGTGGATTGGGGAAGGTGCGCCAGTGCAACTCCTCCTCTGGCCCCAACACCTGAGCCATGCCCCCCTGCCTGGGATCGATGGCATACATAAAGGCAAAGCTGAGCGGCGGATCTTTTGAGTTGAGGGGCAAAGTCACCCGGCTATACCAGCCCTCAAAAAAGGGATCCGTCCAACCATCCCAGTGATAGCCCGCGTGGGGCAGGGATCCGGAATTTTTGAGAACTTTCTGCCCAGAGAGATTCACAGTAGGGAGAAACCACATCGAGATCAAGTTAGCAGACGGATTGATAGATTAGAATCTATGGTCATGAAAAGAATAATTGTATTGTTTCTATGTTTATCTACCATTAGGATAACAACCAAGCTAGGGCTTAAGGATTTCTTGAGGTTCTTCGGAAAGGAGCCATGGGCCTAGCGGTTTGAGAGGTTTCTCCTTACTTACACCCATTATCCTTGAGACGAGGTGAGCATGACGTCACGTCGCAATTTCCTGCTGTCCGCTGGAGCAGCAACAGTTGGTGGAATCTTTAGCGGTAGCTTAGCCCAGGCCAGTTCCGGCTACTGGATCGCCCAGGCCAGCGGTCCAGAAACTCCGAATATCAGGCTGGGTTTTCTGCCCATTGTTGAGGCAGCCCCTCTGATTATTGCCAAAGAAAAGGGCTTTTTTGATAAGCACGGCATGACCAGCGCAGAGGTTCTGAAACAAGCCAACTGGCCATCGGCCCGTGACAATGTGGTGATTGGTTCGGCGGGGGGAGGCATTGATGGAGCCAAATGGCAAATGCCCATGCCCCATCTAATTCACACCGGAGCCATCACCAACAATCAGCCGGTGCGCATGGCGGTGCTGTGCCAATTGGTAACCCAGGGCAACGGAATTGCCATTGCTGGTATGCACGCGGGTCAGGGCATCGGGTTGGATATTTCTGGCGCAGCCGACTACATCAAAAACTTTGCCGCTGGCAATGGCCGTAAGTTTAGGGCCGCGTTCACCTTTCCCAACGCCAACCAAGACTTTTGGATCCGCTACTGGTTAGCCGCTGGGGGCGTAAATCCGGATCAAGATATTGAGCTGTTGGCGGTGCCTCCGGCAGAAACGGTGCAGGGCATGCGCAACGGCACCATGGATGCCTTTAGCACCGGGGATCCCTGGCCTTATCGAATTGTGGCCGATGAGATTGGCTTTATGGCCGCTCTTACCCATGAAATTTGGCCCTTCCACCCCGAAGAATATCTGGCCATTCGGGCCGATTGGGTAGAAGCAAACCCCAGAGCTACGCAAGCGGTGTTGATGGCTGTGATGGAAGCCCAGCAGTGGTGCGATGACCCGGCCAACCGAGAAGAACTGGTGCGCATTTTAGCTCGTCGGGACTACCTAAATGTGCCGGTTGATGTGCTAACCCCTCCCTTCCAAGGCAGCTACGAAATGGGAGATGACAAGCCGAAGATCCAAGACTTTAATGCAGGGCCCCTTTATTGGGAAGATGCTCGCGGCAGCGTTTCGTATCCTTACAAGAGCCATGATCTTTGGTTCTTAACCGAAAGCCTACGTTGGGGGTTCCACAGCCGCTTTATTCCCGATCTAGATACGGCTCGTCGCCTGGTGGATGAGGTGAACCGAGAGGATTTGTGGCGGGAAGCGGCTCAAGCTTTGGGAGTTAGCACTATTCCCAGCAACACCTCACGGGGTACTGAACGCTTCTTTGATGGGGTGGTGTTTGATCCCCAGGATCCGCAAGCCTATCTGAACAGCTTGAACATCAAAAAAGTCTAACTGACCCTCACCCACTGGATTGGGGAGGATACCTATCTTTCTCCATCCAGTAAACGGGATTCATAGCTAACAGTACAGCCCTTGCGCGGGTTTTCTACAGCAGGGTTTATGCTTCCTCAGCCCTCCAGGAGGTGGGTTTCAACCTCCATAGCTGTTACATGTGACTAGCGAAAGGACTGTATCTCGCTGAGTTGTGCAATTCCTATCATTTGTCTGGGATCCGTTATGTTGGCACTAATCAACGTCCCTCGTGAATACTCCTACTCTAGGGATCCCTTTTTCAACAGACCAAAGAAGCCCTACTTGGCCAAACTGCTCTTGTCGATGACGATTGGGCTGTTGGGTTTTGCAATTGCTCTAAAAGTTTTGTTGAGCTTGGAAACCTTATGCCTGCCTACAAAGACAAAAAACCAAACCGGCCAGAACCCATGCCTCATTTCTCAAATCCTGTAGAGCCTGTCCAAATCCTAGAGAGCCTCAAGGTTTTACTGTCCTCTATCTGCTGCTAACCCATGACTACCACACTTTCTTCCCCTATTTCTAAATCCAAAACTGTAAAAGTTGATCTGGCGAAATATCGGGATCAAATTCTGCCGCCAATCATCGGTATCGTCGGATTTTTGCTCATCTGGCAAATTTTAGCGAGTACCAATCTCATTCGGCTACCGGGGCCGTGGGATGTCTGGATGGATGAGCGGAGTCGCTATCTCATCCTTCACCCTCTGTATCGCAACAGTGACCTGGATCAGGGTCTCTTGCGGCAAACGTTGGCCAGCTTACAGCGGGTGGCGATTGGCTATTGCAGTGCCGGATTGGTGGGGATCGCCTTGGGCATTTTGGTGGGCAGCAGTGTTTGGATGAATCGAGCCTTGGATCCGATCTTTCAGTTCTTGCGCATGGTCGCCCCTCTGGCCTGGGTACCGATTGCCCTAGCGGCCCTACGACGCAATGAGCCTGCTGCTCTGTTTGTGATTTTCATTACCTCCATTTGGCCAATTTTAATTAACACCGCCGTAGGAGTACGACAGATCCCAGAGGATTACATCAACGTATCCAAGGTGCTCAAGCTCTCCAAAACAGACTTTTTCTTTAAGGTCTTGTTGCCCTCTGCCTTGCCCTATATGTTCACCGGTTTGCGAGTCGGCATTGGTCTATCTTGGTTGGCCATTATTGCGGCAGAAATTGTCATGTCGGGTGTGCCTGGGATTGGCTTTTTCATCTGGGATGCCTATCAGCAAAACTACGTAACGGAAATTATCGTTGCCGTTGTTTACATCGGGGCTGTGGGCTTGTTGCTGGATCGATTGATGGCAGCTCTACAGGCCAAAATAGCCAGTCGCTAGCTTTCCATTACAGGTGTAGATCGTTTCAAGAGATTTGAGGAGGTTTGGTTGTGTCTGCATTGGTAAATGTGGAGCAAGTAGAAAAGTCGTTTGGGTTGCCTGGAGGTCAGGAGTACCTCGCGCTCAAAGGGATCGATCTACAAATCCATCAAGGGGAGTTTGTTTCGCTGATTGGGCATTCTGGCTGCGGTAAATCCACCCTCTTGAACATGGTGGCGGGGTTGTCCCTGCCGACGGGTGGGGTTGTGGCTCTGGATGGACAAACCATCACCGCTCCGGGGCCAGATCGCATGGTGGTGTTTCAGCACTACTCGCTACTGCCGTGGCTAACGGTGCGACAAAACGTGGCTCTGGCGGTGAATGCGGTTTTGAAAAACTATTCCCAGACTGAGCGGCAACAGATTATCGAGGAGCACATTGATTTGGTAGGGCTACGTCATGCTGCCGATAAACCCCCGGCCCAACTGTCTGGAGGAATGAAGCAGCGGGTGGCCATTGCGCGTGCCTTAGCTTTGCGGCCCAAGGTGTTGTTGTTGGATGAGCCATTTGGTGCTCTGGATGCCCTGACCCGAGGCAATTTACAAGAGCAATTGATGCGCATCTGTGAAGAACATCACATGACCACCATCATGGTCACCCATGATGTGGATGAGGCGGTGCTGCTCTCGGATCGGGTGGTGATGCTCACCAATGGGCCGGGATCCCGGATTGGCAATATCTTGACCATCGATATTCCTCGTCCACGGCGGCGATTGGAGGTGGTGAATCACCCCAGCTACTACAGCTATCGCAGTGAGATCATCTACTTTTTGAATCAACAAAAACGAATCAAACAATGGCGTGCCCGCAAGGAGGCGGTAATCTCCCGGCATGGCCTAGAAAAGGTGAATTTGGACATTGGTTTTGTGCCCTTAACCGCCTGTGCACCGTTGGCAGTGGCCCGAGAAAAAGGCTTTTTTGCCAAACATGGCCTTGAAGAAGTGAACTTGGTGCGGGAAACCAGTTGGCGAGGGATCCAGGATGGCATCATCGGGGGCTACCTGGATGCAGCCCAAATGCCCGCCGGTATGCCCGTGTGGATGTCTTTGGGGGGGGGAGATAATCCCCCGCAGCCGATCGTTACGGCCCTGACCCTCACCCGCAATGGCAACGCCATCACCCTGCACAAACGCTTTTACGAGCAAGGGATCCATACCCTCAGCCAACTCAAGGCTTACATTCTGGATAGTCCCAGCCGTCAGCTCACCTTTGGGGTCGTGCACCCCAGCTCGATGCACAATTTGCTGTTGCGCTACTGGCTGGCCGCCGGCGGGATCCATCCGGATCAAGATGTGGTGCTAAAAACCCTGCCCCCGGCCCAAATGGTGGCCAACCTCACGGCGGGCAACATCGATGGCTACTGTGTGGGAGAGCCCTGGAATTTGCGGGCCGCCCTCGAAGGCAGCGGCTTTACGGTGGCCACGGATCTGGAAATTTGGCTGGGGCATCCCGGCAAGGTGCTGGGGGTGCGGGAGGAGTGGGCGCGGGCCTACCCCAATACCCACATCGCCCTGGTCAAGGCCCTCATGGAAGCCTGTCGCTATTGCGAAGATCCGGCCCATCAGGAGGAAATTCGGGAGTTGCTGAGTCGGCGCGCCTATCTGAGTACGGACAAAAGCTACATCCATCTGGGGGATCCCCATCGCATCACCTGCGACCTGGACACCCCCATGCGAGAATATGCCCACCATCAGTTCTTTTTGGGGGCCGGCAACCGCCCTAGCCGTACTGAGCACCTGTGGATGATGACCCAGATGGCCCGTTGGGGGGATCTGCCTTTTCCCCGCAATTGGGTGGAGATCCTGGAGCGGGTGTGTCAAGTGGGGGTCTTCAGTACGGCGGCCCGTGAGCTGGGCATTGATGTGTCTTATCAACGGCACCCCATTCAATTGTTTGACGGTGTTCCCTTTAATGGGGAGGATCCCGTGGCTTATTTGAATAGCTTGCCGATCAAACATGACATCTATATGGCAGAGGTAGCTTTGGATCGTCGCCCATTGGTGTTGTCATAGTCCTCATCATCCAACCAACTCTATTCAAGCCTCAAATTCCTCTTTTTCCCTCAATCAACTGCAAGACTTCTTTGCTCAGGAGCAAGCTAAAATGACAGCCATCTTAACCAATGCTGCCAAAACCCAAATCGCCCTCAAACCTTACTTACACATTGAAAAGGTCAGTAAAACCTACCCTACCCCTAAGGGAGACTATCCGGTTTTGCGAGATATTAATCTAACCATTCAGGAGGGGGAATTTGTCTGCTTAATCGGGCACTCCGGCTGTGGTAAAACCACCCTTCTGAATATGGTGTCTGGTTTTGCTCAGCCGACGAGTGGATCCGTACAGCTCAAAGGAAAAGTGATTACGGCTCCGGGGCCGGATCGCATGGTGGTGTTCCAGGGTTATGCTCTGCTACCTTGGCTGACGGTTTTTGAAAATGTGTATTTGGCAGTTCAGTCGGTCTTTCCCCAGAAAAGCCCATCAGAAAAACACCAAATTGTGGAAGACCATCTGCGCTTGGTGGGCTTAGGGGAAGCCGCCCAAAAGTATCCCCCGCAAATCTCGGGAGGGATGAAACAGCGGGTGGCGATTGCTCGTGCTCTGGCCATTCGCCCAGAAGTGTTGATCTTGGATGAACCTTTTGGTGCCCTCGATGCCATCACCAAAGAAGAATTGCAGGAGGAATTGCTGCGAATTTGGAATGATCATCGTTGTACGGTTTTGATGATTACCCATGATATTGATGAGGCTCTTTTTTTGGCAGATCGATTGGTGCTGATGACCAACGGCCCGGCGGCCACCATCGGCCAAGTGATCGATATTCCCTTTGCTCGTCCCCGCGACCGGGAGCGCATCTTAGAGGATCCGCAATACTATCGTCTGCGCAACGCCATCCTGAGTTATCTCTATGGGCATGAAGCCAATCCAGAAGCCGCCCACTAGCAGATCAGAGCCGCCCCGTAGAGCTGTCGCCATAGGTAAAAGTTGGATTTGGAGAACCATAAGCCATGTCGCGTGTCTATCCCTATCAACCTGTTTTGCTGCGCGTAGTGCATGGTGTTGCTGCGGTACTGACTGTTTTAGCCCTCATTTCGGGCTTTTGGGTTTACAACACCTATGACAAACGTTGGGGCGGTCTTCCTTTACCCAGGCTGGCAGATATACAGGGTATTCACGGCACCATTGCTCTAACCTTCCTGATAATTTTACCCGTTTTTGCTCTTTATAGCTTTCATCTTGGCTATCGTCGTTTAATCCAGGAGCAATCACTGAGTCAGCTCAAACAACCCGGCAAACCAGTGTTTTGGCTCTCCATCCACCACTTGATCAATACCCTGATGCTGCTTGCCGTAACCCTTGCGGTTGTGACAGGTCGAATGATGAAAGAAGAATGGCTTCCCGCTGGAGAGATCAATCATGCGTGGTATTTGGCGCATTTAATAGCCTGGGTAGGTGTGTTCATCAGTATTGCCCTGCATCTGCTGATGGGCGCGAAAGTTGGTGGAGTGCCCCTGCTACTATCCATGTTCCATTGGAAAGTCAGAGATGGAGACTTCCCTCCCTTTTGGCTGAAAGGGATCAAGATTAAACACTCTAGCCTGCTCTTGAAATCCATAGAGTTTGTTGTCATTGGAGGGATTGTCTTGGCATTTGTTTTGCCAGTTCTTGATGCGTGAAGTACCCGATGCTCATCTCGCTACGCGGGGTGCGGAGCACCATCGCAAGCAACGGGGCGCGGTTTTCTCCAATCAACTGCGACAGCTTCGGAAAGGGTAGACTTGTGCCTGCTTTCTTCTGGTCTTATGGTCATTCGCCGAAACAGCTCCCTCACCCCCTTTGCACAGTGTGGCACCGACCGCAGTCCCTTTCCCAGAGCGGGAGAGGGGAGTTAGAAAGTGTATTGTTCTTATTGTTCTTATGTATTGTTCTCATTCGGAGTGACCATGTCCTGAAATCCTGGCGGCGGCCCGCTACCCACCGGAGTAAGCGTTGAGCAACTGCATACAGTAGAACACCAGCGGCGCTGTGAACACGTAGCTATCCCCCCGATCCAAAATGCCGCCATGCCCCGGGATCAGATCCCCGGAATCTTTGACTCCGGCATCCCGCTTCATCAAGGATTCTGTTAAATCTCCCAGCAAGCTGGTCAACCCGATCAAAAACCCCAATACCCCGCCACTCAGCCAGCCCCAAGGCCAGCCCAGATAATAGGCCCCGCCCACTGCAAGCGCCATACTGGCGGCAATGCCTGCCACCGCCCCTTCCACGGTTTTTTTCGGGCTGAGGACGGAGAGCTTGGTGCGCCCAAAGGCCCGGCCACACAGATAGGCCCCCACATCCGCGGCGATCACACAGCCTATCGCCAACAGGGTAATCCGCAAGCCTTCGCCGATCCCCTCCGAAAGGGGCAAAGCCCGTACCCGAATCCAGAAGCTCGGCAACAAGGCACAGTAGAACAATCCCAAGATCGAGGTGGCAATATCGGCAATGGTGGCCACTTTCGGCTTAAAAAGCAGATAGAAGCAGATGACGGATCCCGCCACGATGAACGCAGGGCTGGTCCATTCCGGTTTCGCCTGCTGCAAAAGCACCAAGATCTGGCTGGAAAACATGGTGGTGCGCATGGCCGGGGCATTGCCTTTCGCCTGAACCAAGCGGAAAAACTCCAGTTGGGCCAAAAAGATGATCAGCCCAATTGCTGCCGTAAAATACCAACCCCCCAGAATGGTGACCATCAGGGCAAACAGCATCGCCGCCAAGCCGCTGACCCAACGTGCTCCCATCATGCGCATCCGGTGACGTTAGCTTGCCGAACAGCCCTTGGCTCGAGCATGGGTTCCAAACCAAAATTCAAACCGAAAGCAGAATTGGCCCCGGCCAGGATCCCTGCTTCTTCCGTCTCTGAATGCCACTGCTGCAATGGAAAAGCCTCTTGCCCTAGCCTCTCAGTTTAACCCTCTCGACCCCAGAACAACCTCTGGGGCCCTGTACTTCAAGGGATCCCTCTCTGTGAGGTGGCAAGGCTGCAATCTGGCTGGAGCGTGTGATAATTGATAGACCGCAAAGATTTGTCACCCTTGGCCCTACTTCAGCATGGTTCAGGAACTCACACCTCCTTTGGCTACAGCTCGCATTTCTGCCGAACAAGCCCGCATTCTTTACCAAGACATGACACTAGGCCGTCTGTTCGAGGACAAGTGCGCCGAGATGTACTACAAGGGCAAGATGTTTGGCTTTGTGCATCTGTACAACGGTCAGGAGGCGGTTTCCACCGGGGTGATCAAGGCGCTGAAATCTAGCGATTACGTGTGCAGCACCTACCGGGATCACGTCCATGCCCTCAGCACCGGGATCCCGGCGCGAGCGGTCATGGCAGAACTGTTCGGCAAGGCCACCGGGTGCAGCAAGGGTCGAGGGGGTTCGATGCACCTGTTCTCGGCAGAGCACAACTTCCTCGGAGGCTATGCCTTTGTTGCCGAAGGGATCCCTGTTGCCACCGGGGCAGCTTTTTCCGCTAAATATCGCGGCACTGACCAAGTCACCGCCTGTTTCTTCGGGGATGGGGCCTGCAACAACGGCCAATTTTACGAATGCTTAAATATGGCCGCCCTTTGGAAATTGCCGATTTTGTACGTGGTGGAAAACAACTTCTGGGCTATCGGCATGGCCCATGAGCGTGCCACCTCCGATACCGATATTTATCGTAAGGGTCCAGCCTTTGGCATGCCTGGATATCAGATTGACGGCATGGATGTGCTGGCGGTGCGAGAAGCTGCTGAAAAAGCCATCGAACGGGCCCGAGCTGGAGAAGGCCCTACTTTGCTTGAGTGCATCACCTATCGTTTTCGGGGGCACTCCCTCGCCGACCCAGACGAGTTGCGTAGCCCGGAAGACAAAGAGTTTTGGCGGCAACGGGATCCGATTAAACAGCTGGAGCGCTACGCCCTAGAACACAAGCTGATGAGCGAATCGGAATTTCAGGCCATCCAAGCGGAGACAACGGCGCTGATCGAAGATGCCGTCACCTTTGCTCTGGAAAGCCCAGAGCCCACCTTGGATGAGCTGTACCGCTTTGTCTTCGCGGAAGATGAGTAGGTTCTAGGCTTGGTCGGCTGGTCCTACCGCGGCTCTTCGACTGAAGGATTGGCCTCAACGCATCTTCACGATTGAACCTTGGACCGGAGCAGCTCAAGCGGCTCAAAGCATTCCACTAATCTGGCCCTTTGGGAGCCAGCCCCGTTTGGCTGCGGCGATCCATAGGATTTTCTTACTGCTTAACATAAGAACATTCTTTGTAAGATTTGCGCAACAGCACAGTCATTCCTGTCAATACAGCTTTCCATTTGTTTACAGAGCTTCATATAATCAGAATGCAGAGCATAAGTATTTATTCCTGGTCATGAGCAATTCCCTTGAGTTTCCCTGGCTGACGACGCTGGTGCTCCTGCCGATGCTGGCAGCTTTTGGGATCCCCTTGATCCCCCAGAGCCGTTGGGTTCGTTGGTATGCCCTCGCAGTGGGGGTTCTGGACTTGGGCCTGATGATCTACGCTTTTGGGCGGCACTACGATCTCCAGAATTTCTCCCTGCAACTGGCGGAGCGCTATGCCTGGGTGCCTCAAATTGGGTTTGACTGGTCGCTGGCGGTGGATGGGCTTTCTTTGCCATTGGTACTGCTGTCGGGATTGCTCACCACCCTCTCGGTGGTGGCTGCGTGGAATGTGACCAATAAGCCACGCCTGTTTTTCTTCCTGCTGCTGTTGATGTATAGCGCCCAGGTGGGGGTGTTTCTGGCGCAGGATATGCTTCTTTTCTTCTTGATGTGGGAGATCGAGCTGGTGCCGGTGTATTTGCTCATCTCCATTTGGGGTGGGCCGAATCGCCAGTACGCGGCCACCAAGTTCATTCTTTACACAGCCGCTGCCTCGATTTTCATTTTGGTGGGATCCCTGGCCATGGCCTTCTACGGTGAAGGCTTCAGCCTAGATATGGCGGAGCTGAGCACCAAGCACTACCCGATCGCCCTGGAATTGTTTGTGTACGCCGGCTTGCTCATTGCCTTTGGGGTGAAGCTGCCGATTTTCCCCCTGCACACTTGGCTGCCGGATGCCCACAGTGAAGCCTCTGCTCCCATTTCCATGATTTTGGCCGGGGTGCTGCTGAAGATGGGGGGCTACGGTCTGATCCGCATGAATGTGGGCATGTTGTCTGAGGCACATGTGTATTTTGCCCCGGTGCTGGCGGTGTTGGGGGTGGTGAACATCATTTATGGAGCGCTGGCAGCCTTTGGGCAAAGCCACCTGAAGCGGCGCTTGGCCTACTCTTCCATCGCCCACATGGGCTTTGTGCTGATCGGCATTTCGGCCTTCACAGAGCTGGGCATCAATGGGGCCCTGTTGCAGATGATCTCCCATGGTCTGATCGCGGCAGCCCTGTTTTTCCTGACGGGGATTACCTACGAGCGCACCCACACCCTTTCTCTAGACAAGCTAGGGGGGTTGGCCAAGCAAATGCCGAAGGCCTTCGCCCTGTTTACGGCGGGATCCCTGGCTTCTTTGGCTCTGCCGGGGATGAGCGGCTTTGTCGGTGAGCTAACGGTGTTTCTGGGACTGACCACCAGCGATGCCTACACGCCCACTTTCAAGGCTGGGATCGCCCTGCTGGCTGCCGTCGGGATCATCCTTACCCCCATTTACTTGCTGTCGATGTTGCGGCAGGTGTTCTACGGGGCTCAGGATCCGGGCTTGGTGATAGAGAACTACCTAGGTGATGTGCGCCCACGGGAGATGGCCGTTGCCCTCTGTCTGCTTCTGCCGATCATCGGTATTGGTCTTTACCCCCGCATGGCCACCCAAACCTACGATGTGACAGCAGTGGCGGTGGCTTCGCAGGTGCGCAGTGTGTTGCCGACTGAAATTGTGCAACAACCCTTCTTCCCCTTCCCGGTTCAGCCGGCTCAGGTGGCGGTACTGCCCTTGGAAGATTGAGGGATCCTATCGTCTCAACCCCTTGCTTTCTCGTCAGAAGAGCTGTAGTTTGAGTCACTTTCGGGCTCAGATTTCAGCTCTTTTTCCGTATCTAAGGGTTGCTTCCGAGTCCGGGATTGTTGGGTAGGGAATCCTCCCAGACCCAAGGCGGACAGAGACTTTAGCGGTGCTCGGAGTGCATGGAGGTTTGTTCCATGAGGTTCAGCTGCACCACCAACCACCACAGGGTTACATCCGAATAGGTAGCCCGGCACTTGAGCCGAGAAATGGAGTGCACCGGATTTTGGTTGTCGATCATCCACTCAGAAGCGATGATTTGACTACGTTGTTGGGCGTTCATTTGTTCTCCCTCCACTCGCCGACTACCTATACTTAGGATGGCGAATCTCCTCAGGAGTGTGTGAAAAAATATATTACGCAGCAACACTCAACGGCAGCCAACTTTCTTAGCAATTACAGACTCTAGGCCCGCCAAGTCAGCAGATGGCTCGCCAGAGATGCCAGATTTCTTGAGAAGACGAAAGAAAAACTTTGCAAAAGTGGCAAAATATTGGGCAAGTTGATTGTCTTTGCCTTCATAAGTCTTAAGATCTAGGGATGCTCAATATTCTCCTCCCTCGGCCTTGAGCGCTTACCTCCTCCCCTTTGCCAGTTGCCTCGAGTAGAACCCATGCGAGCTCTCTCTTCGCGCACTCCCTTCCAACCGCGTGCTGCCCTTGGGGAAGTGGTGGAGGCCAGCACCACAACTTTTGTAGCCCAGTGTTTTGAGCCGGAACGGTTGACCTTTCCCACCATGCCTGCCCTCGGCAGTTGGACGCGCTCTCAAGACGAAGAGACGGGCAATCTCATTTACGGAGTGGTTTGTCACGCGGCCATTACCCCCATTGATACGGTGCACCGTGCCAGAGCTCTAGGGCTGTCTGCTCAGGAGCTCCGGGAACAACAGCCCCAGATTTTCGCCATGTTGCGTACCGACTTCCGCTCGGCCATCGTCGGCTTTGTCAGCGAGGGGCGCATCCATCAATACTTGCCGCCACGGCCCCCCCAAATTCACCAGCCGGTCTACCGTTGTTCTGAGACAGAGGTGGCGGAGTTTTGCCGCTCTTTCGAGTTTTTGCGGACTTTATTGCAAGTGAGCGGGATCCCCGCCGATGAGTTGGTGGCCGCCGTCATTCGCCAGAGCTACCGAATCCTAAATCGGGATCGCAACTGGCTGCTACAGGCCGGGCGGCAGTTGAGCTCGCTGTTGCGGGATGATTATGAGCATCTCAGCGCAATTTTACGAAAGATTGAAGCCTAAGCGAAGAAATATTGAGGATGGTTTTACCCCCGGCCTGAGGGTGATAGTCTGAGGCGGTTTCCCAATGGATTCGTCCCTTTTGTTTCTCCATTTCTTGCGTAAAGATGTTTAACAAATTCAACCCCTCCGACAAACCTTCCAAAGGCAATTGGGCTGGCCGCACCTTTTCCGCTGCTGTGGGCGCTTCGGTGGCAGCCGGTGCTTGCATTGCCCATGGTCAACCTGCTTATGTGTCGCTGTTGGTGGCCAGTTGCGCGACGGTGTTTGCCCTCGTTTTGGATGAGATGGGCTGGATTTAGTCATTCAGGCTCGTTTTTTTAACCTTGGTGAGCCAATCTGTGGCTGCACAGACAGCTAGCTCAAGAGTGGGATCCCTATTTGTCCGAATTTGTCCGGGTTGAGGGCTTGGGCTAGGGGATCCCTACGTGTGATTGGGCTACTTGAAGTAAGGCTCCAGTAGCACCGTCCAGCTGTTGTACTTTTGCTCGTATTCGTAGGGGCACTGGGCGGCGCGTTCTTCGGGTAAGCCGTCCTCTCCCACCAAATCGGCAAATTGCTCGGGGTTGCTGCCGTAGATCAGGCAGGCCATGGTGTAAAACCGCTGGGCACTGAGGGCGTGTTCCCCCCAGTAGGCGAGGGTTTCCAATTCTGCTTCTACGGCCGCATCGAAGGCAAATTGAGCCATGCCAACAATGGCCGCCCATTCTCCTTCTGAGCCATATTCCAGCAGAGACAAAACGGCAAACTCATCCACCACATCCTCTTCTCGCCCGGTGATCGGCAGCTCGTATTGATCCACCAAGGCATGACCTAGCTCGTGGAAAAAGGTAAATAGGCCAGCGTTGATCACATGTTCTTCCAGCTCTTCTGGGGAGGTGTTCTCATCCGCAAAGAGGGCGGCATAGTAGGCGATCAGCTCGTAGCACATCGAGATCTGCACAGCCTCAGGATCGTAAAAGGCATTGACCGTGCCACACTCGGTGAAAACCACCTGAATATCTTGCGGGAAGGCCAACTCCTCATTCAGGCCAGCAATAAGCTTGTCAAAGGTGCCATTGCTCTCCAAAATCAGGCGCACCGCCTCCAGTTCCGCATCTGCAGAGGCTTCGTAGGTGAGGATTAAATCCCCTTCGTCCTCGATCACTTGCGCCGGCACCCAAGAAGGGATCCCTGCCCAAGCCAGCATACCTGCCAGCACCCCGCCAACCGTTCGACTGAGCCAGCTTGGCATAACCCCTCTTTGAGTTTGATGCGCAAGTATAGCATTTAACTTGGGGATATTCGCAAGACTGGCCTCAGATGGATCGATTCTGCAGTTCTACGAACGGGGAGATCAAATTCAGGCGCAGGTGCAGGGAAGTGAGTTGGAGCCTTACCGTGCTCAGGTGCACAGTGCCCATGGCCGCCAGCATAAGTTGACGGGGTTGTTGGGGAAAAAAGAGTTGTAGGGGATCCCAACCCTCTTCATGGTTTCTTTATGGTTTCTTTGCAGAGCAGAAGTGAACTTGTGGAAAGGAAGAGAGTTTTTTTCGGGCTGAAGCGGGTATAGTAAGGGCAATCCAAGCCTATGGCGCCTTCACTTACTCTTCACGTTGTCACGCGATTCCGACGCCCATTGGTCAGCATGAAGCTCCGCCAAAAAATCCTCTGGCTGATGGGATCCTCCCTCTTCTGTGGAGTTGTGGGCCTAACTGGGTTGTCGCTGCATCAGGGATCCCCTTTTCAAGCGGAATCGGCGCGGATCACGTCCCCAGAAGCCAGAATTCACACCGTAAACGCCTCCGAAAAATGGGCCTGGATCTATCTCCTGTTGGTGGGGATCAGCCTGGGATCTTCGGGTTGGTTGCTGGTGTTGGTGGATCGGCAGGTGCTCAGTCGCCTGCAAGGTGGACGGGATGAGCAGGCGGGGCTGAAGCCCGGAGCTCGAGGATCCCTTGCACGGCAGCATCAGCGCCTCAGCAACACCTTAGAAGAACAAGTGCAACGGCAAACGGTGCGATTGCAGCAGGCCCTCAACTACGAAGCCACGCTTAAACGCATTACCGACAAAGTTCGCGACAGCCTGGAAGAAGAGCAAATACTGCAGACGGCAGTGCAAGAGTTGGCCACGCGGCTGGACGTCTTGGGCTGTAACAGCGCCCTCTACGACCTCGAGCTAGGGGTTAGCCGGATCGCCTACGAGGCTGGAAGGGGTTTGCCCACCCAACTGAAACGTGCCGTGCCGATCGGAACCGAAAGTGGGCTGTACAGACGCCTCTTGGCCGGGGATCCGGTTTTGCTCTGTCAAATTCCCCCAACCCGTGTACGGGATTTCAAAGAACCCCTTTTGTGTCTGGCCTGTCCCATCTTCGACCGCTTGAGCAGCCAGAAATCTTTAAGCGAGCACACCCAACCCGTTCGCTTCGTTGCCCCCAATCCATCTCCGCAGGATCTGGCGATTTTTGGGGATCTGTGGCTGTTCAAACCCGTCGACAAACACTTTAGCGAGCCCGAGATCCGGCTGGTGCGGCAGGTGGCGACTCAATGTGCGATCGGGCTGCGACAAGCACGTCTGTACAGAGCTTTGCAAAGCCAAGTGGAGCAGCTGAAGTCGTTGCATCAACTCAAGGATGACTTTCTGAATACGATCTCCCACGAGTTGCGTACCCCCATGTCCAACATCAAGATGTCCCTGTACATGATCCGCAAAACTCAGGATGAGGCACGGCGGCAGCGCTATCTGGATATTTTGGAAACCGAATGTACCCGCGAGATCGAGCTGATCAATGATTTGCTGGATCTGCAACGGCTAGAAGCCGGGGTAGACCAACCCCTCTCTGACCGGGTGGATTTGGCCCGTTGGATCCCGGCGCTGTTGCGTTCTTTTGAGGCCCGTATCGCCCACTACCAACAAACCCTACAGGTGGAATGGGATCCGGCCTTGGAGGCTGCCGGGCCTCAACTTTGGACGGATCCCCAGCGTCTGTCGCGCATTCTGGGCGAGCTGATCAACAATGCCTGCAAGTACACCGCCCCGGGGGGAACGATTCGCCTGTCGATCACTTCGCAGCGTTTTGAGCCCACGGGTCGTCCGGAGGCAACGTACATTCGCTTCGAGATCTGCAACCCTGCCGAGATCCCCGCCGAACAACTGCCGCTCCTGTTTGACAAGTTTTACCGGGTGCCGAGCGGGGATCCCTGGAAACGGGGCGGCACCGGGCTGGGGTTGGCCTTGGTGAAAAAATTGCTGGAGCAGCTGGGGGGTAAGATCGGGGTGACCAGCCAAGCAGGCCTAACCACCTTCTGGTTCCTGTTGCCGCAAAATCGACCCCAACCTGACCCGGAATCTGCCCCCACCGTAGTGGCGTTGCCCCAGCCTTGAGGAACTTAAAAACGGGATCCCCAGTCCGACTCAGCACCGATGTGTTTTGATAAGTTGCTCGGAGGTGGGCCAGAGCTTTCCAGCCCCCAGCAGCGCCGATGCCCTTGAATCTATGACCTCTCTTCCTCTCATTGCGGTGATCTTGGGCACGCGGCCCGAAGCGATCAAACTGGCCCCCGTGATCCACGCGCTGCAGGCCAGCCGCAGCCTACGCACTGAGGTGATCCTGACCGGACAACATCGGGAGATGGTGGATCAGGTGATGCACCTGTTCGGCCTACAGGCGGATCGGGATCTGGCGATTATGCGCCCGCGCCAAAGCCTGACGGACATCACCGAAGCCACACTCCGGGGCCTAGAAACCTATTTCCAGGAGCAGCACCCGCAGCTCATCCTGGTGCAGGGAGATACCACCACCGCCTTTGCCGCCACTCTGGCCGCTTTTTACCAACGGATCCCGGTGGGGCATGTGGAAGCCGGCCTGCGCACCGATGATCTCTACAATCCCTTTCCAGAGGAAGCCAATCGTCGCCTCATTTCCCAGTTGGCCAGCCTGCATTTTGCCCCCACCCCCCAGGCGGTGGACAACCTAAAGCGAAGCGATGTGGTGGGATCCATCTACCTGACCGGCAACACCGTCATCGATGCCCTTCTGCAGGTGGCCTCCCAAGGGATCCCTTGCCCGATCCCCGGCTTGGATTGGCAGCAATATCGCGTTCTGTTGGTCACGTTGCACCGGCGGGAAAATTGGGGGGATCCCTTAGCTTCGATTGGCAAAGCCCTGTTGCAGATTTTGGAAGAGTTTCCCGATACCGCCCTGCTGCTGCCGCTGCACCGTAACCCCGTGGTTCGGGATCCCCTACAGGCTTTGCTGGGATCCCATGGACGGGTCTTTCTGACCGAGCCGTTGGAGTATCACCTCTGGGTGGCGGCCATGCAACGCTGTACCCTCATCCTCAGCGATTCCGGCGGCATTCAAGAAGAAGCCCCAGCCCTGGGCAAACCCGTGTTGGTGTTGCGGCAAACCACCGAACGGCCAGAAGCAATCGCCGCCGGCACCGCCCGCCTTGTTGGTACGGATACCGCCGGGATTCTGAAGGCAGCGCGAGAATTGCTCGCGGATCCCCAGGCCTATGCCCGCATGGCGCAAGCCCGAAATCCCTTTGGCGATGGTACCGCTGCCCAGCAAATTTGCTCCATCATCGAGCAGTGGGTTATCCCTCAAGGCCCGCAGGGATAAAATCCATCCACCATAGGGATCCAAACCGTTACGAAGAAAACGGTTTCTACCGCGTCGATCTCCTATAGTGAAAGGCTGGACTTAAAAATCGATAGCGCAAGGGATCCAACCATGAGCACGACCCAAACTGCCCCCACCGTTGTCCGGGTACCAATTGTGGATGCTACCCCGGAAACTGTGCAGCCCTTCGGCCAGCTGCTGGGGGATAATGTCGCCAAGCCTGGTTTGGGGATCCCGTTTTATCAAGGGCGGGTTCTGGAAGGGCAGAATATCGACTTTGAGTACACCGGCAAGGCCGTCATCCGCACCGCCAAGATTCTGCCCGGTTACCCACCCGTGCTTTGGTTGGAGCGCCACATGCGCATGACGCAGTTGTTCATCGCGCTAGGGCAAGAGCCGTTCATTATGGTAATGGCTCCCCCTAACCACCCCAAAGAAGCGCCGGATCTGGACAAGGTACAAGCCTTGCGTTTCCCGGCGGGGCATGGGCTGCTGCTGCACCTCGGCACCTGGCACGATTTTCCTATCGCCTGTGAGCGTCCGGTGGTGGTACTCACCGCCAACTCCGACGAAGTGGTGGAGGCGCTGGCCAGCATGAAAGGGGCCCACGAAATGGATCAGGGGGATGTGTTCAAAATTTCCTTGCCGCAGCGGCTAAAAGCGGAGATCCATCTGGAGCTGGTTTGAACCCCTGCCTTGGGTCTTGTCCAAAGGGTCTTTGGCCAAAACGCAGTTCGTCCGGCTCCCGCGAGGGGCGATACTGAACTGAGATGGGCTTTTTTCTGGCACACTTTACGCTTATGACCGGCATGATCTCCTTTTCCCGTCCTGACGGGGCTACTGTGCCTGCTTACCAAGCCAAACCCAGCGGCTCCTCTTTGGGTGGCGTAGTGGTGTTGCAGGAATGGTGGGGCCTCAACCCACAAATTCGGACGGTGGCGGATCGTCTGGCAGAAGCAGGCTACTGGGCGGTGGTACCGGATTTGTATCGGGGCAAGTTGGCGCAAACAGCAGCCGAAGCCCAGCAGTTGATGGGATCCCTGAAGCGAGAGGATGTGGTTCAGCAGGATATGGTCGGGGCAATTCAGTACCTAAAAGCCTCGGTTCCCAAAGTGGCCGTGATGGGGTTTTGCCTCGGAGGAGCCTTAACCTTGGCCGCGGCCAGCCACCTGTCGAGCTTTGAGGCGGCTGTCTGCTTCTACGGTATTCCGCCCCTGGATCAGGTGGATCCCAGCCGGATTCGCATCCCCCTACAGGCCCACTTCGCCACCGCAGATGACTGGTGTAATCCCACCCTCGTCGCCCAGCTGGAGGAACGCCTGCGCCAAGGGCAAGTTCCCTTCACCCTCTACCGCTACGAGGCCCAACACGCCTTTATGAACGCCAGCCGCCCAGAAGTTTATGATGCAGCCGCGGCAGCTCTGGCCTGGGAGCGCGTGCTCAGCTTCTTAAACGACCACCTCTCTAGCCCGCAGCCCGTTTGAGCCAACCTTCCCCCTTTCCAACGCGCATGTCCGGATCCCTGGCAGAAACCCTCCCCTCTTCCCACAAGGCCAAAACGTCGGTTCTCAAATTGGCGGGTTGTCAAGCCTTAGCCATGACGGGCAACTCCATCCTGTTCACCGTCGCCGCCCTGATCGGGGCGAGCCTCTTGACCGACAAAAGTTGGGCCACCTTCCCGCTAGCGCTGCTGCACCTGGCCACCTTGTTCACCACCATTCCTGCCTCCCTCTGGATGGCACGAGTGGGCCGCAAGCTGGGCTTTGCCGCCGGCATTGGCATCGGCATGGCAGGGGCTGGCTTGGGGACGTACGCCATTTTCGCCGGTAGTTTTGTCGGATTTTGTGGAGCGATGCTGCTGCTGGGCTGTTTTAACGGCTTTGTGGGCTATTACCGTTTTGCGGCTGCGGAATTGGCCAGCGACTCTTTCCGCAGCAGGGCCATCTCTTGGGTGGTGGCAGGGGGGGTGGTAGCGGCGGTGTTGGGGCCACAATTGGCCACCTGGACCAAAGATTGGTTCGTGGAGGCCACGTTTGCGGGCTGTCTGCTGACAATTATCCTGTTGCAAGCCCTTTCTCTGCCGCTGCTGGCCAGTGTGCCCCTACCCCCTTGGCCAAAAACGGAGGGGGTCGGAACGGGCCGGCCCCTGGGGGCGATCATGCGTCAGCCTGTATTTTGGGTGGCGGTGTTGGGCAGCATGCTGGGCTACGGGGTGATGGTGTTGATCATGACCTCCACTCCTCTGGCGATGGTGGAGCATGCTTTTCCCTTTCACCAAGCAGCCTTTGTGATTCAGTGGCATGTATTAGGAATGTTTGCCCCCTCGTTTATTACAGGGGCGCTGATTGTCCGCTTTGGCCTGCTGAATATCATTCTGACGGGTGGGATCCTGAACATCGTCTGCATCACGATCAACCTGTTGGGCATTAGCCTAATGCACTACTGGAGCGCTTTGTTGCTGCTGGGCATTGGCTGGAACTTTATGTTTGTCGGCTCCACCACACTGCTGACCGAAGCCTATACGCCGGCAGAGCGAGCCAAAACTCAGGCCGCCCACGACTTTCTCATGTTTAGCAGCGTCGCAGCCTCAACCCTCTTGTCAGGGGGGTTGCTCAACCGCTGGGGTTGGCAGGCGGTGAACTGGGCTGGCCTACCGATGATTTTGCTGGCCTTCGGAGCAGCCCTCTGGCTACAGCAGGAACGGGCCCGCGGCCCATGGTCGAAACCTCTCTAGCTAAGGACTTGAACCCAACTTACAGCCCTTGTGCGGATCTTCTACGACAGGACTTGTGCTTCCTAAGCGCTCCGGGGGGTAGGTCTCAACTTCCACAGGGGTTGCCGTGTGGCGAAGTTGGTAGTAGCCCATCCACAGTGAGGACAAATCATCCCCTTGGAGGTCAGAGCCAGGTTGAGCGAGGACAACGTGATCTTCCGGTTCCACGAACTTTCGAATCTGGACTCCAGACAGATCCAATGGCCTATCAAGAGGGGGCCCTCACTCGCCACGGAGTCTAGTATCTCGCTATACCGATGACACCAAAATATCAGCAGGGTCAGGTATTCCTGATTACTTTGAGCTGGGAACAAAAGTTCAGTAGCAAGCAAACACAGCCCTCGGGGATCTCAACAGAAACAAACCCACCTGTCTAATCTAAGTATTGAGAAGTACCGATCCCTTCATTATTGGGAACTGCGGCGCAAAGCTTAACTTTTGTCGATAGGGAGCAAAGCTGCCTCAAAATAGGATTCCCCGTTCCTGCACACGAACCGATGCTGTCGAGATCCTGTCGATTCGCGGTGGTTAGAAACCTGAATCCAGTTGAGATCATTCACCTACATCTGTGCCGTTGGCATCTGAAGAGAGTTGCTCTATATTAAATCAGCTAGCTTGTTCGACATTTGCCGAAACTAGGTTATCTTGGGAGCTGACATGCCATCCAATTGGTCAGATATCCATCCTCCCAATCCTGGGCGAGGGTTGGATCAAGCGCAGCCGACCCCTTCCCGTTGGAGTGAGCGTTACATGGATGACGCTTCTCACGCTGAGTACGAAAGGAATGGATCTCAGACCGAAGCGGCGGGCCATCCAGAGGGGATCATGCCGAGCAATGCCGCGAAGATTAAGGTTGTGGGCGTCGGTGGCGGTGGCGGTAATGCGGTCAGTCGGATGGCGGCCAATAACCTCACGGGTGTCGAATTTTGGAGCGTCAATACCGATTCTCAGGCCCTTATTCAATCCTCTACGTTGAATCGTCTGCAAATTGGGCAGAAGTTAACCCGGGGCCTAGGAGCAGGGGGCAATCCCGCCATCGGTCAGAAAGCGGCGGAGGAATCGAGCGAAGAGTTGTCGGCAGCTCTTAAAGGGGCGGATCTGGTGTTTATCGCCGCGGGCATGGGGGGAGGCACCGGTACGGGTGGTGCGCCGATCGTGGCCCAGATCGCTAAGGCCAGTGGGGCCCTGACGGTGGGGGTGGTAACCCGGCCTTTTTCTTTTGAGGGCAAGCGCCGCACCAAGCAGGCGGAGGAAGGGATCCAAGCTCTGCAGGAGGCCGTCGATACCCTGATTGTGATCCCCAACGACAAGTTGCTCTCGGTGATCTCAGAACAAACCCCTGTGCAAGAGGCGTTTCGCGTTGCGGATGATGTGTTGCGCCAGGGGGTGCAGGGCATTTCCGATATCATTCTCATCCCCGGCATGATCAACGTCGATTTTGCCGATGTGCGCAGCGTTATGGCGGATGCCGGCTCGGCTCTGATGGGCATTGGCATGGGATCCGGTAAATCCCGCGCCCGCGAGGCGGCGGTAACGGCTGTGTCTTCGCCGTTGTTGGAAACCTCCATCGAAGGGGCCAAGGGGGTTCTTTTCAACATTACAGGTGGCCCGGATCTGTCCTTGCACGAGGTCACCGCGGCTGCCGAGATTATTGCCGAGGCCGTCGATCCGGATGCCAACATCATTTTCGGCACCGTCCAAGACGAGCGTATGCAGGGAGAGGTGCGCATTACCGTCATCGCCACAGGCTTCCAGGGGGGACAACGGGTTGCTGCTGCCCCTGTTGCCAAGGTCTCCACGCCCAGCAAGTCTGCCGCCCGCAAACCGGCTGCCCCCAGTTCTGAGTCAACCCCTCGACAGCCCCCCGAGCCGGAGCCGCCCACCTCTAGTAGCCTGGATATTCCCGAGTTTTTGCGTCGCCGTCGTCCTACTTCGTAGGACGAGACCAAGCGGTGTTGTTGATGGTGGTGCTTTGGAGGGGTGAGGGAGACAGCAAGCTATGAATATCGTCGTCTTGGCAGGGGGGCGTTCGGCAGAACGGCAGGTTTCCTGGGTAACGGGTAAAGCCTGCAAGCGGGCTTTGGAGGATCTGGGCCATCGGGTGAAGGTGATCGACCCGGATGTGGATTTGCCCCTACGCCTCTGGCAAGAACGGGAAGCCGGCTGCGACTTGGTTTGGATTGCCTTGCACGGCCCCGGTGGCGAAGATGGGGTGGTGCAGGGAATGCTGGATTGGCTGGGCCTGCCCTATCAGGGATCCGGGCGGTTGGCCAGCGCCTTAGCCATGGATAAGCTGGTTTCCAAGCAGATCTTTCGAACCGAAGGGATCCCGACCGCCGATTGGATCGTCTGGGAGGAGCAAAACCCTCGCACTTGGGCGGAGTGTGCGGCAGAGCTGGGATCCCCGCTGGTGATCAAACCCAGCAATGATGGCTCCACCGTCGGCATCAGCATTGTCGAGGATGAACGGTCCTTTGCTCAGGGGCTGGAGTTGGCCCGGTCGGTGTCGTCGCGGATTCTGTTGGAGCGCTACATTCCTGGCAAAGAGATTACCCTCTCGATTTTGTCGGGGCAAGTTCTCCCTGCCATTGAGATCATTCCCGCCCGGGGTAGTTTCTACGATTACGAAGCCAAGTATGCTCCCGGCGGATCCCGGCACCTCATCCCCTGTTCCCTCAGTCCGGCGGGATTGGCCCGCTGTGAGGCGGCGGGGTTGCGAGCCTATCAAGCGCTGGGGTGTGAGGGCTTGGCACGGGTGGATTTGCGGGTGGATCCTGCCGAGAACCCCTGGGTGCTGGAGGTGAACACGCTGCCCGGCATGACCCCCACGTCTCTGTGTCCCGATGCGGCGGCAGCGCTGGGTTGGACGTTTACCGAGTTGGTGGAGCGGATGCTGCAGGAGGCACTGCAAAAGGCGACTTTGACCGCCTCGGCCCTCACCGGATCCCCGTATCCCCAACAAGCCTGACCTACAGATCTACGAGAAGGCAAGGATTACAAAAACCAGCCCGATCCCAACCACCAGCAAAGCTCCCCCCAGCCATACCCAAGACATGCGGGATCCGCCATCGCCTTTATCTGGGGGATCCGGCAGCGGTTGACGCCTCGGGTTAGCGGGGGCAGGGGCCACCACCGTCAGATCCTGCAGCAGCGAATCGTTCTTTTCCCCCAGCGCAATCGTGGTTTCCGTCATGGTCAAGAGGGGGTCTGGCAAAGAATCCGTCTTTTGCCACTCGTATTCCGAATGTCCCGACTCGCGCCCGTATACAGTCACTTGTTCCAGGCCAGATAAAGCCAACGCCTGCAGCTCCGCTTGCACTGGTCTGTGAGGCGAGGGTAATCCAGCTGGGCTTGGGAGGGCCGACTGAGCAGGACGTACAAGTGACCCTGGCGACGTTTGACAGCAACCTTAACGGGGGCAACCAACCGGGCCTGCAACGCCTGTGCGATCTCAGCTTCGGTCATGGTGAAACATCCGAACGGAGGCGGGTTAATTCTAATACAATCCTAGGGCAGATGACGCGGATGGCTGCCGGGGTTCCACGGTAAAATACAATCCGCGTTGGCGAAGATGTGTTGATCCCTAACGCAGCAGGATGTCGATCCTTTTCCTGCCCTGAATCCCTACAGCGCAACGGGTAGTTCCATGCAAGAAAAAACCATTGTCCGCAACTATTTCAACTCGGTTGGCTTCGACCGTTGGCGGCGCATCTATGGCGAAGAGGAGGTCAACTTCGTCCAGAAGGACATTCGCTTCGGCCACGCTCGCACGGTGGACACGGTGTTGCAGTGGTTGGGGGATCCCTCCGGTTTGCGCATCTGTGATGCCGGGTGTGGGGTAGGGAGCCTTAGTTTGCCGTTAGCCGCCCAAGGGGCCCAGGTTTTCGCCAGTGATATTTCCGAACAGATGGTAACTGAAGCCCGCCGTCGCCAGCAGCTAACCTTGGGATCCCCCGAAAACCCTCAGTTTCACGTCTCGGATCTGGAGGACTTGACGGGCTCCTACGACGTGGTGATCTGCCTGGATGTGATGATCCACTACCCAGAAGCAGATGCCCTGCGCATGTTAGAGCACCTGACCCGCTTAGCCCAGTCTCGCCTGATCTTCAGCTTTGCCCCCAAAACCCCTCTGCTGACGCTGCTGAAAAAAGTGGGGGAATTCTTCCCCGGTCCCAGCAAAGCCACCCGTGCTTATCAACATCGAGAAGCAACTTTGGTGCGTAAATTAACCGAATTGGGCTGGAAAGTTCGGCAGCGACAAACCATTCGTAGCCGCTTTTACTTTGCCTGGATTCTCGATCTGGTCCGCTGAACCCATGCCCCCAGTGGAGAGAATTTCTGGGGTTTCAGGTGTGGGATCCCTGCCAAACCGTTGCTGCGGTTGCTATGACTAAAGCAGTGGGTGGTGAGGGATTATCATGAAAACTTCACAGCTTGGAGAAGGGTGCCCGCTGATCGATTGTCGGCGCTTTGATGAAATGACAATGAACCTGTTTCTGGCGCCAGGGCCCCATCCCTATCGGGAAACGGAAGAATTTCTTCTCGATTGTGAAATGCGGGCTGATGAGTTGCCCCGGTATCTGCGGCGGGCCTTGCTGGAGTTTCAGGTGTACTCCAACTCAGAGGGGATCCTGCTGTTGCGGGGGTTGCCGGTGGATCCGGGCCTTTACCATACCCCCACACCGGCTTTAGCACAGCGCTCGGAGGAGAAGACCACCTTTGTCAGCGAACGCTGTCTGGCCATGATCGGCAGCCGTTTGGGGCATTTGGTCTCCTACATTCAAGAAAAAAATGGGGATCTGTTTCAAAATTTGGTTCCCACCCCCGGCAGCGAGGAGGTGCAATCCTCGGAGGGCTCCCGCACCCGGCTGCAATTTCACCGTGAGACGGTTTTTCATCCTTTTCCGCCGGAATTTTTGCTGCTGTTTTGCCTGCGCCCCGACCACGACCGTGTGGCAGAAACCACCTACGCCAGCATTAGCCATGCCCTCCCCCTTCTCAAAGATCGGGAGCGGGAGCTGCTGTTTGAGCCCCTGTATCGCACCGGCATCGACTACTCCTTCGGTAACCTGCAAGCCCTGACCAATGGCCCGATTTTGCCCGTATTGTATGGCCGCCGAGAGGATCCCTTCTTGAACTACGATGAAGACCTGATGGTGGGGCTAACCCCCGAAGCTGGCATGGCCCTAGAGGCCCTGAAGGAGGCGATCAACTCTGTTTATCGGGGCATCAAGCTGGAAACAGGGGATCTGCTCTGCATCGACAACCGCCGCACCGTGCACGGACGCACCGCCTTTACCCCCCGCTACGATGGTTTTGACCGCTGGATCCAACGTTCATTTGTGGTGCGGGATCTCGGCCTATCTGCCGTGGATCGCTATCCGGGTGAACGGATCATTCGTACTGCCTTTCCAACGGATCGCGAAGCTCGAACGGCCCTCAACTAGGGACTGCCTATCGGCAAAAATTCGTAGACTCAGGTGTGCTACCAACAAAGCTCTGTAAAAGTACCATGAGCATTTTCCCTGAGAAAACTTAAGTGGGTCAACCGAAAACTTTGTCGAAATCGGTGATCCTGACGATGGCATTTATTAGATATTTTCAGCATCTTAGATTTACAGCCCTTTGCACCAAGGAAACGCTAGTGCGTTCACCCATGGCGGCCCATAGGGCACTGCTAGTCACATACCGGTTCCATACCGGCCACATGCTAGTCACATACAGGTAACTACCAGGTAACTACGGAGGTTGAGATCTCACTCTCAAAGGGCTTGGGAAGCACAAGCCCTGCTGTAGAAAACCCGCGCAAGAGCTGTACCAGCCGGTGTGATGAGCTCAACCATACAGTTGACATAGTTGATTGACATGTTGATTGACAAAGTTGATAGTTGGCGAGGTTCAAATGCGCATTCGCGAGATTATTAAGGAAGCTTTAAAATCCTCCGTTCTAACACAACAGCAAGAGTCCGCCATCAATACCATCCTCTGGGAGAAAGCCTACGACCTCTCTGATCTGGAAGCCCTAGATGAGCTGATAGAAGCCATTATTCGTCAGGAGGTGCAAACCTCCTCTCCTCTGACCCCCGTGGCAATTCAGCCCCTGTCTGGGAGCATTGCCTAGAGCTAGCCAGCGCTGCTCAATCCCACCAGTAGGATAGAAGGATCCCATCGCAGGTGGAGGCGGATCCCTGCCCCCATAAGCCTTGTCTCAGCTGCAAAGCCGCATCCTCTCTAAACCGCCAATCCTCCTCCTGTTGCGAGCTATCGAATGCGGTTACCTCATCTGCTTGCCACTTTTTACCCAGATCCAGCAACTGGGCGACAATAGTATCCTGATTTTCAGCCAAAACGTAGAGTGTGTCTGCAGGATACGAGACAAAGCGAAGAATGTTGGCCTCCGGCATGGGTCGGTAGTTCGCCATCGCTAGCAACATGTCCAAAAGGCCGCTAAAGCTCAATCCATTTTCATCTGGGGCGTAAACGGGTTTTGCAAACAAAAAACTTCTCCATAACTCTGGATGATTGGCTAGATCTGTGATGATCTCTGGCCCGTCAAAAAGGTTAAAGCGTCGCTGCCAAATCAGCGCGGCAAAGACCTCCTGTGGGGAATACGACTCTGCTAGTTGTCGAATGCGGTCGATATTGAGCATCAGCCAGCATTAGCCAAAACGACAGTGAAGATACAGTGAATTTGCTCGAAGTTGCCCACCTTCGCCACCGCCAAAGCAGTTGCAATTCGACCAGACTCCTACAGTTTACAGTCGGTCACCTCGCTCACGCCGGTGGGAACGCGGAGCGCATTTCACAAACCCCAAGTCTTGTTGAGAAGATTTGAGAAGACAACGATAGAACAAGATCTCCAGTCTCCAGACTTGTGTGGTTTGTAGCAAGACAATTAATCGAGGTGCCCAATCTATACCTGAATCGAGAGCACCCTCCTGGATCCCCCTCGATCCCTTGTCATGACTCGCTCTTGCCAAATCAGGACAGGTTCTGCTAATGACAAATTATTAAACAATATTGCGAGCAGCTGGCGAGGATCGACGAAGACAACCCTGATAAGTCTGTAGGAGGAGTGATATGCGCATTGCTCAAATCGCCCCTTTACATGAAAGCGTACCTCCAAAGCTCTATGGCGGGACGGAGCGGGTAGTGTCCTGGTTAACCGAAGAACTGGTGCGTCGTGGTCATGAGGTGACCCTATTTGCCAGTGGCGATTCCCAGACCCAGGCACGATTGATTCCCTTTCGGGATCAAGCTTTGCGGCTGGATAAGAGTGCCATTGACACCGTAGCCCCCCACATCTTGATGGTGGAGAAGGTCTTTCAGATGGCGGATCAGTTTGACCTGATCCACGGCCATATTGATTACTATCCTTACGCCTTGGCTCGTCGTCATCCCCAAGTTGCCTTTGTAGCGACTCTGCACGGGCGATTGGATATTCCTGAGCTGCAGCCCCTCTACAGCGAATTTGACGACATTCCCCTGGTTTCTATCTCCAATGCCCAGCGCAGCCCATTGCCCCAAGCCCGCTGGGCCGGCACTGTTTACCATGGCTTACCGTTAGATCTGCATCCTTTTTACCCTGAGCCGGGGGATTATCTGGCTTTTCTGGGGCGGGTATCGCCGGAGAAGGGCCTCGACACAGCTATTGAAATTGCCACCCAAGCGGGCATGCCCCTCAAGGCCTCGATCAAGATTGACTCGGTGGATCGCCAGTATTACGAGTCGTGTATTGCTCCCATGATTCGGGAGAACCCCAATGTGGAGCTGATCGGTGAGATCAATGAGCAGGAAAAAAGTGAGTTTTTGGGCAAGGCCTATGCGGTGTTGTTCCCGATCCGTTGGCCGGAGCCCTTTGGCTTGGTGATGATTGAGTCGATGGCCTGTGGCACGCCGGTGATCGCCACCCGCTTTGGCTCGGTGCCGGAGGTGATGGTGGATGGACAGACGGGCTTTATCGTGGATTCGGTGCCTCAGGCGGTGGAGGCGGTTGCTCGGGTGGGATCCCTGAGTCGGCAGCGGGTGCGGCAGGTGTTTGAGGAACGATACAGCGTTGCCCAGATGGTGAGTGGCTACGAGGCTATCTACCAACGGTTGCTCGGCGAAGGGCAGGCGGCCTTGGCCCAACCAGAGATGACGGCGGCCTAGCAGAGGACGAAAGGATGCCAGAAGACATCATCCAGATTCAGGAGCAGTACTACATTCGAGCCAGTGCCTCTTTGGCAGAGACCCGCTCCCACGTGCTTAAGCACGACAACTGTTTTGCCGTGTTCGACCGGTTGGGGAATATGCGTCCCCTCGGGATCCGGGATCACGGCCTCTTTCGGGATGACACCCGGTTCTTATCGCGGTTGGTGCTGGATCTAGAGGGGAAACAGTTTCTGCTGCTCAGCTCGGAGGTGCGGGAGGACAAAGACATCCTGGCGGTGGATCTGACCAACCCTGAGTTCACCACTTCTGAGGGGCAATTCATCGGCCAAGATACTCTTCATGTTTTGCGCACCACTTTTCTCTGGAACAACGCCGCCTACGAGCGGATCCGGATCCACAACTACGGCTCTGAGGCGTTTCGGGTGCCGATTACCCTCCGGTTCGAGGCGGATTTTGCCGATATTTTTGAGGTGCGCGGGATCCAGCGCAGTCAGCAGGGGGAGAGGCTCTCCCCTCAGGTGAGCTCGGATGAGGTGATCCTGGGGTATCGGGGTTTGGATGGGGTGGAGCGATATACCCGCCTGCGGTTTTCCCCCGCGCCGGCGGTGGTGGGCAAAGATTCGGTGCAGTGGTGGGTGCCCCTACAACCCCAGGAGGAGCGGGATCTCTGGCTGACGGTGGTTTGCGCTTACGCAGGAGAGGAGAAAGGAGGGGGATCCTCAGATGATTCAGATTATGAGGAGGCTCTGCAATCGGAACGAGCCCAACGCCAGCACATCCGTGCCCAGTCGGCCCAGATCGACACCGGCAATGCCCAATTTAACGATTGGTTGAATGCCTCGCGGGATGATCTGCTGATGATGCTCACCCAGACTCCCCATGGGCTGTATCCCTACGCGGGGGTGCCGTGGTTTAGTACCGTCTTTGGGCGGGATGCTTTGATCACAGCCCTGGCCACCCTCTGGTGGTCTCCCCAGATTGCGCGGGGGGTGCTGCTCTACCTGGCTGCTCAGCAGGCCACCGAAGAGGATCCCAGTCGAGATGCGGAGCCGGGCAAGATCCTGCATGAGCAACGCCGCTGCGAGATGGCCAAAACCCGTGAGGTGCCCTTCGGGCAGTATTTTGGCAGCATCGACTCAACCCCTTTGTTTGTGGTGCTGGCGGGGCGCTACACCCAGCGCAGCGGGGATCTGAGGCTGCTCAAGCAGCTGTGGCCCCACATCGAAGCCGCCCTCACCTGGATCGATACCTACGGGGATCCGGATGGGGATGGCTTCGTGGAGTATGTTGGCAAGGCCCACAAGGGCTTGCGCAATCAGGGCTGGAAAGATTCGGAAGATTCGATTTTTTACCCGGATGGATCCCTGGCGGAGCCCCCCTTGGCGCTGTGTGAGGTGCAGGGCTATGTCTATGAGGCCAAGGTGCTGGCGGCCCAGATGGCCGAACGCCTGGGCTACGCCGAGCGGGCTCAAACCCTGCGACACCAGGCCCGTGCTCTGCAGCAGCGTTTTTGGGAGCAGTTTTGGTGTGAAGAACTGGGGGGCTATGCTCTGGCCTTGGATGGGGAGAAAAAGCCCTGTTGGGTGCGCAGCTCCAATATGGGCCACTGCTTATTTTCGGGGATCGCGCATCCGGATCATGCGGCCCGCATTGCCAAGCAGATGATGGAGCCGGACTTTTTTACCGGCTGGGGGATCCGCACCGTACCCCAGGGGGAGGGCCGCTACAACCCCATGTCCTACCACAACGGCTCGATTTGGCCCCACGATAATGCTTTGATTGCGGCGGGGTTGGCCCGTTATGGCTACAAGGCGGAGGCGGTACGAGTGCTGACAGGCCTGTTTGATGCCACCCAGTTTTTGGATCTGAAACGCTTACCGGAGCTCTTTTGTGGCTTTACCCGTCGGCAGCGGGAAGGTCCCACCCTCTATCCGGTGGCCTGTTTGCCCCAGTCTTGGGCGGCGGCCAGCGTGTTTTTGCTGTTGCAGGCCTGCTTGGGGCTTGAGATCGATGGCCAACAGCAGCGGGTGAGTCTGACGCAGCCCACCTTGCCCCTATGGCTCCCCCATGTGACCCTGCACAACATCGCTGTGGGAGAAGGATCCATTGACATTGGGCTGTATCTGCAGGCCGGTGGTGTGGGGATCAATGTCTTGGGCCGTGAGGGAGATGTGGAGCTAACCATGAGATGAGGGTTCATCAACCGGCATGGGGTTCCAGCCTCTGGAGGATTGCTCGGATCAAATGTTCATCGGAACGATTGGCCTCCCCTCGCAGCAGTGCCTGCTGCAGGTAGGATTTGAGATCCTGATGGGCTTGTCGCCAACGACCCAACTGGTAGTAGAGCAGGCCCCGATCCCGCAGTTGTGGCAGGGCTTCGGGGATCAACAACAAAATGCGTTCCACCGCCGCCAACGCCGGCTCTAGCTCGGCACGGCTGAGGTAAATTTGCTTGAGATTGTTCAGCAGGCGCACCAAGATCAGGCGCGAGGGGGTGGGTTGCAGGTAATGGTCTTGCAGAGGGATCCCGGGGCCATAAATCTGTGCCAATCGTTCCTGGCAGTCTTCCGGAAACAAAATTTCCCCCTGATGAAAGGGATCCACAAAGATCTCCGAGCCTTCAAACAGGGGACGAACCAAAAAGTGGCCGGGCATGCCCACTCCCGTCATGGGAAAATCGAGGCGGCGGGCCAACTCCAGGTACAGCAACGACAGGGTGATCGGGATCCCGGTGCGCCGATCGATTACTTCGTTCAAAAAGCTGTTGCGCGGGTCGTAATACGCTTCGCTATTGCCGCGGAAGCCCAGATCTTCGAATAGGTAGTGATTCAAGGTCTTGAGGATGCGCATCGGGTAACGCTCCGGGGGCAGCCGTTCCTGCACCTCTGCCGCCATTTCATCCAATGCCGCCAAGTACTCCTCTGCATCCAGATCTGGGTAGGCCTCCTGGGCAATCCAGAGGGCGGCTCGGCCCAAATCGATCGGATCCGCTTGGATTTCACAGATGAACCGTTGACGGGCGGCAGCAACACTCATGGGGTGCCAGAGCTTTTCAAAAGAGTCCCATTCAGAACAGCAACGTACAGAAACTGGTCAACAGCAACGTCACCACCGTCAAGATAAGGCTAAAGCTCCAAAGCCGCAAAGCAGCGAAGAGGAGGATCCCGATCACCCAAATCAGCAAGGCATTCCAATAGGGGCGGTTGGGGGCTTTGGACACATTAATTTTTTGAAAGAAGGGCACCAGAATGAACGACACATCCAACAGGAGGCGTGGCAGCCGCAAATTGTCAGATAGGGGCAGATCCCGCACCGCCATATAGAGTAACCCCCAGCTCAACAGAAGCGGGATCAGCAACAAGTAGTTGGATTCCGCCAGGAGCGGTCGATCCACCACGATGGGAAAGAGGGGGCTGATCCCCCAGAGCACGTACAGGTAGAAGTTGAAGTTCAGAAGGGGTTGGATCAGGCGCGGCACCCCGAGACGCTGACCTTGCTGGCTGGCCCACTGGCTCGCCCCACTCACTTGAGCTTCTACTTTCTGGGCCAGGGATCCGGGTTTTTGGGAGGGTTTGGCCGTTGCCGTCTCTCGCCAACCGCAGTGATCGCAGTAGGGAGCTTTGTGTCGATAGGCTGGGATCGGCTTGCCACAGGAAGGACAGCGCTGAATCCGACGGGATTGAGGACTGTGGGTCATGACCGCACCCGACACTTCTGCTCTAGCATGCCCCAATTCCGTTCAATTGGCTCCCAAGGCGAAGGATAAGCCAATACAAGCGGCTCCCAAGGCCGCCCCGGCGATCACCTGCAGGGGGGTATGGCCCAGCAGTTCTTTGAGGTAGGGTTCCTTGAAGCTGCCCGCTCCTTTCTCTTCGAACCACTCTTCCATGAGGCGATTCAGCACCCGCGCCTGTTTCCCGGCGGCTTGGCGGATCCCGGCGGCATCGTACATCACGACCAGCGCAAACACCACCGTTGCCGCAAACAGTAGGCTATCCCACCCCTCCTGTAGCCCCACCCCAACCGCCAAAGCCGTCACCAACGCCGCATGAGAACTGGGCATACCCCCGGTTTCCACCAGCACCCGCAGGTTTACTTTTCCCGACTGCGTATAGGTGAGGAGCAGCTTAATGGCCTGAGCCAACAAACTGGCGATCAAAGCCGTCCAGAGGACGTGATTGGCCATCAACTGTTGCAGCATACGGCTCTCCAGCGCAGGAATTCGAGCAGGGTC
>JAUQVK010000094.1:0-56973 GCA_039794845.1 Thermostichus sp. DRC_bins_24
CGGCGTAACCGGGGAGCCAGATGTTCTCCAGCACCGGGAAGGGTTGCAAACCAACCTGCATCGGGAAGTGCCGTGAAACAACGAGCGATCTTGAGCGTCAGTTCCGTTCAGCGTAGGAGTAACGGCTTTAACTGACCGATCAAGGTTTGAAGAAAGATTATGGAAGGTGTAGTCGCACCGTCCTCTGAGGATTTGTTATCGAGAGAAGTACAGGGTGGGGCAAGTCGATATGTTGGTGGACATCAAGTGTCACGCGATACATGGTCGTCTCCCACCCTGCCTCCCGGTCCTGAGGCTGAGCTTACACCCTCTGCTTCAGTCCTGTCCCCCCATAAAAGCGATATAGAGATGCGATGTAGGAAAGAGAAACGAGAAGTGAGTAATGAATCCTCCCCCTCACTCCTCACTTCTCCATCCTCACTTCTCCACGGCCGGTGCCACGCTGTGAAGGGGGGGAGGGAGCTGTTTCAGCCTTACAGCCCTTTGCACCCAGTGCACGCTAGTGCATTCGCCCATGGCAGCCTATAGGGCACTGCCAGTCACATGTAATAACTCCTGTAATAACTATGGAGGTTGAGATCTACCCTTTGGAGGGATAGCCCTCCAGGCCCCGCAGAGCGGGAGGGTTGCTCCGCACCTCGCGGAGCGAGAACAGGAAGCGCAAGATCTGTCCTGGAAGACCCGCGCAAGGGCTGTAATGGCAATGACTATACCACCTGGGCAAGTTTTGCCGTCCACTGCTCTACCAGCAGGATCAAGGTTGCTGCCACTGCTGTTCGATCATTAGCGTTCAAAGAAGTGTAGAGGTCTCCATCCCCCAGAACCAGTTGAATGTCCTCCTCCGGCCAAGCGTTGGGGTGATCGGTGTGGGTGATCCCCACTACCATCGGGGCCTGGGAACGGCTCTGCATAAAGGCTTTGATCTCTCGTGCTGCTTGCATCTGCTTCGGCAGATGAGCCGGCACCAACAGGATGTAGCCGTGAGCACGGCGGATCAGCAGATCCCACATGAAGTCAAAACGGGCCTGCCCTGGAGTGCCGTAGAGATGAAGCCACATGTCATCTCCCAAACTCAGTCGACCAAAATCCATGGCCACCGTGGTGTTGGTTTTGAGCTGGGCCGTTTCGTCGGTAGCGCGACGGTCGGTATCTACCACCTCAATTTCGCTAATGCTACGGATAAAGGTGGATTTTCCCGCCCCCACAGGTCCCGTCACCACTACTCGCATAATGTTCGTGTGCCGCTGCATGGCTTTACTGCCCAACTAATTGGATACACCAGTCGCAATTAAGCGCTTGAAGAGAGCCTCACTCATGCCGGTTTCCTGTTGAACCGCGGAATAGGCTACCTCAATGTAGGCCTGCTCGATGAAGGAGAGGTCAATCATACAAATTTTGCCGAGGGATTCTCGTAACGCCTCCGGCTTACCTTCAGTCAGGATCCGTTTGCCCACCTCCTGTACCACGGTGGCCATAGCAGGCACCACATGTTGTGGGCCAATCCCGATGCGTACATGCACCAAACCGATTTTCCAACGCCGCTGGGCATAAGCCTCTCCCCAGTCATCCATACCCGTAAACATCTCGGAAAACCAGTCCGTAAAAGTTGACACCAATCGCTCGCGATTGTGCTTCTGAATCACGGCTGCCATTTCTTCATCTCGATCCAGATAAGCATAAAAACAGCTGGCCATATCAGGAGCCAAGTGGGCCCCCCATTCAGCATTAGCCTTGAGAATTGCCTTGTCACTATCGGTGAGATCCGTACGACAGATCAAGATGGATAGCAACGCTTTTGGGTCAATAGCCATGGGAGCCTCTCAAATGTGATTGGGTGTGGTACAAAATAGTAAAAAAATAGTATTTGTCTATCTACTAAAACCATCTCGGTTCACTTTTCCTCAATTCAAGGGATTGGATCAGCATCAAGTTTCCCTGATCCTGAGGTCTAGAAATCGCTGAAAAACATTCCAGCTTATTTAAGAACAAGGGTAATACTTTCAGTAACGCGCTTAATCTCTAAAAATAAAATCCCCTGCTTAACCTCAGCACTGGCCAAGGTTAACAAAACAGCATCTGGTCCACAGCTGGTCAACACACCGTAGCCTTTGTCCCCCTGCACGAAAATCCGCTCGATTTCCCCACGGACTAGTTCTTTACCAATTCGCTCTCCGAGAGACAACATGGCGGCGGACATGGCAGCGGTTCGCTCCTCATCCAGCCCCGTGGGTAAAACGGATGACAAAGGCAGCCCATCGGGGGTGACCACAGCTGCTCCTTGTACATCTGGAGTACTTGAAACAAAATTCTGTAGGATGGGTTGAATCGAGGCGATGTTAACGGTCATAGCAACTCCTAAAAGAATGAGATCACTAACTGATTGATATCTCTATTAAATGTATCTTCATTAAATGGGTGTTCAGAGCCCTTATCGGATCCCACGCAAAACCGAGGTAAGACGACTCAGCAAAGAAAGATTAGGGCTAGCTCCCAACTCTGTGGAGACCGGGCTTGTCTCCCTTTGGGATCCTCTAGAGAGCGGATAGTCCAACCCAACCGAAACCGGGATCAAACCTGGAACCTCCAGTAAAGATTTTTGCAGCAGGCCAACCTGATGAAGTCGAGTACAAATCTTACGTACTTCCAAGAGATCCTCCTTGAGCTTTTGACTCACAGAGTGAATTCGTAACGGGGAAGTACTGAGAACTTCCAGAACCGACCATTCCAGTGGGGCCAACTTGACTAGAGGGATCTCTAAACTTGTGCGCTCTAGAACCTGATCGGGCTGAAGCAAGTTTATCTCGCTTGAAGAGCTGTTTTGAATGAACCTTAGCCCCTCAATCACAACATCCATAATGCCTTTGCTATGTCCCGTCATTTCGCCGTAGGGCAACATAGCTATGCCGTCGAATTCAAATCCTCCCTCCTCCAGAGCAAAAAGGGGATATACGGCCCGTCTAAGTTGCTGCCGAAATAAGCTGGCTAGGGTTTGGGCAGTAATCAATCCCTGACGATGAAGGCATACTCCCAGGGGCTCATTGATGTCACAGCGAGAGGTAAGCTTATCCAGAACACGGTTGGACAGTAACTCCTCCTCCGAGAGCATCTCCGCCAGGCCCATCTTACGACCGGGTTCTCTGGCAGCAACCACCCGCCCCTGATAGATCCAGATGCGGTGAATGCCATTGGGGCTAGCTACGGATAGCTGACCCGTCTTGTGCCCCCGCTTTAGGACCTGCATTAAGTCCGTCAGAGAGAAATCCGATAGGTTACCGGTGATAGCCATTTCTGGTACTGTCCAATGCTGATTCCAGTATTGAAGGCGTGAAATAAAACACCAATAGTGATAATACGGATTAGCAGCTTACAAAAGTTGTCTTTGATGCTGGAAATGTGAAGTCTTGCTAAGGTGGCTTAACAGTGTTCGCTCCCTTGGGTCGTAAACTCAGGAATTCCAGGATTCTCTTTTCATCAGAGGGGTGAAGTTGACGCCTATCGTCTTGAAGACAAAATTAACCCAGTTGCACCTCCCAGGTGCACCAGCACATCAAATAGAATGTAGCTTTTAATACTTATCGAAATATTCTGCAGATTGCTTGAGGCACTGTCGGCGGTTGCTCCCATACCCCATCAGAGGATTTCTCTGTGCGGTCATCCTTGATAGTTCCTCTATCGGATGGATCTATTGGAGATTCGGTAGAGATTCCGCCCTTGCGCGGGTTTTCTATAGCAGGGATTATGCTTCCTGCTCCCCAGAGGGCCATCCTTCTAGAGAGGGGACTCAACTTCCACAGTTGTTACACGTGACTGGCGGTGCCCTATGGACCGCCATGGGCGCAAGGGGCTGTAAACTGCACGGGAGCGACCTTCTCTATCCAACCTTTGGGCCGATGGTGACACACCGACTCTGAGCCCTCGCCTTAAAGAAAAGCTCAAGCATAAACAGCCCTCGAGATAATAACGATAGGATTGCCATGCAAGAATTCTGATGCAGAGAGTTTTGCTATGCCCCTGTCTTGGCTGGATTTCACCATTCGCCTGGGGGTTGCCTTTACCCTGGGATCCTTAATCGGCCTGGAGCGACAGTGGCGACAACGGATGGCCGGCCTACGTACCAATACCCTGGTGGCAACAGGTGCAGCTTTGTTCGTCATGCTCTCGGTTCTCACCCCGGATGAGGGCAGCCCGACCCGCATTGCCGCCCAGGTGGTATCGGGGGTCGGCTTCTTGGCCGGTGGGGTCATTCTTAAGGAAGGAGCCACTGTACGGGGTCTGAACACCGCAGCCACCATCTGGTGTGCCGCAGCGGTGGGAGCTTTTTCTGGAGCAGGTTTTTTTCTGCAGGCCACGATTGGCGCCGGGGCGGTGTTGATCTCCAATGTTCTGCTGCGCCCCCTTGGGTATCGCATCAATCAGCAACCCCTGAAGGGCACAGAACTGGAATTGGTTTACGAGTGCTCCTTTACCTGCAAATGCCATGAGGAAGCCCATGTCCGAGCCTTGTTGCTGCAGGGGATAGCTCCCAGCCATTTGAAGTTGCGGGCTCTCCACAGCACCGATCTGGAAGAAAAGCCCGATTTGGTGGAAGTGGAGGCCGAAATGGTAACCCAAACCCGCGATGACCAGTCTCTGGAGCAGATCGTCAGCCGCCTGAGCTTAGAACCCGGGGTGATCGCTGCCAGTTGGCGGATCATCGAACAAGAGTTTGGATAGGGATCCCTTAGAGCCGGCTGCGGAGATTCAGCGGATCAACTCCCAACCTGTCAACAGGGCAAAACCCAAAAACAGGGATCCCCCAATCCAATGAACTGCTCTTTCGGAGATATGCGCTGCCAGAAATCGTCCCCCCAGCACCGCGACTCCCACCATCAGGCCGTGCCCAAGGGTTGCCCCTGCTAAGACACTGAGTCCGGGATGGGCTGCGGCCAAAGAAATGGTTGCCACTTGGGTTTTGTCTCCTAGCTCTGCCACAGCCGTTAAGGTAAACGCTTCCGAGACAATCGCCCAAGCTCCGCCTCGACCTGCCCCTTTTTCTTCTGCTTGCTCCACAAGTTTCAGGGCTTCTTCTTCCTCTTCCAGTTCCTGTTTGGGAGTCATGTTGTAGGCTTGCCAGAGCATTCTCAGCCCAAAAGCCACAAACACCCCTGTTGAGAGGATCTGCACCCAAACCGCCGGAAACAGGCTGAACAACAACTGCCCCACCCCTACTGCCAGCAGCGTCATCATCGCCAAAGCCAGCCAAGCCCCCACAAAGACCCAACGACGTGGATGCCGCATTGCCAAAATCAGGGGGGTGAAAAAGGTTTTATCCCCAAGCTCCGCTACCGTCACCAGCAGCAAACTCGCCAAAAAACCGGCCCACATCTTGTTACCTCCAACCTCTCTTGTGTGCAGAAGGGGTCACACAGCAGAGCGAGGTTGGAGAAGTCCAAGAGACTCACCAAGCTCACCCCTGCGTGAACTCAGTGAAAGTCTCGTCACCAGAAAGCCAAAATCAGCTGGATTCTGTCTTCTGCACCGGGCTGTTGTTGCCAGTATGTCGATGCAGAGGGCGGCAAACCGCCTGACTACTCCCTTTCAGACCTGAATAGTAGCACGCCAAGCCACAACAGAGAGAAGGTGTTTCATCCTTGCCAAGGGATCCCGTTGCTGGGGTTGGAAGGTCTCTCAGAGGGGTGACGGGTTAGGCCCTTCATCCATAAACAGTCCGCCTACTGGGCAACCGATGGGACCGAAAAAAGGACAGCTTAGGTAACCAGGGGAGTTGGGCTAGGTTGGATCCAGTTCTTGTGTGGGCTCTCGGCCGGTGGCCAATTCTTCTTCACAAGTTGCTCTGCCCGATATCCTCACCGGGTTGGAGGAGGCGCTGGGATCCCTGGCGTTGGGGCATGTCCAAGTGCAGGCGCGCGTTTCCGGACACCGTCTGCTGCTGCGCCTGGAGGGGGATCCCCTACCCGAGCCGGATCCCTTATTGGCCGCTCTAGCGCCTACGTTGGAACAGATCGCTTCGGCTCAGGGGCATCGCCATGTGGAGCTGTTTGGCTTTCTGACCAACGAAGGGATCCCGGAATGGCACCGAGAGTGGCAGTGGCAGGTTCAACCCAACCCCGATGGCCCTCTTTACCGTGCCCGACAGGGGGATGTGGAGGCGATTCACTATTTGTTGAACTACCTATTGCGCCCAGAAGGGATCCAAGCCCGGGTTCATCTCAATCGCAAGCTGGGCCTATTGCAGATCAACTTGCAAGCCGCAGAACCACCGGATCCTGCTTGGGCAAAAGACTTTGTTCGGCGCACCCTCGCCCGTTTGGAGTTGGGCTTTTTGCAACGGCTACGGCTTTCCGGTCAAAAAATCGGCTCGTTTCTCCCGGCTTGGAGTCAAGAATTTGATCTAAAACAGGCCGGCTTTTGGCAAGCCCCCAGGGTTCGCCCGACTTCTCCAAAACCCCTGACGGATCCCCTCCCAGAGCCAGAGCAGCCAGCAGCCTTCACCCCTAGTCTGGGTCCCTCTGAGAAAGGACAAACCCACCCGGAGGATGCGCCGCCCACCCGTGAGGATCCCTCACCCCCCTAAACTGAAGGACGATTCTCCTTCTGTGCAGCCATGCGGATTGTCTTTTTCGGTACGCCAGCATTTGCCCTGCCCTCTCTGCAGATCCTCCTGCAACGACCGGAGTTCGAAGTGGTGGGGCTGGTTTGTCAGCCGGATCGGCCCCAGGGGCGGGGGCAGAAGGTGATCCCCCCCGTTACAAAAGTCTTGGCACAGTCCTATGGGATCCCGATTTGGCAGCCGACTCGTTTACGGCGGGATGCAGATGTGTTAGCAGCCTTGAGCTCTTCAGCAGCCGATGCGTTTGTGGTGGTGGCCTATGGCCAGATTTTGCCCCCAACCGTGTTGCAAATGCCGCGGTTGGGTTGTGTGAATGTGCACGGATCCCTGTTGCCTGCCTACCGGGGGGCGGCACCGATTCAGTGGGCCATTGCCCATGGAGAAACCGAAACAGGGATCACCACCATGCTCATGGATGAGGGCATGGATACAGGGGCGATGTTGCTCAAGGCCAGCCTGCCGATTGGGCCCGACCAGACGAGCGTAGAATTGGCACCCCAATTGGCCCAACTGGGGGCAGAACTCTTGGTGGAAACCCTGTTGAAACTGGAAAAAGGAGAATTGACCCCGATTCCCCAAGAGGGATCCCTGGCCAGCTATGCGCCCTTGTTGAAAAAGCAAGATTTTCTTCTGGATTGGAGCCGCCCCGCTCAAGCCCTGCACAATCAAATTCGTGCCTTCTCCCCTCAGTGCTTCACGGGTTTGGGGGGGCAACGGCTCAAGATCATCCGTTCCGGCTCACCCCAACTGTATCCTCCTCCTCCAGAAATGCCCAAAGGGAACCCCGGAGAAGTGGTGGGCTTGGCCAAGGGAGAAGGGGTTTACGTGGCAACGGGGGAGGGATCCCTGTTGATTCAACGGGCCCAACTTCCCGGCAAAAAGGAACAGTCGGCTTGGGACTTGGTCAATGGAGGGCGGCTGGGGGTGGGCATGTGTTTCGAGGTGCCCACGGATTTTTCATAACTTCAATAAACTTCATAACCTGAACTTAGGGAATCCCCTTTGCGCTGCTCAAATCTTTGGAGCTCACTCTTTTTCAGGGCCCATCACATAGCAACCTTGCTGACGAAACAGCTGCTCCAAGGGCCAAAGGCAGTGGCCACAGCGGATCCCAGACTGACAATGCACCCGCATCGCCTCCTCGAAAGGCAAGGGATCCCGTTGCTGGCGGCTGAGGATCTCGGCGTGCTCGGTTTCACTGCAGTAGCAGTAGGCGGGTCGGCGAGGGGGTGGGCGGCGACGGGAGGCAGAGAGGGTCATGGGCAGGCTGTTTTTTAGCTTGAGAGGGTCGCCAGTTTGCGGTTGAATGCCGCGATCGCCTTCGATTCCAGCTCCGCCACCTGGAGGGCGTAGTGACGGGCGCGGGCCTTTTGTTCATCAGTGACGCAGTAGCGGCTCAAAATCTGACGGCCCAAGTTGAGGTGAAAGCGCTCATCCGGCATGATCTTGCGCATCGTCTTCTGCAGATCGGGCGGCAAATGGGGCAAAATGCTCTCGAAACTGCGGCAAGCCCCCGATTCTCCGGCCAAGTTGTGGGCGGCCAAGCGGGAAATGGTATCCGTCAGGGATCCATAGAAAGTTTCCACCCAAGCTTTGATCTCCGGGATCGGCTCCCACTCCTGTAAAGAAGCCCCCATCGCCTCCAAATGGCGGTTCAACCAGCGAAAATGGTTACTCTCATCCTCAATCTGATGACAGAGCAGCACCAGGGCGTCGGTTTCCGGCGTATTCTGCAGCCACTTGCTGATGAACAGAATCGCTTGATATTCGTAGTAGGTTTGGAAGCTGAGCCACTCCACCAGGCGCTCCCGTCCCCAGGGCCGGATCTCTGCTTCCGGCGGGGCAAAGGCTTGTTCGCGGGCTTCTGTAAGGGCGCGGTTCCGGTGAGCCTCAAGTTCCGCCTCGATCTCCTGCACAAAGGTCGCCCAGTTGTAGGCGCTGGCTACATCCTCTGGAGATAAAGTTGCCGTCATTAGGGGATCTCCTCATTCACAGTTTCTACACCGACCCAGGCCGGTTGCCGACCTGCTAAGGGGGGCAGGGCATAGGGGGTATGGTCAATCTTCTGAAACCGACCGGCCCGACAAACGCCGCGGACTTTCAGCATCTGGCTAACGGATAACGTGCCGCCCCGACCATCGACCAATTCTGCCTCTTCTGCCACCAGCTCCGCCACCGTGAGATCCGCCTCTCGCCCCACCTGCAGGGATCCCAACTCGTCATTTTTTTGAATGGCCCGCGCCGCTGCACTCGTGACCGCTTGGATCACCTCCGGCAGGGTCAGGCCCAAGGCCAAAAACTTGCTCATGGTCGTGGCCAAATCCACCACGATCTCGGTGTTGAAAATGTTCAGATCGGTGGAGAGGGTGTGGGGGCGGATCCCTTGATCCAAGCCCAGGCGCGCCGTGTTAAAGGAAAAGTCGCTGCCGCTGTGGCCCACATCCAGCAAAACCCCCCGGTCTAAAGCCCGCCGTGCTGCCGGCAACAGGGATCCCTCTGCATCGAACAGGCCAAAGCGCGGCTGATAGGTATGGGTGACAATATCTCCTGGACGCAGGCGATCCAACAAATCGGAGGGATCCAACACCCCATCCATCGGGAAGCGGCCCAGATGAATCATGATCGGCAGATGATATTCCTCTGCCAAAATCAGCGCCGAAGCCAGGGTGGGGGATTCGGTTTCTCCGATCCTGACGGTGGGGCGAGCCTTAAAGCCGACGATGATCTCCCGCTGGTCTTCGATCACCTGCCGCGCCCGATCCAAATCCTGATTTTTCGGATCCACCGCAAAGCCCAGCCGATGGGCAATGAAATCGGAAGTGGCGATGTAGAGCAAAGACGGATCGATCAGCCCGTACACCCGCGTTTGGGCCCTCTGGGCCACGGTTTCTCGAAAAGCCGGAAAGGTGAGGGTGCCGGAAGTTCCCGCATCCACCACCGTGGTTACCCCAGAGCGGATCCCCACCTCATCCGCAGGCAGACAAAAGTCCCCCACAGACGTGAAGACATGGGTATGAATATCAATCCAGCCGGGGGTGAGGAGTTGTCCTTGCAAATCGATCACTTCCGCCCCAGCCACAGGCAAATGGCGCCCGATCGCGGCGATCTTTCCCTTTTCCACCCGCAGTTGACCGATCTCGTCCAGCCCCTGAGCAGGATCCAGTAAATGCGCATTGATAAAGAGGGTGGCAACCACTATAACTCCGTCCAGCAAAGCATTTGACCTGTTGTTTCGTAAGATAAAGCACTTTTTTCTTGCAATCTGTAGACCCGGCTACAGAATCCCGGGCTGACAGGCCAACAATCTGAGCTTTGGAAATGGGATACATCCCCTTCAGGGCGGGGAGGATGTCAACGTGATGCCTGCTACATCTGCCGTTCCGGCGAACAGGCTCTAATATTGGGATGGTTGTTCCAGGAGCTACCTTCATGACCTCTTCTCCCCGCCTGACTGCCGCAGAGCGGACTGTAAGTTCTACCAACGGGCTGGAGGAGACCCCCCTGCTTATGGAGCGGGATCCCTTGGCCCATCCGCTCCAGGTAGGCGAAGCTCTCACCCTGGGAAACAGCCTGTTGAATCGGCGGCTGCAACTGGTGGAAGAACTGTGGGAATCGGTGCTGCTGCAGGAGTGCGGGCAGTCGCTGGTGGATCTGTTGCAGCGGCTGCGTTCCATGTGTTCCCCCGAGGGACAAGCCCTGGAGTATCCGGTGCCGGAGGTGCTGCAGATCGTTGAGTATCTCAGCCTTGATGCCGCCATCCAAACCGCCCGTGCCTTTGCCCTGTTTTTTCAGCTCATCAACATTGTCGAGCAGCACTACGAGCGGGCGGAAGTCTCCGATATGCGCATGGTGGATAGTCAGCGGCGCACCGTGCGAGAAAACGAAAAATTTGAGCGGTTGTTTCCCTATCTGCGCGCCCAAGGGGTACCGCCAGGTCTGCTGCGCAAGCTGCTGGAGCAACTGCACATCCGTATGGTGTTTACCGCCCACCCCACCGAGATCGTCCGCCACACCATCCGCGAAAAACAACGGGCCTTCTCCCGCCTGCTCAGCCAACTGGACTGGGCGGAACAATCCCAACCTCTGCAGGCCCAGATCCTCAAGGAGCAACTGGCGGAAGAAGTTTTGCTCTGGTGGCGCACCGACGAATTGCACCAGGCCAAGCCGACGGTGCTCAACGAGGTGGATTACACCCTGCACTACTTCGAAGAGGTACTGTTTCAGGCCATTCCTCTGCTACACGAGTCCCTCAGCCGCAGCCTGAAAAACTCCTTTCCCCACCTGGATCCCCCCGCTGCCGGCTTTTGCAACTTCGGCTCCTGGGTGGGATCCGACCGCGATGGCAACCCCTCCGTGACGGCAGATGTTACCTGGCAAACGGCCCGCTATCAACGCAATTTGATCCTGGGCAAGTACATCGAATCGGTGAAAGCCCTCACCAAAACCCTGAGCATTTCCTTGCACTGGGGGGATGTGGACAGCCAGCTTCTCGATGCCCTGGAGCAGGATCACCGCCTACTGCCGGAGGTGTACGAGTCCTTTTCGTTGCAATATCGCCAGGAACCCTACCGCCTCAAGCTCAGCTACATCCAACGGCGGCTGGAACTGACCCGCGAGCGCAACCGCCACCTGGCAGATTCCGCCTGCTTGCCCGCCCCCCCACCCCTGGCCAACGCCTACGCCAATGCCGAGGAGTTTTTGGCGGATCTACAGCTGATTCAAAAAAGCCTGAAAAGCAGTGGTCTGGCCTGTCGGCAGTTGAACCACTTGATCCAGCAGGTGGAGGTGTTTGGGTTTCATCTGGCCCATCTGGATATTCGCCAAGATAGCAGCTACCACGAAGCCGCCCTGACGGAGATCTTTGACTACCTGCGCATTTTGCCCCGCCCCTACAGCGAACTGCCTGAGGCGGAAAAAACTGCTTTTCTGTTGCAGGAACTGCAAACCCGTCGCCCGCTGTTGCCCCTTGAGATCCCCTTTTCGGAAAAAACGGCAGAATGGATTGCCACCTTCCGCACCCTGCGCCGCCTACAGCAAGAATTTGGCCTGGCCATCTGCCAAACCTACGTGATCAGCATGAGCCGCCAGATCAGCGACCTGTTGGAGGTGCTGCTCATGGCCAAGGAGGTGGGCCTCTACGACCCAATTAGCGGTCAGGGATCCCTGGCAGTGGTGCCTCTGTTTGAAACCGTAGAAGACCTGAAACGGGCCCCAGAGGTGCTGCGGGGCCTGTTGGAAATCCCCTTTTACCGGCAGTATCTAACTCAGCAGGGGGATCTGCAGGAGGTGATGCTGGGCTATTCCGATAGCAACAAAGATTCTGGCTTTTTAAGCAGCAACTGGGAGATCTACAAAGCCCAACAAATGCTGCAACTGGTGGCGGAATCCTATGGGGTGAAGTTGCAGATCTTCCATGGTCGGGGCGGATCCGTCGGTCGCGGGGGGGGCCCAGCCTACGAGGCGATCTTAGCCCAGCCGGGGCGCAGTGTGGGTGGACGGATCAAAATTACCGAGCAGGGGGAGGTGTTGGCCTCTAAGTATTCCCTCCAGGATCTGGCCATTTTCAACCTGGAAACCGTGACCAGTGCCGTGATCCAGGCGAGCCTGCTGCGCACCTATCCCAACGATCTCCACGAGTGGTCCCGCCTGATGGAGTCTCTGGCGGATCGTTCCCGGCAGGTCTATCGGGGCTTGGTCTACGAGCAGGAGGGGTTTGTGGAGTTTTTCCACGAGGTCACCCCAATCGAGGCCATCAGCCAGCTGCAGATCAGCTCCCGTCCCGCCCGGCGCAGTGGCAACCAAAAGGATATCGGATCCCTGCGGGCCATTCCCTGGGTGTTTAGTTGGACCCAAAGCCGCTTTCTGTTACCCGCCTGGTACGGGGTGGGCACCGCCCTGCAGGAATACGTGGCCAAGGGGGAGCACAACCTCAAGCATCTGCAACACCTCTACCGTGAGTGGCCCTTCTTCCGCATGGTGATCTCGAAGGTGGAGATGACCCTGGCCAAGGTGGACCTGCAAATCGCTCGCCACTACGTGCGGGAGATGAGTTCTCCGGAACGCCTAGAACGGGCGCTAGAGCTGTTTGAGCGCATCGCCGACGAGATGTATCGCACCCGGGAGATGGTGCTGCAAATTACGGGGCACAGTGAGCTGTTGGATAACGATCCCTACTTGAAGCGCTCGGTGCAGCTGCGCAACCGCTCCATTGTGCCCTTGGGCTTTATTCAGGTTTCGCTCCTCAAGCGCCTGCGAGAAAACCAGGGATCCCGCAGCAGCCGAACGCGCTACAGCCGCTCTGAACTGCTGCGGGGGGCGATGCTCACCATCAATGGCATTGCCGCCGGGATGCGCAACACGGGCTGACGAACCCTAAGCGCAGGAGCCTACAACAAATCGTCTTCATACTCTTCTGGATCCACCTCCTCCACTTCCACCTCCACAACCCGCCGGGGTGGGCGAGGTGGAGCCTCATCCCGGTAGTCTTCTTCTTCCGGTAGACGTGGGGGACGGCGGCGGGTGGCTGTGCTCGTGCCTGTGCCCCGTTCTTCCTGCACATCCTCCGGATATCCTCCAGCAGCGGGGCGCCGCGGGCGCCGGGTTTCTGGGGGCGGCGGGGCTGGCTCATCGTAGTCAGAATAGTCAGGGCGAGAACGGGGTTCCGGCTCATCGTAGTATTCATCTGCCGCTTCGGGGCGGCGCCGTGGGCGCACGCGGGTATCGCTGGTTAACTGGGGCCGCGGACGACGGCCGGAGGAAGGGCCGGGGTCTTCGCTACGTCCGGCAATGGAGCGGCCATAGGAGGAGGTATCGCGAATCCGGGATCCAGCAGCAGCACGGGTGGAAACGGTGCGCCCTTGCCCATATCCCTCCGGCGGGTAGGTACGGGTAAACCCTTGCCGACGAACCGTCGGACGAACTCCGCCCACTTGGCGAGCCTTTTCACTTAAGAGAATCCGCAACCGGAAGGTTTCGATCGCAAACCAACCGGCCATCACCGCCAACAGCACCTGAGCAAAAAACAGCAATGGAATCAGGCGCTGACCTTCTAGGAGCAGGCAGACGGAATAAATCAGGCCCATTGTAGCGAAAATAACATCGTACTCCGCGGAAGCCTCCCGCTTGATGAAGCGAACCGCAAAAATGGCTCCACTGGCAATCGCCACCAGCGCTGCCATCAAAAAATAAGGGCTTTGGGTGAGAAACATGCCAGGGATCCCTACAACGATGAGAACGGAGTCAAGTCAGTTTTTGCCCATTCCAAAGCCGATCCTAACATCGATCCCTCGGGTGATACCGGCAGCCCCTCAGGTTTGAGGCTAAGCGCAGCGGTGGGATCCCTTAATCCTCAGATGGGAGTCTGCTTTCCAGGCCAAGCCCCAAGCGTATCACAACAGCCCCCAGTGGGTTTGGGTTGGGCTCGGCTACCCAGCCTCTGAGGAAGGAATCGGGATCCCTCCTTGAAACACCCGCCCAATCACCTCTTCGATCGGCGGATCTGTCACCGTCAGATCCAGCACTTCCAGATCCGCCAGCAGCTTCGCCACCGTCTGGATGAGCCGCTCCCGTTGCACCCAGAGCCGCACCTCGCACCCCTCCGTCCCGCTGGGATCCCGGTCGTTGAGCACCTCCCCATAGGATTCCAATTGGGTGATCGGGCAAGGATGGGCCAATTTCAACTTGACCTCTCGGTAGGGGGCAAACCGCTCCAGCAGCTCGTCGAGGCCGCCATCGTAAATCAATCGCCCCGCATCGATCACCAGCACCCGCTCGCACAGGGCCGTGATATCCGCCATGTAGTGGCTGGTGAGCAGCACCGTCGCCCCATAGCGCTGGTTGTAGTTCCGCAAAAACTGCCGCACACCGGCCTGAGCATTGACATCCAATCCCAGCGTCGGCTCATCCAAAAACAACACCTGCGGGCGGTGTAACAGAGCTGCCAACAGCTCCGCCTTCATCCGTTCTCCCAAGGAGAGCTTGCGCACCGGTTGTGTCAGTTTGCCCTCCAGGTTCAGCAGCTCCGCCAGCTCCCCCACCCGTGCTTGAAAATCCTTCTCCGGGATCTCATAAACGGCGGCATTGATCCGCAGTGAGTCCATCGCCGGCAGATCCCAGAGCAACTGCTGTTTCTGCCCCATCACCAGAGTAATTTGCCGCAAGAAGTCGGGATCCCGGCGGTAGGGGGTGTAACCCACCACCTGCACCGACCCGCTTGAAGGGTGAATCAACCCCGTCAGCATTTTCAGGGTGGTGGTTTTACCCGCCCCGTTCGGCCCCAAGAACCCCACCACCTCTCCTGGCTGGATCTGAAAGCTTATGGATTGCACCGCCGGGATATAGCGATAGGTGCGCCGAAAAAAATGCCTTAGGGTGCCGACAAGGCCGGGATCCTTAAGGGCAACCGGATAGACCTTGCTCAGTTCACTGGCGGTGATGATCGGCCCAGGGTGGCGGGCAACAGGAGGGGCCATGGCAACGGGATCCTTACCCCGGGAGACAAGCAGACCCGCTACCCCAACCCCAAGGCCAATGCCCTGAAGCTGGAAATACCGGATCTGTAGAGGGTTATTGCTCAGTATCTGGGGTAGCAGTTGGATTGGACAGGGGAACTACAGCAGTCCCACATCGATGCCAGGCTTACCCGTGGCCAACTCCACCTTGAGGATGCGGCCACCGGACTTTTGGATGCGCTGCTGCTCCCGGAACCAGCTATCGTAGGGCACCAACTTCGTGAAGAAGGTATTTTGCAGCTCCCGCTGGGTGCGAATCCGGGTTTGGCTGGGCACACAGGCGGTGATTTTAAACATGCGCATGATAAGGGATCCCTAATCGACAACAAATGGGCTGAAATACTCTCGACCAGCAAAACAGGCGATTCACCTCAGAAAGCTCGCGTACCACGTCCAGCACACCAGATCCCTGCGGCAAATCGCCCGTCGTGCTCGTTGGACAATGCAAGCCGAGCCAACGGTCCTGGGGCTCAGCTCAAGCCAGAAGAGATATAGTCGAAGTACACACCCATCTCTTTACCGGCCTCAGCACCCACCAAAGCAGCGGTCACTTCCTTCATGGCTTGGATTGCTTGGATGGTGGCACCTACGGGTACGCCCAAAGAGTTGTAGGTTTCCTTCAACCCATTCAGCACCCGCTCATCCAGGATGGAGGTATCGCCGGCCAACATGGCATAGGTGGCATAGCGCAGGTAGTAGTCCATGTCGCGGATGCAGGCAGCATAGCGACGGGTGGTGTACATGTTGCCACCGGGACGGGTGAGATCCGAGTACAACAATGCCTTGGCAGCCGCATCCTTAACGATGGTGGAGGCATTGGCCGCAATGGTGGCCGCCGCCCGCACCCGCAGCTCGCCGGTGGCAAAGAAGGACTTCAACTTGTCCATGGCAGAGTTGTCCAGATACTTGCCTTGGACGTCGTAGCTGTTGATTACAGCAGTAATCGCGTCTTGCATGATGAGCTTCCTAAATCCAAATCGGTGAACATCAACGGTTGTGCAGTCAAAACGATGAGGGGTTAGCCCATCGCCCCGACTACGAAGTCAAAGTAGTAGCCAGCCTCAGCCGCATCATCGGGAGACAACAGACCGGTCGCCACCTGTTTCATTTGTCGCACGCTCTCAGCCACTGCCGGGATCGGGGTGCCTAAGGAGTTGTACATTTCCCGGACACCCACCAAGCCGATCTCTTCAATCGGGGTAACATCACCGGCGATGATGCCATAGGTGACCAGGCGCAGGTAGTAGTCCATGTCCCGCAGGCAAGTCGCAGTCATCTCTTCGCCGTAAGCATTGCCACCAGGGGAGACAACATCGGGGCGCTTCTGGAAGAGTTGGTCGGCAGCTTGCTTAACAATGCGCTCACGAGACTCGGTCAAGACTTGAGCGATGCGCAACCGCTTCTCACCGGAGGTGACAAAGGATTTGATCCGATCCAATTCCCCTGGACTCAGGTAGCGGGCTTCCGCGTCCGCATTCACAATCGATTTCGTGACAACGCTCATGGATATCTATCCTCAAGTCGATTTTTTTAAAGAGTATGACGAACATACCCGGAAGTTATTTTCGGATATGGCAGCCATTCACCATCTCAGATCTTCATACTTCTTAAGATCTCTCCCAGAAAAGGGGCACCCCTGATCGGCTTTGACTACACCACGTCGCTCCGGCGCTCCTGCGGGAGAGTGGTTACAATTTAAAATAGCGAAGTGAGTCGCCAGGGGATCCCTGCGAGCTTGGCTTCAAAACGTGCGTTGAGGTCGTGATGACGGATGCCTCTGGGTCGAAGGGAGCAAAGGTTGTTTCTGAGGGTTCGCCCCAATCTCTGCCGGATCACCTGATCCGAGCCACAGCTGCAGACGGCAAGATTCGGGTGGTGGGGTTGGTGTCCACCCAGGCGGTGCAGGAGGCGCGGGAGCGCCACAAGCTTTCTTACGTGGCCACCGTTGCTTTGGGTCGGGCCATGAGTGCCGGTTTGCTCTTGGCGGCCAATCTTAAGCGTCGCCAGGCGCGCATTAACCTGCAACTGAAGGGGGATGGCCCTCTGGGTAACATTTGGGTGGATGCCGGGCTGGATGGCACGGTGCGCGGTTATGTGGGCAACCCGGCGATTGAACTCCCCCTTACCTCGGAAAGCAAATTAGATGTGGGTCAAGCGATTGGGCGCTACGGCTATCTGCATGTGTTGCGGGATCTGGGGTACGGCCAGCCTTACACCAGTGCGGTGGAATTGGTGTCTGGAGAAGTGGGCGATGATGTCACCTACTACCTCTCGTCATCGGAGCAAACCCCTTCGGCGGTGCTTTTGGGGGTAAATCTCGACTCGTATCGGGTGCGGGCTGCCGGGGGTGTGTTGCTGCAGGTTATGCCCGGAGCCCCTGCCGGTTTAATTCCGGAGATGGAAACCCGCTTGGCCAAGGTAGAGGAATTCAGTCCCATGTTGGCGTCGGGAGGGGGCTTGCGGGAGCTGTTGCAGATCTGCCTAGGGGATTTGGATCTGAAGATTGCGCCGGAGATGCACACCATTCGTTTCTATTGCAAGTGCAATTCTGACCGGGTGAAAGGGGCTTTGCGCATGTTGGGGCGGGACGAGCTGATCGACATGATCCACACCGATAAGGGAGCAGAGGCCGTCTGTCACTTTTGCAATGAGGTCTATCGCGTCTCGGAAGCGGAGTTGCGCTCGATTGTGGCGGAGATGTCGGCGACCCTATGATGGCTAAGCAAGGGATCCCTTTTGTGCCCTTCCGGTTGCCCCCAGATGTTGGCCGAGCTGACTGCCCCTGAGTTATCCATTGTCATCCCCTGCAAAAATGAGGTGGATAATCTCGAGCATTTGTTTGAGCGCCTCAGCCAAACCTTGGCTCCGTTGCAGTTGAGCTACGAGATAGTCTGCGTGAATGACGGTAGCCAAGACAATACCCTAGAAAAGCTGATCACCTTTCACAAACAGGATCCCCGCATCAAAGTGGTCAATCTTTCCCGTTGTTTCGGCAAAGAGATCGCCCTTACCGCGGGGCTTGATTTCACCTCGGGAAAAGCCGTTATTCCCATTGATGCCGATCTACAGGATCCACCGGAACTGATCCCGGAGATGCTGGAGCTCTGGCGAGAGGGCTACCAGGTGGTGTACGCGGTGCGGCGTAGCCGTCAGGGAGAGAGCTGGCTCAAACAATTCACGGCCAGCGGGTTTTACTGGGTCATCGATCAACTCAGCCAGGTGCGGATCCCACGCAATACCGGGGATTTTCGCCTGCTGGATCGGCAGGTGGTGGAAGCCATTAAGCGAATGCGGGAGCGCACCCGCTTCATGAAAGGAATCTTTGCCTGGGTGGGCTACCGGCAGACGGCCATCTTTTACGACCGCGCCCCTCGGTTTCGGGGCAAAACCCAGTGGAACTATTGGCGCCTGTGGAATTTGGCTGTAGAAGGGATCACGTCCTTCAGTTCTTGGCCGCTGCGGGTGTGGAGCTACCTGGGGCTGATCATCTCGCTGCTGGCTTTGTTGTACGGAGCCTTTCTGGTGATTCGAACCCTACTCTTCGGGTCGGATGTGCCGGGTTATGCCTCTTTGGCGGTGATGGTGTTGTTTTTGGGCGGGATCCAGTTGATCAGCTTGGGGGTAATCGGGGAGTACTTGGGCCGTGTTTTTGAAGAGGTGAAGGGCCGTCCACTCTACTTGGTGCAAGGGGCTTTTGGGTTCGACGGCACCCTCAGACGCAGCAAGGTGGGATCCAACCCCAGTTCCACTGGGAACTCCAAATAGCGATTCAACGTCGGCCATTCACTCCCAATCTTCATCCCTGAGGTTGTTTCGTCCAGAAGCGGCATAGTCACGGTATTGCTGCACAAACAGTTCCTGAATTTCGGATTCGGACAACTGGATCCCTTCAATTTCGGCGCGAGCAATCGCTTTCATCACCTCAATATAGGCAAGGCCAATCGAGAGGGTGAGGGTGCCCGCTGTGGTGGCTTGGAGGATGCCGCCCGCAATCGATCCCGCCCCGGGGATGAACTTGAGCAAGTTGGAAACAATTGCCCGCCCGGCCACCACCGCTCCGCCAATTCCGGCCAAAGCCCCCATTAGGGAATAATAAAAAGAAGGGGAAGCTTTGTAGCCAAAAATAAAGCTGACATTGGCGATCATGCCGATTTGTGCCGTCACCAACAGGGGCGCGTCGGCAAAAGGGATTGGCGTCGCCCCGATAAAGGCCGCACTGGCCACGTAGCCGGATACATACTTAAAAGCGGCCTGAGCTTTCAAATCCACCCGCAGCAGTTGTTGCCGAATAAAGGCAAGGCGGGCAACTTCTGGCAGCAGTTCCAATGTGCAGCCGATCAAGTGCTCCAGGCCGTGGGCGGGAATGGTGATGTGTCGGGTAATCGCTTTGTCGCGGGCCAAGAGGGGGACAATATAGCGCACCGGGAGGTTCTGGTGTTGTAGGTATTGCAAGAATTCGCTTTCTTCAGGAGCTTCTAGGTATTGGGTCAAAATTAAAATGACCGGCACATCTTTAAGCTCCAAAGTGCGCAACCAATCCAGCTCGGTGTCTTCCAGCCGGTTGGCCTCGTGATGAATGCAATACCAAATGATGTGGATATGATGTTCCGGAGGCTGCAGACGCAATTCATCAATACATTGGGCCACTTCCAGGCGGATCCCGGCATTTTGTTCGCCGGCCAATTCCATCCCCGGCGTATCGTAAATGGTGATCGGGCAATCCTGCTTGGAATACTTGCGAATGTGACGGGTCACGGGGCTACCGACGCCGGTGCGGGCCAATTCATCCTTAAAGACAGCATTCACCAAAGTGCTCTTGCCCACCCCTGTTTTGCCGATCACCATGACGTTGCAGTGGCCCATTTCTGCCTCCGCCTCCAATAGGCTCTCTTTGAGTAGGTGACTGGCCCAATCCCAAGGTTGGGTGGAGTGGCCTTGGGCGCGAGCCACGGTTCGATGGGTGAGATGGATCAGCTTGTCAATCAGGGGCTGGCTTTCTGGATCAGTTGGGGGCATTACTCTCCATTCCCAGGCCGGGATCCACAGGCGCATACCTCCAGTATGGATCTTGCAGATTACCCCTACCCAAAGGGATCCGACAGAAGCCCACCCCAGACCCTTAGGCCGCCAAGGTGTCTGTTCCCAACAGGGATCCCAGCTCACGAGGGGCCAAGGGGGGATAAAAATGGGATCCCTGACCCGCTACACAGCCCAGGCGTTGCAGGTAGAGGGCCTGTTCGGAGGTTTCGATGCCGGGGGCCGTCACGGGTAAATCCAGGATCTCGGCCAGGCGCAGGGCCGCCAACAGGGTTTTATCCGGTTCCAATTGATGGGGGCCGATCGGCTGTACTAAGGAGGCATCTAGGCGGATCCCCCGTAGCGGAAGAGTGCTGAGGCGTTGCAAACAGACATAGCCACTGCCGAATCGCTCCAGGATCAAAGCCACCTCCAGCAATTGCAGTTGATCCAGTTGCTGCTCCACCAGGGAACTGGCCTCCATCAACATGGTTCCCGTTAGGCCCAGATGCAGCAAAGCTCCGGGGATCTGAAACTCTTGCAGATGACGATGCAACCGTTGGGCCAAATCGGGCTGGGCAAATTGCTGCGGGAGCAGGCTGAGGTGCAGAGGTAAATGGGCCATCCAAGGGAATTGGGCCCGCCACTGCTGCCACTGGTGTAGGGCGGTCTTGAGCAGCCAATCTCCCAACGGTACCGCCAATTCGGCCTCTTCGGCTACCCCAAGAAATTCCCGCCCGCTCAGCCAACCTCGCTCGGGGTGTTCCCAGTAGAGCAAGGCTTCGACCACTTGCCAATGGCCCGTGAACAAGTTCACCATCGGCTGATAACAGACCCGCAGTTGTTCTTGGTCTAGGGCACGCCGTAGCTCCTCTTCCCACTGGGCTCTGGCTTTGGCGTAGCGATGCAACAGCGGATCGAACACTTCGTACCGACCTGGCCCCTGCTGTTTGGCCCGGTACATGGCGCTATCCGCCTGCCGCAGCAGTTGATCGGGATCCAACGCCTGGGATCCCGCCAGAGCAATGCCGATGCTGGCGCTGATCGTGATTTCGTGAGACTGAATCTGGAACGGCACTTGCAAAGCTTGGTGAATGCGTTCCGCCACCCGGGTGGCATCGCTCACCTGCTGGATCCCTTCCAACAAAATGGCAAATTCGTCGCCGCCAAAACGGGCCAGGGTATCGATGGAGCGCACACAGGTTTCCAATCGTCGGGCCGTGCCCACCAACAGCTCATCGCCAGCGTGGTGGCCGAGGGTATCGTTCACCGCCTTAAATCGGTTCAAATCCAAAAACAACACGGCAAAACGCTCCCCAGGGATCCGCCGGGCCCGCTCCACCGCCCGCTGCAGTCGATCCATAAACAGGGCGCGGTTGGGCAGTTCCGTCAGAGCATCGTGTAGAGCACTGAGTAAACCGTGGGGGGATTGTCGCACCGTCAGATCCCGCAGCACCACAATCGATCCTTTCGGTTGGCCGGTTTCGTCCCGCAAAGGAGCAATGCCATTGGCCACCGGCACTTCCGCCCCATCCCGCGCCAAGAGCAACACCGCTTCTCCGGATCCCACCATCACTTGGCCCCGCAAGGCTTCCGCCCAGGGATCCGTCAGGGGCTGATGGGTACGAGCATCCACCATGCGCACAATTTCCGAGGCAGGCTTGCCCAAAGATTCCCCACGGCGCCAGCCGGTCAGAGCCTCCGCAACCGGGTTGATAAACGTAATTCGCCCCTGTAGATCCGTGGAGATAACGGCATCGCCAACGCTGGTGAGGCTGGAGGCTAGCCACTGTTCCAGACTTTTGAGCTTGTTCTCGGCCCGATGCTTGTAGAGACAAAATTCGATCGCCGTACGCAGTGCTTGCGCATCGGTGGGATCCGACAGGTACAGGCCCGGCTCGATGCCCTGCCGCCGCAGCTGAGCTGCCGACGGCAACCCGGTGGCACCGGAATCAAAATAAACGATCGGCCACCCTTGGGGCGGGATCCCAGCCCGATACCCCAGATCCCACAACACCAGCTCACTGTGGCCGGCCGCCATCGGCAACGGCAGGGAATCCCCTGTCTGTGCTACCCGCACCTGCAACCCAAACGAGCGCAACACCGGACACAGCTGCGAGGCCGTTTCCTGAGAAGTCACCAATAGCAGTTGCTCTGCTGCCACAGGCACAATCACCACTTCACCTTGCCTTTATAATATGAAGCCGAGAAGCAAGGCCGCCAGTCTCCCCCTAGTTTAGAGTCGCGTCCCGCTCAAAGCCAAGGTTACACGCTACCGATAGAGTTGGGTTGGGTTCTTCACCGCATCTCAGTCTCTGTTTTTCCGCCACCGAGGGCGCATGAAGAAAACCTACATTCAACAGCAGCTCTTATTGACATCTATTCACAAGAGCAGTCTTTCTGTACTATGCTGAGACCTAGAGTGAAACCTAAAGTTGGCAGTAGGGGATCCCGGGCTCCCCTGGTGACCAAAGTTCCGTGCTCATGTTCGCTTACCTTCACCGGAGAACCTCGTGGTATGTCTAGCGGTATGTCTAAAACTTCGACCTTGCGCCAGTCCTTCAGCAGCGTGCGGGACAACCCCATTTTGCTTGGCACCGAGGTGACCCAGCCAATATGCGAGGGCATGAACGCCCTTTTGGCCAGCTTCCAGGGCTTGTATCTGCAGTACCAGAAGCATCACTTTGTGGTGGAAGGCACCGAGTTTTATTCCCTGCACGAGTTTTTTAAAAATCATTATGAAGAGGTGAGCGATCACGTCCATGAATTGGGGGAGCGCCTGGATGGACTCGGAGGTGTGCCGGTTGCCAGTTTTACCACCTTGGCCCAGCTCTGCTGCTTTACCCCTGAGCCCGATGGGGCCTTTGAGGCGCGGCAGATGCTGAGCAACGACTTGGCGGCGGAGCAAGCGATTATCGATCTGTTGCGGCGGCAGGCGGCCCAAGCAGAAAGTCTTGGCGATCGCGCCACCCGCTACCTCTACGAACAAATTTTGTTGAAAACCGAAGACCGGGCCTTTCACCTCAACCACTTCTTGGCCAACGACAGCCTGGTGCTTGGTTTGATGAACGGCAGAGCCTAGCCCAATTGGTGAGAGGGAGGAGGCAGGTTCATTGAGCCTCTGGACCCACTAGGGCTAGGGGTTCGCGAAGTTTATCTGGCCCACGTTTCTTTTTTTTGAGAGCTTATTGAGAATCATTTACTTTTTGTGTCTATCCGTATTTCCAAGCTGTTGATTCCAACCATGAACCCTGTTTCTTTGCCCTCTGAGCGCAGCTATCGTTTGGACATTCCCTTTGGTGAGCGCTGGCGCATCTGTCGGCGGCTGCTGGAGCTGGGGATCCCGGCGGCCTGTACGGGGGATGGTCGTTTGCAGGTAGAAGTTGGTACCCTGCTGGCGGCTCTGCAGGTGCGTAGCGTCATCCGTCAGCACACGGCGCGGCGGCAGGATCTGCTCCACAACCTAGAAGCCTGTTGGCAACTGAATACAGCCGCTGGGGGGCAAGATGAGCAAGTTTCCTAAACAACGGATCCCTTTTGAGTCGGAAGGCCAGTTTTTGGGATTTCTTCCCAATAAAGAGGGCAAGCTCAAATACCTGCGTTGGCAGGCGGGCTCGGAGATTTTTTCCGGCAAGATTCCCAAACCGCTGCGCTCGGCCCTTTACCGCACCCTTAAGCCCGGGGATCCGGTGCAGATCTGCGGGGAACGGGAGGTGGATCTGCGCCAAGGGGAAGAAAAATGGGTGCTCTATCGGGTGCAGCCGGTTGGGGACAGAGCAGGTTCTTCACCTCCGGCAGGATTTTCCGCCCCTGCAGTCGGGTTGGATCCGGATCCTATGCCTAAAGCCAAAGGTGGTGTTAAGGGTAAGGTGTTGGTTTGCCAAAAATCCGATTGTTGCCGGCGGGGCGCTGGGGCGGTGATCCAAGCCCTGAACGCCCATTTGGCTGCCTATCCCGATTCGATTCGTGTGCAGGGGGTGGGCTGCATGAAAGATTGCAAACACGGTCCCCATGTGGTCTTTATGCCGGATAAAGCTCGCTACAGCGGTGTTTCTGCCCAAGGGATCCCGGCTTTGTTGGAGCGGCATTTCCCCCTTGCCTCACCGCAACCGCAGGAGGCTGAGACCCCTCTTTCTCTCTAAGCTGGATGGCCGGCAAGCAGCGCCTAGAATATGGCTGGTGTTGCGCCGGGAGATTCATGCAGGGACTCACAGGAAAAACGGTCTTGGTGACGGGGGCCAGTTCCGGAATTGGCCAGGCAATCGCCCTCCGCTTTGCCCAAGAGGGCTGCAATGTCGCCATCAACTATCGCAAAAGCCTCCAGGAAGCGGAAGACACCCAAACCGCCATCCTGGAAAAAGTATGCACAGAGGTGGAGGCCTGCCATGTGCAGTCGCTGCTGGTGCAGGGGGATGTCTCCCAAGAAGAGGATGTGATCAACATGGTGGAGCGGGTGGTGCAGCGCTGGGGCCATCTGGATATTCTCGTCAACAATGCCGGGATCCAAACGGAACGGGCCGCCCACGAGATCAGCCTCGAGGAATATGACCGCATCCTCAATGTGAACTTGCGGGGTTCCTTTCTCTGTGCCCGAGAAGCCCTCAAGCATTTCCTCGAGCAGGGATCCGGCGTGATCATCAATGTCTCGAGCGTGCATGAGATCATTCCCCGCCCCTTCTACCTCACCTACTCCCTCAGCAAGGGTGGCATGGGCAACCTCACCCGCAGCTTGGCCTTGGAATATGCGGGCCGCGGCATCCGCGTCAACGGCATTGCCCCCGGTGCCACCATCACTCCCATTAACGATGCCTGGGTACAGAACCCCGAGCAAAAAGCCGTGGTGGAAAGCCACATTCCCATGGGTCGGGCCGGTACTGCCGCAGAAATGGCTGCAGCTGCCGCCTTTTTGGCCTCCGATGAAGCTGCCTACATCACCGGACAAACCCTTTACATCGATGGCGGGCTCACCCTCTACGCCGATTTTCGAGAAGCTTGGTCTGCTTAGGTTCAGCTCCAGACTCCAGCTCACTCAGGTTGGGTTCCACTCAGGATCCCAGCCAGCCGTTAAGAAAGGGATCCCAATCACCATGAATGCGGAATTGCAACGCCTTGCCGATCATCAAGCTCGCCAAGCTCACTGGTTGCGTTGGGGCCCTTACCTGAGCGAGCGGCAATGGGGCACAGTGCGAGAAGACTACAGCGAGACGGGCGATGCCTGGAGCTATTTTCCCCATGACCATGCCCGCTTTCGCGCCTACCGTTGGGGAGAAGATGGCATTGCCGGCATTTCCGACAACCATCAGCGCCTTTGTTTTGCCCTCGCCTTTTGGAACGAACGGGATCCCTTCCTGAAGGAGCGGCTGTTCGGTCTTACCGGCCCGCAGGGCAACCACGGCGAAGATGTGAAGGAGTACTACTTTTACCTAGACAACTGCCCCAGCCATGCCTATATGCGCTACCTCTACAAGTATCCGCAACAGGCATTTCCCTACTCGGCCTTGGTGGAGCAAAATGGGCGGCGCGGCTATCACGACCCCGAGTTTGAGCTGATCGACACCGGTATTTTCGACGACCATGCCTACTTCGACCTGTTCGTCACCTATGCCAAAGCCAACCCTGAAGATCTGCTGATCCGCATCGAGGCAGTGAACCGCGGATCCACCCCTGCCCCTTTGCATGTGTTGCCCACCCTTTGGTTTCGCAACATCTGGTCCTGGGATGAAGGCCGCATTCGACCGCAGCTGCGCCAAGTTCCCAGTGGTGATGCCTTTGCCCTGATCGAAGCGGAGGATCGTCGTGCCGCGGCGGATCCCTTTTTTCCCAGCTTGGGCAAACGTTGGCTGTATGCACAAATTTCAAGCGGCTATCGCAACCTGTTGTTCACCGAAAACGAGACCAACTCTGCCGCCCTATACCATCAGGCCAACCCCTCCCCCTACGTCAAAGATGCCTTTCATCGCTACGTGATTGCTCAAGAACAAGCGGCGGTTAACCCCGACCGCATGGGCAGCAAAGCGGCAGCCTATTATCAACTGCAGGTGCAACCGGGAGAATGCCAAACCATCCAACTGCGGCTTGCAGACCGGCCCGATATCCAGGATCCCTTCGGAGGGGAATTCGAGCAGGTGGTTCAGGCCCGACGGCAAGAAACGGATGCCTTTTATCAAACCTTTGTGCCCCAAGGCGGCGGCGGCGATCTCCAACAAATTCAACGGCAAGCCTTCGCCGGCTTGCTCTGGACCAAGCAGTACTACCACTTGGTCATCGAAGACTGGCTACGCGGGGATCCGGCCCACCCCCGGCCCTACCGCCACAAAGCCCGCAACACCGAGTGGCAGCATCTCTTTAACGACGACATCCTCTCCATGCCGGATAAGTGGGAGTTTCCCTGGTATGCCGCCTGGGATCTGGCCTTTCATGTGTTGCCCTTGGCGATGGTGGATCCCGCTTTTGCCAAACGGCAGATGGATCGCCTCACCCGCGAGTGGTACATGCACCCCAACGGGCAAATGCCCGCCTACGAATGGCACTTCAGCGATGTCAATCCACCCGTCCATGCCTGGGGCACCTGGCGCGTTTACCAAATTGAGCAGGAATTTTACGGCCACCGAGATACAGACTATCTGGAGCGGGTTTCTCAGCAGCCGCTGCTCAACTTCACCTGGTGGGTGAACCGCAAAGACAACAATGGCAACAACGTCTTTCAGGGGGGCTTTTTGGGGTTGGATAATATCGGCATTTTCGACCGCAGCTCCGAGTTGCCCACCGGCGGCTATTTGGAACAATCGGATGGCACCAGTTGGATGGGCATGTATTGCCTGAACATGCTCACCATCGCCCTGGAACTGGCCAAAAGCAACCCCGCTTATGAGGATATTGCCAGCAAGTTTTTCGAGCACTTCCTCTACATTGCCGATGCCATGAACCATCTGGGGGATAGTGTCAATCTCTGGGATGAGACGGATCAGTTTTTCTACGATGTGCTGCACACCCCTCAAAATGAGCGCCATCATTTGAAGGTTCGTTCGATGGTCGGCCTTATCCCGATTTTTGCGGTGGCGGTCTTGGAGTCAGAGATTTTTGACCAGTTCCCGGGGTTCAAACGGCGCTTCGACTGGTTTATGGGCAACCGCCCCAAGCTGCGACAATGCATTCACACCCTCGTCCAAACCTCAGGACAGGGCGCTGGTGGCAAGACCCTGCTCTCGATTGTCAACCCCGACAAGCTGCGGCTAATTTTGCAGAAAATGCTGGATGAGTCAGAGTTTTTTAGCCCCTACGGCATTCGTTCTCTCTCTCGTTACCATGCCGAGCACCCCTACACCTTTTATGTGGGATCCCAGCAGCACCGGGTCGATTACACTCCCGCCGAGTCGGATAACGGCATGTTCGGGGGTAACTCCAATTGGCGTGGCCCCGTTTGGTTCCCGATGAATCATTTGATCGTCGAATCCTTGCGGCAGTTTCACCGTTATTTGGGAGACGACTACAAGGTGGAGTGCCCAACCGGCTCCGGCCGGTGGATGCACCTGGATCAAGTGGCAGATGAGATCTCGCGCCGGTTAATCCGCATTTTTCAGCGGGATCCCCATACCCACCGGCGGCCCGTCCACGGAGAGTATTCCCTCTTTCAAACGGATCCCCACTGGCGGGATTTGATCCTCTTTTACGAATATTTCCATGGGGATCGGGGCTGTGGCCTCGGGGCCAGCCATCAAACGGGCTGGACAGGGTTGGTGGCTACCCTAATCCAACAAGTCGGAGGTCGTTCTCACTGGCCCTCCTAGACTTGTGGGGATCAAGGATTAGGGCACATCGAAGAATCCCGGCCTTATTGAGAATAGCGACGATAGAATGGGGTTTCTGGCCTTATCTGATTTGCAACAAGGCAGTTAATCGAAGTGCCCATTCGGGCCCGAGCTACCCAATTCTCCCGGAAAACCCTCGCTCCATTACCCCAACGGCATCTTCTGGGATCATGGTTATCAGTGAAGTACCCGACGCTCATCCCGCTACGCGGGGGGCGGAGCACCACTGCTACGCAATAGAGCGCGGGCTTCTCTGATCAACCGCGACTGCCAGGGTAGACTTACGTCTTCCTCCCTTTGGTCTTACGAGGAAGAGATATGGGCTAAGAGCCCTGGGCAGCCCGTATTATGCCCAATGCTCCTGTATGTGATGATACGTTTGCTTTTATTAGATGAGCTTGCCCTGCTTCCAGAAGAAGTCATTTCTGATACCACTGGGAGCGTTACCAGCTCCTGACTGAGCCTAGGCTATGAATCTCGATCTTTGCCCTTAAGCAGACCAATCCATTCCTCCACCTGCGCTGCCGCAATGGAACGACAACCCAATCCAAAAGCAAGGGCAATTGCCACAGCAATGGAGCCAAAGAGCAGTCCAAAGGCAAGATTAACAATGCTGAGGGCAATCCCCATTTGTTGCAGTGCCATTGCTCCCACAAACGTCATGAGGGCAATGCGTGCCACCTGTCCCAAAAACCGGGCCTGAGTCCTTCCCGAACTGGCAAGGATGCGAAAGGCTAGGTTAGCAAAGTACAAGCCCACAGCCAAAATCAGAATTCCCAACAAGACGCGACCCAAAATCACCACCAGCCCACTGACAAACGCCGTGAAGGCAGGGATGTTCAGAACCTCCACTGCCGCAATTGCCCCAAAGAGAATGATACCCACCAAAACAACTATGCCGACAACCTCTGAAGGCTGTCGCCAAAGCTGGCGGGCGTCTGCAGGAGGTGTTTCCTCTGAGGTGATCTCAGAAGTAGCTGTCAGCCCCAACCAGACAAGAACTTGATCAAAGCCAGCGGTGCGCAGAAACCCCTGAACCGCTTCCGCCACGAAGCGACCGATGGCATAGGACAAGATCAGAATAACTCCTGCCATACCCATTCGCGGCAATGCCGTCAGCACTTGGTTGAGCATCGCCGTTGCCGGTTCGCTGATGGCTGCAATTTGCAATGCATCAAGAGCAGCGATTGCCGTTGGAATCAGGATCAAAACATAAACAATTTCCCCAGCTATTGTTGCCAGGGATCCCCCTAAACTAGTCTGTCCCATACCCAACTGCTGACCAATGCGCTGTGCCCCCATCGCCGTCATCAGGTTAATGACCAGCCCCCGCACAATACGGGCAATAAACCATCCCACAACTGCGATAACGCCGGCCTTGAGAATAAAGGGTAGCGCTCCCAGAAGATCGCTGAGGAGATTTTGCACCGGTTGCAGGGCCCCCTGAAGCTCGAGCACGCTCAGAATCAAAGGCAAGAAAAAGAGAAGGATGAGCCAGTAAAGACCATTCCCCAGCATGTCACTCATAAGGATGGGTGGGGGGGCAGCCTCTCCAGAACCTTCTTCACCCTCTTTTTCACCATCTGATTGTTGCAGGGGGCGATCTAAATCTAATAACTTTGAGTTAAGGAAACGAGCAGATTGTACCGCCGTCGCTCTGGCAAGAGTGGCAACGGCCAAAGCCACTACAGCCAGAACAGCTGCTGCACCCAGTTTGGGAAGAAAACTAAAAATCTGGCTAAGAAAGACATTCAAGGGTTGAGAAGCGATTGTCAGGCGTAGGGCATCCAATGCGGCAACCACTGCCAACAAAAAGATCACCCAAAAGACAAAGCCTACAATAATTCCGGTAGCAGATAGTTTGCTTAGAGGTTCATCCTTCTTACCCAAAATCCTTGACAAGCGTTGATCAAACTGAGCACGCTTGAGAAGAATTTGGGTTAATCTTGCCAAAGCTGTGGCAATAATCCAACCAACGATTAGGAGAACAACTGCAGTAACGATCTGAGTCAACAGCGACCATATATTATTGATGTTAAGGTCTAAACCTAACGGGTTCTGATTCGTCGCTTGGGGAATATCTTCCAATTGAGCAAACAGGAACTCCGCCTTGTCCAGTCGCTCCAGAGCAAGAAGATGCACGAATCTATCCTGCATAACGGCAGCCTTCAGCTAAACTCAGAGTAAATTGGCTCAAATGCAAATGTAATCATATCCGATATATCCGAGGACTGTCTAAATATCAACGGAAATTACTAATTTTTACAAGTTTTGATTTTTCAGAGCAAATGTCTGACAGAGTGAAAAGATATGGAAAGCCTATAGGGTAAGGATCAATCTTGGTATAGTAAAAAGTAGGCTCTTTATTGTCAACAAGGTCTACCCTAACGGGCACATTGAAAAAAACTAAGCCTTATTGAGAATAGCAACGATACAGCCCTTACGCGGGTTTTCTACGGCAGGGCTTGTGCTTCTTTAGCCCTGGGGGGTGGATCTCAACTTCCACGGTTGTTACATGTGACTAGCGCAAGGGCTGTACAGCCCTTGCGCGGGTTTTCTGCAGCAAGGATTGTGCTTCCTCAGCCTTCTGGAGAGCGGATCCTAACTCCCACAGTTGTTATACGTGACTAGCGAAAGGGCTGTAGGATGAGGACTCTAATCTTATCCGAACAGGGGTGTATCCCACTTTTGTCACCCCGTCAGAACCCAGAACCCCTTCTCCCTCCGCCTTCACCGGCCTTCGAGATAGGCTTTCCACCCCTGGGCTTGTAGCTGGGTGTTTTGCTGCTGCAGCGATTGTTTTAAGTTGTTTTAAGCTTTCCCGGCAGGCAATCACCTGCTGGAGGAGGTCGGGATCCGCGCTCGCCAAGATCTGCACCGCCAACAGCCCGGCATTTTGTCCATTGCCGATGGCAACGGTTGCCACCGGGATCCCTCGCGGCCTTTGCACAATTGAGTAGAGAGAATCCACTGGGGGATTTCATGGCTCAGATCCAAAGCCGTCATCACCGCTCCCAAGGCCCCAGAAGCCGCCCAAAGGGTGCCCAAGAAACTCAGAGACAACAAGCCCCGGTTTTGCCCAAAGCTGATATCACGCACGTAGCGATCCACCAGCCCCAGCGCCTCTTGGGGGGCGATCTGGCTCAACTGGCCCATCAAGCGCTCAAAAGTCTGCTGGGAGGAGCCGGCAAACAACCCAACTGCCGTCAGCAGGGTGAGGATAAAAGGAAACAGGGCCAACATCGAGCTGTAGGCCATTTCCGAAGCCAGACCGAACAGCCGGTAGCGCATGGCATTTTCACAGGCCAATCTCAGGGTCAACCCCACCAACTCTTGCTTTGGGAGCAGCTCCAGCCACCGCTTCGGGATCCGCAATTTTCCTAATCGATCGATCAGCCTCATGGCTCTGGCCCACACACGTTTTGAGCTTAGTAACCTGATCGTGGCGGTGCGGCGGGCGGATGGAACGGCGATTTCTCGCCCGGATCGGGAACTGGTGTTGCAAGCGGGGGAGCGGGTGGTGGTGTTGGGGTATCGGGATGACATCCCCCAGTTGGTGTAGCGGTATGGCCGGCGACGGGAGCTGAAATATCGGGGGGCACAAAGTTAAGCCGGCCTGCCGTGAGGGATCCGACCTGGCCGGATTAAGATCAAGGGCTAGGCCCCAACAGAGGAACCGTCCATGCAGGTGGAGTTTCGGGAATGTGATCCGGCGGATCTGTGGATCTGGTTTGAGTTTACGGAGCCGCCCGTCAAAGCGGAGTTGGAGTATCTCAATGAGGTGCTGGAATCCTGGTATGTGCTGGGCAAGCTGGGGGGCTTTAACGCCGAGTGTCTGGTGGCCCAAGAGGCGGAGGTGGATCTGAGCTATCTCGATTACCCTGGCGAATCGGATCCGCTGCCCTCTCTCATGCACAACATGGGATCCCTGGAAGAAAAGGACAACTGGGCCCGTTGCTGGTTTGATCTGGGCACCGCCGATGCCATGGCCCTGGATGTGTTGATCAACGCTCTGCGCACCCTTAGCCTGGAATACATCAACCTGTCCCGGGTGATTGTGGGCGGTCGCAACGAGGACTGGCCGACGGTTGACCCGGAAGAGGCGGACCGCTACGAATACAACGGGTACGCACAGGATCACTTTGGGGAAGAAGGCGATCTGGAATAGCCTCAGCGGGATCCCTGCCTACTCCAGGTAGCCCAGCTCCTGCATTCGCCGTACCAAGTCGGCATCGCTTTCCACATCCACCCTGCGGGGGGCCGTGCTAGACCGGCGAGATTCCGCCCAGTCCACCCATTGTTTGAGCCCCCGCTGCAGTCGAGTCAGCCACATTTGCGGGGAAGGTTCACCAGAGTCTGGGTCTGGCTGGGGATCCCAGTTGCCCGCCAAGAGCAGATCCCGCAGTTCTGCCGGATCCTGTTCCAAGTTGTAAAGGCTGGGATCCTCCCCCGTTTGGATTAGCTTGGTTACCCCTTCGTAGAGGGCGCGGCGGGTGTCGTAACAGGCTCGACTTCGCAACAGCTGGTCATCCCGGTTTTCCATGGCGCGAATCAAGATATGGGGCGGGAAGGCTTCACTGAGCACGATCCCCTGTTCGGGATCCTCCCCGGCAAGGGTGCGGGCCAAGCTAAGACGGGCGATCTCGCGGCGAACCTTGAGGCTAACCCGGGGGGCGCGGTTTTTGCCGAGGGAAAGGCTGGGGCTAAAGCCGGCGGCTTCCAGGAGGGTATGAAACAGCCTGCGGGTGGAAACCGGGGTGGAAATGCGTTTGCCGGCAGGAATATGACCGGGGTAGCGCAGCAGCAGGGGCACACGGATGAGTTCTTCGTACACCACAAAGGCATGGCCGACAAACTCGTGTTCCCCTAAGCCTTCTCCATGATCCGCCACCACCGCTACCAGCGTATTGTGCTCCAGGCCGGTCTGGCGCAAGGTTTCAAAAACGGATCCCAGCAGATGATCCTGATAGGCTACCTCCGCATCGTAAATATCGCTGAGCACCTGTGCTTGCAAAGGCGAGAGGGGTTCTGGCAGCGGTGCCATCCAGCGATAGGGTTGCCCATTGTACTGGCGCAAAAAGTCTCGTGCCTCGCGGTTGCTCTTGAAGTAGGGGGCAAATTTCTGCACAAACGGCTCCGGTGGCCAATAGGGCAGATGGGGCTCCATCAAATTGACAAAACAAAAGAAGGGTTGGGTGGTGGAGCGGGGATCCGACTGGCGGCGGGCCATCTGCTGCAAATACCGATTCAAATCCGCGATGGAGGCGGCAGTATTGCCCTTAAAATTCCCCAAGCGCGTCCAAATGGGCACCAACCAGGGCTGCAGGGCCAACTGAAACAGCTTATCGGAGCGGGCAAAGGCATTTTGGACAGGGTAGGAGAGCTTGCGCCAAAACTGGGTATAGGCGGCGATCAGCCGATTCAAAGGCTGTGGTAAGGGGTTGCCTTCGGCAGGGCGAGTGGGCAGGGCACCGCCATAGTTGTAGAAGGTTTCAAATCCCCGCCTGAGGCCATTTTTCAGGATCCCCACCAGCGGGTTGTTGCAAAAGCCCACGGTGGTATAGCCGCTGAATTTCAACAGTTCCGCCAACGTGGGGAAGGAGGGACTCAGCTCAATATCCGCCTGGACCGTCTGGTGGGTGCTGGGGTACTCCCCCGTAAACATCGAGGCATGGGAGGGGATCGTCCATTGGGCAGGGGAGATGGCCCGTTCAAACAGGGTGGATTCTGCCGCCAGTCGATCCAGGTTGGGGCTGGTATGAGGGCGGTTGGCCCGTTCCTCTACCGACCAGTAGCAAGAGAGGCGATCCGCCCGCTGGGTATCCAAAACGATCAACAGAAGATTCGGACGCTCCGCCGCATGAGCATTTGCAAACGCTTGAAAACTCACCACGCACCACCCAAAACTTTTCCTAGGCTATCTTGTCACGCCGGTGGATTGCTTATGCTCCCGGCTCGCCGATAGGAACGGATCCCTATCCCTGCCCCTTCTTCAGGGCACGGTGAACTGGGTTTGGCTGTTGCCCCGTACCTGAGCAGTGCTGGTTTGCCAATCGAGAAGGGCCTCGTTACCACTGACGGTCAGGGTTTGGCCCGGCTGTCGGTAGCGCACATTGCCTCTGGCTTGCAACTGGGTGGAACCGATGCGCCAGCGGATCTCTTCGGCTTCCAGTTCTTGTCCCGTTTGTTCGGCCAGTCCCTTCACCTTCTCCAACAGATGCAGCTCTGTAAAGGGCACCTGAGTGCGCAACTGCCCTCCGCTCAGGCGCAGGGCGTGTTCGGGGGCATACACCGCTACGGATCCAAGGGCCTGCACTTCTCCAGAGGCGATCTGCCAAAGGAACCGGGTGGCTGAGAGTTCCAAGTCGGGATCCCGATAGTTGGCTTGGACAGGCCGCCCGGGGTCGAGGTTGTCCAGTTGCATTTGATCTTGGCCAAAGTCGATGGTGAGGCGATCCCCCCGCAGGGATCCCTGCTGATCGAGCAGCTTAATCTGGACTTGCCCGTGGGCCCGCAAGAGGCGCTCCTCCGGCAGCCATTCCACCTGTTCGGCTTGCAGGCGCAGGTTATCCCGTTCCGATTCCACTTCCACTTGGCCCCGCAGTTCCAGCCGACGTTCGCTCGGGTACACGGAGCCCCGTTCGGCCCGGGTACGGATGGCGCGGTTGTCTTCGTCAAAAAATTCCCCTTGGATCGACTGCAAATGGGCGGATCCCAAGCGCACCTCAGCACCGGTGTCGTTGCCCCCATTCGCTTCGTATTCCGCCAGACGGGCCTGTAAGCGCCACAGGATCCCGCCATCCGGTTTGGCTTCTGTGAGGGTGATGTCTTCGTAGATCAACTGCGGCGTGGAAATCGGCTCCGGATCCCTGACCTCCTCTGGGGGCGGCACTTCTAGCCCACCACACCCCACCGGCCCGCTCACCACGGCCAACAGCCCCAATGTACGTAAACAGTGACTTAAACAGTTGCGGTTGAATGGTTGCATCGTTCTCCCCTTTCATCCCCTCATCGCCACCATATCCTTTGGCCCTACCCATACGGGATCCCGCCCTGGCCGAACCCATGGCATCATCAGTGCAACGTCGTTTCAGGGGCACCAGCGTGACCCAACTGTTGCAGCTTCTCATCTATGGCCTCGTCTTGGGCAGCATTTACGCCTTGGGGGCAATCGGAGTTTCCCTCACCTTCGGCATTTTGCGCTTTGCCAATTTTGCCCATGGGGATCTCATGACCTTGGGGGCCTACTTCTGTCTCAGCTTTGTGTCTCTGGGTTGGCCGATTGGGGTAAGTTTGATCCCGGCAGCCCTGGCCACAGCACTCTGCGCCGTCGTCACCGATCAGCTGATCTATCGACGCTTACGTCGGGAAGCCCCGGTGATCTTGCTCATCTCCTCCTTTGGCACCGCCCTTATTTTGCGCAGCTTGGTGCAGATCCTTTGGGGCCCCAACAACCAGGTGTACCGCAGTGGTATCCAACTGCCTTGGCGATTCTGGGGGCTGCGCGTCAAACCCGACTGGGTGGCGATCTTGCTGGGGGCAACCCTGTTGGTGGTGGCGCTGCACTTCTTTTTGCAGCGGACCCGGGTGGGCAAGGCAATGCGAGCCATGGCGGACAATTTTGATCTGGCCAAGGTCACCGGCATTGACACAGAGCGCATCATTCTCTGGACATGGGCCATTGGGGCTGTGTTGGCCTGTGCAGCAGGCATGTTTCTCGGCCTGGATACCCGTCTACACCCGACGATGGGCTGGCGGCTGCTGTTGCCGGTCTTCGCAGCGGCGATTTTGGGGGGGATTGGTCGCCCCTACGGAGCAATTGCCGGCGGGTTGGTGATTGGCATTGCGGAGGAACTCTCTACGTTGGTGATCAGCCCAGCCTATAAAACGGGGGTGGCCTTCGCCATTTTGGTGGTGATGTTGATCCTCCGGCCCACGGGACTGTTTGGAGGGCGGGCCTGATGCTGAGCTACGGCATTTTCTTTTTGATTTTGGTCGGAATCTACGGCGTGTTGGTGCTGGGCCTCAATTTGCAGTGGGGCTATGCCGGCATGTTCAACATTGGGGTGGGCGCCTTTTTCGCCGTGGGGGCCTATGCCAGTGCCATCGTCACCACTCCCCTGAGCGGCGACCATTTGGGTGGGTTCGGCATGCCCTTTTGGGTGGGGTTTTTAATGGCTTTGGCGGCAGCCGGATCTATCGCCTTCTTGATTGGTCTAATTACCCTCAGGCTACGCTCCGATTACTTGGCCATCGCCACCATTGGTATTGCCGAAATTATCAGCCAAATCCTGAGAAATGAGGGCTGGCTTACCAACGGCGTACGCGGCATTACCCGCATTCCCCGTCCTTTTCGTGGCTGGATCCCGGGGCAAGATACATTGCTCTACTTGGGTTTGGTGCTGCTGGTTTTGCTGCTGGTGTACTGGGCCAGTGAACGGGCCTATCGATCCCCCTGGGGGCGGGTGTTGCGGGCGATTCGGGAGGATGAACCGGCGACGATGGCGGCGGGCAAAAGTGTGTTGAAATTCCGCCTGCAGGCGTTTGTGCTGGGATCCATGATCATGGGGTTGGCGGGGGCTCTCTACGCTCATTTTGTCAATTTCATCAGCCCGGAAGCCTTTCAGCCGGAGTTTGCCACCTTCATCGTTTGGGTGATGTTGATCGCGGGGGGCAGTGGCAACAATCGCGGTGCTTTGCTGGGGGCGTTGGTGATTTGGGGGGTGTGGTCGGGGAGCGAACTCTTGACCAACCGTCTGCCAGCCCAATGGACGACGCGGGCAGGCCCTCTGCGCATTTTGCTCATCGGCGTCCTGCTGCAAGTTATTCTTCTGACCCGCTCCCAAGGGTTGTTGCCAGAACGTCCGCCAAAGCCGATTTTGGATACCTCCCGCAACCGGGATCCGGCAGGGTAGGATTGGGGCGGTTCCTGCTGTTGTTGATGTGTTCGAGACTACTTAACCCCCCTTCTCTCTCCTATGACTTCGCACCGCACGGAAACTGACCCGCCGTTGGATCTGAACCCAGAGGTTTCCGCCGGCCATCCAGGGATCCCGACCACCCCAATTAAGGAGGGCTATGCCCTACCGAATCAGTACTTTAACCGGGAGCTGAGCTGGATTGAATTCAATGCTCGGGTTTTGCACGAGGCCTTGGATGAGCGCACACCACTGCTGGAACGGCTGAAGTTTTTGGCCATTTTCGAGACCAACCTGGATGAGTTTTTTATGGTGCGGGTGGCGGTGATTCGCCGTCAGTTGGAAACGGGGGTGTTGGCCCTGACCCCAGATGGCCTTACCCCGCAGCAGCAACTGCGCCAGATCTCCCAGCACCTGCGGCCCCTAATTCAGAAGATGCACGCTTGTTTTCGGCGGGATCTATTGCCCAAGCTGGCGGAGCAGGGCATTCACATCCGCGATTTTTCTGATTTGGCGGAGTCAGAACGGCAGGAACTGCGGGATTACTTTGAGAGTCGTTTGTTTCCGGTGCTGACGCCCCTGGCGGTGGATCCCGGACATCCTTTCCCCTACATTTCCAACCTCAGCCTCAGCTTGGCGGTGGTGGTGCGGGATCCGGAAACCGGCAAGGAACATTTCGCCCGCGTTAAGGTACCCAACACGTTGCCCCGCTTTGTGCCCTTGGGGGATGGGTTGAGCTTTGTGCCGCTAGAGCAGGTGATCGCCCACAATTTGGAATCGCTGTTTGTCGGCATGGAGGTGCTGGAATACTACCCCTTCCGCATTACCCGCGATGCTGACCTGGAGATCCAAGAGGATGAAGCCGACGATCTGCTCTCGGCCATTCAGGAAGAACTGCGCAAACGCCGCTTTGGCTCGGTGGTGCGAATGGAGATCGCCAGCCACACCCCGGCGGCAATCCGGCAACGGCTAAGCGAAGAGATGCGCCTCGACGGCGATTCGGTATACGAGGTGGATGGTCTCTTGAACATGGGCGGTCTGATGGCCTTCATGAGCCTGGATCGTCCTGATTTGAAGGATCCCCCCTGGGGTGCGGTGAGCCCGATCCGTTTGCGTACCGCCTCGGTCAGCGATGAGCCGGTGGATATCTTCTCGATTATCCGGGAGGGGGATCTGTTGGTGCATCACCCCTACGATTCGTTTAGTACCAGCGTCGAGCGCTTTTTGGAGGAGGCCGCCAATGACCCCCAGGTGCTGACCATCAAGCAAACCCTCTACCGCACCTCCGGCGACTCCCCGGTGGTGGGAGCCCTGATACAGGCAGCCGAAAATGGCAAACAGGTGGCGGCGCTGGTGGAACTCAAGGCCCGCTTCGACGAAGAGAACAACATCCTCTGGGCAAAAAAGCTGGAAAAAGCCGGGGTGCATGTGGCCTATGGTCTGCCGGGGCTGAAGATCCACTGCAAATTGGCCTTGGTGGTGCGTCAGGAGGAGGGATCCCTGCGGCGTTACCTGCACATTGGCACCGGCAACTACAACTCCAAGACCGCTCGCATCTACACCGATCTGGGCCTGTTCACCTGCGATGAAACCCTGTGCAATGATGTCACCGAATTGTTCAACCTGCTGACGGGCTATTCGCGGCAACGGCAATTTCGCAAGCTCCTGGTGGCCCCCAGAACCCTACGACAGGGGATGGAAGCCCTAATCCGCCGCGAGATCCATCACGCCCAGTCGGGCAAAGCCGCTCGCCTGATCGTCAAGGTGAATTCGTTGGTGGATCCCCAGATGATCCAGGTGCTCTACGAGGCCAGCCAAGCGGGCGTGGAAATCGATCTGATTGTGCGGGGGATGTGTTGCCTCAAGCCAGGGATTCCGGGCCTGAGCGAGCGCATCCGGGTGATCAGCATCATCGGGCGCTTCCTGGAGCACTCTCGTATCTTTTATTTTCATAACGACGGCCAGGAAGAGTACTTCATGGGTAGTGCCGACTATATGACCCGCAACTTGGATCGGCGCGTTGAAGTGGTTGCCCCGGTGCAGGATCCCCTGTTGCAACAGGAGTTAAAGGCAATCTTGGAAATCTGCCTGAGCGACAACCGACAAGCCTGGGAGCTGCGCCCAGATGGCACCTACATTCAGCGGCAACCGCAAGCGGGAGAAGAGGTACGCTCCACCCACCAACGCCTCATGGAGCGGTCGGCCAGCCGTATTTAAAAAATATTTAATTTAAAAAATTAAAAAAAGGGATCCCTTGGCAGCGGATCCCTAGGCAAGGTCAAACCATGGGTAGGGTTTAGGATTGAGCAGTCTTAGCGGCTTCAGCCTCTTCCTCACCCAACGCGATCACCCGTTCTGTGGCTTGCAAAGAAGACTGCAAACTCTCCAGCTTTTGTCGGCTAGAGCGATTGACCCCCGATTCAATGCCCTTCACCAAGAGTTGATCGAGGGAAAACCAGCCCCCCCCATTCACGGCAAAGGCCAGGAAGATGGCTGCGTAAATGGCCGATAGCTCCAGGTAAGGAATGCTAAACCCCGCCACCTTAATGTGGTGAAACATGGCCACAGCCATCGTGCTAAACAGACCCAAAGCCGCCACACGGGTGAACAAACCCAAAGCCACCAAGGGAGCCGCGATCAACTCGGTAAAGGCGGCCACGTAAGCAAAAAAGATCGGGAAAGGCAACCCGATCACTTCTACATAGGCCACGGCAAAGCCTTCGATATCCGCCAGCTTGTCAAGGCCGTTGTGAATCATGAATAACCCTGCCACCACCCGCAAAACTGTCCAACCCAGTTGAGACCAGCGTGGGGCAATGCTGTCGTGGCGCAAGGCCGAGGCGAGCAGCACCGGAAACTGCTGAATGAGTGCCATGAGAGGAAACCTGCAATGCAAAGATGTCAACTATTGTAACGATTCTAAATATCTGTAACAAGGTAAGCGTAACAAGGTAAGCCGCCTATCCACTGGGCTCTTGGGGATCCGGAGCCTTACGGCGGTCTATGCCAACCCCCTGACGAGTCAAACGCAGGCTGCTTGCCGGAACAGCTTAATCTGTTGTTAATCTTGTTACATCTCTTCATGCCATGGGCGAACGCGCCAGCGTGCCCATGGCAGCTCCACCACTAATCACACACAACAACTGTGGAACAACTGTGGAAGTTGAGATCTACCCTCTGGAGGGCTAGCCCTCCGGGCCCCGCGAAAGCGGGAGCAGGAAACACGAGCTCTGTTGTAGAAAACCCGCACAAGGGCTGTCATCTGCTGTGGCTCCCCGCCTACCCTCTAGCGGCGGGAGGGGGTCAACTGAGCTTTGCGCAGACGTACCGATTTGGGGGTGATCTCCACCAGCTCGTCCTCGCTGATGTATTCCAGGGCCCGCTCCAGGTTCATCTCCACAGGGCTTTGGAGGTGCACCAGTTCCTCGCCGCCGGCAGCACGGTGATTGGTCAGCTGCTTGGTTTTGCAGATATTTAACTCCAGATCTTGGGGGCGGTTGTGCTCACCCACCACCATGCCCTTGTAAACGCGGGTGCCGGGAGTGATGAAAAATACGCCGCGATCTTCGGCATTTTTGAGGGAGTAACTGGTGGCCACCCCTTCTTCAAAGGCAATCAACACCCCGTTGCGGCGCATTTCCATCTCAGCAGTCAGGGGGCGGTACTCTAGGAAGCTGTGGCTCATGATCCCTTCCCCTCGGGTTATGCGGATGAATTCCCCCCGAAACCCAATCAGCCCCCGCGCCGGAATAACAAACTCCAGTTGGGCTCGGCCATCGGAGCCGACCATCATGTTTTGCATCTCGCCCCGCCGCTGCCCCAGCCGTTCGATACAGGATCCCATCGCCGATTCCGGCACATCCAACACCAGGCACTCGTAGGGTTCGTAGGGTTGGCCGTTCACTTCGCGGAAGATCACCCGGGGCTGACCCACCTGAAATTCGTAGCCCTCGCGCCGCATGGTTTCCAGCAGAATGCCCAGGTGCAGTTCCCCACGTCCCGACACCAAAAAGCGATCCGGCGAGTCAGTCTCTTCCACCCGCAGGGCAACGTTGGTTTCCAGCTCCCGCATCAGGCGTTCCCGCAGTTGCCGCGAGGTTACAAAGGTGCCCTCCTGCCCGGCAAAGGGAGAATCGTTCACGCAAAGCACCATCTGCAGGGTGGGCTCATCCACCTTGATCAAGGGCAAAGCTTGCGGCTCATCGGGAGAGGTGAGGGTATGGCCGATGTTGGCCTCGGCAAATCCCGCTACCGCCACAATATGACCGGCGGTAGCTTCTGTGAGTTCTACCCGCTGTAGGCCCTGGAAACCAAACAATTTGGTCACCTTGCTTTTGGTGATCTTGCCCTCTTCCTTAACCAGGGCCAGTTGTTCCCCCAGACGAATGGTGCCATTGTGAATCTTGCCGATGACAATCCGGCCCAGATATTCGGAGTACTCCAGGGTGGTGACTTGCAGTTGCAAGGGCTTGCTGGCATCCCCAATTGGCGGCGGCACATGTTTGAGGATCCCTTCAAAGAGGGGCTTCATGTCCAGGGATCCACTGTACTTGCCTTCCAAAAAGTCGCTGAGGTCTGCTTCTTCGAGGGCAAAGCCCTGCAACCCAGAGGCAAACAGGTAGGGGAAATCGCACTGATCTTCGTCAGCCCCCAGTTCCAAAAACAAATCCAGCACTTTGTCGATGGCTTTGTAGGGTTCGGCGCGGGGCCGATCAATTTTGTTCACCACCACAATCGGGCGGAGGCCCTTTTCCAAGGCTTTGCGCAGCACAAAGCGGGTTTGCGGCATTGGGCCTTCGTTGGCATCCACAATCAGCAAACAGCCCTCCACCATCCCCAGCACCCGTTCCACCTCACCCCCGAAGTCGGCGTGGCCGGGGGTATCGACGATGTTGATCAGGGTTTCGCCGTAGCGGACGGCTGTATTTTTGGACAGGATGGTGATGCCCCGCTCCCGCTCCAGGGCATTGGAGTCCATCACACAGGTGGGGATGTCCTCTCCCTCCCGGAAGGTGCCCGCCTGCCGCAACAGGGCATCTACGAGGGTCGTCTTGCCGTGGTCAACATGGGCGATGATGGCAACATTACGGATGGGGAGTGACATAAATCAGCCAGATGAGATAAGGCGCTTGAGGCAAGCTGCCGCGGGCAATTCGTTACAACTCTAACGCAAAGAAGCGTTACATCGCTAAACAGCTCATCCAACCTGACTGGATATTCACACGGACCCTAAAAGGGATCCATCAGCCAAGCCATCAGGTCTGCTGGGGGTTTGAAAATTTCACTCGGCTCTCATCCCGACACCCATCTTCTGGGGTGCAGGGCCGGGAACAACCTGCGGTCTACCCGCCGATTAGCCAACCAGGCTTCCACCAGAGTCCCCGGTTGAGGCGTGGAGAATCCCCGAAAGGCAACCCCACGGGCTAGTACCCCGTGCCAAAGATCAACCGGCTAACAGTGGCAGACACCCCCTCAGTTCATAACCTCTACATATCCGCTCCGCGCAGGTAGAGCAAAAAGATCACCGCCGGGCCTGCTAAGACGATCAAGGCCAGCAGCACCAACTGCACAAACACTTCGTACTGTCCGAACATAACCCCAAATCCCACAGCTTACGTTTCGTATCCTAAGGTCAGCTCCCCACCCAGAATGAGAAAGCTGTTACAATTCTTCAACTTTTGCCAGAACTTTTCCGTTGAGGGATCCCTAGCGTTCCTGTTGCGCCTGAAACAGCATCGGATCCAGGTTAAACAGCTCCTGTAAGGTCTGCATGGCAGCTCGTCGGGCCTCGATATCCCGCTTGGCTCGCAGTTGCACCATCGGATCGTGGAGGATTTTGTTGACGATGCCTCGGGTTAGGGCGTCGATCACCTCCAGGTGTTTTTCAGCAAAGTCCTTGCCCAGACGGGAGAGGGCTTTTTCCATCTCCTGTTCACGGATCGACTCAACTTTGTGGCGCAGGCTGGAGATGGTGGGCACAGTCTCCAGGGAGCGCCACCACTCCATAAACTGCTCCACCTCTTCCTCCACGAGGGCCTCGGCGGCCAGAGCCAGCTTTTGCCGTTGGGCGCGGTTTTCCTCGACGATGCGGGAGAGGTGATCCACATTGAAGACCTGCACCCCCTTCAGTTTCTCCACATCCGGGGCAATGTTGCGGGGCACGGAAATATCCACCAACAGAATGGGCTGATCCGGCTGGAGCACCCCTTCCAGTTGCTGGCAACTCAAAATCGGCTGGGTGGCGCCGGTGCTGGTAAAAACCAAATTCGACTCCGCCACACTGCTGAGGAGGGCTTCCCAGGGCAGTACCTGAATCGGTTGCTCGAATTGCTTGACCAGTTCTTCAGCTCGCTCCAGGGAGCGGTTCACCACCGTGATATCGACGGCCCCCTTGGCCAACAGGTGCTGCACCAGCAGGCGGGCCATTTTCCCCGCCCCCACCACGGTAATCTTGCCTTGGGAGAGGGATCCCTGTTCCTGTAGGGCCAGCTCCACCGCCGCTGAGCTGATGGACATGGCCCCGGTGCCGATCTCGGTTTCAGTGCGAATGCGCTTGCCGGCGGTGATGGCGGCCTTAAACAGGCGATTGAGGATGCGATCCATGCCGTTGCAGGCTTGGCCCAGTTGTTGGGCCTTCTTCACCTGGGAGAGAATCTGCCCTTCCCCCAGCACCAAGCTATCCAGACCAGCAGCCACCCGCATCAGGTGCATGGCGGCATCTTGGTAGATGAGGGTAAACAAATGGGGACGCAGTTGGGCCAAGGGGATCCCTTTGGACTCGGCCAAAAACCGCATTGTCTGCTGCACACCACTCTCCATTTCTGGAGTGACGATATAGACCTCCAGCCGATTACAGGTGCTGAGGATCGCAGCTTCCTCAATATGAGGGTAGGCGCAAAGCTGCTGGATCGTATCTCCCACCTCCATCTCAGGAATGCTGAGTTGCTCCCGAATTTCCACAGGAGCCGTGCGATGGCTAAGACCCACAACCGCGATAAACATGCCTCTCCGTTGTCTCTACACAGAAAGTTATTAAAAACAGAAACTCTGAACAAAAGCAAATTTTGTTTCAGAGAGAACTGAAAGGGTGTAACCGATGCGGAGGAAGTTCCTTCGCTCGATTCCAGCAAGCTTAGGTAACTTTTCTCAGCCTACCTAAACCCTAGAACCAGTATCGAGCGGGTTTTGCAGGATTTTGCTGAAGAGTTATTACGTTTTTTCGGCGCCAAACTCGATAGATTTCGTAACCTTCCCAAGAGAAGGGAGGCGACCTTCAGCACGGGAAAGTCGCCTCAATTTCCTATGGTGCGTATCGGGGATCCCTCAGCGCAGTTGCAAGCCGCGAGGCTGGCCGTCCTTCATGTGGATGGTGTCCACAAAGCGAACAGTGCGGGATTGGCTGGAGATGATCAAAGACTCGGTGCGGGCCCCTCCCCCGAAGAAGCGTACCCCCCTCATGAGGTCGCCATCCGTGATCCCTGTAGCTGCGAACAGCACCTCTTTGCCGCTGGCCAGCTCTTCGCACTCCCAAACCTTGTCGGGATCCTCAATGCCCTTTTCTTTCAGTTCCCGCCGGGTTTCTTCCACAGGGGGCAAATAGGTGCCCGCCTGCACCACCTCGGGATCGTAGATCAGCCGCCCCTGGAAGTGGGCCCCCAAGCAGCGCAGGGCCGCCGCTGAAATTACCCCTTCCGGAGCCGCCCCAATCCCCATCAGGGCATGGATGCCGGATCCGTTAAAGCCCGCCGAGAGGGCCGCCGAAATGTCCCCATCGGTGATCAGCTTCACCCGTGCGCCGGTGCTGCGAATTTGTTGGATGAGTTCAGCATGGCGTTTGCGATCCATGACGATCACCGTTAGATCGGAGACTTCCCGATCCAGGCTTTCGGCGATAATTTTCAGGTTCTTTTCCGGAGGATAGTCAATGTGGACTTTGCCCTTGGCTTGGGGGGGGGCCGCTAGCTTTTGCATATAGATGTCCGGGGCATGGAGGAGACCACCTTTTTCAGAAATGGCCAGCACCGCCATGGAGCCGTTTTGCCCCTTGGCCACCAGGTTGGTGCCCTCGCAGGGATCCACCGCGATATCAATTTCCACCAACTCTTCCAGGCGACAGAACTGGGCGGCGTCCGGGCGGGTACAAATGCCCACCTCTTCTCCGATGTAGAGCATGGGGGCTTCGTCGCGGGTACCTTCCCCGATTACGATCCGCCCGCGCATCAGGATCTGGTTCATTTTTTCCCGCATCGCTTCTACGGCTACCTGGTCGGCAGTCTTGTTGTCCCCTTTCCCCATCCAGCGAGCGGAGGCGATGGCGGCCTGTTCCACGACTTCGATGATTTCCAGTCCCAACTTATTGTCCACGACGTGCTCCCTTGGTGATGTCGGAATGATTAAGACCAACTTAAGGATGTCTTCAGATTGTTCTTCCTAGTTTACCAGGGCAGGCTTCTTCTCGGGAGCGGATTTTCTTGCCCAGAATAACCTGAGAGAACAAATCGCCAAAAGTCAAGCAGCAAGAGCGATCCCCGTCTTGAGGGTTTGCTATTGTCGCCTGGGGATTGGGGGTGATACCCTGACTTAAAGGCAATAAGTTTTTCTTAACCCCGTTAAAAAAAGCGCAATGAAAAGATACGCCTTCATCAATGGTTCCGGGCAGGTTCAGGTGATCCGAACGATCCCTGGTCATTGGGAGCGCACCCTCTTCCCTGGCCAGCGTGCCATTTTTGAGGCGGAACCCGACGACTATCTGGAAATTTACAGCTGCTGCTGCTCCACTACCATTTTGGAAGAGCGCCGCCCCTGCCGCTGTTTGTTGGATTCTTCTGCTCCTCAGGAAGAATCCTCCCCCTATCAGTGGGTGGGGGCGGAGTTGGGGCTTTTGGCCGATGCAGTAAACGGTTGAGGGACATTCCTAAGGCCGTAGAGGAATGAGGTCAATCTGGGGATCGCTTGTCCCCAGCTGGATCCCCGGTTTTTGTAGAGAGCTGGGGGGGTTCCGTGGGGTGTGGGTCAGGAGAGCGGGTTAGGCAACTGCCGCGCGCAGCATCGCGAAAGGTATCGATGCGCTCGATAACATTCTGAAAGCCACAGTAGGGGCAATACAATTGCTCCCCTGGCCGCGGATCCACATCCGCCTGGCTCCACCAGCGCTGACACCGATCACAACAGAAGTGGTAGAGGAACTCTAAAGCCACCCGCATGGTAACGGGATCCCTTCCAGAACGGAGCAGGCGAGCCCGGAGACAGAAAGGCCTTCTCGAGGCCACCACCCGGCAGCGGATCGAGCAAGGCTTCTGTGGGCTCTTAAGACAAACTCATTATGAGTATGGTATATTAAGTCTGGTTTACATTTCTCCGTCACTTTACTACAAGGAGCGTTGACTCATGCTTCAGGAAGGATGTCTGCGCGTTGGCCAGGCTGCTCCGGATTTTTCCGCCACCGCCGTCTACGACATGGAATTCAAGACGGTGAAGCTTTCGGACTACAAGGGCAAGAAGTACGTGGTGCTGTTCTTCTACCCGCTGGACTTCACCTTTGTCTGCCCCACCGAGATTACGGCCTTCAGCGATCGCTACGCCGACTTCGCCAACTTGGATACCGAAATCCTTGGCGTCTCGGTGGACAGCGAATTTTCCCACCTGGCTTGGACCCAAACCGACCGCAAAGCGGGGGGCGTGGGCGAGCTGAAGTACCCTCTGGTGTCTGACCTGAAAAAAGAGATCAGCGCTGCCTACAATGTCTTGGATCCTGCCGCAGGTGTGGCATTGCGGGGCTTGTTCATTATTGACAAAGAGGGCATCATCCAGCACTCCACCATCAACAACCTCGCCTTCGGCCGCAGTGTGGACGAAACCTTGCGCACTCTGCAGGCCATCCAATACGTGCAAACTCACCCGGATGAAGTTTGCCCGGCCAACTGGCAGCCTGGCCAAAGAACCATGAACCCCGACCCGGTGAAATCCAAGGAGTTCTTCGCCGCTGTCTAGTTCTACAGTCACTCCCAGTAAGAACGATACGCTTTTTGCCCCCCTCTCCCGCCCTGGGAGAGGGGCTACGGCCGATGCCACGCTGCGCGAAGGGTGTGAGGGAGCTGTTTCAGAGTGGGTTGGAGCTTTTGTCTGGGTAGGCATAAAAAATCTCCCAGCTAGGCTAGGAGATTCCAGAATTCAGGGGTAACCAGAGCTAACCCGTGGGCATAGGGCTTCAGTCCCAGGGCTTTTGGGAGGTGAATTTGTAGGTGATCGGCTCTTTGTTTTTGCCGATGTTGTGATCCACTTTGCCGACGGTATCCCGACCTTCGTTGGCCTTCTCAGGGAAAACCCCATCCTTGGGATGCACCAGCACCGGCTCCCCGCCCGCCGGAATGCGGAAGATCTGGTAGTCCTTGATCTTGTAGTCAGAGATCAGCTGGGCTCCCAGTGCCAGGCACTGTTCCTTGCGGGCCAAGGTGAGGAAATTCTTGCCCTCCACCATCTCGGCAGCCCCACCTGTGGGCATTTCAAAGACTTGCCCCGGCTTGCCTGTCCAGGTGATCACGTATTTTTCTTCGGTTTCGGCTGCGCTCAACAGCCCTCCGGTGGAGCCCCCGAATAGGGGCAACTTAGCCCCCTGACGGGGATCGCCTTCCATCACAGCCATAGCCTACCTTCTCGTTGTTGTTTGCTTCCTTGTTGGCTTTGTCCAGGCCGCGTTTGTCGTTGCGGCTTGGAGCACTTTGAATCTACCACCGACCCGATTTTTGACCCCAGACCCGCCTGAGAACTGTAATCTTTCGTAGCAGACTCACCCTGGTTGGAGAGGGATCCGGAGGCACCCTGTGAGTCACCATGGAAACAAGTGACATCCGGAAAAGGAACCGCACACATGGCCCGATGGTCACTCCATCCCAGCTCTCAGTCCGGCGCCCGGATTCTGTTGATCCCGACGGCTTTTGGCACCGATACCCAAGCGCCAATGGCGATTCTCAACGCCGGTTCCGAGCTGTGTGCCTTCGAACCGAAATTGGGGATCGATGTGGATGGGCTAGCGGTGGCGCAGTTGCCGGGGTTGGTGGATGAACCTCCCTACAGCATGTGTGAAGCGGCAGTGGCCCAGGCTTGGCGACGACAGCAATGGCCGGTGCTGCTGCCCTCGGTGTTGTCGGCAAGTTGGGGGGCGATTCGGGCCCTTTGGAAACATCACCCCAGCTTGAGCGTGGTGCATTGCAGTGCCCATGCCAACCTGATGCCCTCTCCCGAAATGATTCAGCCCGATCAAGATCTGGGCTACGGCAGCGCCGCTTGGGTGGAGTTGCTTTACCAGCATAAAATGCCCGTGGTGCATGTGGGGTTACGCAGTGGCAGTGCCCGCGCTTATGAATGGCTGCACAATCACCAGAGCCCGGTCTTTTGGGCCCAAGATGACTGGGATCCGCAGCAGGTGGTGGAAGCCCTGCCGGATGAGCCGGTGTTTTGGGTGTTGGATTGCGGCGTTTTGGATCCCTCGCTGGTGGAGGCGGTGCATCATCCAGAGCCGGGGGGCATGAGTTGGGGGCAACTGTTACAAACCTGTGAGGCAGTTTTCGCCGCCCGGAATGTGGTCGGTCTGTCTCTGGGGGGAGTTGCGGTGGGATCCTCAACCCGACAAACCGCTCGTACCGTAGCCCGCCTACTGAATTGGCTACTGGCTTGCCATGGCCGTTATGCTGCTGTCCCTCACCCGCAATCGGCCTAGGCATGAACCTCTATCGTCGTGTGCTCTTCCCGCGCCTATTGGATCTGGCTCTCTCGGGAGAGACCGTGGGGCACTATCGCCAGGAACTGCTCGCTCAGGTGCGGGGGGCCGTTTTGGAGATCGGCTTTGGCACGGGCCTCAACCTGCCCCACTATCCCAAGCACATCCAAACCCTCACGGTGGTGGATCCCAATCCTGGCATGGGATCCCTGGCTCGTCGGCGCATGGCTCTTTCTTCCATTGCCGTGGACTGGCAAGTGGCGGATGCCCAAGAGCTGCTTTTCCCAAATCAAAGCTTTGATAGCGTGGTCAGCACCTGGACCCTGTGCAGCATTCCCGATTTGGCCAGGGCTTTGCAGGAAATCCGGCGGGTGCTGCGGGTTGGAGGCGGGTTGTTTTTTCTGGAACACGGCCTGAGTGCGGATCCCAAGATTCAGGTTTGAGATCATCGCCTGAACCCCATCCAGAAGGTGCTCGGTGATGGCTGCAACCTAAACCGGGACATGGCCCGGCAGATCCAAACGGCGGGGTTCCGGTTTGAGCAGCTGGAGCGGTTTTATATGCCCAACCAGCCCAAGTTCATTGGCTATACCTATCAGGGTGTTGCGGTTCCCATATGATCCCCTAAGGAAGGGATCGCTCCCCAATCACTCACCCCGATCTAATCACACAATTGCAGGCGAGACTGGGGCTGCCGCATGGCCGGATCCACCTCATGGGTCAGCTCAAAGTTGATCACTCGCCAGCGATTGGGGGATCCGTTTGAGTCGGGGTCATCTGGGGCACTGGAACTAAAGCTGACGGGCAGGCCATAAAGGCGGGGCGGGCCGGGGCGGCGATGGGATCCCTGCTCCAGATAGGGGGTGAGCAATTGGTGGTAGCGTTCGGCAACAACGACTTGAGTGGCCCGCATCCCTTGCATGCGTAGGCGATCCAATTCTTCGTGAATCTCAAAGCGAATGCCGTCGGCGTGGGTGTGTTGCCGGAACCAACGACCTTCCCAAAAGCGCCAACGCCGTCCCGATTGCAGATGCACCAGTTCTTCTTGCTCAGGATCGGCCTCAAAGGCACCGTGCCGATGGCAGAGGTAGGTATCCGTCAGGGTGAGCGCAGCAATCGTTTGCCGACAGTGGGGGCACTGGATGCTGGGGCCGAAAATAGGATACGAAAAGGCAACCGTCATAAAGAACCCCACAAACGTGGCTGTGTGTCTGGGCAAGCCCGCAGTTGTCCACATTATAGATGTTGCCTTTCGTGGATTCCGGCATAGGGATCCCTCTGGCAAAATCCGGCCGGATCTCTTAAGCTAAATACAGGGGATAAAGCCTGTATGAAGCTCTTGGTTGCTCAGGGCGGTTCTCCGACAATCTCCGAAACAATGCCGGGGAGTGGGGTAGTACCCACTTTTTTTGTGTTTTTAAGGAGCTTTACGCCCCAGATTGGCCGCGACCCAACCTGGCTTTGATGGTCAGCTCACCATGGTTCATCCTCTTATCCCACAGCTGGAAAGCCTAGCCCGCCCCCTGGCCACTCAACTGGGGTACGAACTGGTGCAGATGGTTTTTCACACCAACCAGCATCCGCCAGTCTTACGGGTGGATATTCGCCCGCTGGATCTCACCCGAGACACCAGCCATGCTGACTGTGAGGCCATGAGCCAAGTCCTGGAAGCGGAGCTGGATCGGGTGGATCTGATCCCTGGCCAGTACGTGCTGGAGATCTCCAGCCCCGGCCTCGACAACCTCCTCACCAGTGATCGAGACTTCGTGGTTTTCAGAGGGTTTGCGGTGGAGGTAGCCCTGGATCCCCCTCACAAGGGCAAAGCCCTCTGGTCGGGGCACCTGCTGGGCCGGGATGAAGAGACCGTTGCCCTATCCCTCAAGGGACGGCGAATTCGGTTACCCCGGGCCTCGGTGCAGCGAGTTTCCCTCTCCCAGGCAGAAACGGAGTAAGGGAAGGGGGCCAGGGCTCCCTTTCTATGGATATTCCCTACGTAGACAAGGTTTATCAGGAGAACGGTTGTTATGTCGATGGTGCCTTTACCCGGTTTGGCGGAAATGGTGGAAATGATCTCGCGGGAGCGCAACTTACCCCGTCATGTGGTCACAGATGCTCTGCGGGAGGCGCTGCTCAAGGGCTACGAACGCTACCGCAAAACCATTCAGCGCGATGCAGTTTTCGAGGAAGAACACTTCCACAACTTCGATGTGGAGTTGGATGTGGAGGCAGGGGGCTTTCGCGTTTTGGCCACCAAAACCATCGTCGAGCAGGTGCAAACCCCCGATCACGAGATCGCCCTTTACGATGTGCAGCAGGATTACCCCGAAGCTGAGGTGGGCTGGGAAGTTACGGACGATGTCACCCCCCAACAGGCGGAATTTGGCCGCATGGCTGCCATCCAAACCAAGCAGGTTTTGGCCCAAAAGCTGCGGGATCAACAGCGTCGACTGATCCAAGAAGAGTTCCGCGACCTGGAAAATACGGTGTTACAGGCTCGGGTGCTGCGCATGGAACGGCAGACGGTGATCATGTCAGTATCCAGCGGGTTTGGGCAGCCGGAAGTGGAGGCGGAATTGCTGAAGCGGGATCAACTGGCCAGCGATCGCTATACCCCCAATGCCGTTATGAAGGTTTATCTCAAAAAGGTACATGAGGGATCCCGGCGGGGGCCACAGTTGCAGGTTTCACGGGCCGATGCCGGTTTGGTGGTCAACCTGTTTGCCAACGAGGTGCCGGAGATCGAAGACGATGTCGTGCGGATCGTGGCAGTGGCACGGGAGGCCAATCCCCCTTCTCGCACGGTGGGGCCGCGCACCAAGATCGCTGTCGATACCGTCGAGCGAGATGTGGATCCGGTGGGGGCCTGTATTGGTGCCCGGGGATCCCGGATCCAGGCGGTGGTGGCCGAGTTGCGCAACGAGAAAATTGATGTCATCCGCTGGTCGCCGGATCCCGCTACCTACATAGCCAACGCCCTTAGCCCCGCCAAGGTGGTGGAGGTGTTGCTGGTGGATCCCGAAATTCAGCAGGCCCACGTGTTGGTGAATAGCGACCAGCTCAGCCTGGCCATCGGCAAAGAGGGACAGAATGTACGTCTGGCAGCCCGCCTCACGGGTTGGAAGATTGACATCAAAGAGGTGGAAAGTTATCGAAAGGCCGCGGAGGAGGCACAGGCCCAAGGGTTACCCTATCCCTTTATCAGCTCGGCAGCTCTGGAGCGCTTCCAACGGCGGGCAGAGCGGGCGGCCCTGGGTCTGGATGAAGAGGAATACGAAGAACCCCCCTATCTAGAAGAGGAAGATCTGGAAGATGAGGATCTGCTGGAAGGGGATTGGGTTGAAGAAGAGGAAGATTTCGACTACGATGCTGAGTTCGATGTTGCTGAGCCCAAAGTGTAACGTCTTCCCGACGCTGACCCTATACTTATGGCAGGCTAACGCCAACGGGTACAGTGCGAGCTTAGGAACAACCTGCGGTCTACCTGTCTGGGAGGTAAACTAAAGCAAAGACCTCCCTTCCATCCTTGAGATCCTCCAAACCGATCATCCTAGGCATATCCGGCGCTTCGGGCATGCTCTATGCGGTACGAGCTTTGCACGTGTTGCTTAGCCTGGATTACCGCGTGGAACTGGTGGCTTCCAAAGCCGCCTACCGGGTGTGGCAGGGGGAACAGCGGCTGCAACTGCCTGTAGACCCAGAACAACAAGCCCAATTTTGGCGACAACAGGCGGAAAGTACTGGCGGATCCCTGGTTTGTCACCGCTGGCAGGAGGTGGGGGCGCCCATTGCCAGCGGCTCTTACCGCACAGAAGGGATGTTGGTGATCCCCTGCAGCATGGGCACCGTTGCCAAATTGGCCGCTGGGTTGAGTTCTGATCTTCTCGAGCGGGCCGCCGATGTGCAAATGAAGGAGGGACGACGCCTGGTGGTTGTCCCGCGGGAAACCCCCTTCAGCCTGATTCATCTGCGCAACCTCACCACATTGGCGGAAGCTGGGGTGCGCATTGTCCCGGCCATTCCCGCTTGGTATCATCAACCGCGTACCATCTTGGACTTGGTAGATTTTGTCGTGGTTAAAGCTCTGGATCAGTTCGGCATCGACAGCGACTTGATTCAGCGCTGGCAAGGCATGCGCCAACAAAAGATCCTTACACTGCCACCTGAGGCTTGAGTTGAGAGGAATCCGGGATCCCCTGCTGACCAGACGGGTTAACCGGTCTTGGGTTCGACCCGGGTGCACGGCGGCAAGGTATAGCAGAAATCCAAACTGGCCGCCCATTCCCCGATCAGCATATTGACCCAATCGGGGAGCTCATCATGGGCACAGTGCCCCACCCCTGGCAACTTCACCAACGTGAGGGCGGGCTGCCAACGCTTAAACTGATCCGCTAAGAAACTGGGTACTGCCGGATCCTCTTGGCCCCAGAGCAACAAAATCGGCATTTTTAGAGTGGGCAACAGGCGTTTGGGGCTGTCGAAGCGGCGGCTGATGATTGCCCGTAAGCTGTCCAAAAACACATGGGAGGCTCCTGGATCAAAGGCTGGCCTCTGGAAAATCTGCACCAGCTCATCGTCTACTTGTTCATCGTGTTTGTAGACATTCTTGATCCAACCTCGCAACACCTCTGTTTGTCGCAGCCAGTTAAACAAATGGGGATAAGTGAGCGGGCACCCCAGTACCGCCATGATGCCATCACAGAGAGCCTGCACCAAGCCATCCCAAGGAGCGGGCAACTCTTCAGGGTGGGGCCCATCCGCACAGCTGATCAAACACAACCCCTTCACCATCTGCGGGTAACGGGCGGCAGCAATCACCCCCACCAAGCCCCCAATGGAATGGCCCACCAGGATCATCGGCCGCTGAATGTGGGTTTGCCAAAATTCATACACCTGATCCACCCATAGATCGACACTGTAGGCGATCTCCGGCTTGGCGCTACCCCCATACCCGAGCAGATCCAGAGCATAGACCGAGCGCTGGGATCCCAGAGGCAAAATGTTGTGCCGCCAATGGCCCACCGAAGCCCCAAACCCATGAATTAAGAGTGCGGGAGCCGCCGTGAGGTTCACCTGCCGGCTGGGGGTTTGGGCACGACTGGGGGTATAGGTGAAGTGGATGGGCCATCCCCGCCAATGCCAAGTTTGCGGGTGACCGTAGCGGGGCAGTGCTGAATTGGAATGAAGTGGGCTAGAATCCAATCCGCGTAAGGGAGGAGTGCGTGGCAACAACGGGCTCATCTCCAGCAGAATAGACCGATCTTAACGGGTTCCTTCGCCAATCCAAGGTGTACTTGGCTACCAGCCCTCCTCCCCAATGCCAAACCTGACCGCATGACAGCCGCCTTGCCTCCAGAGCCGATGGATGAAGCCTCGTTGGACCCGATCACAGCGGCCAGTTTTCGCCAGATCGATGCAGAGATCGGCCCTCACCCCTGGCATGGAATCCAATACGAAGTGGTACGACGCGCCATCCACGCCACCGCCGACTTTGAACTGCGGGATCGCTTTGTTTTCAGCTCCAACGCCATCGAGCAGGGTTTGGCCGCCCTCCGGGAAAAACAACCCGTGATTGTGGATGTGGGCATGGTGGCCGCCGGGATCCACACGCGACTGAGGGCCGCCGGGATCCCCCTTCTTTGCGCCCTCGACTGGGTGGAAGAGAATCGCTTGCCTGGACAGACCCGCACCGCCAATGGCCTGCTGAACTTGGCACAACTTTACCCAGAAGCCCTGTTTGTGATCGGCAATGCTCCCACGGCGCTGTTGGGGTTGGTGGCAGAGATTCAGGCTGAGCGGGTACAGCCGTGTTTGGTGATCGGGGTACCGGTGGGCTTTGTGGCTGTGGAAGAGGCCAAACGGGCATTGGCACAAACCCATGTCCCCCAAATTCGGGTGGAAGGGCGTAAAGGGGGATCCCCAGTGGCGGCAGCGATTGTCAATGCCCTGCTCACGGCAGCCCAACGGGATCCGGCAACAATCTGACTAGAATCGAGAGAAGTCTTGAATTGGCAGCCCTGCCCCCATGACCCCCGAACAAGAGGAATGGCTAATCCGCAATCTGCAGTACCAGCAGGAGCAGCTGCAAGAGATGCGGGCGGAAAATCAACAGCGTCGTGAGGAGTTTCAAACTCAGCTCCAGCGCAGTCAAGAACACTTTGAGGCCCAACTTGCAGAGATGCGGGCGGAAAATCAACAGCGTCGTGAGGAGTTTCAAACTCAGCTCCAGCGCAGTCAAGAACGCTTTGAGGCCCAACTTGCAGAGATGCGGGCGGAAAATCAACAGCGTCGTGAGGAGTTTCAAACTCAGCTCCAGCGCAGTCAAGAACACTTTGAGGCCCAACTTGCAGAGATGCGGGTGGAACATCGCCACTCCGCAGAACGCTTTGAGGCCCAACTTGCAGAGATGCGGGCGGAACATCGCCACTCCGCAGAACGCTTTGAGGCTCAACTTGCAGAGATGCGGGCGGAACATCGCCACTCCGCAGAACGCTTTGAGACTCAACTTGCAGAGATGCGGGCGGAACATCAACGCTCTGAAGAACGATTCCAAGCTCAAATGGCCCAGATGCGGGCGGAACGTCAGGCTTCAGAAGCCCAATTCCACGTTGAGATCCACGAAATTCGGGCACTCATTCAACAGAATCAAGAGCGTATCCGGTTGAACGAAGAACGGATTCGAGCCAATGAAGAGCGTGGATACTCCCTAGAAGCCTCGGTGCAGGAATATCGCCGCGACATGCAAGCGGGGTTTGCAGAACTGCGAGAAGCCCAAGCCCTAATGATGCAACAGTTTCGGGAACGGGATGGTCGTCTGATCGAAGCCCAGTTGGGGTTCATTCGGGAAATGCGGGAAATGCAACGAGAAGTGGCAGAACTGCGTCTGGATTTCCTTAATCACATGCGCCAGTATCATCCCCCTGTAGAGCGGTGAGTGAATTCTTGGGGCCTACTCGCATCGAAGTGGTGGGGGTGGCGTTGGAGGGTTCTGTTGCCGCTTGGGGGATCCCACCTTTATCCCAAGCCAGAACCTTGGTGGGGATCCCCAGCCTGTTGCAGCACTTTGCCGCTCATCCGGCTCGAAAGGTGCCTTTACAAGGAAGTGTCGAGGGCTGGATCCCGCTGCTCAAGCAGGAGCTGGCCAAGGGATCCCTGGTGTTGCTGGCCACGGGGGATCCCCTCTTTTTCGGGATTGGGCGACTTCTGACGGAGCATTTTCCCCCAGAGCAATTGGCTTTTTACCCACAGGTCAGCTCGGTGCAACTGGCCCTGAACCGATTGCAGATCCCCTGGCAAGAGGCGACGATCCTGAGCCTGCATGGGCGGGGGGTGGAGGCGCTCGAACCCGCCCTGAAACAAGGAGCCTCCCCCATCGTGCTGCTAACCGATCCAGATCATTCTCCAGCCGCCTTGGCTCAGTTTGTCTTGGACTTACGGCTACCGATGCGCTATCGGGCTTGGGTGTGTAGCCAACTGGGATCCCCTCAGGAACAGATTTTCTCTTGCCAGCTTGAAGATATTCAGGGTCGGCATTTTCCCAGCCCTAACCTGATGGTGTTGCGGCGGGTTGAATCGGAACCGGATCCCAGTCGCTGGCCCCTGGTGGGGATCCCGGACGATCAATTTCACACCTTTCCCGATCAACCGGGCTTGATCACCAAGCAACCGATCCGCCTGCTCACCCTCGGATCCCTGCAATTGCCCCAAGAAGGAGTGGTGTGGGATATCGGTTCTGGCACAGGTTCGGTGGCCATCGAAATCGCCCGCCTCTCGCGGGGGTTGCAAGTGTACGCAATCGAGCGCAATGCTACCGGCATCTGTTTAATTAAGCGCAACAGTGAGCGCTTTGGCCTTGAGAACCTCCAAGTGATCCCGGGGGCGGCCCCACAAGTTTTGGCCACTCTGCCAGATCCCGACCGGGTGTTGTTGGGGGGAGGTGGCAAAGGGATCCCCGATCTCTTGCCCGTTTTGCAGGCTCGTTTGCGGCCCGGAGGGGTTTTGGTGGCCAATTTCGCCACCCTAGAGACCTGTTATGAAACACTGCAATGGCTGCGGGAGCACGGTTGGCAAGTTCGGCTAGAGCATATCCAGATCTCCCGTTCCGCTACCCTTGGCGGAGGCACACGCTTTGCCCCCCTCAACCCGGTGTATTTGCTGCAGGGGATCCCTTCATCACAAAACACGAGGCTACCGTATCATCCTCATGCGGAACAGCTGTAGCAGCGCGCAGTGGGGGATCCCCTCATACGAGAAGGTCAAAGTTCTGCTCAAAAGCTAACTCAAAAAAATCCCCCGGCCATAGCCAGGGGATCCCAATCAACTCACTAGACCAATGATTCGAGTCGCTGAGTTAAGCCTCAGCCACGGATGGCCGGAGCAGACTCCACAGCCGCCAAAT
>JAUQVK010000095.1:0-45627 GCA_039794845.1 Thermostichus sp. DRC_bins_24
TTCAGTCATGGGGCGTTTCTGTAAACACGCCTCAAGGCTCGAAGATTTTAAGCTGTCCTCTCAGCTACGATGCTTCAGGGCTGTTGAAAGCCCGCGCTCTATGCGTAGCATGTTGGCGTTAGTCTGCCGTTAGGCATTGCGCCAGGTAGTTTACTGCCATCTTAGGGGTCTGGGGTAATTCCTGTCAGATTAAGGTAGAGAAAACCAACCCTGACCTCTAGGGATCCAATCCTGCCCCGGAGCTATTACAAGGAGCTTTTACAAGATCCAGCCGATGTTGGGACTAGCGAATGTACTGAGCCAAGGCCCGAGACGAATGGCCGACCCGTAATTTGCGCAGAGCATCTCGCTCGATCTGCCGGATCCGTTCCCGCGTCAGGTTGAAGTGATCCCCCACTTCGCGTAGGGTCTTGGACTGTTGCCCATCCAGTCCGTAGCGCAACTCCAACACTTGCCGCTCGATTGGCTTCAGAACTTGCAGCGCAGAACGCACATCCTGCTGCATCGATTGCACAAGGATCCCCTGGAAGGGTTGTTCAAAGCGCTCATCCTGCAACAGATCCCCGAGGCGGCTTTCTCCCTCCTGCCCCACCGGCACATCCAACGACAAGGGCAAGGCAGCAGCCTGCTGGATCATGCGCAGTTTCTTGACCTTAATGCCCAGCGCCTCGGCCAACTCCACCTCTGTGGGTCGTCGCCCCTGGGTTTTCATCAGCTCGCGGTTGGTGCGTTTGAGCAGGCGCACCTTGTCCACCATGTGGACCGGCAGGCGAATGGTTCGGGCTTGATTGGCGATGCAGCGGGTAATGCCCTGACGAATCCACCAATGGGCGTAGGTGCTAAAGCGAAAGCCCCGCTCGGCGTTAAACTTCTCGGTGGCCCGGATCAACCCGACATTGCCCTCCTGGATCAGATCCAAAAAGGGGACCCCCCGGTTCAGATATTTTTTGGCAACGCTAACCACCAAACGCAGGTTGGCATTGATCAGCTTCCTCTGGGCCCGTTCCCCCTGCCGAATGCGAGCGCGCAGCGTAGAGACAGAGATCTGCAACATCGCTGCCAGTTCAGCCTCGCTGGGATCCTCTCCCCGCTGTGCCCGCCATTCCTGTCGGGCTTGATCGATGAGGAGTTTTTGCTGGATTTTGCGGGATAGCTCTATTTCTTCAGCATGATCGATGCGGGGTACACGACCAATTTCATTCAAATAGTGGTCGACGGCATCTTCGTTCAACCGGGATCCGCCAGCATTGGCTTCCAAATCAGCCTCTCCAGCAATGTCTCGGGGGGTAGATCCAGAGTCAGACCAGAGATCGTCGAGTTCCTGAGGGGAGGAAGCAGAGTCTTCAGGATAGGGACGAGAAAAAGCCACGGTCAGGTGAGGGAAGAACTTCACCTCTTAGTCTAGGAAAGTTTCCGCTTCTGCCGCGAACGAAAATCGATCATGCCCTGCTTTTTTTGCCCAGAGATTTTTTCTGTTGGAAGAGGAGGAACAACAGGGATCCCATTCCAAAAGCTCCACTCAGAGAGGGATCCGCCCCAAAAATGGCTGTAAGCGATTTTCGATCTTGAGCCTTGAGGTAAGATTGTATGTGGATAGTCCGAATCCGTGACTGCTGGACGGGATCCACGAAGAGAGGCGGGAAAGGCTCCTTGCCAGCTCAGGTTACCATGTGCCCTCTGAGGAACCATCCACCCCCTCAGCCTAGCAAAGAATATTTACAACTCCTTGCTCCTATGGAGTCGAACCTTGACCAGCACCCTCCAGCAGCCAACTTGATTGGGGAGCGGGTGCGCTGGGTACGCGAGCGGCTGCAACTGACCCAAGATCAGCTGGCAGGTCGTCTGGCCAAATACGGCGTGCAGTTGGACTACGTCAAGATTGGCCAGGTAGAAAAGGGAAAACGGCGGGTCATCGACAAGGAATTGGTGGCTTTCGCCAAAGCATTGGGGGTATCCGTGACTTGGCTGCTGAGCGGAGACGAATCCCATCTTTAGCTGCTTTCAGGGGTCTGTCCGACAGAAAGATACATCTAAAATCCAGATGTCTCCGGTAAAAATACGTAAATATTTTGCAGATTTTGGGTATAATCCCCGGCGACTTCCGTGTTTATACCCTAAACTTAGTACAGCCGAGGTAAAGCCTTATTTTCCTGTGATCTCTCCCCAGGATATGGATACAGCGCATCCCTTGGAGTACGGAATCTTTCCAAGGGAGATTCTGATCACCGATTGCTTCATCTAAGCTTGATATCGTTGATTCAGTGTTAAGCTCCCTCTATTCCATATACCCGCGTCCATCTGCCTGTGCGAGGTTTGCCGATGTTCTTTTTCTTCAAAAATTCCGACAGCTCCAACAATCGACAAAGCGGAGCCCATCGCGTTCCTGCTTCCAGCAAAACCACTGGCACGCAGCGGATCCCTAACTACAACCGCATGTCTGCCCCCCATGAGGTGCTTAAGCAGGAAAAGCAGATGAAGCGGGAGCAGGAGTTTACCGAGATGGAGCGAACCATCAATCGCATCCATTACTTCTACCAAAAGGCCGATATGCCCCCCGAGATGCGGCAAATGATAACCTACCGCAAGTTGATGGAGCTCGACTACTTCACCCCACAGGCGGCCAGAGAACTGCTCCGGCAATGGCAGCAGCAGGAAGAACGGAAACAAGAACGCCATCGCGCTTGAGGAATGACGGGGATCCCTTTCCCTAATCCCTAGCAATTGCTGGGTCGGTGCTTGGCAGCCTATTGTTTCAGCAGGCTTGAGTTCATCAGGCCTTCATGTTTTGTATGTTTTGATTGCTGAGGATCCCTCTCACGATCTCAAGGGTAGAGGCCGCGATCCTGTAGGGCCTGTGCCACCCGACCCACCCCCAACGTGTAGGCCGCCAATCGCAGCGGCACTTGGCGGTGTTCGGCCTCTTGCACCACCCGACCAAAGGCGCGTACCATCAGCCCTTCCATTTCCTGGTTGACCCGTTCTTCATCCCAGAATACGTAGGAAAGCCCCTGCACCCACTCCAGGTAGCTCACCACCACTCCGCCGGCATTGGTCAGAATATCCGGCAGTACGGTGATCCCTCTTGATTCCAGAATGTGGTCGGCGGCGAGTGTGGTCGGCCCATTGGCGGCTTCTGCCACGATCTGCACCTGAATTTGGTGGGCATTGGCCTCGGTAATTTGGTTTTCGAGGGCAGCAGGGATCAACACATCTGCTTTTTGCACCAACAGGTCCTCGTTGCCGATCGGTTCGGATCCCGGAAAGCCCACCATGCTGCCCCCCCGTTCACTCATGTAAGCCTTGAGGGCGGGAATATCCAGTCCTTGGGGGTTGTAGATGCCCCCCGATCCCCTAGAAACCGCCATGATTTTTGCCCCCGCTTGATGCAATAAGCTGGCTGCAGCCCCGCCCACATTGCCAAAGCCTTGGATCAGCACCGTCGCCTCCGCCAGGGATCCACCCCGTCGGGCCAGAGCCTCACGCACCGTGATCATCACCCCTCGCCCGGTGGCCTGTTCCCGCCCTCGGGATCCACCAATGGAGAGGGGTTTGCCCGTTACCACCCCGGGCACCGCATGGCCCACATTCATGGAGTAGGTATCCATCATCCAGGCCATTTCGCGGGCGGAAGTCCCCATGTCCGGAGCGGGAATATCAACGGCAGGGCCAATGTCTTTGATCAGTTCGCTGGTGTAGCGGCGGGTAATGCGCTCCAGTTCTGAGACGGAATAACGCCGCGGATCGATGGGGATCCCCCCTTTGGCTCCACCGTAGGGAATGCCCATAAGGGCACATTTCCAGGTCATGAGCATGGCCAGGGCCGATACTTCCTCTAGAGTGACCGCCGGATGGTAGCGGATCCCACCTTTGTAGGGGCCGAGGATGTCGCAGTGTTGAACCCGATGGCCTGCCAAGACTTGGATCTGCTGATTATCCAACCGCACCGGGATCGCCACCGTCACCACCTTGCGGGGGGTGCTGAGCATCGCCAGCAAGCCGGGATCCAGCTTCAGCTCACGGGCCGCCCAATCGAGGTAACTGCACGCCTGGGCAAAGGGGCAGATGTGAGCCGGAGAAGGAGGGGCAGATACAGGAGGACTGGCAACCATGGCGAGGGGAGGAAGGGGGCTGTTTCCACGCTATCTCCGCCTGACTTGGGAGAGGAGCATTTTGTAGCAATCGTTACAGATAATTGAGGGTTTGCAGCAGGGCAAAGCAGAGACCGGCGCTGGCCAGCGGCACGGTCAAATTATCCAACCCGTACCACGAGAACATCTCCAGCCCCATGGCAACTCCTCCTACCAAGAGACTGATGCCCAGCAAAGGGGCGGAGAACCCAAAGTACCCCAACAAGACTGCCGCCATCACCAAGCTGCTCACCCCCCACATGGTCAGGGATCCCTCCCAGCTTTTTTGAATGGATCCCAGTTGGTAGGGGTGTTTGCCCCAGGTTTTGCCCACCAAACCCGCCAGGGCATCCGCCCAGGTCATCACCAAAATGCCGATCACCGCCAAGAGTTGTCGCTGGGGCAGCCAAAACCAGAACAGCAACAGGCCAATGCTGAGGGCATAAAAACAGGTGCCAAAACTCCTCCGACCGACACCATTCAGGCTCTGCAAAATCGCCACTCGATAGGAAAGCAGCGCTAGCCCAGCAAACACCAGCGAAAAGCTCACCCCCAGCCAACGGGGCACCTGCAGGGCCCAGGCCAGCAAAATGATGTTGCCAACGCCAATATGGATCACCTTACGCACCCATTCACCATCTACCTGCCGGGAACGGAGCCATTCGGCCAGTGCAAAAACGGTGCCCAGCCAAAGGGCGTAGCAAGCGATCTGCTGGGGCAGGCCCATGAAACGGTCTCAGAGGGTTTTCAAGTAGCTGAGCAGGTCGGCCATTTCCTGGGGATCTGGCTGGAACTGGGGCATGGGGGGGGTGTTGCCGCTGGTTACTTGTTGAATGATAAAGCGTTCAGAGCGACGGTTGCTAACTCCCCTCAAACTGGGGCCCACCCGACCATCCGCCTCTTCTCCATGGCAGGCGGCACAGTTGAGGGCAAACAAAGATGCACCATGGCTGGCCTGTCCCTCTAGGCTGAGTACAGCAGCAGTGTAAGGATCCAACTTGGCTCCGGCGCCCAACCAAGTCCAGGCAATCGCCACCAACCCGAGGACAAGTAAACCTAGACGGAAAAACCTTCCCCAAGCACCTGTGAAGGGTTGCCTCAGGGACGCAGGTAAAGACGTTAAGGGTTGCGGAGGTTGGGATTGAAGCCGTTTGTGCTCGAAATCTACAAGGCTGCCAGGAGAAGACTGGCCGCTGCCGGATTCGGTAATGTCCGAGAGGAAATGAGGCACAGACGATACTGAGAGGCGCTGTTTCAAACGTTTACATTTCAACCAACACCATAGCCTAGGAGCCTTTTCCTGCCAACAATCTGTAACGGTATTTACTTTTTCTTAATGGTTTGCCGAGCCTCTTCGGATCCCTCCGGGGAGGCGTTCTTGGGGAATAGTCTTCTCATCGCCTCCTCCTGGGCCCAGGGATCGCGGTTGAGGCTGTGGAGGGTATTGGCCCATTGGAAGTGTCCTTGCAGGCGGCGGTAGAGGGACAGGCTGCCATAAAGGACAACTGCCGCCACCCGCTCCCGGTGTTGCTGCAGCCAATCCAGCACGTAGTGGGGCAAAGGGTCCCGAAGGAAGCCTTGGAAAATCAACCCTGTAGCGGTGTTCAAAGAGGCTTCCAGTCCGGGCAGAGGAGTGAGGGCATCGCTGAGCAAAGGGGGAATGCGTAAAGTCGATGGGATCCGCAAAGCGGGAGATTCCAGACTAAGCGTGCCGGGGTCCAGTGGCGGATCCTGCCAAATCCAGTTCAACCACCCCGGCCCTATAGGCAAGCTGAGGGGTTGGCCCCCTTCCACCCCACCCCGGGCCATGGCCGCTTGACAAGGGGCAATATCCGGCTCCACCAAAAGGGCTCCCAGCTGTTCGGCCCTTTGTAGACGGGAGGGGAAGTTGGGGCGAGTGCTGAACAACTTGCCCAGGGCAGATTCTTTGGCGATGGGATCCCCCAACAACACCGGCTTGAGCTGTTCGGCAGGAGAACCGCGACTCCCATCAGGCTCGGTGCGCTCCGTGCTGCCCATCCATCCGGCTACGGTTGTGAAATCCGTTTCCGCCAGCGCCGGCCATACTTCCTTGAGCCAGGGAGAAACACCCGCCAGAACCCGCTGCTTAGCCCGCAGAACCCGCGTCACCGACTGGGCGATCTGGGTTGGGTTAAGGGATCCCTGTCGAACCGCTTCCAAAATGGCTGCTAGAGCTACCTTTGGCTCAGGAGGGGCCAAGATCAGATCGGCCCCCGCCTGCAGGGCTCGCACCGCTAAGGTGCCCGGATCCGCCAACTCCGCCAGAAATCCCTGCTCGAGGCTATCGACCACGATCAAGCCCGTAAAGCCCCATTCTTGGCGCAATAGCTGGGTTAGTCGTCCCGGCAGAAGGGTGATCGGCCACCGTTCGTCCCATTCGGGCAGCACCACATGGGCTATCCGCATCGCCCCCACCTGATTCACCAAACCGCGAAAGGGCAGCCATAGGGTTTCTTGCAGCTGGGCAATCGGGGTAGAAAGTTGGGGCCGCAGGGGGTTTGTTGTCGCGGCTGCTCGCGTTAGCGGGACGGAGTCCGATCCCAACAGCAAAGATGAAGCACTGGGCAAAGCCGCCGACCCTAACCCCGGAAAGGAACTGGCCGTGGTCAGGATCCCGGGACAACCTGCGCTGTTCAGAGCGATCAACTCACATCCGCGCACAAAGGCACTGGCCAGCTGCAACGCCGATAGAGGATCCTCCGCCAAAGCCGGCGACTCGATCCCAACTCCCCCTTCTCCTAGAGGCTCTACCACTGGATTCAGCAGCCAATGAATGCCGATGGCCGCCGCCTCACGCGCAATGATTTGCCCCCACCGCTCTGCCCAGAGTTCTGCTTCCGATCCCAAGCGGCTGAGCCCGAGCGGATGCGGAAAAGGCGTAGCCCCCGACAAAGCCACTCCTCGACCGGCCTCTGCAGCAACCAAAAGGGGTAGGGGAGCCCATTCCTGCACCTGCTCCAACAGCAAAAAGGCCTCTGCCACATGCCCACCCCTGAGCCAAAGCCCACCGATCCCCACCTCTTGAATCAACCGTTTAAGAGTGTCTCGACCGGGGACCTGGGATCCCAAACGGGCCGAAACCGGCAACACCAACAACTGCGCCACCTGACGCGCCAAGGAAAGAGGCTGACCGAACTCGTCAGGAGGAGATCCAGAAAAACTCATTGGGCCAGAGGAAGAAGAAACAAGTTTTCACAGGGGAGCGGGTAAGTAAACCTCGGGACTGACGAGAACAGACCGCTCAGCCCGCCCATAACGTGCCCATAACAGCACCACCCAAACCCTTGTGGGCAATCGAACCCATCATACTCAGCGTCTCAGCCCAATGCTTGGCTTGTTCGACCGCCGACAATGGTCACAGGTTCCACAGGGTTGGCTGGGCTGCAAGGGATCCCCTAGCCCATAGCGGAAAAACTGCAAGATCACCTGCCAACGACAACCACGGGTGTTGATCAAAGCTTCCATGCCCTGCCAGGGATCCGCCCCCGGGTAGGGGGGGAGGCGATGGGGGCGGCGCAGCACCTGAAATCGAAAGGGATCCTGCCATTGCAAACAACCCATTTCCTGCAACAAGCCGAGGGCCACGCGGGAGTCTCCCGGAGGAACCTCTGCATAGGATCCCTGAGCGGGCAGGGTTTTGAGCAGGGCGAGGGCTTGATCCCGAATGCGGTGTTGCTGCCGATAAAAATAGGCTTGTCGTTGCCGATCCGTCGGATCCAAGAAGCCGGTCGGCTCCGAGACCAGCATTAGGGCCCGGCAAGGACCACCATCCCGCCCACCCCGCCCCACCTCCTGCAGGTAATCCGTCAAATCGGGAGGAGGCTGAAAATGCAGAACCCAACGCACATCCGGCTTGTTAATGCCCATCCCAAACGCATTGGTACACACCAAAAACCGCAGCTCATTCTGCAACCAAGCCCGTTCCAACTGACGACGGGATCCCCCATCCAAGCCGCCATGGTAAGTTGCGGTTTGCCAGCCCCGAGCCCTCAACCACTCCGTCAGGGTTTGCCCATCCTGTCGGGTGCGCACATACACCAGCCCCGAGCCGGGATGGCTCCGTAGGAACTGCACCATTTGTCGACGGCGATCGGCGACACTCCAGGCTATGGAAACATTCAAGGAAAGGTTCGGGCGAATGGGATCCGTATCGATGCGCTGCGGGTTCTGCAAATCCAAAGCCTGGCTGAGGCGGGCCTGAGTTTGCGGATCGGCCGTGGCCGTAAAAGCGGCAATCGGAAAAGAGGGCTTGACTTGAGCAAGGGCAGGGCGTAGCAATCCCACCCGGCGGTAGTCGGGCCGGAAGGATCCCCCCCAATGCACCAAGGTATGGGCTTCATCCACAATCAGGCCGTTGATCTGCACCTGCGGCTGTTGCAACCGCTGCCAAACCGGAGGGCTAAACAGGGTTTCCGGCCCCAAGTAGAGCAACCGCAGCCGGTTTTCTTCCAGGGCTTTCAGCACCCGTTTGCGCAAGGCCGGATCCAGTTCGCTGTGGAGACAGGCCGCCGGCAGCTTCCGTTTCCACAAATCCTGCACTTGGTCTTCCATGAGGGCAATCAGAGGCGACACCACCAAGGTCACCCCCGTTTGCAGCAGTGCCGTCACCTGAAAACAGAGGGATTTGCCAAACCCTGTCGGCAACACCACCAGCGCATCCCGTTTGTCCAGTAAAGTGCGGATCACCTGATCCTGCGGTGGGCGCAGTGACTCGTAACCCCAGTGGTGTTTGAGGGCGTGTTGAATCTGCTGCCAATCCTGCAAACGGCGACCTCTTTTGGGTGAACGTTGTAAACCTCTCAGTAGGCCTCGGCCTCAGGCATGGGGCCACTGGACCCGCTCTGACCCTGAGCCAGCCTGGGGCTTCTCGATTGGGATGGTGCTCCGCACCCCGCAAAGTGGGATCCCGGCTTGGCGATAAATTTGCTCCATCACCTTGCGGGGATCCTTGAAGGAACGGCGCTCGGCATCGTATTCAGCCCACACGGTAGGCAGATCATAGATGTAACGTCCCACCCCAAAGGCAGAACAGGCGCGTTTGAAAGCGCGGGCAATGGCGCTGGTGTAGGCGTTATCTCCCTCATCCGCCAGCTCCCCCACATCCTCCTTGGACACTCCCAAGATCGTCAGCCGACAAATCACCGCCTTGTCTTCCCAGGGTCGGTAGGCAACCTGCCACCCCGCTGGCCCAATCCTATCGTCCAAAGCCTGCTGATACACCCGCACATCTGCATAGGGCATGGCCAGTGCCCGTGCTTTGTCGCGGGTCGTCGCCCCCGGTTTGATCTCCATCACCTCCAGAGGGAAGGGGGCTACCAGTTTGCTGTAGCTTTCATTCAAAGACATGACAGCCACATCGCTCCCGTCAAGAATACCGCCCGCCAGGGTTACAGGTGGGGTGTTTCAACTCTAATCGCATTCTCACAATCTGGGTTTATGATTTCCAAATTGGATCCCGGCCCAGCTCCTGTGTGCCCTGGGATCCCGACCCATCCGACAAAGGAGTGTTCATTGCTGGACAAGGTGCTGAGGCAGTGGAAGGAGCGACTGTTGGCTCCCCTGCTCGAGACCCCGCTACAACAAGTTCATCCACTGGCGATCACCCTGTCGGGGTTTGCCATTGGCCTGGGCTCCGGAACGGCAGCTGCCATGGGGGCCTACGGGTTGGGATTGGGCTTGTGGTTGCTGAACCGGGTTATGGACGGGCTGGATGGCACCTTGGCGCGTCTGCAGCGGCGGCAAAGCGATCTGGGGGGCTACCTGGATATGCTGCTGGATGTGGTGGTTTATGCGGCCGTCCCTCTTGGCTTGGCCTTTCACCAGGGATCCCTGCTGGGCTATGCGGTTTTGGCCCTGATGCTGGCCAGCTTTTACATCAACCTTTGCGCTTGGATGTATTTGGCGGGGTTGTTGGAAAAACGACAACAGGCCAGTGATAATGCTCTGGCTCGTCCGAAGGATGATAGGCTAACTAGCCTGTCCATGCCGTCGGGGTTGATTGAGGGCAGTGAAACGATTGTTTTTTACGGTTTGTTTTTCCTTTTCCCGCAGCAGATGGTGGGCCTATTTGGGCTGATGGCGGTTTTGGTGCTCTTCAGCGCGGTGCAGCGGCTGATCTGGGCAATAGGCTGCCTTTCGGAATCATCTAAAGATGACAATCAGGATCCCTAAATTAATTCCGGGTACATCGAAAAATTCAAGCCTTATTGAGAATAGCAACGATAGAGTAAGGACTCTAGCCTTATCCGATTTGCAACAAGGTAATTAATCCCTGCAAGATTACAGTCATTGCAATCATTGCAATTGAAGCTGAAACAGCTCCCTCACCCCCTTCGCGCAGTGTGGCACCGACCGTAGCCCCTCTCCCAGAACAGAAGAGGGGAGCCCGAAAGTGTATTGCTCTTGCTTGGAGTGACCCTATCTTCACAAAGAGGTGGGGCGCAAGGCGACAGAGCCGCAACAGTTGCAGTTCAAGCAAGGGGTGGATCCCCTGAGAAACCCTGACAAGGTACGAGCTCTACAAACGGTTGTCAGCGGATAAAGCTCCCTCGGGTGGACACAAGGAGCGGGGGATCCCTTTCAAAAGCCGCTCCATCTCCGTTTGCAAATCTTGGGTTAGAGCTTGTACTGCCTGTCGGCGATTGGCTTGGTAGTCGGGCCAGCGTTCCGAGACCGAAAGGGGATCCCCAATGCTGAAGCGAGCCAGACGCGGTCCCAAGCTGGGGGGGGCGGTTCTGGCGGGGTTTTCCCCCTTGATCCAGGCCAACAGGCTCCAGAGGCGTAGGGCAGTTTCCGCCAATCCTTGTAGGCTGGGCTGCTCCGGTACCGGGCGCACTGCAAACACCAGCAGAGTTTCGACGAGGCGCATGTGCCAGAGGTGAAAGCTAGCCTCAGAGGCAACCCGATTGGCCAAACCCCGCTCCAGGGGAGAAAGAGAGGGAATATCGGCGATATCCTCCCGATAGATCCAAGCCCAGCCCGCTTGTTCGATGCGATGCCGCCGCTCGATCAAATCCCCCTGTGGCTGTAAGCCGAAATGGTGTTCTGCCACGCGCAGGGCCAGATCCGACAAACGTTGCAGACGCGCCAACAGATCGGCCTCTCCTGCCAGAGCGTTGACCGAATCGGCCTCGGGCAGGGCAGGGACATAAAAGCGCTCGTAAAAGAGCTGCATCACCTCGATTAGGTGTTCCCCCAGGCGGACAATGCGAGCCAGCAGATATTCTCGGCCGACATGCGCCGATTTAACCGGCGGGAGCTTGCAGTCCGCCTCCATGCGGCTGAGCAGCCGGGCCAAAGCTCTACTGGGATCCTTCAGATAGTAGTAACGAAGGCCCACAGGCAGAATCAGCACTTCCTCTGGACGCGCCGCCTTCCGCAGATCCTCCACCGCCCAAAAGCCCATCTGAGCCACCCCTGGTTCCAGAGGGTTGAGAAAACCACTCAGGCCATTAATTGCCCCCTCCGGAGCCACTGCCAGCGGATACTGCCCCGATACAAACTGCTCGCGGGAACTTTTCAGCCCCGCCCGATCCAACCGGCCTCGCAAAATCGGGATCCCTCCCAACCGGGGCAACCCCCAACGGGCGACAGATCCCAGCCACAAGGGCAAGCCACGATCATAAACAAACAAGACATGGGGGCGCCGCCGGAAGCGGATGCCGTGCTGCTTGGCCACCCGCGGCAGCAGATGGGAAAACAGGTACATCAAACAGGGGGGATCGTCGAGAGTCGGATGCCGAAACGCCACCAGCAAGCGAATTTTACCCGCTTCAAATTGCTGGTAAAGCCGGGCTAAACCCTCACCACCCTCCACCTCAACCCGCGGGATCCCCTTCGAGAATCGCAACCAAAGGGGCAAGCACATTTGGGCAAAATGAACCACCCACGGCGTCAATCGCGGCGGCAAAAACTTAAGGGGAGGTTGAACCGTTTGCTGCATAGGGATCCTTTCCAAGGCCAGCCATGAACCCAGCCCTTGGACCCAATCTTAAAGAGGGGAAAGAGAGACAGAGCCTGGTCAAGGTCAGTTTGTGGACTGTCCTCCTTTTGCCCAGCCCCAAAAGTTCAAGCCTCAGCTTTTTTTTTCTTGCGGCCCCGGGTCGCCTTTGGGGGAGCTTCCTCCGTGGTGGCTGACTCCTCCATCACCTGACCGTTCAGTACTTGCTTGAGGTGAATGTGCTTGTAGCCCAGCTGAATCTCAAACTCATCCCCAGGATTGAGCTGCATCTTTTCGGTGTAAGCTGCTCCAATGATCAGCTGCCCATTTTTGTGAACACTGACCCGAAAGGTTGGCTCACGACCACGTTTGTCACGGCTGGAACCGGGAGTGAGACTCAGACCTTTTGCCGCCAGCACCGCATCATAAAACTCATTTAAGTTGACGCGAGGCTTGTTGGTCTTGGTTAGGGTTACATAGCCACATCGCTTTGCCGTTTCCCGACGCGGAAGATGCCCCAGGGCTTCAACCTTCTGGAGCAGAGCCTTGCCAGTTAAAGGCTGTGGTGGTATGTCCGACATTTTTTAATGGCCTATATCCTTCTCTAGAATCATAGCCTCCCAGTGTACTTTTGCAACCAAAAGTTTGAGGTTTTTTTGAAGACAAGTTTTGCTCCTGTTGCTTGAACCAGCCGGCTTGCAGGGAAAGACTCCTCCTAATAGGCCTTTCCGCTCTTGTCAAAAGGCGGAGAGGCAAAAAGAACTCAAGAGCTGAAGGCCACCCCTGCTTTTGTTGGCTCCAGGGTTGGGTAATCGGTATAGCCCTTTGGCCCTTCGGTGTAGTAGGTAGATCGATCCAGAGGATTCAGCGGGGCTCCCTGGGCAAAGCGTTGTGGCAAATCGGGATTGGCGATAAAAAGTCGCCCAAACGAGACCAGATCTGCTTCTTGACGAGCCAAAACCTGGGTGGCTTTCTGGAAGTCGTAGCCGCCATTTACCATCAAATTGCCCCGGTAGAGCGGACGAAAGATTGCTGTTGGGATAGAGGTGGCCCCGTGGCGCAAATCCGACTCGCCCGTCTCCATAATTTGCAGATGAGAGAGAGGGAAGCGATTCAGTTGCTCCACCACATAGCTAAAGGTGCGAACCGGATCGGAATCCGCCATGTTGTGGTAAGTGTTGCTGGGGGAAAGTTTAATTCCAACCCGTCCGGCTCCCCAAACCGCGATCACCGCTGCGGTAACTTCCAGCAGGAAACGAGCCCGATTTTCCAAGGAGCCCCCGTAGGCATCGGTACGGCAGTTGCTGTTGTCTTGCAGAAATTGGTCGAACAGGTAGCCAAAGGCAGCGTGCAGCTCAACCCCGTCAAACCCGGCCCGGCGAGCATTTTCGGCCCCTCGACGAAAGTCCGCAACAATCTGGGCAATTTCTTGGGTTTCCAAGGGGCGTGGAGTGACGTAGGGATGTTGGCTTCCGTCTGCCAAGGTGACACAGCCTGTGGCAGCAATCGCCGAAGGGGCAACAGGCCACTGGCCCTGTTCTTGCAACAGTGGATGGGAGAGCCGCCCCACATGCCACAGTTGCAGAAAAATTCTCCCCCCCGCCTGATGGACGGCGTCGGTGACCTGCTGCCACCCCGCCACCTGGGCCTGAGTGTAAATGCCTGGCGTGCGTGGATACCCTACCCCCTGCGGGGAAACCTGAGTGGCTTCAGCGATGATCAACCCGGCGCCGGCGCGTTGTTTGTAGTAGAGGGCATTCAACGGAGTCGGAACATTGCCTGCCCCGGCCCGACAGCGGGTGAGAGCCGCCATGACGATGCGGTTGGGCAACTGCAGAGCCCCCAGTTGCAGAGGGGTAAATAGATTGGGGGTGACCATAAAACCGGCTTTGACAACACAGCCCTGCAGTATAGAGGGCCACGATCCCAAGAAGCTGTAGCAAGGGATCCCCCTTTTGGGTTTCGCCCAGAGAGAGTCCATGCCAAAAAAATCGGGTCGGGATCCACCCGATGAACCAGCACTAAAACAGATCCCCACGATCCCTATCAATTGGAAGCTTCTTAGTGCTTATCTGTTGGAAGCTTCTTAGTGCTTATCTGGCCAAATACTACAGCCCTTTACGCCTAGGGCACGCTGGCGCGTTCGCCCATGGCGGCCCATAGGGCACCGCTAGTCCCAGGTAACAACCGTGGAAGTTGAGATCCACCCCCCAGGGCTAAAGAAGCACAAGCCCTGCCGTAGAAAACCCGTGTAAGGGCTGTATCCCCACTTGCTAAGCGTGTTCTGGGGACAAAACCTCAAGAATACTTGGTTACTGTTAAAAAATATGTCGATTGAACTGCACTCATTGCGGATCAATGTAGGAAGAAGGCTAGCAATCCCCATGCAAGCTTAACTTTGTGAACTTTGTGTGTGGGTCATGGGGTGCGCTCATGCATCTGGGTACAAAGTCAACCTCTGTTAGCAAAGGTGTTAGTGGGGGAGGGGAAAATGCGGTGCAAAAAACTGTTTGCTTCGGCTGTGGGTGGTGTTGTGCTCAGTACAGTGCTTGGCGGGTACCACTGTGGGTGGGTTACGCAAGTCCAAAAGCAAAAGACTACCTTTTCACTGGCTTTTCTGACAACAGCTGCTCTGGCTAGTCCAAAAACCGTTGTGTCTATCGCTCCTACAGAAGTCCCACAGGCAGTCAAGATAGCTCAGACAGAAACGACCCAGCCTCTGACAAGCAGTCCGCCTTCTGGGCAAGCCCCTGAAGCAACCGTTCCTGCCACAAATAGCCCTGCTTGCTCTGAGGCTAAGGATCGGCAAGTGGTTGAGGAGATGCTCAAAGCCATGGGTCAGCCCAATCTGGCGGTGGATAAGGTTGCTACATTCGGGGGGGTTGGCACCGGCGAGTCTTGCATCGTCGAGTTAAACCTAAGTGTGAAAAATCTGTCAGGGCCTATCTCATCCCAGATTGCTGAGCTCACCGGCCTGCGCAAGCTCTCCATGGATGTTAACAAGCTAACCGGTTCGATTCCGGTTGAGCTAGCCCAGCTTCAGCTCCTGGAGGAGTTGAGTCTGGACGGTAATGATTTCAGTGGTGAAATCCCCTCTGAGCTAGGGGAGCTAACCTCGCTGAAGGAGTTGAGCCTTTCCGGCAACCAGCTCACCGGCGGGATCCCGGTGGAACTGGCCAAGCTGCAACGTCTACGTGTCTTAAATCTCCACAATAATGAGCTGTCTGGCCCCATTCCGCCTGAGCTAGGAAACTTGACAAACCTAAAAAACCTGAGGCTGTACATGAACGCCCTCAGTGGATCGATCCCGCCGGAGCTAGGCAAGCTGACAGCCCTGGAAACATTGGAACTCTTCGACAATCAGCTGAGCGGTGCGGTTCCCGCAGAGTTGGGCAACTTGGTACGGCTAGAGCTCTTGGAGTTACATCAGAATCAGCTGAGTGGCCCCTTGCCCGATAGCTTTGCCAACCTCACCAAGTTGGTCGGTCTGAGCCTTGCCAGAAACAACGGCCTTTGTGCTCCCTCGCAGTTCAAAGCGGCACGGTGGTACAAGCCTGAGATGGCCTGTCCTTAGAACCTGTCTCTAGAAACAACGGTTGCCGGAAGTTACAGCCTGCGCTGGGCTTTAATTGGGATCCACCCGATTGGCCACCGCCGAAACAGCAATCATCGGCAAGCCCACCACCAAGCACAGGCCCCATTGCGCCCAAGACAGCGGTGCCGTATCGAAGATGAGGTTGAAGAGGCTCCATTGGCTAAAGAGGATCTGCAACAGGATCGCCCCCCCAATACCGATGGCGATGGCTGCCGTATCCATGAGGCGTTCGTGGCGTTCCAGTTGGCTGGCGCGTCCACGGCCTAGGAGGGTGGGAATCGCCTGGCTCAAGCTGAGCAGATAGAAAATTCGCCCTATCACCAAGGCTTGGATGGCCATCGAGCGGGCAAGGTCGATATTGCCGGTGGTTTGCTCGATGTACTCAAAGATGCCGAAGATCAAGATCCAGTTGAACACCGAGACCAGGAGAATCCGCTGTAGGAGGCTGGGGGAGAGCAGATTGGCCTTGGGATCCCGGGGCGGACGGGTCATCTCACGGCCCGTACTGGGCTCGAAAGACAAGGGCACCGTCATGGTGATGGAGTTGATCATGTTCAGCCACAGCACCTGAATGGCCAGGATCGGCAGCTCGCGGCCCAAGAGCACACTGAGCAGGATCGTCATGGATTCGCCACCATTCACCGGCAGGATGAAGGCGATCGCCTTGAGCAGGTTGTTGTAGACGGTGCGCCCCTCTTCTACGGCCGCTTCGATCGAGGCAAAGTTGTCATCCGTCAGGATCATATCGGCCGCAGCTTTGGCCACCTCGGTTCCACCCCGCCCCATGGCAATCCCCACATCTGCTTGTTTCAGGGCCGGCGCGTCGTTGACCCCATCTCCGGTCATGGCCACGATTTGCCCCCGCGATTGCAGCGCCTCCACCAGACGCAATTTTTGTTCGGGCACCACCCGCGCAAAGACGGATCCCTGATTGGCCGCATCGACAAACTCTTCCGGGCTCAACTGCTCCAGATCCCGTCCGCTGTAGGCCTTGACCGCCTGCCCCGCCCCCAGGCCCATCTGTTCGGCAATCGCTCGGGCGGTCAGGACGTGGTCGCCGGTGATCATCTTCACCTGGATCCCGGCGGATTGGCAGGAACGAACGGCTACGATCGCCTCTTGCCGGGGCGGATCGATCATCCCTTGCAGTCCGAGAAAGGTCAGACCAGCAGCGATATCCGCATGCTCAAGCTTCTCCTGGCTGCTGGGAACCAGCTTCTGGGCAAAGGCCAAGACCCGCAAGCCCTGCCGGGCCAGGTGATCCGCCTGTTGCCAAATCCGCTCCTCTTCGATGGGTCGGAGTTCCCCCTGTGAACCCAGTTCCGTTTGGCAGCGACTGAGCAGCGCTTCCAGGGATCCCTTGACGTAAATACAGCGTTCCTCCGGTCCCAGTTGGTTGAGGGTGGCCATGTATTGAAACTCAGACTCAAAGGGAATGCTGTCAAGGCGAGGATAGCGCCGGTGCAGTTCTTCAATTTCCAGGCCCGCTTTTTGCCCGGACACGATCAAGGCTGCTTCGGTGGGATCCCCCACCACTTCCAACAGGCCGTTCTCCTTAAGTTTCAGGCGGGTATCGTTACACAGGGATCCTACCAAGAGACAGGCTTTCAACGCGGGCAGAGCCTGTGGATCTGGTGGATCGACCGGAGCGGTATCGCCATCGGCGGGGGATCGAAGAATCTGACCCTGGGGACTGTAGCCCGAGCCGGTCACCCGAAACCGTTCGCCCCCGGCATAGATTGCCTGTACCGTCATTTGGTTTTCTGTCAGAGTACCGGTTTTGTCGGAGCAGATCACCGTTGCACTGCCTAGGGTTTCCACCGCCGGCAATTTGCGGATAATGGCGTGTCGCTGCGCCATGCGCGAGACCCCAATGGCCAGAGTCACGGTCACCACAGCGGGCAAGCCCTCGGGAATGGCACTCACCGCCAAAGCCACAGCCGCCTCGAACACGGCGGCTGCCCCCTGACCCTGCAGCAGCCCAACGGCGAAGGTGATCGCAGCCAAGGTGAGGATGATCTTGAGCAGCATCAGGCTGAATTGCTCGAATTTGCGCGTCAGCGGGGTTTCCAGGGATCCACCCTTTTCAATCAGCCCCGAGATGCGACCCGTTTGGGTCTCGTTGCCGATGGCGATTACCACGCCCATCCCCTGCCCAAAGGTGACAAAGCTACCGGCGTAGGCCATGTTCTGACGATCGGCAAGGGGGGTGTCTTCCGGCAGGGATCCCAGCTGCTTTTCCACGGGTACAGATTCCCCCGTGAGGGCGGACTCATCCACCTGTAGGTTGCGCACACTCAACAGGCGTAGGTCGGCGGGTACCTTATCCCCCGAGGCCAGCAGCACCACATCCCCCGGTACCAACTCCCGCGAGGGGATCCTCAGCTTCTGTCCCTCTCGAATGACAGTGGCTTCGGTGGTCACCGACTGGGCCAGGGCGGAGATGGCCTCTTCGGCTTTGGCCTCCTGGATGTAGCCGATGATGGCGTTGATCAGCACCACCGCCCAAATGACGATGGCGTTGCGCCAGGATCCCAGGAAAGCTTTGATCGTGCCCGCCACCATGAGGATGTAGAGCAGCGATTGGTTGAACTGCAGCAAAAAGCGCATCCAAGGGGGAGTGGCTGCCTTGGCCTTCAGCTCGTTGGGGCCGTACTGCTCCTGCCGTTCTGCCACCAGAGCCAGGGGTAAGCCCGTTTCCGCGAGGGTTTGTAGGGAGGATCCCGATGTGCCGACGACTTGCTGGATCACCTCCTGCTCCGGCAGGGCATGCCATTGGCTAGAAGGCAAGGTAATGGGGGGCATAGGGCTGTCTCCAGTCCAACACAATAGGACGATCAAGGCTTGGGTTAGCTCTAAGAGCGTACCGTCAGCCTAGCGGATGATACCAAACCGTTGCAGTTAAACGGCTGACATGAGGGTGTTATCCATCCGGTAAACGCAACCCCGAAGGAGGCAGAAAGGATTGTCCAGAAAAGGTTTCAGGGGAATCTTTGCCTATTCGATGCAATCGCTCAATTCGTCATCAAAGATTATCAAAGACAAGCATTCATTTTTTGCAACACCGCCCGATCCAACAGCAACAGAGCCGAGCGCAACCCACCACCATAGCCCCAGAAAAAGCCGATGGGCAGATGCCCTTTGGGTGCCTGAAGGTGGGTTTTTAGCTCGCCATACCCCAGCCAGCGACCCTGTACCCACCACCCCACTTTTTCCCCCATCTGTTCTTCGCGGGGCCGGGATCCGGATGCCGAGGATCCTCCGGTTTGGGCCGTTCCCGCCCCGTAGGCATAGCCTGATAACACCCCGCTACTGCCCAGTCCCTGCCACAGTTGCTTTTGCACGCTGAAGCCGAAGTGCCCCAGGCTGGATTGCACCCAAAATTGGTCAATTAGCCGCAGCATCGGACAGGGAAAAGCCTGAATGTCTTCCAGAGCAAAGTAACCTACCTGAGAGCGCCCGCTCAGCTTCAACATCAGGGCCGTTGTCCAGCGATCCGCCTCTGACCATTGCCCTGCCTGCAGCCGATCCCACAATCCTTGAAAAGCAGGGGCCGCCTCTCCGACCCACTCTTGCCAGGGGGGTTGGGTCTTGGGTGTGGGTTGGGGGGTCTGAACCTCTGGAAAAATCAGGGATCCCGAATCATCTGGCACCAGTTTTACCGTCGGGGGGGTGGGCGGGGTGACCTGTCGCTCCGGTTCTTCGTCTGAGCAATTTGCCCGTTCTATTTCGTCTTGGGGTTGGGCCAGAATCTGCTCCAGCTCCGCGAGGTCGCGGGTTTGAATGCCGGTGTTCGGTTGGGCCGACGGGATCCCATCGGCTTGGGGCAGCAAGTTCAGCCACTCCGCCACCGTTTGGGGACGATCTTCCACCTTGAGGGCCATGCCCTGCAAAATTGCTTGGTTGAGCGCGTCAGGAATGTTGGGGTTCAGACTTTTGGGGGGATCCAATTCTCGGCCCGTGGCCCGCACCGGCGCACAAAGGGGCACCGCACCCGTCAGCATGGTGTAAAGGGTGGCTGCCAGGGCGTAAACATCGATAAATCCGCCGCGGCGTCGCCAGGTGTCGTACTGTTCCAAGGGGGCATAGCCATCGGTGCCAAAGGAGGTGTGCCGCTGTAGGGTGCCCTGGGAAAAGCCCCGTGCCAAGCCAAAATCGATCAATACCGCCTGGTTCGAGCCGGAGCGCACCATAATGTTGGCGGGTTTGACATCCCGATGCAGGATCCCTTGTGCGTGGAGGGTGATCAGGGCGGATCCCACCTCTTGAGTCAGGCGTAGAGCTTCGGGTAAAGGCAGTGGCCCCTGTCGGCGCAACAGTTGATGGAGAGTTTGGCCACGGATAAACTCCATAACAATGCACCAGCGCTCTCCCTCGCAGATCACCTCCTCGACTTTGACCACATGCGGATGATGGCAGCGGGCCAACTGCAGGGCTTCGTTCATGAAATTTTGTTGGAAGCGCAGATAGTCGGGATCCCGAGCAATGCTGTCGTTGAGCACCTTGATCACCACCTGGTCGGCCCGGAAGCTATCCCAAGCACAGTAGGTGATGCCAAAGCCCCCTTCCCCCAAGATCGACTCAATGCGGTAGCGCCCCTCTTGGAGCTTTTCCCCGACTGCCCAAGCCATGCTCGATCTCCGCGCCTGGGGTTATTGTGTCACAGGTGTCCCAGAAGACTCAGTACACTGACGGCACATAAAACTGTTCGTTGCGGGGTGGGCGCTGATAGTGTTCCGCTTCCTTGCGAGGTGGCAGCTCCACGGCCTCGGGGATCAGATCTTCGTAGGGAATTTTGCTGAGAATGTGGTGAATGCAGTTGAGGCGGGCACGGCGTTTGTCATCGGCTTCCACCGTGAACCAGGGGGCTTCCGGAATATTGGTGTGGGCCAGCATCGCGTCTTTGGCCTGGGAATATTCCACCCAGCGGTTGCGAGACTCGAGATCCATGGGGCTGAGTTTCCAGCGCTTGAGGGGATCCTTCACCCGTTTTTGGAAGCGCCGCTCCTGTTCCTCATCGCTGACGGAAAACCAGTATTTCAGAAGAATAATATCGGAGCGCACCAGCATGCGCTCAAACTCAGGGCAGGAGCGCATGAACTCCTGATACTCCTCCTCGGTGCAAAAGCCCATCACCTTCTCAACGCCGGCCCGGTTGTACCAGCTGCGGTCGAAAATGACGATCTCCCCGGCGGCGGGCAGATGGGCCACGTAGCGCTGGAAGTACCATTGGGTTCGTTCCCGATCCGAGGGCACCCCCAAAGCCACCACCCGACAGCCGCGGGGGTTAAGGGGCTGTGTCAAGGTGGTGATCATACCTCCCTTACCGGCGGCATCTCGTCCCTCGAAGAGGATTACCACCTTGAGGCCCTTGTGCTTCACCCAATACTGCAGCTTCACCAGCTCCACTTTGAGGGGAAACAACGCTCGCTCGTAATCCTTTTGGGAGAGTTTGCGGCGCTGAGGAGCAGGCTGGTTGGGGAAAAAAGACCCAGGCTTGGGGATCCCGGCGGTTTTGAGCCGTTTCTTTTTCTTGCCCTCGGCCGGTGGCTTTGCCTCAGCAGCAGAAGGAAAGTGGCTCGGTTGGGAATTATTCGTCTCAGAGATCACGGCGGCTACTCCACAGGTGGTTGGGGGTTCTGACTCTGTGTAGCCCGATTTCCTTCGGGATCCCGCCCCAACTCAACAAAGTGATACGGAAAGGGATCCCCGCTCAAGCCTAGGAATCCGCAGGCAGTACCCCGGTTCTCACCTCGAAGGTTTGCGCCTGCCCGTCGCGGATCACCCGCAGCGTCAGGGCGTTGCCCACCCCCGTGGCTTCCACAAGCTGCTGCACCTGCTCAGCATCGCGAATGGCTTGCCCATTGATCTCGGTGATCACATCCCCTTCTTGTAGACCAATTTGCTCAGCCGGGGATCCGGGAATGACCTGTCCGATCAACACGCCCTCCTCTACCGTCAGGGTGGTGGGACGGGCTGGATCCTGGTTAAGGCGGGCCACAAGATCGGGGTTGAGGGTAATCATGCGAATGCCCAAAAAGGCGTGCTCCACCCGGCCATTGTTGATGAGCTGCTCTGCAATCTCCATGGCGCGGTTAATCGGAATGGAAAAGCCAACACCTTGGGCCCGCTGGAAAATGGCCGTATTCACCCCGATCACACGCCCCTCTGCATCCAGCAGTGGGCCGCCGGAGTTGCCGGGGTTGATCGCCGCATCCGTCTGCAGGAAAGCAACCCGCTTGTTGGCAGCCCCAATTTGGCCCGAGGACCGTCCGACGGCACTGATAATCCCGGCGGTGACGGTGTTGTCAAGGCCCAAGGGGTTGCCGATGGCGATGGCCCAATCTCCCGGTCGAACTTGGTCGGAGTCACCTAGGGTAACGGTGGGCAGATCTTCTCCCTCAATTTTGATCACCGCCACATCGGTGACCGGATCGGATCCCTTCACTTCCCCCTCAAAGGTACGACCGTCCAGCAAATGCACCGTTACCCGCTCACTGCCATCCACCACGTGGGCATTGGTGATGATCAGGCCACCGGCATCGATGATGAAGCCGGAACCCGTACCTTCCCGCTGAAACTCTTGGGGCAACTGCGGCATCTGATCCCCAAAAAATCGCCGGAACAAAGGCTGGTTAAACAGCTCGGGATTGACCACCCTCGACACCGTGCGGGTGGCATCGATCCGCACCACGGCCGGCCCCACCTCTTGGGCTACCGCCGCAATAAAATTGGAGGGTTGAACCAGGCTGGCAGCTCCTGAGGAAGAGTCGGGTTGGGGCAGACGGGATTGCACCTCTTCCGTTACCCGCTGGGTCCAAGTGCCGACGGGGCTCTGTTCCAACCATTCTTGCCCCGACCGAGACGATAGCCAGATTCCACCCGCGACCCCTCCACCGAACAACATCATTGCCAGAAGTGTGTGTCGTAGAATCCGCGCCATGATCCCTCCCAACGCTAAGCGATATCGACAAGAGAACAACCGTAATGAATGTCAAGCGTGTGCTGACCCCCTACAAGCCGCCCGATCCACGCCCGATCTTCCCCTTCAAGTTGCTGAGACCTTGTGTGATCAACCTAGCAAATCTTGTGGGCAAAGGCAGTGCTCGAAAGGCCCAAAATGATCGGGGATCCGAGCAACCTCCCTTCCCCACAGCCGCAGGGTCGGGATCCCTGGCAGGGCCATCGGGCCTGGATGCAGCTGGCTCTTGAGGAGGCCACACGGGCAGGAGCCGCCGGGGAAATTCCGGTGGCGGCTTTGGTGGTTGGCCCAGGAGAGCAGTTGCTCGCCCTGAGCGGCAATCGTCGGGAACGGGATCGGGATCCCACGGCCCATGCGGAGATTTTGGCCCTACGCCAGGCGGGGCAACGCTTGGGAAATTGGCAACTGCTGGGGTGCCGCCTCTACGTAACCCTTGAACCCTGCCCGATGTGTGCAGGGGCGATCAGCCAAGCCCGGCTGGCTCTGGTGATCTACGGCGCTGATGACCCCAAAGCAGGCGCTTTGCGCAGTGTTCTCAATCTGCCCGCCTCAAAAGCCAGCTTTCATCGCCCAGAGGTGATGGGCGGGGTGTGCGAGGCGGAGTGTCGGCAGCTGCTGCAGCGGTGGTTCTTGGGTTTGCGCGGGATCCCCCCCCATCCCTAGGGAATTGTTGGGTTAGGGTCGTGCATTGATGAGATGTTTTTGATACTGTCATAACGGGCTTGGCCGGCTCCTGTTCAGGATCTTGGCTGAGATCTGGAGGGAAGTTGCCTCTTCAACGGCATCCCCTAGATGTGGAGTCTGTCCTCGCCGGTCAGTTCATTCCCAATTTTCTGGATCGTTCTTCATGGCTGTGCCTGCCTGTAGGCGGGTGAATCGTAGCTCGTTTTGAGGATCCTGTGTGTGCCTGTTGCTTTCTCTTCCTCTCCTTCTTCGGTTCTGTCCTCTGCTCAATCCGCTTGGCTTAAGGGTATTGCCCTTCTGGTTTGGGCTTGGCTCTGTCTGACCTTCCCCGTGCAGGCGCGCGTGCTGCTGCGGGTGGGCATTGCTGTTAACAAGCCGCAAGTGACCCTTGGGAGCTCTACGGGAGCCCGTCTGTTGAATGCCCAGGGTCAACCTCTGGCGGAAGTGCAGGCCATGCAACCGTTGCAGGCCAGTCGTTCGGGAGCCGGGGTGAGCTTGGCCGGCTTGCAGGGGGAACGCCTCTACCTGCAGCCCACCTCTCCAGAGGGGCTGGTGTTCATCGACCGGAATTGGTATCGCGGCTTGGTGGAATTGATCCCAGGCGAAAGCGGCGTCATCGCCATCAATCAAGTGGGGCTGGATGACTATGTCTCCAGTGTGGTGGGCAGCGAAATGGGGCACCGTTTCCCCCTCGAGGCCCTCAAAGCCCAGGCGGTGGCCTCCCGTACCTACGCCCTCTACCATCGCGGTCGCCGTTCCCATCAGCCCTTCGATTTGGGGGATGGCGTCGATTGGCAAGTGTATAAGGGGGTAGCTGCCGAATCCAGCCGCACCCAAGCGGCTGCCCGCGAGACCGCCGGACAGGTTTTGACCCACCAAGGGCAGCTGATTAACGCCGTTTTTCACTCCTCCGCCGGCGGACACACGGATGATGCCGGCAATGTTTGGGTGGAGTCGCGGCCCTATTTGCAGGGGGTGCCGGATTTCGATCAGAACTCGCCGGTATTTAGCTGGACAGCCACCATTCCCGCCCAACAGATTCAGCAGTTGGCCACAGGGATTGGGGCGATTCGCTCGGTTGAGGTGTTACGCAGTTCCCCCTGGGGACGGGCGATCACCTTGCGCCTGACGGGATCCCAGGGCAGCAAAGACATGAATGCTGGTGAGTTTCGGCGTGCCCTTGGGTTGCGCAGCACGATGATTGCCATCAGCCCGCGTGGAGCGGCGACGACTACCGCCAGCCTGACACCCATGACGGGATCCCCACCAGCGTTTTTCGAAATTCAGGGACGCGGCTATGGACATGGGGTGGGCATGAGCCAGTGGGGGGCTTCGGCTTTGGCCAGCCAAAACTACTCCTATCGGCAGATCCTCAGCCACTATTACCGCAATACGGGCTTGGCTTTGGTGGAAGGACGTTAGGGCGGCGCCGGGGAGGGGGGAGCCGAGAGGGAAGGAGTTCTACAGAATCTCTACAGAATCGCTTTATTTGGTAGCAAAAGCAGCAGCATCTTTTGAGGTTTTGTGGAGTACAAATTACTTGCTGCGGCTGGCATCCTTTTCTGAGAACCTGTTGCGATTCTATAGATTTTGTGAACTCGGATGTCGGAATGTCTTTGGATATCCCCTTGTCCACCGGCTGTTCGATGGCCAGATTGCTTGTGGGAGCTGGTATTTTCAGGCTTTTAATTGAAGCCACGAGGGTTGAGGGATCCCCGGGTATTGGTGATTGGATCCCCGGGGGATCTTGTAGAGATCTTGAATTCTCCTGTCAGAATCCTCAGAATTGACCCAATAATTGAAACACGTTTACCAGGATCGACCGCCGCTGCTTTTTTGCGCCTAACTCTAACCCCAGGTATCTGTACTATGTCCATTGCCACCTTAGCCCCTGCTTTCCCTGAGCGTTGTCCTGTGCTGCCGGACGCCCTCATGCCGTTGTGCGAGATTGCCCGCAACTATTGGTGGACTTGGAATCCCGATCACCTTACCATCTTCCGGGAAATGGATCCCGCCTTGTGGGAGAAGACCTCACACAATCCCGTGCGCATGTTGGAGGAAGTCTCTTACCTGCGGTTGGCTGCCTTGGCCACAGATGTGAACTACTTGGCCACCCTACAGCGGGTGGTGCAGTCCTACCGCACCTACATTACTGCGGAGGACACCTGGGCCAAGCGCACCATGAAAACCTACAACTGGCAGCGTCCGATTGCCTACTTCTGTGCGGAGTACGGCCTGCACGAGTCCTTGCCCACCTACTCCGGCGGCCTGGGTATGCTGGCTGCTGACCACCTCAAGTCTGCCTCCGATCTGGGGGTGCCGATGGTAGCGATTGGGTTGCTGTATCGGCAGGGGTATTTCCAGCAGCGTCTTGACAACAGTGGCTGGCAAGGGGAGCTCTACGAGGATTCCGAGTTCGACTCGCTGCCTCTCACCTTAGTGCGGCGTCATGATGGCAGCCCCCTGCTGGTGGAAGTGGCAATGCGGCAGCGGGTTGTTAAGGCGCGCACTTGGCGAGCGGATGTAGGTCGAGTTCCCCTCTTTTTGCTCGACACCGACATCGAAGAAAACGACCCGATCGACCGTTGGATTACCGGGCACCTCTACGGCGGCAGCACCGATACCCGCATTGCCCAGGAGTGTATTCTCGGCATCGGTGGGGTGCGTCTGTTGCGCCAGTTGGGCCTGGATCCTTTTGTGTATCACATGAATGAGGGGCATGCGGCTTTCCTCACCCTAGAGCTGTTGCGGGAGGAAGTGGCTCGGGGCACACCCTTTTTGGCGGCAGAGCCGAAGGTTCGTGAAAAGTGCCTCTTCACCACCCATACGCCTGTGCCAGCCGGTCACGATGCCTTCAGCCCCAACGAAATGGATGCGTTCTTTGCTTCCTTCTGGCCGCAGCTGGGCCTGACACGGGAGCAGTTTTTGGCCTTGGGGGCCCGTCGCACCGGGGATCCGTGGGAGCGCTTTAACATGACGGTGCTGGCCTTGCGCTATGCACGGGCGGCCAATGGGGTGAGCAAGCTGCACGGGCGTGTTTCCCGGGAAATGTGGCATGTGCTCTACCCGGAACGGTCGGTAGATGAAGTGCCGATCGGCTCCATTACCAATGGCGTTCACGCTCGCACCTGGATTGCTCCCCTCTTCTGGAATCTTTACAACCAATACTTGGGCCCCGATTGGCCGGAGCGCATGTCGGATCCGGAGGTGTGGGCTAGGGTTAGCGATATCCCGGATGAGGAATTGTGGCGTTGTAAGGAGGCTCTGCGGGAGCGATTGGTTTCTTTTGCGCGTCACCGGATCTTACGATCCCGGCGCAATCGCGGGGAGGCGAATGAGCGCATTCAAGCGGTAGGCCATCTGCTGGATCCGAAGATCCTGACGATTGGTTTTGCCCGCCGCTTCAGCACCTACAAACGGGGTGACCTGATTCTACGGGATTTGGAGCGGATCACTCGTATCTTCACCAATAAGGATTACCCCGTCCAGATCATCTTTGCCGGTAAGGCTCACCCACGGGATGAAGGGGGTAAACGGCTGATTCAACGAGTCGTGGAGTGGTCCAACCGACCTGAGGTGTCGGATCGCATCGCCTTCATCGAAAACTATGACGCCTACGTTGGCCGCAACATGGTGCAGGGGGTGGATGTGTGGCTGAACAACCCGCGGCGACCTTTGGAGGCTTCCGGTACCTCGGGCCAGAAGGTGGGCTTCAGCGGTGGTTTAAATTTGTCGGTTTTGGATGGCTGGTGGCCAGAGGGCTACAACGGCCACAATGGCTGGGCGATTGGCCAAGAAATCGACGGCATTGACCCCGCTGCCCAAGATGATTTGGATGCCAACTCTCTCTACGACCTGCTGGAATATGAGGTGATCCCCATGTTCTACGACCGCGACGATCACGGGATCCCGCGCCGTTGGATAGCTCGAATGAAAGAGGCAATTCGCACCCTCAATCCTGTCTTCAATACCGATCGCATGGTGGCGGAATACGTGTTGAAGATGTATGAGCCGGAACACATGCCTGCAGAGGTTCAGCCCACTTTATCCGGCTCTGCAGTGGTGGGTTAGGGACTCCTGCCCAGCCGGAGATAGAGCTCAAATACAAAAAGGCCCACCTGATTTCGGATGGGCTTTTTATTATTCCTATTCCTGTTTCTGTGCAGGTTCCAAAACCAGCGGACAGCAGAGGGATCCCCTACCGGGGATCCCTGAAGTAACCTTAGGCGTTGGCGTTCACCGCTACAGGAATGGTCAAGGGCTCCGGCTCCTCCTGTGGGGGCAACATCACCAGCTCAGAGCTGTCGATGATCGCCTGCAACTCCTCTCCATCGATCGTTTCGACTTCTAGCAAGCGATGGGCAATGCGATCCAGGAGGGCGCGGTTTTCGGTGAGCAGACGGGTGGCCCGCTCATAGGCTTCATCCACCAAGCGCCGCACCTCTTCGTCGATGATGGCCGCAGTTTCTTCGGAAAAATCCCGCTCGGTAGCGATCTCCCGACCCAAGAAGATGTTGCTGGACTGCCGACCCAAAGCAACATTACCCAGACGATCGCTCATGCCGAAGCGGGTCACCATGTTGCGGGCAATCCGAGCCACCTGCTGTAGGTCACTGGCTGCACCGGTGGTGATTTCAGACTCACCGTAGATCACCTCTTCGGCAACACGGCCGCCCAAGGCGACGGTCATCATGTTCTTCAGATGGGCACGGGTGGTCAGCCCCATGTCGTCATCGCTGGGCATAAACCAGGTGAGGCCCCCAGCCTGTCCGCGGGGAATGATCGTCACTTTTTGGATCGGGTCGTAGTTGGGCAGGAGGGATCCCACCAGTGCATGGCCAGACTCGTGGTAGGCCACCAGTTCCCTGCGCCGCTCGCTCATCAGACGATCTTTTTTCTCCGGCCCAGCCAGCACCCGATCCACCGCATCGTTGATCTCATCCATGGAGATCTCCGTAAGGTTGCGGCGGGCGGCCAGGATCGCCGCTTCGTTGAGAAGGTTGGCCAAATCGGCCCCGGTAAAGCCGGGGGTACGTCGGGCCAATTTCTCCAGATCCACATCGGCGGAGAGGGTTTTGCCGCGAGCATGCACCTTCAGGATCTCGGAGCGCCCTTGGAAATCGGGACGATCCACCGTTACCTGGCGATCAAAACGGCCCGGCCGCAGCAGCGCCGCATCCAAGACATCGGGCCGGTTGGTGGCCGCAATCACGATGATGCCGGAGTTGCCCTCGAAGCCATCCATTTCGGTGAGCAATTGGTTCAGGGTTTGCTCCCGTTCGTCGTTACCGCCCCCCAGTCCGGCTCCCCGTTGCCGACCGACTGCATCAATTTCATCGATGAAGACAATGCAGGGGGCATTCTGCTTGGCTTGCTCAAACAGATCCCGCACCCGCGAGGCCCCGACCCCAACAAACATTTCCACAAACTCGGAGCCGGAAATGGAGAAGAAGGGCACCCCCGCCTCCCCCGCCACCGCACGGGCCAACAGGGTTTTACCCGTACCGGGCGGGCCCACCAGCAGAACCCCCCGCGGGATCTTGGCCCCCAAAGCCGTGAAACGCTCAGAGTTTTTCAGGAAGTCCACCACCTCAGCCAGCTCCAACTTGGCCTGCTCGATACCGGCCACATCGTTGAAGGTAATCTGGGTCTTGGGTTCCATTTGCACCCGCGCTTTCGACTTGCCGAAGTTGAGGGCTTGGCTCCCCGGGCCATTCTGGGCACGGCGCAGCAGGAAAAAAAGGCCGAGCAGCAGCAAGACGGGCAGGAAGAAGGTGCTGAGAATCCGTCCCAATAGGCCATCCTCTTGAACGGGGCGCACCGCCAACTCCACCCCTTGCGCCACCAGGGTGTTCTCAAATTCGGGAGTGAGGGGAGGCAGATACACCTGCACCTGGGTGGCACGGTTGTTCACCTCTGCCTCAGCAATGGCAATTTGACGCCCATCGGGGGCGGTTTCCACCAAAACTTTGCTGACCTCGCCCCGTTCGACGCGGCTAATGAGGTCGGAGTAGCTGATCTCTTGACGTTCAGCCGGGCGGGTACCGAAGAAGGTTGTGGCCAACGAGATCAAGACGATGGCCAGCAACGCGTACAACCCCGCACTCCTCCATTTCTTGTTTTTACCTTTCTGACTCACGGAAGCGTTTCCTCCCAAAGGGTGTTTCTTATCGAACTCACAGATGGCGATCTGGGGTCGAGTGGGTTCTTGCAATGACAGACTATTAATTAATATTAACCCGGCTGAGAGACTGGCTGAAAATCCGCAGGATCGCGCACTCCGGCTAATGGGCTTGTGGATAGGATCAAGGGGGAAAGCCTTGCCAGGGTCTAAGGCGAAAGGCTTGCGGCGTTTCCTTCTCATCACTCATTTTCGGAGATCCCCATGCTGACTCGACTGCGGGAACTGAGCATCGCCGCCGATGGACGTTACCTCAGAGATGAGGAGATGCAGTTCATGGAAACCTACCTGGCCTCCTTTGACCTGCGCCTGAGTGCCTATCGCAAGCTTCAGGATGCGGAGGCGCAAATCATTCGGGATGTGGAGATGAAACTGCGCGCCCTGGATCCCTACCTACTGATGCGTGGGGTGGAAGACTTTAGCAACAAGTGGAAGGCCGATACCGTCCGGGTATTGCGCCTTTCGGCTTTGGCCATGCTCTTGGATGATGAACAACGCTATAAAGATCGATTTCTCTACTGGTTTCAAACCCTGATGCGGGCCTTCCGAACCCAGCGCAGCTGCGAGGCAACCTATCGCTTTTTGCAAGAGGTGGTGGCGAACTACTTAACCCGCGAGGAGGTGAGGTTGCTCAAACCGATTCTGGAAACGAATCGCACGTTCCTAGGGCTCGACTAAGCAGCGGTTTCTGAGGGGGCAACCGACTCGATCACCTCCAGCTCATCTGCCTGCAAGTGAGCGCGGAACTTGCTGCTAAATTGCACCTGAAACGGGAAATTGGCGCTAATTGGGCGACCGTTCCAATCGCGGATCACCGCTTTTAGCTCTCCCTCCAGCCCTTTGATGTCAAAAGGTTGATTGCGATATTCCGGGTGGTGATAGACGATCACGCTGGTACGTACCCGCACCCGATCTCCAACATTCATGGTTTTGCCCTCCAAAAAAGGCGGCCCACCACAGGAACCGACTTGAAACACTCTAGCTCAATCTCTAAGGAAGAATGCGAGGTGTGGAGAAGTGTGTGGGGATCGTCACAGTAGTTTGCATTTTCTGGGGATCCCCTCTTGCTTTGGGCCGCTTGCGAGGGGCTGTTCTGGATCCCTAAGGATAGGCCTCCAACTCAAGCTGTAAGCCCAATTCGCAAAAGCATCACACCGTCCTAAGGGATCCCCTGCGGAACCTCCGGCAGAAATCAATCGTCGCTGTATCTCTAGACACATTTTCTGGAGAACTTTCGTTTGAGGAGGAACGGATGATCGATTTGCTGACCAGTGCTTTGATCGCGCTATTGCCGTCGGTACCGGGGGAGCCAGAGCATATGGTGGTGAGCCACTACGGCCAGCTGCCGCCCGGCCAAAGCTGGAATCGACTCAAGGATGGCAGCATCTTTCGTCCCGAGCAGGACTTTGTTGCCGCCCACCGCACCCTGCCCATCGGCACACGCCTGCTCTTGACCAATCCCGAGCAGCCCGATCAAAAGGTGGTGGTGGATGTTCTGGATCGCGGCCCTTTTATCCGTGGACGGGATCTGGATATTTCGACAGTTGCCGCCCGTAAGCTGGGCATCTATGAACAGGGAGTGGCGCAAGTGGAAGTGCGTCTGCTGCCCCCAAAAGAAACTCCCCTCTCGGGTGTTTTGATGAGCCTAAACTAAGTAAAAATCACTATGGAGATTAGAGCCTAATGGGGGGAATCTTCCAATCTTAAATGCCTGAGGATTTGCTGGAGTGGCTCTCATGGGTCAGCGCTTCTCTACGTCGGTCGCCAATGCCGCAGTCACCACAGCATTCGGGCCGCTTGAAGTCGTCCCAATGGATGCAGGCCCGACAGCCCTTCAGCATTTCCGGCCAACGCTCTCGAATCAACAGTTGTCGCAGTCTGACTTCCTTTGACTCCTGAAACTGGTGTTGGGATCGATCCATGCCCATGAGGTCTCGCAGCTCTCTGTATCTGGTATAAGAGCAGATTCGGGCCCGGGATCGAGAAACATTGGTATAGTTTAAGGTTTCAGAATATCCAACAGTTTCTTTGTTTGTTCGAGAGCGTCCAAGTCCTTTTTCCCTATCTCTTTGTGGAAAGATTTGCCGAAAAATGTAAACGACCTACATAAAACTTAGCCACCAGAAAACTTGGGTACAGCCTCTTTTAGCGTTGCGCCTAGTGGGACGGAGCCCTCTTCATGGGGAGGCCGTGGCCAAGTACAGCCCTTTCGCAAGCCCCATCCGGCAACTGTGGAAGTTGCGACCTAGCCTCTGGAGGGATCCCGCGTAGCGGGAACAGGAAGTCTAAGCCCTGTTATAGAAGACCCGCGTAAGGGCTGTAAAACCTCTTGCCAGCTGGAAGATTGACTTAGATTGGCCCCAGATTGACTGCAGTGGGTGTTGCCGGAAATTAGGTTGCGGTTGCAGAAGAGGGCAGAGCTTATGTTGGGGGGGCAATCGGCTCAACGCAATCCCGGCTAGAGTTTATCCCCCTGTTGTTGCCAGGCTCGCATCTGCTCGATCTCTGCTTGTTGGCTGGCCAAAATAGCCTCCGCCAACTGGCGAATTTCGGGCCGTTGGGATTTTTCCAGGGCTTCTTTTGCCATGAGCAAGGCCCCTTCGTGGTGAAGGATCATCGCCTCAATAAAGCGTTGGTCAAACTGCTCGTCGGCGGATCCCAGGTCGCTATCCATGCGCATATGGGAAAGCCTTTCCGGTGTCATGGCCATCATGTGCCCCATTTCCTCATGCCACATCAAGGGATAACGGGGTGCTTCTGGGTACCAACTCAGCCGCCAAGCCTGCATTTGCTCGATTTCTTCGCTTTGGGTTGCCAAAATAGCCTCCGCCAACTGGCGAATTTCGGGCCGTTGGGATTTTTCCAGAGCTTCTTTTGCCATGAGCAAGGCCCCTTCGTGGTGGGGAATCATGGCATCGATAAACCGCAAATCAAAAGCTTCATCGGCAGGGCCCAAGCTCATCGTGTGAGTCCCGTGGATAGAGGGATCCGTGGCTTTCACATGAGAAGCCGATTCTGCCCTCAAGCTCCTACCTGCCCATGCGGATCCAAGGGCGAGCACACCGGCAAGGAGCAGGCCATTGACTGTTTTATTCCGGAGCATCGGTCACCTCCAACTGACAACAAAAGGCAATTCATCCTAAAGCTTCCAGTCGACTGGAGGGTCAAGCGCTTCTGCTATCCTGACATCCATCCCAGGATCCTTTTTTCAGGAGCAGCGCATGACAGGCCAGGTGATCACCATCGACCATCCCCTGGTGCAGCACAAGCTCAGCCTCATGCGCCGCGTTGAGACCACCACCGCCGAATTCCGGGCCTTGATGCGGGAGATCAGCCTGTTGATGGCCTACGAGGTCACCCGCGATTTGCCCCTCAAACCGGAACCGATTCAAACCCCGATGGCCCCGATGTTGGCGCCGATGCTGGCGGCAGAGAAAAAACTGGTGCTCGTCTCGATCATGCGGGCGGGACAAGGGATCCTCGACGGCATGTTGGAGCTGATCCCAGCGGCACGGGTGGGGCATATCGGCCTCTATCGGGATCCCCATACCCTTATCCCCATCGAGTACTACTTTAAGGTGCCCAGCGATATTGAGGACCGAGAGGTGTTGGTGGTGGATCCCATGTTGGCCACCGGGCACTCTGCGGCGGCGGCAGTGGTGCGCCTGCGCCAAACTCGTCCCAAGTCGATCCGGTTCGTCTGTTTGGTGGCCGCCCCTGAAGGGATCCACCATTTCCATGAGCAAAACCCCGATGTGCCCATCTACACCGCTGCAGTGGATGACGGCCTAGACGAGCACGGCTACATTGTCCCCGGCCTCGGGGATGCGGGGGATCGCCTGTTCGGTACCCGCTGAAGTGGCTCGTGGGAAGTTGTCCTGGGGCTGACGTCAGGAAGCAGGGCTAGCAGACAACAACTGTTCTCCCTCCAACATGCGGGCGGCAGCGCTGAGGAGTTCCTCCTCCAGATAGGGCTTGGTGAAATAGGCGGTTGCCCCCAGCTCCCGCGCTGTTTGCCGGTGTCGTTCGGCTCCCCGTGAGGTGAGCATGGCAACGGGCAGATGCCGGAGGGTACTGTCTTCCCGCAGTCGAGTCAGCAACTCCAGGCCATCCATCCGCGGCATCTCGATATCGCAGAAGATCAGGTCGCAGGGCAGGCCACCCCGCAGCTTTTCCCAGGCATCCTGACCATCCCGAGCCTGTTCCACCCGGTAGCCCACCTTCTGGAAGGACATGGAGAGCAGTTCCCGTACCGTAATCGAGTCGTCCACAATCAACACCGTGGTTTGATGCACCTCTTCCGGCGTGGGTTCCTCGTTGCGGTGATCCAACCAGAAGCGGTTCAGATCCCGACGGCGACCGTGGGCCATATCCACCAGTTCGATGATGTCGGCAATCGGCAGCACCCGCCCGTTCCCCAACACCGTTGCCCCAGAGATGCCCGGCGGTTTGGCCACGGGCCCCCGCAGCTGCTTGATCACGATTTCCTGCTCTTCTACGAAGCTGTCGACCTGTAGGGCGACGTACTGGCCTGCACTTTGCAGGATGACGATGGGGATAATGCCCTCATCTTGGCTGATGCTGTAAACCTCAGAACGGCTGCGGTTGTGGCTGCGGCTGTAGGCCAACAATTCCGAGAGGGGCTGGAAATGTAGGCGTTGATCCCGCCAAAGAATGGAGGGCCGACCTTGCTCGTCCGGTTGCACTTCGTCGGCAGGGATATCCAGCATCTCCTCCACACCATCGAGGGGGAAGGCCATCAGGGCTTTGTCACTCACGCAGACCATCGCCTTGGAAATACTGAGGGTAAGGGGCAGCCGAATGGTGAAGGTGGTGCCTTTGCCGCGCACAGAATCCACCTGAATGCTGCCGCGCAGTTCGCTGATGTTGCGCCGTACCACATCCAAACCGACACCGCGTCCGGCCAGATCGTCCACCTCCCCCTCATCCCGGGCACTGAAGCCAGGATTGAAAAGGACGTTGAACACCTCGTCTTCGTCCGGTTGCTCAGACAGCAGGCCCAGCCGTTGGGCTTTGGATTTCACTTTCTCCACAGGGATCCCACCGCCATCGTCGGAGACGACCATGATCGTTTGGTTGCCCTGATAAAAGGCTTTGATGGTGATCTTGCCTTCGGGAGATTTGCCGGCACGGCGACGCTCTTCGGGGGGCTCGATCCCGTGCACCAAGGCGTTGTTCACCAGGTGGGTCATCGGGTCATAGAGTTCTTCCAGGATGGCCTTGTCAATCAGGGTGTCGCGCCCCTCCACCACCAAGTTGGCCTGCTTGCCGGTTTTGATGGAGAGATCCCGAATGGCGCGGGGTAGCCGGTCGGCAATTTGCGAGAAGGGCACCATGCGCGCCCGGTTCAAGCCCTCCTGCAGTTGAGTGGTCACCTGACGGAATTGGCGGGTAATTTGCTCGGCCTCATCCACCGCAAACTCGATATCTGAGGAAGATTCCCGCACCCGTACGATCAGCTCAATAATTTCTTGGGCCAGAGCATGGAAGGCCGTGAACTGATCCATCTCCAGCTTGTCGAACTCTTGGCCGGAGGAGTGGCCACCCCTGCCGGATCCACGGGAGGACTCTTCGCTGTACCGGCTGGAACCAACCGTCACTGCCCCACTGTAGGCTGAACTACTGCGACTGGAAAACAAGGCGGATTCCAACAAAGAGCGGTCATATTGATCCCGCATTTTCTGGCCCAAGTCCCCCAGCTGCTGCACACGGCCCAAGAGACCGTCGAGAAACTGGCGCAGGCGGGTTTGGTTCTGTTCCATGCTGTTGCGGTTGACCACCAACTCTCCCACCAAGTTGTTGATGGAGTCCAAGTGGCGCACTTCCACCCGCATCACGGGGTTGGTGAAGGCTCCTGTACGTCGGGGGGTGGGTGCGGTGGGAGGGGGAGCTGTTGCCGGAACCGAGGCGGTAACCGCTGGAGCTGGGATAGGCGCTGCTGCGGGTGCCTTGGGCTCAGGATTTAGATCGCCCAAGAGAGACTCCAGTTGTGCTTCAAAGTCGATTCCAACCTCGACAGACGCTGAGGGGACGGGTTCTGTTAAGGGAGTGTTTACCGCTTCGAGGGTGGCGGTTGGTTCCGCTTCGTCGAAAAGAGCCGCCAAATCCTCCAAACGGGGGCCGGAGGAGGCTTCGAATGCCTCTGCTGCTTCGGTCAAGCCTGGCTCGCCAAGCAGCCCATCCTCTGCGAACAGATCCGCCAGCTGGCTTTCCAGATCGTCTTCCAAAGGCTGCGGGGCCACACCGCTGTCTTCCGGCGTAGCAGTAAGCGGTTCAGGTTCAAACAAGGGGACTTCTGCCGGGCGCTCCATTGCCTCAGGCAAGGCTGCACCAACACCTTCCTCGGCAAAGAACTGGCTCAACTCGTCCAGATCAACCTGGCCATCGCCGTCGGCATCCATGGCGGAGAGGGATTGGCTCGCTTCCAGATTCAGTCCTTCCGTATCCAACTCCTGGGTAAACAGAGCCTCAAGGCGGTCGAAGGAGGCGTTGCTAGAGGCAGCAGTCTCTCCCAAATCAGTCGGTTGCGGTTCTCCAAGAGCCTCTTCTTGAGTTGAGAACAGATCCTCCAGCAGGTTCCACTCTTCTCCAGGGATTTCTGCCGTGCTAGAGGGTTCTGGCTCGCCCCAAGCTTCTGGTGTGGGGAATTCGAGAGTGGCCTCGACGTCTGCGGTTGGGGCGGGCATTGCCTCTGAGGTTTCGCCGGAGAAGAGATCCTCCAAATTCAGCTCAGCGCCGAAGCCTGAACCTTCCGTTTCTGGAACCCACTCCGCAAGGTTGGATTCCTCCTGTTCGGCTGGGCTGGCCAATGGGCTTTCAGAGGCGAATTCATCCAGCGTGGGAAAGGGTTCATCCGCAAAGAAGCTTTCCAATTCTTCTGATGAAGATAAGAGAGAATCGGTCACCTCGACCGGCCAAGGTTGAGCCTCTTCCGGAGCGAGGGTGGAGAAAAGTTCCTCCAAGCGATCTTCAGCGACATCGAAATCTGGAGAGTCGGGAACTTCCGGGGATCCCCTCTCGCCAGAGGCTGAAAACTCGGCTCCCAAGTCCGCCAGCTCGGAAAGATCTGCTGGGGCAGAAAAGTCATCCAGATCGATGCCTGCATCTGCAGAGGGTTCCCTCGAGAAGTCTGCGGCAACATCCTCCGTCGGTAGGGGTTCAGCCCCCCAGAGATCTGCCCCAAAGTCAACAGATTCAAAGCTTCCCTGCGTGGGCGAGCTTTCTACAGGACTTTCTACAGGAGGTTCTTCGGCTGCTGATATCAAGTCGGCCGGGGATCCCGTCCCCAAGGTCTCTGGATCCCAGGACACTTCGCCTTCGTCGGCGGTGAAGGTGGGCATTTCCCCCATCCACAGATCGAAGGCGTCTTCCGGTGCTGTTTCTGAGGGGGATCCCTCGGCCGTTGTCTCCGGCTCAGAAGTTGGCTGCGAGTCAGTCAAGAAATCGAGGGCAGAAGGAGAGGACTCTTCCGGTTCAGGCCAAGCCTCGAAGGGATCCGCCTCCAGCGGAGTTGCAGCATCCTGAGCAGACTCGCTGGCTGCGTCGGCCCATGCCAATTCGGCAGGCTCAGGGGGCAAAGACTCCACCACCGCCTCATCCACCACTTCCGCGAACAGATCCGCCAAATCGCCTTCGGCTTTCACTTCGTCTAGCCGTTGGCTCAAATTCTCAAGAGCTTCCGAGAAAGGTTGGTCGAGGGTGGGAGCGAGCAAATCCGGCGGAGGTTCTTCGATGCTGGAGAGCTCTTCGGCATTGGCAAACAGATCATCAAAGGCGGTGGAGGCCTCTTCCTCCAAGCCCAAAGGCGTCGCATCAAAGTCCTCCCAGGCGGTGCCCAAGTCCGCCACTGTTGGCGTGTCTTCCGAATCTGGGCCCACTGCCGCCAAGTCTGCCTCTAGGCTGGGCTCCCAGTTGCCCCACACATCTTCTTCTGGGGTTGCTTCTTCTGAGGCCGCCTCTGACCAGCTCAGATCCAGACTCTCCTCTCCTGCAGCAGGGAATCGGTCGTCGGGGGCACTGCCCACATCCCAAAACGACTCTGGCTCTGCAGCAGCAGGTTGTTCCTCCAAAAGATCCCAAGCGGCTTCTGCGCTCTCCATCTCCGGCAACAGGCTCTCCCCAGGCAAATCCGATGCGGAGGATTCCATGGGGATGAGGGGGGCCTCTTCAAGTAGAGGCTCGGGTTCCCTGCTTAGGCCGGGGCTGAAGCTATCTTCTGAAGGGATCCCAGCTGCTGCTGCCCAATCTTCCGCGGTGCTGTCGGGTTCTGAAAGAAAAGGCTCAGGCTCCACCGCCCCTACAGGTTCAGGCTCCCACCCAAAGCCGGGATCAAAGGCTTCAGGAACCTCTGGCGAGGCGGCCGGAACGGGGCGGAAGGCCAATAGCTCAGCGGAAGGCTCGATGCTGCTTGCCGCGCCACTCTCCAAAGCTTGGTGGGCTCGCTTCAAATCCCGCAGGATGGGCAAGGCCAGCTGCCGCAAATCCTGGCTGGGATCCGCCAGAATCTCGACAATCAGTCGGGTCAGGGAGATCCATCCCCCTACCTCTGGGGCTAGGGACTGTCCCAGCTCGTGCAGAGATTGGGCCAAGGCTTGCAGGGCGGGTCGAGTTGCCGTATCGTCGGGATGCTTGAACAGCTCCAGCATTTGGCGCAGCAAGGGGGGGATCTGCTGCCGCACCAACACTTCCAAAGGATCTGGCGGGGCTGCGGGGGCTGGAGGTTGAGCCAACTGGCGCAATTCGGCGGAAGCCGCAACCTGTTCGGGTTGGCCTGCCAAAATCAGTTGCTGTCCCTGCTTCAAATCCCGCAGGGCAATCAGAGCCAAGTTTCGCAGATCGCTGCTGGGGTTCTGGAGGGCCTGTCCGACGGTCTCCGTCAGCTGCTGCCAACCCGTAAGATGGTGAAATTGCCCAATCTCCCCCAAAGCCTTGTTCACTTCCGCCAGACGGTCTCGAATCCCTGGCTGCTCCCGTTGTTTGAACAGCTCCAACATCTGCCGCAACTGCTGCGGCACCACCTCCGTCATGTCCTGCTGCAGGGTGCGAGGCCGGGTTGCCGCAGGGGCGGCAGGAGCTGAGACAGGGCCGGTAGCGGATCCCTCGCCGAGCAGATTTTGAATGTGCCTTTCGGTTTCCTGAAAAACTGGCTCCAATTCCGCCAAGGTGGCGTTGCCCACCGCCTCGGTAAGGCCACGCGGACTTTGCAACTCCTCCAACAGCATGGAGAGGCTGTCGAACGAGCGTAACAACAGGGTTTCCAAGTGCTGATCCACCGGCACTTTACCTGGATGGGAGCGAAAGATGTTGAAGAAGTCTTCCATGCGGTGAGCTGTCCGCTGAATGCTGGTGAGACCGAGCATGGCGGAACCCCCTTTGATGGAGTGAGCCGCCCGAAACAGCTCGTTGATCAGCTCCGGGTCGTTGATGCTATCCCGCAGGCTGAGGAGCACTTGTTCAATCGTTGTCAGGTGATCCCGGGCTTCTTCAATGAAATAACTCAGGATCCGCTTCTGTGCTTCTTCGTTCATGACAGGAGGCCCTTCCTACAGCCCACAGGTATTAATCATCAGTAGTAACAGATCAGACAGGTTGAAGCTGGTCTGCGCGGGGATTCAAGTATACAGTGCAACAGGGATCCCGGGGTGGAAAGGGCTGGCCCTTCTTTAGGGAGATCCTTATCCCCTAGAATGCCCCCAAAAGAGTAGATTTGCTCATTCATCCCCAACTCGGAATCGACCGACGGAGGTTTGTAGCTCGCGGGCAATGCTCACCAGCTGTTGCAGCGAGGCGGCCACCTTTTGGGATTCTTTCGAGGTCTCGTTGGCGGTCAGCTCCACCGATTGCATCACCTGCGCCACTGAGCGGGAGGTTTCGGTTTGTTGCACGGTGGCCTGAGAAATGGCCCGCACCAACCCATCGATTTGCTGGCTGACGCCGATGATCTCGTCGAGGCTGTTCTTGGCTTGTTCCGCCCGTCGTGTGCCTTCGATCACCAGCTGTGTCCCTTCCTCCATAGCTGTCATCACGTTGCCGGTTTCCGATTGGATCTGCAACACGATCTGCTCAATCTCCTTCGAGGCCTTTGCGGCCCGATCCGCCAGTTGTCGCACCTCATCCGCCACAATGGCAAAGCCCCGCCCCGATTCCCCCGCTCGGGCGGCCTCGATACTGGCGTTGAGGGCAAGCAGGTTGGTGCGGGAGGCAATTTGAGAAATTAAGGCGACGATCTTGGAAATTTCCTGGGAGGATTCTGCCAACCGCTTCACCTTGCGGGTGGTTTCTGCCACCGTTTCTCGGATCGCCAGAATGCCGCTCACGGTGCGATCCACCGCTTCTCCCCCTCGGGAGGCAGCCTTGGTTGCCTGGGCAGTCACATTGGCGGCCTCCCGGGCGTTGCTGGCCACTTCTTGAATGGAGTCCGTCATCACTTGAATGGAGTTGAGGGAGGTGGAGATGTCTTCCGCTTGGCGCAGGGCATCGGCAGAGAGGCTGCGGGCAAAGTCTTCGTTTTGCAAAGCGGCATCGTTCACGGCAGCGGCGGCCCGTTTCACCTGACTGACAATGTCTCGCAGGCTGCGGATGGTCAGGTTGAAGGAGTCGGCGACGGCCCCAAGCACATCGGCAGTCACTTCCGCCCGCACGGTCAGATCCCCTCGGGCGGCACCTTCTACATCGTCCAGCAGCCGGATCACCTGCCGTTGGAGGTCTTCCTTGGCTTGCCCTTGCTCGGTGGCCCGTTGGCTCAACTCCGTGAAGTTGGCTTCAATGGCTGCAACCATTTGGTTGAAGCTGTTAGCCAGCCGACCCAACTCGTCATTGCCGCCAACTCTGGCCCGTACGGAGTAGTTCCCTTGGGCCAAGGCGGCAAAGTGGCCGACCAGCTCATTGGTACTGGAGCGAATTTGTTTGGCACTGCTAGCTCCCAGCAAAACGCCGGCCCCCGTACCGACAACGCCACCCCCGATCACCCCACCGAGCAGACGGGCTCCCCCGCCGGCCGGGATCCCCAAGCCGATCACTAGGCCGGCAGCCAAACTGACGGCCCCCTGAATCAGCGCCATGGCCAACTGCCGATCGGCAAAGGGCCGGTCGAAGCCAGCAAACCCCCCCGCCCCTTTGGCGTCGGGAATGGGCGCAGAGGCAGCAGACAGACGTTGGGAGCGGGATCCCTGAACCATTCCGCCACTTGCTCCCACCACTGCGTTCATTTTGCCGGCTTCCCCGTCATCGGGGTAAAAGGCATCCATCGGTTCGCCGACATCCATATGGGCAATTTCCTGATCCAGATTGTCCAACTCGTCGATGTCGAACAAGGTGGGGCCAGGACTGGCGGTGTCTTCCTCAGGGGCAGGGATCGGCTCGCTCATCGGGGCGGCCAACTCGGTCGGTAGGCTCTCCTGCAAGGCTCCCTCGGCTTCAAAAGTTGGCAAGAGGAAGCCCATCTCGTCGGGAAAATCTTCGTTACCGGCCACCTGTGTGACAGATTCACTTTCCATCGCCAGCAACGGCTCCTGATCAAACTCGTTCAGGAAGGCGAAATCGTCATCGGTTGCTTCGGGTTCTGCTGCAACGGGTGGTGTCGGCAAAGGGTTGGGCTCAGGGTCATCAGACGGATCCGCCTCCGGCATTTGCAACCCGGTCTCAAAGGGATCCTCAAATCCTCCCTCTCCGGCAAAGAGGCCTCCATCGGCAGCAAAGTCGTCGGTTCCCATGGGAAAGGGATCCGCAGCGAAGGGGTCGGCAAAGGGATCCGGTGCAGAAAAATCATCCGCCGCTTCTTCCTCCGTCCCCTCAAAAGGTGGGAAAGGATCGAGCTCAGGAAAGGCTGCTTCGTTGGCAAGCCCATCTTGAGCTTGAAAATCGTCCGCCTCTGGCGGGTAGGGCATATCCGCCAGCTCCGGCGCCATTTGCAACAACTCATCCAGCCCTTTTTGCGCCGACTGCAGCTCATCGGGGTTGCTCGCCGTTTGCAGGATGGTGTCGTAAGTATGACGAGCTTCCAACAACTGCCCAGCCTGTTTTTGCGCCGAAGCCAGCAATAACTTGACAGCAGTATCCTGCGGCTGAGCAGCGACCACCTGGTTGAATAACCGCACCGCCTGAACGTAGTCTCCCTGCCAAAAGGCAGCCACCGCATCGGCGTAGTCTCTCTGACTGTTCGCGCTCGAAACCATGGATCCTCCCTTCACTGCTTCGTTACCTCTGTTTGCGCTTCGCTTCAATATGGACTCAACAGAACTCCCCCAACACCAACTTCTTTCTCAGAACCCCTCGTGCTACACATAAACCATCCCCTTCGGCTCGCTCTGCAGCTTTGCTCTCTCTCGATAAAAGGCAATGGACTTTTGCAGTCATTACAGAGCTCAGTTATGAAAACAGCCTCACCCTCAGCAAGCCGGGCGAGCATTTGCAGGGGACAAGGTAATTTCAGACAAAGTAATTTCAAAGTGATTTCAGTTTTCCCCGTTGCCCATGAGTTGAATTGGCTCATTTGATACGAACTATACACCCTCTCCCCGCCGAACTCACGGCTGGCGGCTCATCAACCCCAACGATTAGATCTCAGGATGGCTGACTGATCCAGTAATGGCAAGCTTGATCCCGTCCCGGCCACCAACCATTCCCCTCGCAAAAAGGGAGCCATAGACTCAGGAGCTGTAAGAGCGGGCCGTACCAATTCGGTTTTTAGCCACTCCATACCCACAATTAAATCCACAGCAAGGCCCATGAGCAAATCTTGTTGTTCCATGACGGCCACCACCGGCAGCTCCGCTCGGTCAATATTCAAGGGGGGGCTAATCCCCAGAAACTGCCCCAGATCGGCAACCCAGATGATTTCGCCGCGCAAGTTGAGGGTGCCCAGCAACACAGGCGCCACATTCGGCATCGGGGTGATTTTCTCCGGGCCAATGCTCATCACCTCCACAACCGATACAGCCGGCAGCGCAAATTCCTCTCCGGTGGCAACCTTGAATTTCAGGAATAACTCACCTTCAGGAGCCTCCATCTCCTGCAACTCTTGGGTTTCATCCCCCATCAGTAAATCCAGATCCCCCAGCATGATGCTCCCCTGCATATAACGGTTTCGTGGAGGGTTAGTCTCCGCTCACGTCCCCCTGCCGGAGGGATGACAACCCTTTCGGGGCTTGACCAGAAGGGATTAACGCAAAATGGCGGTTCTTAACCTCTCAATAATTGTTTAATCGTACCCACTAATTCCTGAGGCTGGAAGGGCTTGGCAATATAGGCATCGGCTCCCTGGCGGATCCCCCAGTAGCGATCAAACTCTTCCCCTTTGGAGGAACACATGACGATCGGCGTTTTTTGGGTAAGGGGATCCGCTTTCAGGCGTCGGCACACTTCATAGCCATTCATGCGCGGCATGACGATGTCCAGCACGATCAGATCCGGCTGGCTGCCCCGCACCGCCTCTAGAGCTTCCAGGCCATCTGCTACAACCGTCACCTCCAAGCCATTCTGTTGCAGCAGCCCACTGATCATCTCCCGCTGGGACTGGCTGTCTTCTACCACCAAAACACGACTCATTTCTGGTTGATCTCCCGCAACTGATTTCTGATGGTGGCCAGCAACTCCTGGGGCTTAAAGGGTTTGGTGACGTAGGCATCCGCCTGGTTGCGCTTGGCCCACTCGATGTCGAAGGCTTGATCTTTGGTGGAACACATAACGATGCGAATGTGTTTGGTACTTTCGTCTCCCTTTACTTCCCGGCAGACTTCGTAGCCGTTCATGCGCGGCATCACCACATCCAGCACCACCAGGTCGGGCTTTTGCTGACGAATCGCATCCATCGCCTCTACCCCATCCATCGCTGTAGAGACCTCCAAGCCATTGTCAGAAAGCAGATTGGAAATGGTCTCTAAGTAGGTACGGTTGTCATCCACCACCAGCACTTTATTCATCGTTGTCTTACTCCTGTTGTTTTGGGCACCCCACCTGTTGCGCCTGCTTCGACTGAGATCCGTCTTGAATGATCTTTACCGATCTTTACTAAACTTCTCATAAGAATCACACCCCAACTCTACAGGTTCTAGGTTAGCTGTGCTACCCCTATTGTTTCGATGGGTTATCCTTCTGTCCAGTGTTCCTGTTGGGCAGGATTTTGGCTGCCCACCCCCCTATTCACCGCTGCCACGTTTGGGGGGTGGGCCCACGTAGGACTCGACAATGGTCAACAACTCCTTCTCGGCAAAGGGCTTGCTTAAAAACTCATTGGCCCCGGCCATGCGGGCTTTGATGCGATCGGTGAAGCCATCCTTGCCTGTGAGCATGATCATGGGGGTCTGGCGAAATTGGCTGGATTTGCGCAGCATGGCGCAGAGCTCATACCCATCCAGCTTCGGCATGGCCACATCGCAGAGGATCATGTCGGGGTTGAGAAGAAACACCTGCCCTAGGGCTTTGAGGGGGTTGCCGATGGTGGTAACCTGGTAGCCCTCGTTTTGCAGGATGAACTCCACGGTTTTTTGGATGGCCATGGAGTCGTCGATGCAGAGAATGTGGCTGGGTTTACCGCTTAGGCTGAGGGGACGGCTAGACTTTGGCTCGGTGATGGGGAGGGGTTCCGACAGTTGAATGGATCCCTGGCGAACGTAGGGATAGATGGCTTTGGCCACGGTGAGGGTATCTCGGCCCAGGTAACGACCCATCTGGCGGATGCTGGTTTTGCCGTCTGACCATTCGCTCAGAGCTTTGAAAACGGGGGCGGGCAAGTTTTGCCGGAGGGGGTGAGGATTGAGGATGGTGGGGGATTGGCCGGGGGTTTGGATGTAGGGGTGCAGCTTTTTCCACTCCTGCACTTGCGTCACGATTTCGGTCAGCAGGGGGGTGACGGGAAAGGTGGTCAGCTGGGGTGCTAGGGGGGATCCGGCCTCGAAAATAAAAGAGCCATGATGCAGGCTGAGCAGGTCGAAGAGGACTTCCCGCACCATGCTCAAGAGGATCTGCTTGCCCTGGTTGGGGGTAAGCTTGTGGCTTTCTAGCAAGGACCAAAGGCGGTTGTACTCGGGGGCGTTGACTGCCGCCTTGTGGGGGATTTGGATTTGCTCCAAGGCTGCCTCTACCTTGAACCGGCGCAGATAGTCTCGCAGGCGGGTGATGTTCCCTTCTGTGTCGGAGGCGTAGATGATTCGCCCATTCAGGAAGAAGACAAACCAATAAGCCGAGGGGCTGGCCTCCACAAAAAGCTCCCCGGTACGCTGGCCCAACTCGATCAGCTGGAGGATGCTGCGGATATCAATCTCTTGTAGTTTCCCCTGCATGGGATCCCTGCCTAAAGTAGTCCAGCGAGATACGACCATTATGCCGTTAGTCCTCCCGGTGCTATCCCCCACTGGGACGGATTACCCCCTTTCCCCAGAAAAGATCAAAGATCTGGGATTTGCTCTGTGCCATTTTCGATGCCTGTGGGTGCGGTCGGTGACGCTCAAGGGATCCCGGCGGCTGTCACAATGGAAAGGATGTTCATCCTTTTTTCCTGATAGAGCCTATGCTCCCGTTTCTTTCCACTTGGGTACTGGGCCCGCTACTGGCCATTTATACTCTCCTGTTTGTGCTGCGTATCTTTCTGTCTTGGTATCCACAACTGGATACTGCCCGACTGCCCTATTCGCTGGTGATGGGCATGACGGAATTTCTGTTGCAGCCGACTCGTAAGCTGATCCCACCTTTGGGCGGAGTGGATATGGCACCGGTGGTTTGGGTGGGCTTGGTCACCCTGCTGCGGGAAGTGTTGCTGGGTCAACAGGGATTGTTGACGATGGCCCTGCAGTAACGTCTTCCCGACGCTGACGGCTTACGCAGTACGGCACGGGCTTTCCAAAAGCTCTTCAGTAGCCCTCCGGCTATCTCCTTCAACCCACACCCACAAGATAACCAGGAGCCTCCAGGCTGTATTACCGACAGCCCGATTGTTTTGATAGGGTTGGCCCCGTTAAAAGCCGCATCCCTCTGCCAACCCCAATGCCCACACCCAAACCGCTTACCCCTTCACATCCGGGTGAATGGGCAGACATCGGTGGCACGTTTGACCGGTGTAGGCCGGATTGACCGCAACAACCT
>JAUQVK010000096.1:0-2701 GCA_039794845.1 Thermostichus sp. DRC_bins_24
CCCTGAGCGGGATGCCAACCGCTTCCCCCGGTCAGTCCTGAGTGGGTGAACGATGGGATCCCTTGTTCCCTCCCATTGTTTTCCATGACCTTCCGCCAGAATAGACGTGTTAGCGTAGCTGAACGTTCACCCGACGCAACGCTATCGGCCCTCTTCACCCCTGGTGGGGTTGCGGCTGACAAGCTCCTTTCAATCCAACCCCTAGCCCTCTTGGTTGCAGTGGCCCCAATGTCCGCCTGGTTTCGCTCCTTTTCGGCTTTTGTTACCCAATCAATATCAATGGCCCCTTTTGTCAGGGTGAGTGCTGCGGGCTCACCGCCGGGCAAGGCGTTGAAGAGCCAACTGCGCCAGGGATCCCTGCTCGTCGGGTTCTGGCAAGCTCTGGTTTTGGTAGCCACTTTGCTGGGGGTGGGCACTCCCCCGCTGAGGGCGCAAACCCTGGAGGAGCCTGTACCGGCATCTCCAGAAGATGCCCTTGAGGGGGATGTGGCCCCTGCACTGCCCCTAGAGCCTGCTTTTCCTGGGCAAGCCGCCCCCACCGTCTCCCGTAGCGGTGCTTTTCGGGTGGGCAATCGCACCCCCTATCCGATTCGGTTGGTGATCCTGATGCGCGGCGGCGAACGGCTGATTAACCCGGAAACGGCCCACTGGGATTTTGCCCCTGGGGAGGGGGGCAGTGAAGGGTTGGTGCTCAGTTTGGGAGAGGAACCGCTGCAAATTGGCCCTGGCGATATTGTGGTGGCCTTTACCCTGGATGGCACCCGCCGCTACTGGGGGCCAAATGTGGTGGGCGAGTCTCTGGCCCCGTTTTGGCATGGGGAGAGCCGCTCGTGGTCAATGATTCTGCAGCCCTAATGGATTCTGCAGGGCGGAGTTCCTTCGCGCCAGCGGAACGGAGTTCCCTGATCTACCGCCGCTTCGGGCGCACCGAGCAACGAATCTCGGCCTTTTCTTTGGGCAGCATGCGTTTGGTGAATGTGCCCCGGGTGCAGGCGCAGGCAACCGTGGAGGCAGCCCTAGCCGCCGGGATCAACCACCTGGAAACGGCTCAAGCCTATGGTGATGCGGAAGCCCTCTTGGGGGAAATCTTACAGGCTGTGTCCATTCCCCGGGATCAGTTGATCCTGACCAGCAAACTCACCCCCACAGCTCAGTTGCAAGAGCAGCTTCAGGGATCCCTGCGTCGCCTGCGGGTGGATTACCTGGATCAATTTGCTTTTCATGGCATCAATTTGCCCGAACACTTGCAATGGGTACTGCAGGAGGGGCTGCCGATTCTCAGACAGGCTCAACAGGAAGGCTGGGTACGCCACATCGGGTTTTCTACTCATGGATCCCTGGAGTTAATCCTGAGGGCAATTCAGACAGGGTGTTTTGATTTTGTAAATTTGCACTACCACTTTTTTCAGCCGCGCAATGCCCCGGCTCTGGAAGCCGCCAGACAAATGGATATGGGGGTTTTCATCATTTCTCCTGCCGATAAAGGTGGCATGCTCTACCACCCACCTCAACACCTGCGAGAGTGCTGTGCGCCCTTCAGCCCGTTGGAGTTTGCCTACCGGTTTTTGTTGGCAGATCCCCGCATTCAGACCCTCAGTTTGGGTATTACCCACCCAGAGGAGCTGCAAACGGCGTTGGCGGCTCTACAGGAACCTGAGCGTTGGTGGCAGGAGAGCCCTGCCATTCAGAAACGATTACGCCAAGCCGAACAAGAACGGCTAGGAAGCACTCGTTGTTCCCAGTGTTATGCTTGCCTGCCCTGTCCAGAAGGGATCCCCATTCCTGAGGTGTTACGGCTGCGGAACTTGGCAGTTGCCCACGACATGACTGAGTTTGGCCAGTATCGCTACAACATGTTGGGTCAGGCGGGCCATTGGTTCCCCGGTTTGCCTGCCGATCACTGTACGGAATGTGGGGAGTGCTTGCCCCGCTGTCCAGAGAAGTTGCAGATCCCGGATTTGTTGGTGGAGACCCATCGGTTGTTGCACCGCTCCCCGATTCGACGGCTGTGGGAGTGCGGGTAACTTGCTTCTGTGGGGATCCGAACAGACAGAGCAGGAAAGAAGCCGAGCTGAACAAGAACGTCAGAAGGGTAAACTACCCGACTCCGACCGCTTACGCGGTACAGAGCAGGCTTGCAGTAGCCCTCAAGATAACATCTTGCAAAGAGCAAGACATCCCAGCGCTCGCCGGTAGCAGAGCGCAGGGCTCCTGCGCCTTTAGTTGACTAAGTATTGACTCCAGGGATCCCCCTCGAGGGTGGTGCTATCTTCAGAACATCGCAGCTCAGGCCATCCAGGAGGATCCCTCATGCTGGACGTTGACCTCCAACATTTGCCCACCAGTGAAGAGTTGCCCTGCTCTGACGAGACTCCTGGGGATAATGAGGACCAGAATTGGCTTCCCAATTTACTGCTCTTTCTTCTGGAATACCTCTGGAAAGACCGTCAAGACTGGTATTTTGCCGTGGATATGGGCAGCTATCACACCACGGGCTCCAATCTGCGAGGGCCTGTCATTCAAGTCTGGTAACTGCAACACTAGGGATCCCTTCCGGCATGGGCAAAAAAGCCGATATCGGCAGCAAACGCCTGATTGGCCTGGATCCCCAGTCTTGGAGCCGCTGGGTGACCCAGAACCCGCAGGTGCAGGTTCAAGAGATGCTGGATTCTGAGTTTCAGTGGCTCAGCTGGGAGGGAGA
>JAUQVK010000097.1:0-44368 GCA_039794845.1 Thermostichus sp. DRC_bins_24
AGAGAATCACATCCAACTGGGCCGAGCGAATCCGGGCTTGCCAGGCTTCTAGGCTCAGGGATCCGGTCAGAAACTGTTCGAAGCGCTGGGGCAGAGATTGGGTGATGTCATCTTGAAGGTCTGAGGTGTGAAAGCCGTAGAGGGCGAACTGGCTGCGATCCAAGGCCTCCACCCAGCCACGGGTAATGATCTTCCAAACTGAGTGATCCCGAAAAAGGCCGGAGACAATACCAACCCGCAGTTTGTTGCGTTTGTTGGCGGGGGATCTTGGGGTGGGTGGGTGGGGATAACGGGCCGCCATCACCCCGTGGAGAAGGGATCCATACCCTTGTTGCAGCTCGCGGTCGTTCTGGCCTTGATAGGGCAAAAAAAAGGGTTGTACCAAGCCGATCCCGGCGGCGGCCCGTTCCAGTACGTGAGGATCCCGCAGCAGGGGCTCCAGTGTCCCTTTCACTTGCAGGAGGGCTTGGCGGTACCGCTCCCGTGCCGTTGCAATCTGGCTTTCGGTCTCGTAGAGCAGCGGCAGTTGGCTGACACACCACCCCAAGCCGGCGGCCAAATCGGCGGGATCCCGTTCCCAAAGTTGGCGAAACAGCTCGGCGGCTTCTGGTTCTCGGCCACAGTCTCGCAATAGGATCGCCAGAGTATAAGCAGCATCGGCAAAATCCGGCTGTAGGGCCAGAGCTTGCGATAAAGGATCCAAGGCGGCTTCTAGATGCCCCTGCTGGCGCAGCACCAACCCCAGCTGATACAGAATCTCGGGATCCGGACCGCTTTGCTCCAAGGCTAGTTGAAAGTGGGTTTTTGCCTCGGCAAGTCGGCCAGCCTGTTTGAGGGCAATTCCCAAGTTGAAGTGGGCATCGGGGAACTGGGGCTGCTGGGCAATGGCCTGCCGGATCAGCTGAATGGCATCCTCCAGGGATCCCTGTTGCTGCCGACACACCCCCAACAAGTGCAGCACTTCCGGGTGGGCAGGGTGTGCTTTCAGAATGTGCTCGTACAGAGGAATGGCTTGGGTCAGTTGCCCCGACTGGTGGTAGCCAACCGCCTGTGCCAAAAGGTGTTGCAGATTTGGAGGGGATCCCGGGTGGGCGGGATCCCGTCTTTTGCCAAAGCCTTTCCCCCCCTTAACAACCATGCCGAGTCGCACGAGGAAACCTAGTACCCCACCATTGTCTAGCGTCAAAGCCATTCTTCCAAACGCCCCAACTGATCCCGAAAGCCATGGGTGAGTTCGCGGTACCACTCCCGCAGTTCCAGTTGATCCACGGCCCGCCGCAATGCCTCTTGAGAACGCTCAATCGGTCGCAGGGCCGCGGGCGGGATCCCTTCTTGAGCGGCCAACTGTTCGAACAGGGCCAGTTCCGTTTGCAAATACAAAATCAGGTTGGCCACATCCTGAGGGTGCGGGTAGGGGGTGGAATCGGGCATTGGGGCAAAGACCAGCAACACTGGCTCCATTGTGGCCAGGGATCCGCCCCAGGCTGGTAAGGTGAGGAAGGATTTTTCGCTACTGTTGAAGGTGCCATGCCCCAAAAGCTCCTGTTCGTCTGCCTGGGCAACATTTGTCGCTCCCCCACCGCTGAAGGAATTACGGATTACCTCCTGCGCAACAGTGGCATCTCGGAAGCGATTCTCTGTGATTCGGCGGGCACCGGAGCCTATCATATCGGCAGCCCTCCGGATCGGCGCATGCGACAGGCCGCCCAACGCTATGGGCTGGATCTGCGGGGCCAAGCCCGCCAAATTTGCCCGACGGACTTGCGGGAGTTCGATTTGATTCTGGCGATGGATCGGCAGAACTACCGCGATATTCTCAACCTGGATCCCCAGGGAAAATACGCCGAGAAAGTGCAGTTGATGTGCAGCTATTGCCGTTTCCACTCCGATGAAGAGGTACCGGATCCCTACTACGGAGGAGAAGAGGGCTTTCACTACGTGATCGAGTTGCTCTGGGATGCCTGTAGCGGCCTGTTGGAATCGTTGGTGCCGGGATCCCAGCTGCCCCCCTTGCCCCCCCGCACTTGAGCCATTCTCTGGGCGGCAATTCCGTAATTTTATGAAGCATCTCTAGGCAGGAGGATCCCTTTTGACTAGTTTTGGGGGTGGGATCCCTGGTTTGGGACGGGCTGGTTCTGATGGGTCAGCGCCTTGCCCTGTTTGGCAATCTGTATTGAGCAATCGGGTTGATAAACGGTGTTCTAGAAAACTTGTGGGAGATGAATACTCATGGACAACTCTTTATCCGGGCTGATCTCGATCGCCTTTTACGTCTTTTTCAGCTTGGCCTTTACCTAATACACCTATGCAACGACCTGCCAGCGTTACCCTGATCGCGCTCATTCAAATGGTGTTTGCCGGGCTCACCCTGTTGGTCAGCCTGTTCGGTGTCATGGCCGGGGCTTTGGTGGGGGGACTGGCGGCCTCGGGGGGAGATACGCTCTTCGGAATAGTCCTGGGCAGTTTGGTGATCTTGATTTTTTTGCTGGGCGTTACTTCAGGGTTCCTCTCGATTGTCTTCGCCATTGGGCTGTTGCAATTAAAGGGTTGGGGTTGGCTGGGATCCCTGGTGATGCAGTCGCTGGGGCTGGGGTTTGGGCTGCTGCAAGTCCTGAGCAGAGAACGGGGAGCGATGTCTCTGGGCAGCCTCATTATCAGCGGTGTGATTGTCTATATGCTGTTGCGGCCTGAGGTGAAACGAGCTTTTGGTCGCTAGGAGAGAGGGGTAAGGTTGAGGGATAAATGTACACGATCCTATTCACACCCTCTAGCGAAGAAGCACCTTTCTCATATCCAAGTTTGTGAGTTATGAAAAATGAACAACATCGCCAGATGGTGGATGCCACCCTCCTCATCTTTCTTGAGATGAACAGACCTAGACAGACTCAGCAATAACTCTTGCATTAAGTAGCGTGAAAATTCGGTCGAGCTCTAAAATTCCAGCTGGTTCTATCTCTTCATCGGTTGTCAGGCTAGACTGTCTTTTTTTCTCGTTGAGTGTTTCTAACCGCTCTTGCAGAGCATCACTGAATTTGAACAGGTTCAGGACTCGCACTGATTTGAGCTGAATCCCAGCATCAACCAGCATCAATATAAGAGGAAGGCTGAATCATCAGTTGCGCATTCATTAGTCACATCGGCTCTGAGAATTAGAGCGTTGTCTTATTGCTATTGATGAACAACAATAGCAGATGGTTGCTAAATTATTTTTATCTGTAGAGACAGTAGTGTTCCCCTTACCACTTGAGCAGGTTGAAACTCTCCATATCGATGGTGGCGCGATTGCGGTAAATCCCCAACACAATCGCCAAACCCACTGCCGCCTCTGCAGCTGCCACCGTAATCACGAACACCGAAAACACCTGGCCGCGAATCATGCCCGAATCGAGAAAGTTGGAGAAAGCGATGAAGTTCAAGTTCACCGCATTCAGCATCAACTCAATTGACATCAACACGCGAATTGCATTGCGGCTGACGATTAACCCATAGATGCCAATGCAAAAAAGAATGGCTGCCACCAGTAAAAAGAATTCCAGCTGCAACATTGACATACTCCTCAAGAGCCTTGGGTGAATTTGCGTAGTAATTGAATTGCCTAGGGATCCAAGAAACCCTTAACGGGTGCTCACCAACTCTTGCTCCAACTCGGTGCCCGATTCGATCTGCGGTCGGGCACGCTCCAGTAGGCTCAGATCCCCTTCTCCCATCTGCGGGAGCGCAAATTCTCGACGAGCCAAGACAATCGCCCCGATAAGAGCCATCAGCAGCAACACCGAGGCCAGCTCAAACGGCAGCAGATAATCGCTGAAGAAGTGCCCACCCATCACCAAAACGCTGTTCAAGGATTGGATCGGCTGCAGCTGCCAGGGGGTATCGAAGGCCATGGTTACCAAAAGGGCAAACAACCCCAGACACACCACCGCCGTCACCCCATTGCGTAACCAGCCCAGCTTCAAAGGGGCGAAGTTGTAGCGCCGATTCACCAACATGATGGCGAACAGGATCAGCACATTCACCGCACCGACGTAGATGAGCACCTGGGCTGCTGCAACAAAATCCGCATTCAAGAGGAGATATAGCCCGGCCATGCTCAAGAAAACGCCCCCGAGCAGAAAACCTGAGTAAACGATGCTGGGGGCCCAAACGACTCCTAGAGCAAACCCGATGGCCATCACCGACAGCACTGCAAATGTGACCAGTTGTACGCCTTCTCCGAGGGTCATGCGATATCTGTCCTTTCGATGGTTGTCCCTTTATCACTGTACTGTCCCATCGGATTTAGGAGAAGCACGACTCCCTTTTCAGATCGATAGAGGAATCTCTAGGGTTACAGAATGCCAGATGCCGCTTACCAGCTCCCCCCGGCCCCGCCACCGCTGCTGCTACCGCCCCCAAAATCGCTACTGCTGCCACTGCTGCTGGAACTGCTGCTCTCGGTGTAGGTCAGCCTGGGAATTTCAATATCTCTTTCGCTGCGGTACTGGCAACAGGGGCAGGTGAAGGTTTCTCGCCACAACCCAGGGTAGGAATAGGTGGCTTCGGCGATGACTTCAGTTCGGCGGTCAAGGGTGAGGGCTTGGCACTGGGGGCAGGTGTGGCGACGATAGAGCGCTTTTTCCGAAACCAACAGAGCAACCCCTTGACAGGTCGGACATAGCCAACCGTAATACCGCGCTCTGCCATGGCTGTGGGCTACAAGCTCTGGCTCGGATAGATAAGAATGAATGGCCTTGGGCTCAATTCGCTGCATCGGCTGACGGCAGCGTTCACAGCAAACCGGTTGAAAGGGGATCCTGTGCTTCAGGCACAAGGTGCCATCGGTTGCCACAATCGCCATAACGGGCAAAACGAAAACTTGCAAGTTGCGGGTGACCAGCACAGCCCAAAAACCAAGCAAGATCGAAGCCGAATAAAGAAACAGCCGAATGGAGGTGCTTTGTGTTCCAAAGCGGGAAGTTTGTGCCCCTGAGCCTATGCTTTTTAGGGGTGTGGCCCGTTCCCCCCGCTGCTTTGCCGTGGCGTAAACCGGCCGGCGAGACTGCTGCCACCCCAGCCCCAGCCCGCCAATGCCCAACAACAACAGGATCCCTTCCGCCAACGAGGTATCGACACCCTCCAAATGGCCCAGGGATCCCCTGCCAACTCTCCCGGTGGTAGCCGCCGCTTCGCCCTGCAACACGGAGATCAACTGCCGCACCCCTGCCAAGGTACCCCCATCAAAATCGCCAGAACGAAACTTGGGAAGGATCTGACGGTCGATGATCTGCTGTACCTGTGCGTCGGGGAGAGTGGTGGCCAATCCGGTGCCCGTTTCAATTTCGACCCGCCGATCCCCCACCGAAATGAGAAACAACACGCCGTTGTTTTGAGCTGCCTTGCCGATACCCCAGTGGTTAAAAAGCTGTGTGGTGAAGGCTTTTGGGGTGGCGTACCCTTGAGTATTCGGTACCGTGACCACGGCCATTTCTGCGCCGGTGCGCTGTTCCAACTGGGTGATGAGACGATCCAGTTCGCGTTCGGTACTGCTGCTGAGGATATCGGCGGTATCGGAAACCCAACCTCCATAGCTTTGGCGGGGATTGGGAACTTGCTCGACGGTGATGGCCAAGACAGGCTGTGGCAGGAGCAACACCACACCCAACAGAACTGCGGCCCAGGCTTTTGGCATGGTGTCCCCTAGTTCACGGCTACCTTGATTTTAGTGAACAAATACGGTAGCAGCGGCGACCCCCAACACCGGCAGCCGTGCTCAACGGCCTCGCCCTCCCAGGCGTCTTCTTAGCCAAGGCCCAGCCCAGTAGAGCAACAATAGCCCATTCAGGGCCAATTCCACCCACCGGGATCCCTGCACCCACCCCTTCCAACCCAAGCCGAGCAACAGCACGGTTGGCGAATGCAAAAAATTGGCGAATGCAAAAAAATATTGCGGCTGGCGATCCAAAAGGGATTCTGGAAAAACAGTTGCCGAAACATGTAGCGAAGGGCCTCTGTCGGATCCCAGTCTAGGACCAGGCAAGAGTACACCCAGCCCCCCAAGGTGAGCAGATACAGGGGAATATCAGGCACAGGGGATCCCCACCACCAAGTGGAGCGAATCGGCCTTAGCCCCTGTTGCTTGAGGAGCCGCCCCAAAGCCGTCGTCAGGAGAAAATGGGTGGAGGTATTCATCAACTGTCCAATCAAATATCCAGAGCCGCCAGATCCAGTTGAGCACTGTGGGCTTCAATAAACTCCCGCCGGGGACCTACGGCATCTCCCATCAAAATGGTGAAAATGCGATCCGCCTCCACAGCATCTTCGATGGTGATTTGCTTAAGGGTGCGAGTTTCCGGGTTCATGGTGGTCTCCCAAAGTTGTTGGGGCATCATTTCTCCGAGACCCTTAAAACGTTGGATGTTGTACTTGGTGTTAGCAGGCAGACTGCGCACGATCTGATCTTTTTCGGCATCACTATAGCAATAGCGCACATTGTTGCGGCCCCACTCAATTTTGTAGAGGGGTGGACAGGCGATATAGACATAACCCTGTTCCAGCAAAGCTTTTTGGTAGCGATAGAAAAAGGTTAGCAAAAGCGTGCGAATATGGCTGCCATCGACATCGGCATCGGTATTGTGACAGCAAATGCCGCCGCTACCACAAATGAAGTTCTCATCCTCTTCTACGGAGAAATCATAGACAAACTCATTCTGCCATTCCACAATTTCGGAAGATTTGACCTGCAAAGCCATCAAGTCTTCACTAATCCATTGGAAATCACTGGCCTTGCGGTTGGACCTCAGCAAATGAGCATGTAATTGGGGAGCATTGGCATGACGTTGCCAAAGGAATGTACATTGTTGCAGTTGATCCTTCCCACAAAGGGTAATGGTGAAGTAGGGGTGACGGGTTTGAATTTTGGGATTGGTTTGAGGAGGTTGATGGCTGACCGTTGCCAAGAGTCCTAGTTGGCCCAACAAGTAAAGGAGGCCTTCTTTCAATAAAGGAGAGCTTGTTGTCCAGGAGAGGTTGGCTTTGGAAACTGTGCCATCTCCCAGTAAGTAGCCCTCTAAAAAGCTCTGCTGATACTCCTCTTTTAGATTGAAGATTAGATTGGGGATCCCTTTTTGGTGAGCAGGAGCATCCAACTTCCAGGCACGGAATAAGCGAGCGGCTAAGACACTGTGGAAATAGAGCTTAATCCCTTGACTGTCGGGATCCCGATACAGGCGTGGTGTTTGACCAAAGGTGTGCTCAACAGCCCGAACCAATTCAGGGATGAAAGGTTCATCTTTCCTTCCCAGGTTAAAACTGACCTGATGTTGACTGAGGGTACCCTCCGCTAGAAACCAGCCCAGTAGCCAAACCAGCTCACGAGTAATGGGTAAATAGCGATCGAAAGCGGCTGACTCATGAGCTTGAGGAACCAATTGAACATCAGCTCCCAACTGAGCCAGTTCCGCTGGAGTCAACGTATCCAGAGGTTTGTAATCGCTCAGTTCGCGCCAACGGTCGTTCCGACTCTCGTCTATACTTTGCGCCAGCTGCTCCAACTTGGAAGGGATCCGCTGGAAATCAATTTGGCGGGGATCCCATTGAATGGCTTCTAGGTAATTCCAGAAATGGGATTCTATGGGTCGGCAGTGGCTACGTTCCCACTGGCTGATGGTGATCGCCTGTTTGACCCCCACCTGAGCCGCAACTTGCTTTTGGCTAAGGCCCTGGGCTCGACGGTGAGCCACCAGCCGTTGCCAATCCTGAGGATCCAGTTGCACACGACTTTCCTGCCATTGAGCGGGAGTGGTGACTTTTGCCAATAGGCGAGATTTTGCTACCCGTCGCACGTCTTCTCCTCGGACGTAGAGGGCATGGGTTAGGCCCGCCTGAACCAAAGTTTGCAATACGTCGATGCGCTCAGGATGTAGGTGGGGTCGAGGTAGACGACGACTGGCTACCAGCCAATCTCCGGGCCGAATCTGATTGCCTTTTTTCAGTTTGACCTGATCCTCTTCATAAACAAAAACACTATGGGATCCAGTCACCTTAACAGATCGGTTATAGCGAGTGGTGAGGTGATAGAGAGGGCCAGTATGCTGGTGACGAATGACCGCTTTCAGAGGCCGAAAGCGCGTGGTGCGATGTTCAGGATCAAAGGTGAGCACCTGATACTGAGAATAATCTCGACGGCCCTCCACACAGTCATCAATAAAGGCTCCTATCTTGACCAGCTCAGCTTGCCCTTGCAAGTTCACCACCAGTGTGGGTTCATCTCCCGCCACACTCATCAAAATAATGCGGTGATAGCGCAATTGACTTGGGTCAAATTCATCTCCTTTCACCCCCAAACCCAGGGCAGTGATCATCGCCTGAATTTCGGCATTTTTGTAGATCTTAGAGGGATCCGCTTTTTCAATGTTGAGGATCTTACCTCGCAAGGGCAAAATAGCCTGAAATTGTCGATCCCGACCTTGCTTGGCACTTCCGCCTGCAGAGTCGCCTTCCACGAGATATACCTCTGATTCTGCCGGATCTCGGGAACTGCAATCGGCCAGTTTCCCCGGCAATGTAGAGGATTCCAGAGCAGATTTGCGACGCACCAAATCGCGGGCACGACGGGCGGCCTCAGCAGCATTAAACGACTGAATCGCCTTATCCACAATGCCCTTGGCGACATTGGGGTTGAACTCTAGAAATTCAGTCAGAGCCTCAGAAACGATCGTCTGGACAATGCCCCGCACTTCCGTATTGCCCAGTTTGGTTTTGGTTTGCCCTTCAAACTCCGGGTTGGGCACTTTTACCGAGACAATCGCCGTCAACCCCTCCCGCACATTTTCTCCGGCCAGATTGTTATCGGAATCTTTGAGTTTGTTGAGTTTGCGGGCCTGGCTGTTGATGGTGAGGGTGAGACAGGTTTTGATCCCTTCCAGGTGGGTCCCCCCCTCGTTGGTGCGAATGTTGTTGGCAAAGCCGATCAAGTTGTCGGTATAGACATCCGCACACCACTGCATGGCCACTTCCACCTGCACCCCATCCCGCTCTCCTTGCACGTAGATGATGTCGGAGTGGATCGGGGTTTTCTCGTGGTTGATGAAGGCCACATATTCTTTGATGCCACCGGCATATTGATAGGTTTCGCTGTGAGCCGGATCCCGCCGCAGATCGCTAAAGCTGATCTTCAGCCCAGCATTGAGGTAGGCCAGTTCCCGAAAACGCGCCGCCAACAGAGCGTAGTCAAACTCCCGCTCTGGAAACACCAGCCTATCGGGCAGAAACCGTACCTGCGTGCCCCGCTGAGCCGATCCCTTGGGTTGGGGTTCGGACTTAAGGGATCCCACCACTGCCCCCCGCTCAAAGCGTTGAAAGTGAACCTTGCCCTCCCGCCAGACCGTTACCTCCACCCATTCCGAGAGGGCATTCACCACCGATACTCCGACACCGTGCAGCCCCCCAGAGACCTTGTAGCCGCCGCCGCCGAACTTACCCCCCGCGTGCAGCACCGTCAACACCGTCACCAGGGCCGATTGACCTGTTTTGGGATGGATATCCACCGGAATGCCACGGCCATTGTCCAAAACGGATACGGATCCATCCGGGTGCAGGCTGATCTGAATATCGTCGCAGTAGCCCGCCAGCGCCTCATCAACGGAGTTATCCACCACCTCATAGACTAAATGGTGCAATCCTTTCGGCCCGGTGGATCCGATGTACATACCTGGCCGCCTGCGCACAGCCTCCAAGCCTTCCAATACTTGGATCTGCTCTGCACCGTAGTTCTCTGCCATTCGCAACTCCAATCCAGATGAAGTATCCAGGCCGAAGTCAACAGAAACCCAGTAAAATTGACTCTAAAGGCCAGGCGTGAGCTTGATATCAAAAATCACCTCTATAATAGCACAAAAGGCTAGAACGGCCACTTAGCCGCCTCTGAGAGCTAGCTTTAGGGTGGGATGCAGATTTAGAGGTAATACAGATTTCACTCAGCCCTAACTCAGAAAGCTCTCCACCAAACCGGGGGGAGGTTGGACCTGCACCTCCCCTTTTTCCAGATCCACGCTGGGCACAAACGCCTTCACAAAAGGGATCAAGACCTGTCGGCCACCGGGGGTGGTTACCTCCAGCACATCCTGGCCAGCTGCCAAAATTGCCGAGACCTCCCCCAGCAACTCCCCCCGGTGATAGACCGCCAACCCGATCAAATCCCGGTAATAATATTCATCCGGCTCCAGGGGCAAGCGGTCGGAAGCCGGCACCAACACATTGGCCCCCACCCACGCCTCAGCCGCTGTGCGATCCGGGATCCCTTCCAACCGCACCAAATACAGACCCTTGGCGGGGAAAAATTGCCCCTGAAGCAAGGGGTACAACCACGGTTCAGGATCGCCATCGCGTTGCAGCCAGCGTTGCCCGGGTTCCGTAAGGCGCTCGGGAAAATCCGACAAACACTTCACCCGCAGCCAGCCCCGCAAGCCGTGGGCCGCCACCACCTGCCCCACCAGCAACCAGGCGGGATCCGGTCGTCGTTGGGCCGGGGCCATCATGTCTAGTCGCGCCGAGGAAAGTCTGCTTCAGTCGGAAAGGAGGTTGGGGCGCGAAAGGGAAACTTCTGAGGGGGCAAGGTGCGGGAGCCGGAACCCTCTCCAGGCTTGGAGACATCCACCATCGAGAGCAGCCCTTGCAGTGTGCCCGGTATCGAGTTGGGATCCATAAAGATCACCTTGGAGCTAGGGCTATTGCCCACCTTGAGGCCCATATCGATGTAGTTTTGCGCCATCAGGTATTGCAGGGCGTTGGCGGCCTGTGGATCCGCCTGCAAGGTAGCAGCAATGGTTTTCAAGGCTTCGGCGGTTCCTTCGGCCAGCAGGAGGCGTTCTCGCTTATCGGCCTCTGCCCTTAAAATTTGGGCCTTGGCAGCACCGGTGGCTTGGTTGATGCTGGCCTGCTGTTCCCCTTCGGATTTGAGAATGGCGGCCCGCTTTTCCCGTTCAGCGGCCATTTGCTTTTCCATCGAGTCTTGCACGGTTTTGGAGGGCTGAATGTCCTTGACCTCCACCCGCGTTACCTTGATCCCCCAGGGATCCGTGGCCTCATCCAGTTCCGTCAGAAGGCGGGCGTTGATCTCGGAGCGGGAGGAAAAGGTCTGATCCAAGACCATACGGCCAATTTCGGAGCGCAGGGTCGTCAGCACCAGATTGATCAGGGCCCGCTGCACATCCTCCACCGCGTAGCGGGCTTTAATCATGTCGGTGATCCGCCAGTAGACCACAGCATCCGCCATCAAGGAGACGTTGTCGCTGGTGATACACTGCTGCGGGGGCACATCCAACACCTTCTCGCGGATGGTTTCCCGGTACACAATGCTGTCAATGGGGGGCAAGATAAAGTGCAGTCCGGGGGTAAGCTTGCGGTGAAACTTGCCCAGCCGCTCCACCAGCGCCTCATAACCCTGGTTGATGATTTTGACAGAGTTGAATAGGTAACCGAGAAAGATCAGGGCAATGGCCGCCAAGATGCCTGGCATAGGGGTTCTCTCCTTGCGCAGAGTCCAAGCTCCATCTTAAGCGATTGCCCTTTCCTCCTGAGCTCAAACCCTGTACAGCTTTTCTTAAGGTTCCCGTTATCTCAGGGGGCCATCAAGGGGTTATCACGAAAGCGTGGCAAGGGGATCCCATCCATGAAGTTGAGCAGCAAAACTCTCGAAGTTGTCCTGAACAAAACGTATGACGTGATCGTGGCGGGTGGCGGTGCAGGCGGGCTGTCGGCGGCGATCTATCTGGCCCGTTACGGGCTGAGCTGCTTGGTGGTGGAAAAAGGCAAAGGTCGCTCGTTTTGGATGCAGGACTTGCGCAACTACCTCGGTTTGGCCCCAACCACCCCCGGTCGAGCAGTGTTGAAACAGGGAATGGAACATGCCCTCAGTTTGGGGGTGGACTATTTGCGGGGATTTGTCGAAGATGCCAGCGATGAGGGGGATCTCTTCGCCGTCAAGGTCAAGGTGGGCAAGACCAACAGTCTTTACCCCATTTTCCGCAGCAAATATTTGATCGCCGCCACCGGCATTATCGATCATCTGCCGCAGTTGCCGGATATGCAAAATGTTTATGACTACGCGGGCTATTCGCTGCATGTTTGTTTGATCTGCGATGGTTATGAAATGCGGGATCAAAAAGCGGTGTTGATCGCCAATTCTGAGGCACAAATGAACGCGGCTTTTGTGCTCAACTGGTTTACCCCTTATATTTCAGTGTTAACCCACGGTTTATGCTCGGTCAGCCCTGCAATGCGGGAGAAACTCTCGGATCATGGCTATCCACTCTACGAGTCTCCCATTCGTCGCTTTTTGGGCGAGAACCACCAGTTGAGCGGCGTAGAACTGGAAGATGGCACCCACATTGAAGCCACCACGGGCCTTGTGGCAATGGGATCCCGCTATCACAACGCTTATTTGAAAGGGATCCCGGACTTGGTTTGGCAGGGGGAAAACTTGGTCACCGATGAATGGTGCCGCACTGCCCATCCACGACTGTTTGCCCTGGGGGATTTGAAGCAGGGCCTGAACCAAGTATCGATTGCCGTTGCCGATGGCACCCTGGCTGCCACTGCGATTTGGCGGGAGATCCGCCGGGCCACCCCCCCACGCAAGTGGTCAGAACGACTGGGATCCCCGGCCTAGGTCAGGGATCCCAACCATCCAAAGGAACCGGATCGGGGCGGCTATGATTTTCTTAACCATATTCTGTCCTTTCTCTCGGTCATCTTCATGAAGCCTGTCCTCCCTCTGGCCCTGCTGTTGGGATCCCTGTCCTTCGCGATGAGCCCACAGTCTGTCTCAGCCCAAGCCCTGATCCCGGGTACGGTGGAGCGGGTGATCGGGGGGGACGATGTGTTGGTGAATATCAACGGCGAAACGCTGCAGGTGGATCTGGTGTACGTCCGCCCGCCGATCGGATCTTTGGAGGCGGAACGACAAGCCCGCAACCATCTGGAACAACTCTTGCCCCCCGGCACTCCGGTGCAGCTGGATGTGGCCTGGCGCGCTTCTGATGGCCGTTTGTTTGCCTATGTTTACAGCCGTGATGGCTTGGTGAATGTGAAGATGCTGGAAGCGGGGCGTTCTGTGGCTCCGTGGCAGCTGCCCAATCCGGTCTTACAAACCTGGTATAGCGAGGCCCAGGCCCACGCTCAGGCCAACCGGTTGGGGGTATGGCAGGCGGTAGAATCCGCTTCCACAGCACAGGCAGCTACCCCCTTGCCGGGTGGGATCCCGATGTGGAGTATAGGGGGAGCAGTGGCGGTGGTCTGGCTGGGGCTGTTGGCCCAGAAGTTTCAACGCAAGCAGAACCTCCCTCACCCAAGCCGAGAACTGCACAAACTCCAGGGATGCCTGGCAGAGCAACTCACCGAGCAAAAACGCCTAGAGCGACAACTGCAAGCGGCCAAGCAGCAGGTAGAAACTTGGGTAGAACGGGCCAAGCTGGCCCTCCAAAACGATCAAGAGGAACTGGCCCGACAGGCCCTGCTGCGCAAGCAAGCCCATCTCAAGGAAGTGGAACGGCTGCAGCGAGCTTTGGATGCGGTGGCGGTACAGGTAGAAACTACGCGCGTTGAGCTGACCAGAGGGAAGGCTCCGTCCGGTCAGGGGAACGATCTGGAGTAGTGGAGGGAAACCCATCTTTAGCTGCACTGCTGGGTCAGCCGCTGCCACAGCTGGGGGGGGATGCACTCATGAGGACACTTCAGGGACTGAATTTGAGGCAGATCTTCGGGCAAATAGTGTAGGGCCACCCTCGCCGTCGGATCCAAAAGGCTGCGGCGCCTCTGGGGGTGCTCCTCAGCTTCCCCCAGAAACACATCCAGCCACTGATCCTGTTTTTGGTAGCGAATCCTCAAAGCAGGTTCTGCAGAGAACGGAGCCTCTTGGCGGTAAAGCTGAAAGCCCCGCTCAGGACTCCAGCCCAACCACCACTGGGGAGCCCACCGGCCCAAATGGGTATGCCAAATGCCTGACCCAACCTGCTGCCATGCCATGCTTACAACTCCGCTACCCCGTTGCGTCGGGGATCCCTACTGGACTGAAAGTTGGTTTGACTGCTACTCAGCCAGAAACCTTACCAGACTCCTCTAGCTTAATGCAAGTCTTTTGCAAGGAGTCGGAGAGGCTGTCGACAAATCGGTAGCAACAACTATTGCAATTTAGTCTCAATAAAGGTATGCTGTTCCCAAGTTGAGTGGTGGAGTTAAATCCATCAATCTTCCTCTCTTGTCTTGGATGTGTCATAGGGATCCCGTGCCGGCAGAGTTAGCCATCCTGCTGGGGGCAGGGATCCCTCTTCCTCCAAAAGCGAGAGGCTACTTATTGCGACCCAATCTTAATTTCATTCGGTTTGACTCCTTCCACGTTCTGGCGGCTGGCTTCAGCGACGGGATTCTCAGCTCGGCGCAGGGAGGTGTTTTTGTGTAGAGTTCCTGAAGGAAGATAGAAGCCTTAAGAAGTAAAATATCCGTTAAGTTTTTGTAGGGGAATCTTTTTCCCTACGCTTGTTTTGTATGCTATTCCTGCCTTGATCTTGTGCGATCTTGTGCTGAGCAAGAGATGGAAAAGTTAAGAAAAAAAGGATCAAACAGATGAATCTTCAGATAAGATCGGGGCGGCGTTGACGCTAACCGCGACGAAGAGATTGGAGGGAGGATATCCTAACATCCTCTCTCCTTTTCTTATGGGATCCCTACATGAATCTATCTCTATGAGACTCTATGAGACTGTCTTAGGGTTTTAAGTCTTTAAAGAGTGGCGCCCCGATCCTGTAACCACTGAATGGCCATTCTATGCTGGCGCTTTTGTGCGTAGGCTAGGGGGGTATGTCCATCCTCATTGCGGGGATTCAACTCGGCCCCGTTTTCGAGCAAAACTTCCAGCATTTGGACATGACCTTCCCAAGCGGCCCAGTGCATGGGTGTAGCCCCAAATCGATTGCGCGCATTCACATTCGCCCCGTACAAGAGCAAAAAGCGGGCAATGCCCAAATGCCCTTGGGTAGCGGCTTCGTGCAGCGGGGTTCGGCCTGTTTCATCCGCGGCATCCACCGGGGATCCCTTGGCCAAGAGGCGTGCCAAAATGCTTTTACGCCCGGTGGCGGCAGCCCAATGGAGAAGAGCATGGCTATTCGCCCCTTTTTCGATCAATAAGCCGATGACCTCTGCCTGATCGGTTAAAGCAGCCCGATGCAAAGGGGTATATCCATAGCAATCTGGGAGATTAATCTCGCTGCCTGCCCTCAAAAGACGACCCACAAGGGTGACCTGCCCCCTCGCCGCAGCCAAATGCAGAGGAGTTGCCCCTGCAGGATCCAAAGCATTGGGGGAAGCACCATAAGCCAATAGCAAATCCAACAGCTCTATATTGCCAAGAACAGCTGCTTTATGAAGTGGAGTCAATCCTTGAGCATCGGGAGTATTGACATCCTCCCCTTGTTGTAAATAAGTTAACAACTTCTGTGAATTTTGATCCTCAAGGGCTTGGTGAAGGGCTTCACTCATAGAAAAGAGTTGAGCAAAAAGAAGGGATTCTCAGTTGGGCAGGATGCCGGGCTCGGGGTAGCTTGGGCAAAGTCTAACACTGGATCCCGCTCTGCTGTCCTACTGGGCTGGGACGCTAGGGAGGGACTGGCAATGGGAGCTGTGGAGCTCGGTGCTCGGCCATGAAAACCTTTCCCCTCGGAACTTGCAGACCTATCTAGCTACCCCTCAAGCAGGTGGGTCAACCCTTTCAAGAAATTCGGATCCCGCTGGGTACACCGAAGTTTGCCGGGCAAATGGCTGCCTATTTCCCCACAGACCGAGTTCCCGTCTTGCGGCGTAGCTTTTTAACCCTTTGGGATTCATTTTTGGGATTTATTGGCGATTGTGGAAGATTGGGTATGGTCACTCCAGATAAGAACGATGCACTTTCTGACCCTTGCAGATGCCATGATGCGCCCGTGGTCAGCCAGCTCCAGAGCTCCAGATCTATGGGGTGAAGTTGCAGGACCCTGTGGCAGCCCATGCAGAAGCGTGTTGGCTTTGCCTGTCTTTCAAGAGTGGAGAGTGGCGGCAGCAGAACCAGAGATGCTCGTGACAGTATAAACAGGAGCAGGTTTGCGACTGGTCAAGCCTCAGCTGCCATGGCATGATCGGCGTACCGGCAGGCTGCGGCCGGTTTGCGGCTTAAGAGCCTTGCCCGAACTTGTTCAAATCTTTTCTCTACCCCTTACCCTCGCCGCCGTTTATGGATTACTACGCGATCCTGAACGTGTCTCCTGAAGCAGATACGGAAGAAGTGAAGCAGGCGTTTCGTCAGCTGGCTCGACGGTTTCACCCCGACGTGGCAGGGGAGGGATCCCGAGAGCGGTTTCAACAAATCCGCCAAGCCTATCAGGTGCTGAGCGACCCCGAACAGCGGCGGCGATACGACGCGCAGCGGCAATCACCTCCCCCCAGCGCTCCTGCCCCGAGGGAGGGTCGGGTCGTCGTCCGCCCTGGATCTGCTTCGGGAGAATCGCCCGATCAAGAGCTGCTCAAGGAGGGGATTGCCCGGGTCAAGGCGGCCTGGCGCAACCGACAATTGCCCATGGCGGTGGCCCAGGCGGAGGCTCTGCTTAAACGGTTTCCCCACGCCAGCGAGGCCATCCACATCTTGGCTTTGGCCTACCAGCGCTTCGGCAATCACTTGATCTACGAAGGGCGTACCCAACAGGCGGAAGCCTATCTGAGAAAGGCCCTGGCCACCGAGCCGCGCAATCGGGAGTTGGCGTTTGAGGTGAAGCGGGATCTGGCCCGTCTGGGCATTCATGACTAGTGCTTGGGTTCGAGTCTACCCGCCGATTAGCTAAAGCCAAGACTCAACTTTAGACTCAACTTTGCTTGTTCAACAGGTCGGCGGCCCATTGCTGCACCTGCTTGCGGTTGACCTTACCCTGGGGGCTGCGCGGGATCCCTGCACACCAGAGCCAGTGTTTCGGACGTTTGAAGGGGCTCAGTTGGCGGCTCAAGTGCCGGTTCAGTTGGTTTTCCAGTTCTGTCGGGCTCCCTGTTTTGGGTTTGGGGACAACGACTGCCACCACCTGCTGCCCCCACTCCGCATCCGGCAAGCCCAACACCCACACATCCTCCACCCAGCCCGTGGCGCGGATCTCCCCTTCCACCTCGGCGGCCATCACCTTTTCCCCGCCCGTCAGGATCAGATCATCCGCGCGCCCCAGCCAGTACAGGGATCCCTCTTGATCCAGATAGCCCAAATCCCCTGGGACAAAGCTTTGCTGCTGCCAAAGGTGAGGGTAGTACCCCAGGGCCAACGACTCTGCTTGGATGTGAAGGGTGCCCACGGCCTGACCGGGTAGGGGATCCCCTTGGTCGGTGCAAACCTGGAGAGTGGCATGGGGCAGAGGCCGACCCAGACTCTCGTTCCCTTGCAAAAATTGCTCCGGCAATAAGGTGCACACCTGGGAAGCGGTCTCCGTCATGCCATAGGTAGGAGAGAGGGGAAGGTGAAGCCGGCGGGCCTGTTGCCTCAAGCTGGGCCAAGTGGGGCCACCCCCAACCAAGATGGCACGAAATTGGCGCAGGGCTTCCAGCACCGCCGGCTGGGAGTTGTGCAAAAGCCGTTGCAGCTGGGTGGGCACAAGCGACAGAAAACTCCCCGGCAAGGGGGGATCCCAACGGTTGGCCTGCTGCTGTTGTTTCCAATCCCAAAGCACCAACCGGCCGCCGCTCAGCCAGGAGCGGATTGCCTGCATCAAACCGCTGACATGGTACAGCGGCAAAACACAGTAGCTGTGCACGGCCCCGACGGCAAAATGCTGTTGATGAGCTTTGGCAGATGCGCCGAGGGTGAGCCAGGAGTGGATGGCCCATTTCAGGTTGCCGCCGGAGCCGCCGGTGGGAATACAAAGGGGTGGCCAATGGGGGTTGGGCAACGCCTTCAGAAGATCCTGGAGGAGCGGATTGAACGGGTTGGGATCCCCCTGCAACCGCCCCTGTCGCCAATACCAACCGGATCCCAGGGTTGCTAGAGCCTGTGCCCACTCCCGGGATCCCCAGCTGGGGTTGCCCAAAAACAGCGGGATCCCCAAACGTTGACAGGTCAGAACGATCGCCCATACCTGCACGGGATCCGACTCCGCCACCAGCAACGGCACCGTCCCTCCTGCCAAAGGTCGCAGGTGTTGCTCCAGCTCCGATAGCCGCTCCTTCAGGGCCGGAGAATCGGGATCTTGCTCCGCAAGGTGCGGAGCACCATCTTGCTCCGCAAGGTGCGGAGCACCATCAAGCTTTAAGTCGTGCATAGCAAGATCAAGAGCTGGCACCCACCTCTCCTTGATTCACCGGCAACTCAATCATCAAATCCACTCGGGTGGCCACCAGAGCGATTGCCTGTAACACCGCCCCCATCTGTTCTTTTAGACTGGTCAATTCCTGCTCCAAAGACTGAACCCGTCCCGCCAGCCCACCAGAAAGATGGCCCTGAATCAAGGCGGTGAGGGTGGCTTCTGGCGAGGGATCCCCGCGCTCCTGCTGCAGCTGGATCAACTGCTCGTAGACATCCTTGGGCAAAGCAATTGACATCATGTCCATACAGTCGCGGCGGTTTTGCGGATCCCCTGCATTGTAGAGGAATCCCTGTTCGGGATCCGCCTGGGGGGATCCCAGAGGAACTGAGAGGATAGGTTTGGGCTTGGCTTATGATGATCTAGGTTCAAATCGGGAGGTTGGTGTCGTGATCGAGCCAATTTTGTTGGGGATCGTTTTGGGTATGGTGGTGGTTACGTTGGCGGGCTTGTTTGTGGCCGCCTACCTGCAGTATCAACGGGGCAACAAGATCGGTTTGTAAGGCTGAACGGTTTCGGCAGGCCCGAGATGGATTGAGGTGGCATGGCGATGCACTGGCTGCGCACTGTTGCTGCTTTACGGGAGCATGTGGCTACCTGGCGGGGATCCACCGTTGGCTTGGTGCCTACGATGGGATCCCTGCACGAAGGTCATCTCAGCCTGATCCGCCGCTGCCGCCAAGAGTGTGACCATACGGTGGTCAGCATTTTCGTCAACCCGCTGCAATTTGGCCCCCATGAAGACTGGGAGCGCTACCCCCGCGACGGGGAAGGGGATCGGGCGTTGTGTGCAGCCGCCGGGGTGGATGTTGTCTTTGCTCCGGATCCGGAGGAAATGGGGGCCGATCTTGCTACACAAGGTGCGGAGCACCATCGGGCCAGAGGCGGTGACCGCACTTGGGTGATGCCCCCCGAATCTCTGCTGCAAACCCTCTGTGCCCCCCATCGCCCCGGCCATTTTCGCGGAGTGGCGACGATTGTTTTGCAACTGTTGAACATCGTGCAGCCGCAACGGGCCTACTTTGGCCAAAAAGATGCCCAGCAACTGAGGATCATTCAGCGCCTTGTGCAGGATCTGCAGCTGCCCACCACGATTGTCCCTTGCCCGATTGTTCGGGAAGCAGATGGCCTTGCTTTCAGCTCCCGCAACCGTTATCTTTCGGCATCTGAGCGACAGGTGGCCTTGGGGCTGTACCGAGCTTTGCGGCGGGGGTACGACCGTTGGCAAGCAGGGGACACTTCTGCCGAGGGAATCCTCTCGGCAGCCCGAGCTGAACTCGACCGTGACCCGCAGCTACAGCTGCAGTATCTGGAACTGGTGGATCCACAAACTCTCCAACCCCTCCATCATGTGGAACACGAAGGTCTCTTGGCCATTGCCGCCTATGTGGGGCAAACTCGCCTCATCGACAACCTGCTGCTCTCACCGGAACCCGCGCCGGAAGATGGGGATCCCCTGCGGGAGGTGCAACCGGCTGCAAGGCCAGAGGGAACTTCGGCTGTCCGTCGCCCATTGATCGCCATCGATGGCCCGGCCGGGGCCGGAAAATCGACGGTGGCCCGGGCCGTGGCGGCCCAGCTGCACCTGCTGTACCTGGATACAGGGGCGATGTATCGGGCGATCACCTGGCTGGCGCTGCAGCAAGGGATCCCTTTAGACGACGCGGAAAAACTGACTCAACTGGCCGCCCAAACCCAGTTGACCTTGAAGAGTGGCACCTCCTCTGTGGAGCCAACCCGCATCTGGGCCAACGGCGAAGAAATTACCCAGGCGATTCGCTCCCCGGAAGTCACCCGCTGGGTTTCCCAGGTTTCGGCAGTGCCGGGGGTACGGCAGGAGTTGGTGAAGCGGCAACGCAGCATTGGCCGAGATGGCGGCGCGGTTCTGGAGGGTCGGGATATTGGCACCCACGTCTTTCCCGATGCGGAGCTGAAGGTGTTTTTGACAGCTTCGGTGGAAGAACGAGCGCAACGGCGACAACATCAACTGCAAGCGCAAGGGCAACAGGTGGCCTTAGAGGAATTGGAAGCACAAATTCAACAGCGGGATCGCCGTGACAGCGAACGGCCCATTTCCCCCCTGCGGCCTGCCCCCGATGCCATTTTGATCAACACGGATCACCTCAGCCAATCGGAGGTGCAAGACAAAATTGTGATGCTGTACCGGCAGCTGTTGGCCCGGTCGAGCACGCCGCGTTTTGATCAATGAGCCTTTTCAGGGGCTGGTCGGGTGCTCCGGGGATCCCGCTCTGATCGAGGGTATGGAGATGGGTGCTGAGCTTGGGCAAAACCGCTAAGGTAATGAGATGCTGGCTGGGATCCCGCCGACGAAGATGGGCCGATCTGCTGTTTTCTGGATGAGCCAAAGCCATCTCCTGCGTGCGGTGCACGACTCGGAGGAGTATGGTTAACGCCCTCCTCTTGGCCTTTTTGTTGCTCCTCTCAGGAGCGTGTTCTGGGGCCGAAACCGCCATCACAGCCATGGATAACCTGCGCCTGGAATCCCTGATCGAAGAACAAGGGGATCCCCAGGGGGTGTATCGACTGGCCCAACAACAACGTTCTCGGCTGATCACCACTCTGTTGCTGGTCAACAACTTCGTCAACATCGGCATTGCCGCCCTGGCAACCACCATCTCGATTCAGCTGCTGGGATCCCAGTTTGGGGCCTTGGTGGCAACCGTTCCAACCACGATTGTGGTGCTCTTGTTTGGGGAGGTGGCACCCAAATCTTTGGCGGTGAGCCATCCCCTAGCGGTGTTTCGCTGGATGGTGCGGCCTGTTCATACCCTATCGGTGCTGCTGCGCCCGTTTATTCAGGCCTTTGAGTGGATCGTCAGTAAACTTTTTAACCTGTTGGAGCTCTCCCCACTGACGGCAACGGCTTCTCTTAAGGATTTGGAGCTGCTGATCGATGTGTTGGGGCAACGGGGGCTGCTGGATTGGCAAAAGCGGCGCCTGTTTCGCGGGGCCTTGGCTCTGGATTTGATCCAGGCACGGGATGTGGCCAAACCTAGGGTAAAAATGGAGACGATCTCCCACGACAAAACGCTCCAGGATGTGGTGAAGCTCTGTTTGGAAACCGGCTATTCGCGCATCCCGGTGCAGGGAGACTCTAAGGATGAGATCGTCGGCATCATCCACCTGAAACAAGCCCTGCGCCATCTGGAACAAAAAGGCAATGGTGAGGTGACCAAGGCGATGAGTCCCCCTCTTTTTGTGCCGGATACCAAGCGCATTAGCCTGCTCCTCAAAGAAATGCTGCGCTCCCGTCAACACTTGGGAATTGTGGTGGATGAATTTGGTGGCACCACCGGCCTGATCACACTGGAGGACATCTTGGAGGAACTAGTGGGGGATATCTACGATGAGAGCGATCTTTCCCCTCTGCTGCTACAGCGACAACGGCGACAAAATGCCTCTTCCCCTTAGATGGATAAAAAGGGATCACCCAACTTCCAGGGGATCCGAGTCCGGGGCTTCAGGATCTTCGAGAGGGGTGAGTTCCACAAAGCCAGGATCGACGGGATAGCGGGCCACAAAAAAGATCCAGAGGCTGTGGATCCCTAAGCTCAAGCCCCACCAACCCAGCAGGGGCACCAACCACGGCCAATCAGCCCGGTACAGTTGTTGAAAAAACACCAGCCCAGACCCGCTACAGAGAAAAATGGCAATGTGGGCGGCATAGGTATAGCGATCATCCAGCTTGCGAAATTCGGGATCCTGACGGGAGGGTTTACGAGGCCAGCGAGGAGGCATGGAAATAACCTTTCAAAACTTAGAGCCTTTTCAAGTGTAAAACAGCCCTTGGCGGGGATCCCTGAGGGGAGGAATCGACCTCCCTTTTGCGAAACAACAGCTTCACCGCCCTTTTGCCCAGCCAATACAGCATCAAGCCCATCAACAGCACCGCCAACCCAGGGGCGATCACTGTTACCACCGCCAACACCAGAGCGGTGACATTCTCCCCCGTAGCCAACAGCGGATTGCCCAACCCTCCCGTGGTAGCAGAAGACACCAACCGCAACACATCCGTCGTACCTTGGGTGATCCCGGCTGCCCCACCCCCAAGGATCGCTGCTAAAGTCCAGCGCAGCACCGGGCTCACTTCGCCAATATCCCCGAGCGCCGCCGACATCACCAGGATTCCGGCCACCACCGCCACCGGTGTAGCCAGTACATCCAGAAGGTTATCCACCCAGGGCACGTAGTAGGCCGAAACCTCGAAAAACGTGGCCACGGCAAAGACCATCAGCGCCACCTCTGAGCCAATCCACTGTAAATCGGGAGCCAGAGTAAGGTGCCCAGCCCGAGCGGCCATGCTCATCACCAAGAGGGGCACAAAAATGCGAAAGCCACAAGCAGCACTGAGGCCCAGTCCCAAAAAAATGGCCATTAGGCTTTCCATTGCTCTTCCTTTCCATCTGGGTGATGATTTGGGCAGTGCCACTCTCCCCCTACTCTAGCCAAGAAGTTGGATTCTGTTGGATTCTAAAGAGTGATATGCCTCTTTCGTCACTCTAAGCAGAGGAGAACAGAATTGAGGTAGACATCCAAGCCGAGCATGAGTCGTCACCTACTCCCCGAGGAAGCATAGGGCCATCTGTCTACGCCACGTCCTACCCGGTGAAGTTGAATCCTTATTTTTCATCAGCCTCTGAGAGGCACTTGCTCTGGCCGTCATTAAGATTTAATAAGTCGCTTTCAGGCGACCTAGCACATAGTCTTGGGTGAGAATGGGCGGATAAAGGGGATCCCTGCTGTAACGACCCACACAGGCAATTTCCGCATCAAAATTGGGATAAACCACAAAGGCCGTGGAGTAACGGGAGCGCTGCGCCTGCTCACCCATCGGCAGCACAACCCGATGAGGGGTGGAACAAAATTCATGGTTGGTCCAGCGCTGCATTAAATCACCCGTATTCACCAAAATCGCCCCCGGGATCCAAGGAGCCGAAATCCACTCCCCCTGTTGGTTGCAGACCTCTAACCCCCCGACATCATCCTGAAACAGCAGGGTAATGCTGCCGTAATCGGTATGGGCTGCAGCACGAGTTTGGCCCTCTTGCAGGTGACCCGGCAGGGGTGGATAGTGCAACATGCGCAAAATAAAATGCTGCCGATCATGGCGACTGACGAAGTACTCCCTCGGCAACTGCAAAGCCAGGGCAAAGGCCTGCAAAATCTGTTGGGTGGCGGTGCTGGCGGCCTCAAAAAAAGACAAGACCCCTTCCCGAAAGGCTTCGGCATCGGGAGGCCAAAGGTTGGGATGGTCGTACTCCGTTAAACCCGAAGAAGTGATGGCATTCAGTGGGCCTTCTTTGCCCACATTAAAGCCTTCTTTCAAATCCCCCGGTAGACAGGGATCCAACCGTTCACTTTCCAAAGGTGAATAACCGCGATTGCTACCGTGGTCACGCCAAGAAAGGCTATCTTTCACCCCTTGGGGTAGGGCAAAAAACCAGCGCACCTGGTCAAAAAACCGGTCGATCTCCCTTTGCTCGATGCCAAAGTTGGTGAGGTACAAAAACCCAATTTCATGACAGGCTTGGTAAATTTGTTGGGCCACCTGTTCCTGTTGGCTTGGATCCCCGTGAATAAAGGGATGCAAATTCACCATTGGGATCTTTTCGGTAAGGGCAACGGCTTGATTTTGCCCAGGGGCGGCACACATGAGGGGATCTCCAGAAAAGATGAGAACTAAGGAATCAGCAGGACCGGGAAAACAGTTGGGCCAGTTGTCGGCGCATCAGGATCCCGGGTTTGTCTGAGGCCATGTGTTGCTCCTGAGCCAAATCCAGGGGGGTGTCGTAGTCGGTGGTTTCCAAAATGCCCCGATCCTCAGCAGCGATGGCCCGTTCCCAGGCGGTGATGTCGGCTTCTGGCACCTCTGCTTCGGTGTCGTTGCTGAGGCAAAACTGGATCACCTGCGAAGTGGCATCGTCGATAGGGGTGGCAAAGGTGCAGATGATGCGGACAATGCCATTGCCATAGGTGAGGGTGAGCTTGCGACCAAAGGGCATGTACCACACCATGTCGTTGCTTTGGATCGTCTTGGGGTCGGCCATTTGCAAATTTTGCTGCTGTTCGGGTGGGTTGACGACGGGCACCCAGGCACGCACCCGCAAGCCATACTCATACACCTCCGTTTCCAATCGGGGAGGGATGGGTTGTTCGGCATCCCCAAAGCTGTTGCAGTGCACAAAGGCCAGGTGGGCCATATCAAAGGAGTTTTCCATCAGCCGCAAGCCACTACAGCGCCAGGGTTCACACAGCTGGTGCATCAGACGAAAAGCTGGATCAGAGGCTTCGGCAATGGTCGGGATCCCGGTCAAGGGCTCCTCCAGGGCCACCCACACATAGCCATAGGCCACCTGAGCAGCATAGGCGGGCACTCGATAAGACTCCGGGATCTGCCCGCAGATCTGGGGCACCCTTACACAGCGGCCCTCGCCATCAAATTGCCAACCGTGATAAGGGCACTGAAGGGCACCTTCCACCACCTGTCCCTGGGACAAACGGGCTGTGCGATGGCAGCAGCGATCCGCCAGGGCAAACACACCACCCCAGCCATCCGCCCAAAGCACCAAGGGGGATCCCAGCAGGACGAAACGCAATGGCCCCGACTCCAGCTCCCCGGCTCGGCAAACGGGATACCAAAAGTTCCGCAGTTGCGGCTGTTGAGTGACCAGCATCCGTTAATCATGCAATGGATCTGATTCCACGCTAATCAGGATAGGATCCGGAAATCGGTAGCTTAAAACACCGGATCCGGAAGCACAGGTTCTCATCCAGCCCCGCATCAACCGGTATCCTAACCGACATGAGGGGTTGGGTTGGTCAGGCCGATCACCTGGGTATGGGCACCCCGAGCCTGGGTCACACCAATCGTGCGCTCTGCCTTTTCGATCATGGGGCGGCGCAAACTGACCACCAAAAACTGTGCCTGCCGGGATTGCTGCCAGATCATGTTGGCCAACTTTTCCACATTCGCCCCATCCAAAAACATATCCACCTCATCGAAGGCATAAAAACTGGAGGGGCGAAACCGCTGTAGGGCAAAAATGAAGCTCAGGGCCGTCAGGGATTTTTCTCCCCCCGACATAGCACTGAGACGACGCACTGGCTTACCCTTTGGATGGGCCACTAGAGTTAGACCTCCCGCCAAGGGATCCTCTGGATTTTCCAATTCCAAATGGCCATCACCATCGGAAAGCTGGGCAAAAATGCTCTGAAAATGGCCATTGACGGCGTTAAAAGCATCCAAAAAGGCTTGGCGGCGCAGGGTGGCAAAATTTTCGATGCGCAACAACAATTCTGTTCGTTCTTGGTTGAGGGTGTCCAACTTAGCGCTCAAATCCGTGAGGCGAACTTGCGTTTCTTCGTATTCGGTAATCGCCAGCATATTGACGGGTTCGAGGGAACGCAGTTTGTCTTCGGTTTTGCGTTTTTGCCGCTGCAACTCATCCAACGTTAGGTTGGCAGGCAAATCGGGAAGTGGATCGGGCAGATCTTGGGCAGCCGCGTGCAGTTGCGTTTGCAGCTGGGCGAGCAGGGCTTCTTTTTCCTGCTGTTGGGTGAGGGCATTGTAGCGTTCCCAATCGAGGCGCTGGATCTGCTGTTGTTGGGCGCGCACTTGAAATTCCTGTTGATCCCGTTCTTGGCGAAGATGGGAGAGACGGGCTTCGAGCTCGCTCATGTGCTGCCGTTGGTCGGCGATGTGCTGTTGGGTTTGGCGAATAATCTCTTGCTGTTGCGCGATTTGCGCCTGCAGTTGGGTCTGCCGCTGCTCACTTTCTTGTAGGCGCTCCTGTTGTTGCTGTACTTTGGCGCGGTTGAGTTGTTGTTGGGTGGAGTTTTCTTGCCGTTGCCGCTCCAGTTGGTTGAGTTGTTGCTGGAGCTCCGCCAGATGGCTCTCTTGTTGTTGAACCGTTTGCTGAATTTGCTGCCAATGCTGGTTCACCGGGGATCCCTCCAGTTGGCTGAGCTTGAGGGTAAGATCCGCCAGGCGCTGTTCCAGGGGAACGAGGTAAAGCTGAATTTGCTCAAGCCGCTGCTGAACCTGTTGGCTTGCGGTTTGCAGTTGCGCCAGGGATCCCTGCAGCTGCTTAAGGCGGGCCTGTTGGTTTTGGCAGTCGGATTGGTGGCGCTCCAGATATTGCTGGGCTTGCAAGGTGTCTTGGCGGGCGGGTAGCAGGGCTTGGGCCAGCTGTTTCTCACGGGCTTGGCCAGCTTGTAGGCGTGGGGTGAGGGCGGCCAGCAGCTCTTCGATCTCGGCAAGGCGGGCCCGCAATTCGTCCACTTCCGCGTGTTCGCCGGCGGAAAAGTGGATCCCCTGTCGTTGTGGGCTGGTGCCGCCGGTGATTGCCCCCGAGGTTTCCAGAAGTTCTCCTTCTAGGGTGACGATGCGATGCTTGCCAATGTGAGGCTGGGCCAGTTCCAGGCTCTCGAAAACCAGGGTAGAGCCGAGCACAAAGCCAAACACATCTCGGTAGCGATCTTCAAAACGCACCAGGCGAATGGCGTAGTCAATCAGGCCATTCAACTTCAAAGGGCTGGGCGGGCGGGTGGTTTGTAGTTTATTCAAGGGTAAAAAGGTGGCTCGTCCCGCCTTTTCCCGTTTCAAAAAGTTCACGGCACTGACGGCCACCGTGTCATCTTCCACCACCACAAACTGCAACCGGCCCCCGGCGGCAATCTCCAGAGCCAGTTGATACTGTGGATCCACCTGCCCCAGTTGGGCCACCAACCCCAAGACCCCCGGCAGACGAGCGCTCAACACGGCTTGGGTTGCCCGGGATCCCTGGGATTCCTGCAAAACTTGGCGACGGGTTTCCAATTTATCCAGTTGCCGCTGCTTGCTGTGTAGCTCAGCCGTCAGCCGCTCGTGGGTGGATCGATCCAGTTCCAGGCTGGCCTGCAGCTGGGCCAATTCCTGGGCCAGGGTCTGTACCTGGGTTTCCGACTGACGGCAGGAGTGTTCTAGGTCGGCGGTAAGGGCAAGGTGGAACCCCAGCCATTCCTCAATTTGGGCGATCTCTGCTTGGGTCTCTTGGCTTTGGCGCTCCAGTTGTCGCTGCTGCTCCTGTAGGCGAATTTGCTCCTGTTGGAGAGGCTCCTGTTCGGCGCGAATCTCCTGAATATGGCGGGTGAGGTAGCGTTGCTGTTTCACCCAAGCATCGGAGGATTGGGCCAGGGCTCGCAGTTGCTCACGGCTGTGTTCCAAGCCCGTTTGGGCTTTCTGTTGCTGGGTTTGCAGGGATCCCTGGGCTTGAGTGAGTTGCTCCTGTTCTGTCTGTAGGCATTCCAGTTCTGCGTCCAGATTGTGCAGTTGCGCTTGAGCGTGTTGGCGCAGGTGCTGACCCTGCTCGATCTCCTGCTGCCACATTTCAATTTGTTGAGTGGCCTGTTGGAGTTGCGCTTCGGCAGTGGCGATCTGGGCTTGCAGGTGCAGGTATTCTTCCTCCCCAAGGGCATGGATGCGGCTTTGCAATTCCGTCAGAGTGGCTTCTGCTTGTTTCAAATTGTCGTTCAAAGCTTCCAGCTCAGCAGTGGCTTGAGCCTGAGTGCTGAGGAGCTGCTGAATCGAAGCTTGGGTTTGTTCCACTTGCGTTTGCAAATGTCGCCAAAGCAGCACCTGTTGCTGCTGTTCCAGGGTTTCCAAATGCAGTCGCAGTTGCCGGTACTGCTGGGCTTTTTCACTTTCCTTGAGCAGCCGCTCCCCTTGGGCCTGCAATTCTTGCTCGATGAGGCGGAACCGCTCAATCTGTTCTCGTACTGCCTCTAGCTTGTTGTTGGCCTGGGCGATTTTGCGGTCGAAGGTGGCCACCCCCGCCAATTCGTCGATAATCTGCCGCCGCTCCTTGGCGTTCATGGAAATAATGCTGGTGACATCCCCCTGCAAAACGACGTTGTAGCCGTTCGGGTAAATGTGCATCGCCTCGAGTTGTTCGTGCAGCTCGCTCAGGGTGCAGGGCACATCGTTGATATAAAAAGTGCTGGTGTAGGCAGGAGAATCGGGATCCTCTCCGCGTCCGGGGCTAACCCGCAGACGACGACTCACTTTCCATTCCCTTGAGGATGCTGCTCCATTGCTGTTGTTAGAAGCTACCGGACGGGATCCCTGCCCCAGATCACCCAGATCAAAGGTGACCGAAACATGGGTCTCGACTCGCCGATGGCCATTGAGACTGCCCGAATGCACCAGATCCAGCAGCTTTTCCGCCCGCATGCCCCGCGAGGAAGACAACCCCAGGGCGAACAAAATCGCATCGAGAATATTGGATTTGCCAGAGCCGTTGGGGCCGGAAATGACGGTAAACCCCGGCAACAATGGCATCGACGTCGTGCTACCAAACGACTTAAATCGGGTCAACTCAATCTGTTTGACGTACATGACACCGCACATCTAGTGTGGCCACCACCAGATGATGGCAACAGGCTAGCATGGGTAGCGAAACTTGCGTAGCCAACCGACCCGATTGAGCCACTCCAGGTTGCCCGAAGCCCTCAGGTCGGTGTTCGGGGGGTAGACTCCGGATCCGTGAGCAGATCTGCCTTCTGCAGCAGGCGATGCACCTCCGCACTCAGCTCCTGCCAACTGTAGGTCAACAGGCTCGCCTTCGGGATCAGCAACAGCCGATAGCCGGTTTTCAAGCGCGGGCATAAGGGCCGCAGAATTTCTCGCAACCGGCGACGCAAGCGGTTTCGGCGCACCGCCGATTTGCTTACCTTTCTGCTGATCACCAACCCCACTTGGCTGGGGATCCCTGGCTCTCCAGGGCGAAACAGCACCGTCAGACTTGAACTGGAGCGGCGTTGCCCTTCCTGATACAGGGCTTGAAAGGCTCGACGATCGCGCAATCGATGACGAGCAGGCAACATGTATCAGGCAAACATAAAGCAAAATAGCTCAGCAGAAGGGGATCCCTGCTTGGATCAGACCCTAGCTAGGTAAACGTACCCACCAACTCAAGAAGCAGCCAAACGATAGCGCCCTTTGGCCCGCCGCCGCCGCAAAACTTGCCGCCCGGTTGCGGTTTGCATTCTGGCACGAAACCCAGAGACTCGGATACGCCTGCGATTGGTGCCGCGAAGGGTACGCTTGGTCATGGTGAGGAACCCATGGGGTCAATAACGTTTAACAAAGTCGACGAGACTGAAGCTCACCCGTGCAGACCGAAATTCAGCCTACCTGCAGCCAGTCACGGGTTCATGATCGTAACAGACTTAGCGAAAATTCGCCAGATTGGACACCCTGCGCGAAGCGGCTAAATTGGGGTATCCTGAGTCCCTGTCGAGGGGGCAGAGGTGCCAACCGGCGCCGCTGGTTTCCCTTGGCCTTCGACTTATCGCTCTGGGTGTGTTGTGTGGATATCTCCCTCGATCAACTCTGGGATGAGGCTTTGGGGCATCTGCAGGTGCAGCTCAGCCGCCCAACCTTTGAGGCCTGGATCAAAACGGCACGGGCTGAGTCGCTGGTGGGTAACCGTCTCACCATCTGTACCCCCAGCGAATGGGCGCGGGGCTGGTTGCAAAAACACTATGCCCCCACCATCACTGAAGTCGTACAACGGGTGGCCGGGATCCCTTTGCAGGTGGAGTTTTCGGTTTCCCCCCACACCCTAGCCGAAGAAGAACCCCACTCCGCAGAAGATCTTTCTTCAACAACCCGCAGTGCCAACAGTTTGCCCGCTTCCACCACCTTGGGTCTGGAGGTGAACGGCGGCTTACCGATGCGAGCACCCGATCTCAACCCCAAGTATTCTTTCTCTCGTTTTGTGGTCGGCTCCAACAACCGCATGGCCCATGCTGCGGCGCTGGCAGTGGCGGATAAACCTGGGCGTGCCTACAATCCGCTGTTTTTGTGTGGCGGGGTGGGGCTGGGCAAAACCCACTTGATGCAGGCGATTGGCCACTACCAGCTCGAGGCGGATCGTCGCGCCAAAATTTTTTACGTGTCCACCGAGCGGTTCACCAACGACCTCATCGATGCGATCCGGCGGGACAGTATGCAGTCTTTCCGGGAGCACTATCGAGATGTGGATGTCCTGTTGGTGGACGATATCCAATTCATTGAGGGCAAGGAGTATACCCAAGAGGAGTTTTTTCATACTTTTAATACCCTGCATGAATCCGGTAAACAAATCATCCTGGCTGCCGACCGTTCCCCCCATCTGATCCCTCGTCTGCAGGAACGGCTGTGTTCCCGCTTTTCTATGGGCTTGATTGCCGAAATTCAATCACCGGATATCGAAACCCGCATGGCCATCCTCAAGAAAAAAGCCGAGTACGAGGGGATGAACCTACCCGCCGAGGTGATCGAGTACATTGCCACCACCTACACCAGTAACATCCGCGAGCTGGAAGGCGCCCTGATCCGGGCCGTCGCTTATGTATCGATTTCCGGCCTGCCCATGAGTGTGGAAACCATTCAACCCATCCTCAACCCCCCCACCGAACCGAAGGAGATCACCGCCGATATCGTCATTGCTGTGGTCTGTGAAGAATTCGGCATCGATCGGGATAGCTTACTGGGATCCTCCCGCAAGCGAGACATCAGCCAAGCCCGTCAGGTGGCAATGTTTTTAATGCGCCACCACACCAACCTCAGTCTGCCGAAGATCGGGGATTATTTTGGGGGCAAAGACCATACCACCGTTCTCTACAGTTGCGAGAAGGTCACCCAACTACAACGGGAAAACCTGCAATTCGAGCGGCAACTGCAAAACCTGGCAGAACGGCTGCGGGTGACCGCTAACAATCGCGAGAACTAGGGTATGCCCTTTTGTATACAGCCCTTTCGCCAGTCACACATAACAAATATGGACAAATATGGAAGTTGAGATCTACTCTCTGGAGGGCTAGCCCTCCGGGCCCCGCGAAAGCGGGAGCAGGAAGTACAAGACCTGCCCTGGAAGACCCGCGCAAGGGCGGTAAATCAACTTACACATCGCAAATTACATATAGCAAACATATAGCAATCCGACCTGATTCATGCAGCTCGGACCGGCATCTTGCCCGTGCAGGCGAGACGCCTACCCTACAGGTTTTCACGATTCACGCAGGATTACTACGGATCAACGGGGATCCCCGGTGAGTTAGGAAATCGGTTTCAGCTTACCTCGCAGGAGCCCCGCGCTCCATGCGTAGCATGTTGGCGTTAGCCTGCCGCCAAGGATTGCGTCGGGTAGTTTACAACTGGATGCGATAGGGGAAAAAGCCCAACCCGCATGACCTCAGCCCCTCTTACCTTGGCAAAAAACTCTGCTGCCTCCAGCAACCTGCGCCCCACCCCCTGACAACGATAGCCAGCATGCACAAACAGATCAGAAACACAGACATAGTCGGTGCGGGGATCATCCGGATCCGTGGATGGTAGCGTCACCACGACGCAGACAAAGTCAACCACCTCTTGCCCCAACACCGCTAAGCAGGATTCGTCCTTGATACAGAGCACAACACTCCTATCAGAGACACCGCCATCGCTTGTCCCGGAAACAAATCAAGAGCGAAGCCCATTCATGATCCCGAAACGGAGCAACACAGCCCAAAGCACAACACGATGGAACCAACCTTCGTACTCGATCCCCCAAACTGCATCAACCCAAGGAACTCCCTGGCTTCCTCAACAACCTGTGGAAAACCTAAGAAAAACTGCCGAAGCCTGCCCAAGCTCCGATAGAATCCCTGACCATATCTAGAGGGAGGATTCACTAGATTAGGGGATCCCACACTGATTGTGTGTAAACTTTTGTAAATTTGTCAGGGAATAGCAACATTTCTACCCCCTTCAGCCTGTGGAAAACCTGTGGAAAACTCCTAAAACCTGTGGAAAACCTGTGGAAAAACCCCCCAAGTTATTAACAGGTATAAATACCCTGTGGAAAACCGACCAAGTTATCCACAGTTTTTCCACAGGTGGGGAATACGGTCAAAGGGTTGTGGCACAAGGTGTTGAGGATCACTTTCCACAGTTTCCACAGGCCCTACTACTACTAGATCAAAAAATTAGATGGGTTAGGGATCGAGATTTTAAACTTCTCCATCTACGAGCTGTGCGTTTTCCAAAACTTGTCTGGGGGGGAGGGATCCAATTCGGGCAGTCGGTGTAGGATGTGCGTGTTCAGCCCTCAAGTGCCCCTCATGGTGCAAGCCCAACGCGTCAACGAGACAGAGCCACTAGACCGCCAAGTTCCCGGCTCAGAGTCTTTTGAGGAACTCGAAACCGCTCATGTGCGCGGGACGGAGTTCTTGTCTCAGAGCCGCTTTGACGAAGCCACCAACTGGCCTGCCCCGAGCCCGAATGGCCTCAGTCTCACTTGCGAGCAAGCGGATCTCAGCCATCACTTGGCCTCCGTGGGTCGCGCCGTTGCCAGTCGACCCGCCATGCCGGTTTTGGCCAATGTGTTGCTGGAAGCCGATGCGGAAACTCAACGGGTGGCCCTCACTGCCTTTGACCTGAACTTGGGCATTCGCAGTGAGTTTGAGGCCCAGGTGGAGGGATCCGGTCGTACTACCCTACCTGCCAAGTTGCTCAGCGATATCGTCAGCCGCCTGCCCAGTGGCCCGATGACCCTGAGCCAGCCCCGGGAAAGCGCCCCGATCACCCTCACCTCTGCTACGGGTCAGTACCAGGTGCGGGGTCTGTCGGCGGAGGACTACCCCACCCTGCCGAAGATTGGCGATTCGGAAGAGGGTGAAGCAGCCCAGGGCTCGCCAGAATCCGGCGAGCAGGCTTTGGAGCTGCAAATCGAGAGCCTGTTGCAAGGGATCAGCCAAACCCTCTTTGCTGCCTCTGGGGATGACACCAAGCAGGTGCTGACGGGGGTGCATGTCAAACTGTTGGCGGGGGATCCCCCCTTGTTGGAGTTTGCGGCTACCGATGGGCATCGTCTGGCAACGGTACAGGCGGAGTTGAGCAGTGATGGGATCCCCATGGGGGTAGGGTTAGATTTCACCATTCCTGCCCGTACTTTGCGGGAACTGGAGCGCATCCTCAGCACCCAGGCCGCCGACAGGGTGCAGTTGCGGTTTGACCGGTCTCAGGTGCAATTTAGGCTGGAAGGGCAGCTGGTTACCAGCCGCCTTTTGGAGGGCCAGTACCCCGACTACAAGCGCCTAATTCCCACGCAATTTGAGCGGCAAGTAACTCTCGAACGGCGACCCTTAATCGAGTCTCTGGAACGGGTAGGGGTGCTTGCTGCCCAAAAAAACGACATCATCAAGTTTAATCTTTCCGCAGCATCTCAAACCCTGCACATCAGCACCGAGGCCCTCGATGTGGGCAGTGGCCAAGAATCGCTACCCGTGCAAATGTCCGGCCCTGATTTGGAGCTGGCTTTCAACGTGCGTTACTTGCTCGATGCCCTGAAGGTGTTTCACACGCAGCAAGTGAGCCTGGCCCTCAACGGTGCCACACAACCCGCCATTTGGAAGCCGATTGGGGCGATGCGCCTCTGTTACTTGGTCATGCCGGTGCAACTGCGGGCCACGTGAAGTACCCGACGCTCCTCGCAAGCGAAAGCGCGCGGGCTTCTCTAATCAACCGCGACTGCCTCGGAGAGGGTAGACTTGCGCCTTCCTCCCTTGGGTCTTACATCGCGTCCTAGAGCAGAAGCCCCACTTCCTGAGGCCAAGTGAGCCAGACCCTGGCTCACCAGAATCCGCAAGCCTTCATTTTTGATATTGATTGCCGCGTTGATGTCCCTGTCGTGCCGTTCTCGGCAGTGGGGGCATACAAACGAGCGAATCGATAAATCTATCTTTTCTAGCGGTAGCAGTGTGTTTGAACAAAGATGAGAGCTTGGGAAGAATCGCCCAATCTCTAGATACACTTTGCCCTCGAACTCTGCTTTGTATTTGAGCATAGTACAGAATTGTCCCCAGCCAACATCGCTTATCGCTTTGGCTAGGTTGTGATTCTTGACCATGTTTTTAACAGCTAGGTCTTCCACCACAATCACTTGGTTTTCGTTGACTATCTTGCGGGATAGCTTGTGATGAAAGTCTTTTCTCACTCTGGCAATTTTGGCGTGAACCTTAGCAACCTTGATTCGTGCTTTGTTTCGGTTCTGACTGCCTTTCCTTTTTCTAGACAGCTTACGCTGCTTACGCTTCAGATTTCGTTCATGCTTTTTGAGATGGCGAGGATTGACAAACCTTGAACCATCGGATGTGACGGCAAAGTCAGTCAATCCCAAATCAATCCCAATTGCCTTGCCATTACTGGAAGAATCAGGCTCTTCTGTGCCATCTTCCACCAACAACGATGCAAAGTATTTTCCATCTGGCATCTTCGACACTGTAACTGTTCTTAGTTGTCCTTTAATCGGTCTGTGAATCTTTGCTGCAACCGTTCCTAGCAAGCCAGGAAACTTGATTGCAGACTCAGAAATCACTTTGACGTTTTGGGGGAACTGAACGGACTGGCGACGATGCTTTGATTTGAAATTGGGATATTTTGCTCTACCCTCAAAGAAATTCTGAAACGCTTGAGATAGATTCAGTACCGACTGCTGTAAGCATTGTGAATAGCACTCTTTCAGCCATTCATACTCTGCTTTTAGTGCAGGAATCTGTTTTTTCATCGTCAAGGCAGAAATTCCCTTGCCTGTCGTCTTGTACGTTTCCGTCATGACAGACAGGCAATGATTCCACAGCCATCGTGTACAGCCAAAATGCTTGGCTAGGGTGACGGACTGCTCGTCGGTAGGGTAAATTCTGACCTTGATTGCTTTTAACATGCCGCTATTTTGGCATGAACCTAGTAATCTGATAGATACTGGCTGCGTTGCGTAGACTATTGCTTGCTGCTGTGCACGGCTTTCAGCCTACGGGAGCATCGTTCCCCACTGCGCCTTTGGCACGCTGGCGCGTTGGCTTCTGCCTGCCGTAGGCATAACAGCAAGCGCAGCTCTCATCCCGACGCTCACCTGGAACTCGCCGCCAGCGGCGAGCCTTAGAGCGCGGGGCTAGGAACGACCTGCGGTCTACCCGCCTAGTAGCTAAAGCTCAAGATAAGTAGCCAAGCTAGCGCGGCGGGTCGGAGCAAATTGGGCACAGGTGGACAAAATGGGTTCCAACACTTGGGCGTGGCTTTTTTGAAACTGCCGCAACAGACTCTCGGGATCCAGCTGATGGGCAAACATTTGGTGAACAATGCCGTGCCAAGTGCGGGTGGCTTCAGCGCCTAAGTGATGATAGAGAAAGGTGGCCAAAGGGGAGCAGGTTAGGTCGTGGCCGGTGGCACCGGATCGACCTTGGTGCAGCAGTTCCAAAACAATGGGATTGTGGGCCACGGTTGGGCAGGTGGATCCCGTCCTCTGTGGATCCCAAAGGGTTTGGTGGGGACCATCCCAGCCTTGGCCGGAGGCGCGATAGCCCAGAAATAAGGAGATGGGACCGTCGCCGCCACTGCTGAGGGCCACTGCTTCCAACAGGCCAATTGCCAACAGTTGGACGCCAATATACTCTTGCCCAATACGCAGGTTATGGGCTGCCTGCTCGGTCATCGCCTGCCAAGTTTCTGGGCTGGGGTAGCCGCGGTGATGTCGGAACACCCGCTGCGGATCTAAGTTGAGAAAAAATTGCTCCATCCGCTGCAAAACACGGCGATAGTCCACCACCGAGTAGAGATTAAACTCCAGCAGGCGTGGGTTCATTTCCGGCAGCAGTGCCCAGGTGTGATCCAAAAAGGCTCCGGCATCAGCAGAGGCAAAATTTTCCACATCACGGTTGGCTAGCTCTACTGCATCCCGCAAGATTTGCCCAATGTGCTCAGAACTCAGCCTCAACTGCAGCTCACGGTTGAGCTGTTCAACCCGGCCTTCCAACTCTTCTAGGCTGGAGTAGCCACCGGCATTGTTGGGACGAAACGGAATGGTGGATTCGATATTGGCTACGATCGCCACTTGATTTGTTATGGAGAGCCACGGCCCCAATTGATCCAAGGCCATATAGGCGCTCAAAAACTCGTTAATGCCATCTGTGTGGCTGTAGTGCTGCCCTGGCTCAAAGTTAAACAGGCGTAGACAGATGTGCAGCGCCAAAGAAGGTTCGACAGCAGCAATGTGGATCCCGGTGGGGGTGGGAATGATGGCCCCCTCCTGCAGCAGCCTTTTGGGGAACCCGTGGGGACCAGAGTCGGGAGCGTGTTGATCCAACTGGAGGTAAACGATGTCGTGAAAGAGACCCGCCAAAATCTGAATCGGAGAGCCAGCATGGCTGATAGTTAAGGTGTGATGGGTGGTATGAAAGCGGCGGGATCCCCGTTCCATGCGGGTGAAGATGAGAACGGCCATCCGCTCAATCTCCGGAGGAGGCACCTTCACCCTGAGCTGTGCGAAGGCTTGTTCCAGCAGATTAATGACCTGGATCAGCGGCGATTCCGGCATCTCAATCTCGAGTCCTGCTGAGGGGTTCGGGCTTGGCTGATGGCTAGATGCACAGAATGAGGTCAGCTTATCCCATGACCGGGGAGCGGGTCGTTAGTAAGGTTGCAAGGGGAAGTCGGGAGCTTCCTTCAAGATAGAAAGGTCAGTCTTGTGGACTTGTGATTGAAATCACAGCTTAAACATAGCGATGGGTGAACTCCTGCACAAAATCCACACGTCCTTTGCGCAACACTGCCGGATCCAGGCGCTCGGTGGTGTTGCAGGTCATCAGCACCACCAGCTTTTGTTCGCAGTGGGGGTGTTCTGGATCGAGCACACTCCGGTGCAGGGTGCCGTCCAGAAAACTGAGGATACGTTCGGTTTTGCTGCTCTGTTGCGCCACTTCGCTGCTGCGGTCTTGGGCGAGGTTGTCTGCTTCGTTGACGATCAGGCATACCCGCTCCAAGTAGGGGGGTGGAATGAATTCTTGTACCGCCTCGTGATCCAGGATGAACACTACATAACCCAGCGGCACCAGCAGTTGGTGGGCTACCGCCTGCGTCCAGACGGTTTTTCCGGTGCCCGGGATCCCGTGTACCAAGACTGCCAGACGTTCCTGCTGCAAGATCTGCTGTTGTACCCGATCGGTGAAGGCTTGAATCTCGGCGGGGAAAGAGCTGATGGGGTAGCTGCTCTGGATTTGCCCAATCCGGCTTTGGTAGCCGCTGAGCATCACCGCCAGGTTATAAGTGACCTTGCGAATCAAGGGCTTGAGATCTACCCCAATTAGGGTGTAGCGGCGGCGGGTTTGATAGGTGGTCTCAATTTGTAGCCAAATCTGATGCTCGGGCCAAAAGGCGTAGACAGTGCCTAGGCTGCGAATTTGCTCCCAACTGTTAAAGCGTTCGATCGGGTAGTAGAAGTAGCGATCCATGAACACCTGCACAATCTGTGTGGGCCGCCCCAAGTAGTCTAAGATTTTTAGAACCGTGATTTCTTTGAGACGGGCCAGGGCATAATCGATGGGAATTTGGTCTCGGCTCACCTGTTGTTGGATTGGGGTCTCCGTGGCAAGTAAGTTTTGAAAGGTATAGTCGGGGCCGGGTGGGGGTGGGGTGATGCTGTTCCAAAATTCGCCGATTTCGTAGCGGGTATTTTCTGAGAACAAGTTGAGCAAATTGGCCAGCGGGCTAAATTCGTTGCGCCCGACGGCGTTGGCGATGTCGCTGCACACATCCAGGACTTTTTGGGTCAGATCCCAGGGATCCTGCATCACCAGTTGCCAAAAGTACTCCGCATCAAAATGCCGATGCAACGGCCGCCACCCGGATCCCAAAAGGTTCTGGCGGTCAGGCTGCTGGTACCTAGGGTAGTAGTTGTCGTAGCTGTTATCCATGCAGGGGCAGGGGCTGAGGGGGCAGGGTATGTCAGAGCTTTGCGAGCAGGGATCCCACAGCTCCGGGCGGGGCCAAGAGGAGGAGACTCTGGAATGGATTGTGGATGTGTATGTTAGCTTGAAAGCCCGTAGGATCGGGATCCCAAAATGACCCTCGATCCGAAAGATACCGCTCATACGTGCAAATCCCAAAATCCTCCTCCGTGTGTTGCTCTTAGGACTTTGCAGAACGTTCCAATCCCTGTGCTCCAAACTTTGCAGCACCCTTTAGAGCCGCTTGGGCATTGCGTCGCAACCGTTTGGCTTTCAGTCTGCGCAGAGCCGAGGCAGGAAACTTTTGCTGGAATTCCCCATCGCTCATCTGGGCCAGGTCCTGGAGACGGGGGGCCACATTCCAGGGGTAAGGTTGAAAATCCGGGATCCCGCTCGGTTGGGCAAAGCGTTGGTTCCAGGGGCAGACATCCTGGCAAATGTCGCATCCGGCAACCCAGTTGTGTAGGTTCTGGGTGATGTCGTCAGGGATCCCTTCGGCATGGCTTTCGAGGGTGTGATAGGCAATGCACTGGCGGGAATCCACCACTCCAGGGCTGACGATGGCTTGGGTGGGGCAAGCCTCCAGACAACGGCGACAGGTGCCGCAATGGTGGGTGTGCGGTCGGTCGGGAATCAGCGTTAAGGTGGTCAGAATCACCCCCAAAAAGATCCAGGAGCCATACTCGCGGGTGAGCAACAGGCCATTTTTGCCAACCCACCCCAAGCCTGCCTGCATGGCCCACGGTTTTTCTGCCACCGGGCCGGTATCCACGTAAAAGCGGTTTTGGCAGGAAGGAAATTCCGCCTGCATCCAGAGGTGAAGCTGCTTCAACCGTCGCCCCAACACCCGGTGATAATCGCGGCCCCAAGCATACCGAGAGATTTTACCCTTGGTCGGATCCCGACTATGGGGAATGGGGGTGTAGTAGTTCAAGGCCACTGCGATCACAGATTTCGCCCCCGGCAACACCAAGGTGACATCCAGCCGCCGGGGATCCTTCATCCAGGCCATATCGGCAGCCATCCCCTCCGCCAACCAGCTTGGTAAGCCCCGCAAATCAGGGGGATCCGCCACGCTGGCAATGCCGACTTTGTCGAAGCCAAGCGCTAGCGCCTGCTGTTTCACGCGCTCTGTGGCTCTGGCTTGCTCCGTTTCCCCCAACACGGGATCCCTGTCGCAACAGGTCTATTCTGGCAACCCCATGACGCGGCGGTAACGGGCCTCCAGTTGCTCCGCTTGTTCCGATTTTCGGAAGGGCGAACCAGACTCTGGGAAATTCCAATGGCTCTGGGCAAAGAGATCCTGCCGCAGCTTGGCCACATCCACCGTCGTCACGGTTCCGGAAGACACCACCTGTTTCCCTTTCACCCAAACGCTGTCCACCACCTGTGTGGGGCGGCCCAAAATCAAGAGCCCAATCGGGTCGGTACGGGGCAAAATCGACAGTTGGGTCAGGTCGTAGAGCACCAAGTCCGCCTGCATCCCCACCGCCAGGGATCCGAACTGATCCGCCATGCCAACTCCCTTGGCCCCGCCTCGTGATGCCATGTCTACGCTCTCGCGGGGGGAGATCCAGTTGCGGTAGTCGAAATCCGTAACATTGTGCAGAATGCTGCCGATTTTAATCGCCTCCAACAGATCCTGGGAGTCGTTGCTGGCCGAGCCATCGCAGCCAAAGGAGACATTCACCCCCGCCCGCCGATACTTCAACAGAGGGGCAATGCCGCTGCCCAGGCGCAGGTTGCTCAAGGGGTTGTGAACGACGGTGGAGCCGGTGCGGGCCAAGATCTCGATATCGGCATCGGTGAGCCAAACGCAGTGGGCCAAGGAGGTTTTGGGGTCCAGATAACCGATGCGTTCCAAATGCTCCACTGCGCTACAGCCATATTTTTCGTGGGCCAACATTTGCTGGGCGCGGGTTTCCAGCAGGTGGGCGTGGCGGGGCAGGTTATATTTTTGGCTCAGCTCCACGCAACCCTTAAACAGATCGTCTGAACACAGTTGAATACCGGTGGGAGCCACCATCAAAGTTATTCCCTCTTCCGGTCGATGGAATTGCCGCACCGCTTCTTCCACAATTTCCAGTACCTCTGCGGTGCTGAGGGGATAAGCCTCGTGCTCCAGATCCTGAGACTCGCCACTGGGCACGCCGGTGGACAGGGCTTGATCCTGAATCAGGGGGCCAATAAAGGCGCGGATCCCACTTTGTCGGTAGGCTCGCACGGCGGCTTCGATGGTGGCCAGCTCTTGCCCGGGGATCAGCACCAAATGATCCACCACAGCGGTGCCGCCCGTGAGCAAGGTTTCTACGGCGGTGCCCAACGCGCTCAGATGGATTTTTTCAGGATCCAGCGGCGCATTCTCATGCAGTTGCGCGAGCCACAACTCCAGTGGATAGGGAGGAATGAGCCCCCGCTGCCACATTTCCGAAGAATGGGTGTGGGCGTTGACAAAGCCCGGTAGCAAAAGTTTGTCGCGGGCATCCAGTTCTGTGCCGGTTGCCGATAAACCTGAGCCCATCGCCGCAATTCGCTCCCCTTCAATTTGCACATCCGTGGTTTCATAGCCTGTGGGGGTGGGAATCAACGCATTGCGTAGGACGTAGCTCATGCCAGGGATCCAAAAAAGGCCGCTTGCTACCTTAGCGTGTCGGAGTTAACCGTGCCAAGGAAAAGCAGTGAACAAAGTCGTCAATGGCGTCACAAGTTGCTGTGGGCTGCCTTGAGGGCATTCAGCAGATCCAGGCTCAGCCCCATCATATTCAGATAAAACCCTGCCTTATTCGGCCCGTGATAATCGCTGCCCCCCGTTACCACCAGGTTGTGCTTCTGGGCCCATTTCAAGAGTTGCCGCTTCACCCGTACGCTGTGATCCGGATGATAAACCTCCAAGCCCATCAACCCCGCCTCTAACAGCGCTGCAAACGTATTTTCTAAAGTATCTCCCCGAAACAGAGCTGGATGGGCCCATACCGGCACCGCCCCACAGGCTCGCAACAGCTGGATCCCTTCCAGGGCACTGAACTTTTCGTAGGGCACAAAGGCTGGCCCCTCATCCCCCAGAAACCGCTCGAATGCCTCACGCGCACTGCGCACATGGCCTGCTTTCACCAGAGCTTGGGCCAAATGGGGCCGACCGGGGGCCAAATGGGTATCGGGCATGGGGATCGGGTAACCCAGTTCTGCCAGTCGCTGCACCATGGCCTCGGCCCGCCGGATTCGCCCTTGGCGACGGTCTTCCAAAGGCGCCGCCAGCCGGGTTGGGTCGGGATAAAACCCCAGCAAATGCAAAGAGCGCCCCTGCCAAACGGTGCTCAACTCCACCGCCGGGATGATTTCGATGCCCCATTCGGATCCCGCCTGTAGGGCTTCGTCCCAACCGGCCAGGGTGTCGTGGTCGGAAATGGCCAGAGCTTTCACACCGGCACGAGCAGCTGCCTCCACCAATTGCGATGGACTCAGGGATCCATCCGAACAGGTGGTATGGCAGTGGAGCTCCAGCATCGGCTTATTTCTTTTTCTTGGTGGATCCCTTCTTGGCGGGTTTGGTCTCGGTTGCCGGAGCAGGGGCCGGTTCTTCTGCCGGCGGGGGTTCTGCCGCTTTTGGGGGCTCTGCCGGCTTCAGACCCACTTGAGCAGCCGCAGCCACCTCAGCGGCAAAATCCACCTCTTCTTTTTCGATCCCTTCTCCTAGCACGAAACGCACAAACCGCCGCACTTGAATGTTTTCCCCTAGCTTGGCAATGTGCTGTTTCACCAATTCCTCGACGGTGATCGAAGAATCCTTGATGAAGGGTTGATCCAACAAAGATAACTCTTTCAGACGCTTTTCGATACGACCTTGCACGATCTTTTCCCGCACATTTTCGGGTTTACTGGCCAAGTCGTCTTTGCCCATTTCGATGGCTTTCTCTCGCTCCACCACTTCGGGGGGAATCTGGGCAACGCTGACGTATTCCACGTTTTGGCAGGCGGCAATTTGCTTGGCGATATCTTGCACCAATTTCTTAAAGTCTTCGCCGCGTGCGACGAAGTCCGTTTCGCAGTTTACCTCCACCAACACCCCAATCCGATTGCCAAAGTGGATGTAGCTATCTACCGCCCCTTCTGCCGCGACACGGCTGGCCTTTTTGGCTGCTCCTGCCAACCCCTTCTGTCGTAGCCAGGTGATGGCTTTTTCCATGTCGCCCTCGGATTCGACGAGGGCTTTTTTGCAGTCCATCATGCCTGCGCCTGTCTTTTCACGCAGCTCTTTGACCAATTTGGCATCAATACTCATGAGGGTTCCTCGAATCTCACATCGTACAAAAGGACAGAAGGACGTGGCCGGATATGAGGATGGGCGGGATTGGGAAAAATTGTGAATCTATATTTCAAGGATACAGGCTTCTGGGGCGGGGACAGGCAGGGAGATGCTCGGTCGGCATGGGATCCCTGCCTTGGGCTAGAGGTTACTCGCCCTCGTCAGCGTCGCCCTCGTCTTCGTCCTCCATATCCTCCAGACCTTCATCGTCCAGATCCATGGCACCCTCGTAGTCGAACTCATCCTCTTCGCTGCTGTCGAGCTGTCCATGGCGTCCTTCGTAGATGGCATCTGCCAGCTTGCCCACGATCAGCTTGATGGCTCGAATCGCGTCATCGTTGGAGGGAATGAATACGTCGCTCAGATCCGGATCACAGTTGGTATCCAGCAGGGAGATGATCGGAATGTTCAGCTTGATGCACTCTTGAATGGCGTTGGATTCCCGCCTCTGATCCACGATGATCACTGCATCTGGGAGCTTGCGCATGGTTTTAATGCCGCCCAAGTATTTCTCCAATCTGGCCAATTCCCGCTTCAGACGAGCTGATTCTTGTTTGGGCAGGCGATCCATGATGCCGCTGCTCCGCATTCCCTCGATCTCTTTGAGGCGCTCGATGCGGGTTTTGATCGTAGCCCAATTGGTGAGCATGCCCCCCAACCAGCGTTGGTTGACGAAGTAGCTGCCACAGCGACGGGCTTCCTGGGCGATGATCCCAGCTGCTTGCCGCTTGGTGCCGATGAACAGGAATCGCTGCCCTTTTTCGGCAGCATCCCGCACATACTCATAGGCCTCGTTGAGATAGCGAGCGGTTTGCACCAGGTCGATGATGTGAATGCCGTTTCGCTCGGTAAAAATGTAGGGTCGCATCTTCGGGTTCCAACGGCTGGCCTTGTGGCCGAAGTGAACCCCTGCCTCCAACAGTTGAGGCAAACTGACTACGCTCATGGATTGGTCTTCTCCTACGGGTTAGCCTCCGCCCGAACAAGTCCCATCTGAGGACACCCGATGGTTCAGGCGTGCGATTTTTAAACAGCTCAACCAAGCTAGCACGTTTACAGCAGGATCCAACAGCCCGGGGTTAACGACAGATAGGATCTGATGCTAGACTAGCGAAGCACTTCTAGAGGTCTCCTCTCGCAGGTGCATCGGGGCGTAGCGCAGCTTGGTAGCGCACCACTTTGGGGTAGTGGGGGTCGAAGGTTCAAATCCTTTCGCTCCGATTCTATGTAAAATCTCTCAATCCTGCTCCCTATTGGGTTTCAGTGATTACCCCCCTCCTCCTGAAGAGGAAGGATTAACCCCCTAAATGTGGCGATTGGGGGCCTGGGGTCTCCCTAAATCGCTTTAGGTTGTTGGGTCGGTGCTTGTGCCGGGATCTCATCTGAGACTGGAGAAGCTTCTTTTGATAGGGATCCACATCTTTGCGCCAGATGACGCGATGCCCCTGCAGGGTGGCTCCATGCTGCCGCAGACAGTCTTCCCAGCCGTTGGCAAAGCGAATGGAGCGCGGATCCTCCAGCAGTCCCCAATCCTCTTCTTGACGGGTGAGCTTGGCAAATTTTTCGTAGCCTGGGTAGTCTGGCAGTACCAGTGCATCTTTGCGGTGGATGAGGGGGGGATTGTCCGTGAGGTCAAAGTCTTGGTAGCGGACGTGTAGATCCCTGAGGTCGATTTCCATGCGGGTGTGGATAGCGGGATGAGGATCCCGGTCGAAATGGGGCACGAACAGATAGGCAATTTTGGGTTGTCGGGTCTGGAATTTGACCAGGGTGGCTTCATCTGGGCGGCCTGTTCAAGCTGCTGCAGCCGGGGATCCAGCCTGGAAAGAGCCGAATGGTGGACGTAGAGAGCATCCGGCAGGCATTTCCCCACTGGGTTAGACTTGGCAAGCTGGGTCAGCGTCTCGTCCATTGTGATAGAGGATCC
>JAUQVK010000098.1:0-8565 GCA_039794845.1 Thermostichus sp. DRC_bins_24
CCCGCACTTGCAAGGTTTGTCCGCCCTCAAGCATGATGTGGATCAGATATTCATCGGGTTTCCTAGCCATGGGTGCTCCTGATGGAATAGGCCAAAAAATGGGGTAAGAGGCGCTCTCATGAACATTATTCCCCCATCCGCGAACCCTAACCAACCCACGAAATCGAAGTTGGGCCGCCCCAAACCGGATCACAGGCCGTAGCATAGTGAAAGTGAAATGTGCCCATTTCGGTATCCTTTGCGCTCCATGCCCAATCTGTCTGATGTCTCTGCTGCTCATCGCGAGCTGGAGTGGAACGGGGTTCGTTCTACCCAAACGAACGATGCCCACCCACTAACCTATCCTGTTGTGAAGGATCCCACCCTTACCCGTTCCGACATCATCGCAGTTGGGGGCGCGGAGGACAAAGAAAATGAGTGCCACATCCTTTGGGAGTTTTTCCGGCGTTCGGGGGGGAAATCTGCTCACATCACAATCGTGCCCGCAGCTTCCGGGATCCCGGCGGTGTTGGGGGAGATGTACAGCAACATTTTTCAGCAGATGGGGGCGGCCAGCCTGCAGGTGTTGGACATTCGCAACCCCCTTGATGCCCGGGCTCCGGAGGCTATCCAGAAAATTCGCCACTCCACCGGCATCTACTTTACAGGTGGAGATCAAGAACGCCTGGCAGAGGTGCTGGCCCACAGCGATTTGATCGAGGCCATTCGGCAGCAGTGGCAGCGGGGGCAAACGGTGGTAGCAGGAACCAGTGCCGGGGCTTCTGCTTTGGGGCAACAGATGATTTCACGGGGCTACAGTGGTGAGCCGCCTACCCCCGCCATCGTGACGGTGAAGACGGGCCTGGGCCTTTTGCCCCGTGTGATCATCGATCAGCATTTTCACCAGCGCAATCGGCTGGTGCGTCTGGTAACGGCAGTGGCCCATTATCCCCAGTGCTTGGGCATTGGCATCGACGAGAATACTGCGGTGGTGATCCAGGCCAACGATGTGATGGAGGTGATCGGCCTGGGAACGGTGACGATCGTGGATGGAACGCAGCTGCACTCCACCGTTCAAGAAACGGAGGCCAATCAGTATTTCCGGCTGCACGATGCTCGCATTCACTTTTTGCCTCCCGGATCCCGATTTAATCTCCATACCCTGTCTCCTCTGTGACCCGTCTGGATTGGCGCAACACCAATGCCCTCTGGGGATCCCTGTTGGCAGAAACCTTGAGTCGTTTGGGCTGTCGCCTGGCAGTGGTGTGTCCGGGATCCCGTTCTGCCCCGATTACCTACGCGCTGGCCCGACATCCTGAGATCGAGGCCATCCCGGTTTTGGATGAGCGTTCGGCGGCCTTTTTTGCCCTGGGATTGGCCCAGCAAACCCAACAGCCGATTCCCCTGGTTTGTACCTCCGGCAGTGCGGCAGCCCATTTTTTGCCTGCGGTGATCGAAGCCCGAGAAAGTGGCATTCCGCTGCTAATCTTGACCGCCGATCGCCCCCCAGAGCTGCGCCATTGTCGTTCCGGCCAAACCATCGATCAGGTGAAGCTTTACGGCCACTATCCCAACTGGCAAGCGGAATTGGCTTTGCCCGCCCCGGATCTGACTTTGCTGGCCTACCTGCGGCAAACCCTGATCCACGCTTGGGAACGAGCACTCCGCCCTTCCCCCGGCCCCGTGCATTTGAATGTGCCCTTTCGGGATCCCTTGGCGCCGATTGCGGATGGCAGCACCGAAGCGCTGGGGAGCCTGCGGGATGAACCGGGGTTTGAAGAGAACTTTTTTCGGGGGTCTGGGACGGCTCTCTCGGCGGTTTCATTCAGCCTCGAGGATCAGCCCTTTTGGCAGGCTTGGCGACCCTGTGAACGGGGGGTGATCGTGGCGGGGCCGGCGCAACCTCGGGATCCCCAACTCTATGCGGAGGCCGTGGCGCGGTTGGCGGCAGCGTTGGGTTGGCCGGTCTGGGCGGAGGGCTTATCCCCCTTGCGCAACCACGCCCATCTGAACCCTTACCTGATCAGCACCTACGATCTAATACTCAGGCGGGAGCACCCCCATCTTTGGCCGGAACAGGTGATTCAACTGGGATCCCTGCCCACTAGCAAAGAGTTACGGCAAACCCTAGCCCAAATGAGTCCGCGCACTTGGCGGCTCGATCCTCGCCCCGACAATGGGGATCCTCTCCACAACCCTACCACCCATTTGCAGTTTTCTGTGGAAGAGTTGGCCCTCCCAGAGCAAGAGTTGGTTTGGCGGGATCCTTCCCCGTTTTTGCAAGCGTGGCTAAAAGCAGAAGCCCAAATGCGCAAAGCCCTGGATCAGACTTTGGCCAACTTGACGGGGTGGTTTGAGGGAAAAGTCGCTTGGGGCTTGGCCCACCACCTGCCCGCCGACACTCCCCTTTTTATTGCCAACAGTACCCCCGTGCGGGATGTGGAGTGGTTTTGGCCCCCCAATGCTCGCCGCATTCAGCCCTATTTCAATCGCGGCGCCAATGGCATCGATGGCATTCTCTCCAGCGCTTTCGGAGTGGCCCATCGCAACCGCCCGACGGTGTTGCTAACAGGGGACTTGGCCTTTTTGCACGACAGCAACGGATTGCTGCTCGCCCAACGATTGCAGGGATCCCTAACCATTCTCTTGATTAACAACCAAGGGGGCGGGATTTTTGAGTTTCTCCCGATTGCCGATGTGGGTCGCCAGGGCCAGAACCCACCCTTTGAACCCTATTTTGCCACCCCCCAAGGGGTGAATTTTGCCCGCCTCTGCCAGGCCCACGGCATTTCCCATCAGCAGGTGCAAAGCTGGGAAGAGTTCACCCAGGCGCTGGATCCCTTGCCCGGCCAGGGGGTACGGGTGCTGGAGATCCTTACGGATCGGCGGGCGGATGCACAGTTTCGTCAAGATCTGTTTCGGCGGCTATCGGAGGCTTGCCCTCCAGAGTTTGCCGCCAATGGCTAACCCGTGTCCAAATCTGTTCCGGCAGATCCTCCGCTTCACAGTCCAGCCACTGGATCCCGGGCATGGCTCGAAACCAGGTCATCTGCCGTTTGGCAAACTGGCGCGTGTGCCGCACGATCAAGGGCTGTAGCTCAGCCTCCGGGATCCGCCCCTCCAGGTAGGCGCCAATTTCGGCATAGCCCAAAGTGTTCAGCAGTGGCAGCTCCGGCCCGTAACGTTCCCGTAAACTTTTCACCTCCTCGATCCACCCTGACTGAATCATTTCCGCGGTGCGCTGGGCAATGCGGGCCTGCAAACGGGGCATGGGGCACTGCAAACCGAGGATCAAAATCGGGTACTGCGGGGGATGGGCTTGGCGCAGGCTGGAGGCTGTTTTTCCCGTGGTATAAATAATTTCCAGGGCACGCAGGGTGCGCACCGCATCATGGGGGTGGATGGGCTTGGCGGCAACCGGATCCAATTGTTGCAGCCAGGCGTAGCGAATCTCGGGGGGCCAGGTTTCCAGTTGTGCTCTCAGTTGCGGCTGCGGGGGCACAGCAGGGATCCCCAAACCAGCGGTGATGGATTGGATGTAGAGGCCGGTCCCCCCCACCAGAATTGGAGTCTGTCCCTGTCGATGGGCTTGAGCAATGCGGGTTTGGGCCGCCTGTTGAAACTCGGCAACGGTGAAGGTATCCCTGGGATCCACCAAATCAATCAATTCATGGGGCCAGAGGGCTTGATCGGCGGGGGTGGGCTTAGCGGTGCCAATATCGAACCCGCGATACACCTGACGGGAATCGGCATTCAACAAAGGGGATCCCAGCCGTTGGGCCAACAGCAGCGCCTGCCGAGATTTTCCCGTCGCGGTAGGGCCGCCGATGACAACTAAGCCGGGTAAGCGGGGCGGGGCGGGGATCCCATCAGCCTGATCCAAGTACATCTCGATACTCTTGCGATCTGCAAAGATGTTCACATGGAGAAATAAATTCATATGGAGAAATAAAGTGGAGAAGTAGGCCGGGAAGCCAGCAGTTGACCACACCGACCGGAAAACCAAGCCGTACTCCACCTTTGCCAATAGTGGATACAGGTAAGCCTTGTTGGAGCGACTTTGCCAGTACCGAGCAAGCTTGTCGATTTTTGTAACCGGTCAAAGCAGTCGCTCGGCCTCCCACAACCGTCCCCTGCAACCAGGCCAGGACATGGAGATCCCTTAGGAGCCTGCCAGCCACAACTTCCTCCTCCACACAAGATTCCAACCGATAGAGAAATCCACCCGGATCATCCAGGAGGGATCCCATAAATATGCCTCTTTCGTCAGTATGGGCAGGCTAGGCTTGAGGGAAAAGCTGAACTCCTTACCCGGCCATGACTTTAGCTCGTCAGGCACCACCTACCCTTCAAGTTATTGATGACTACTGTGAAGCCTACCGCCCCCACCTTCCTGAAGTAGGAAGCTTCGAGTTTTTTAAGCTTATCCTTTTGGGTTTACTTTCCCCGATGAAGCGGAAGAACTTGCCTACCGTTGCTCGCCATGTTGGGGTAGAAAGCCATCAATCCCTGGTTGGTTTCTGATTTGCAAGCACCTCGTTTGCAACAGTCCGAAAAACAGCTCAGCGGCTGTGGAGTAATTGCTGTAAACGGCTGCTTTCCCACTCCAGAATGCGGCGAGACAGGTCGGGATCCCGTTCCAGAATCAGATCCAAATCGTCGACAGCAATGGCCAGCAGGCGGGTAGGGGTGTGGGTGGCCGTGATCCGCCCCGATTGTCGCCCATGGGAAAGCACCTCCAGCTCATCCAAGATTTGACCCGGAAGTAAGCTAGAAATAACCAGATGCCCCCGTTCGTAAGTTTCGGCCTGAGCTCGGCCCTCGATCAGGATCAACAATTCCCGACAGGTATCCCCTTCATCGGTGATCACGTCATCGGCTTGGTAGAGCTTGAAGTAGGCGATGGCCGCCAGTTCCACAAGGGTATGGGTGTGGATCCCGGCAAACAGTTGGCTATTGAACAAGTAGGTTAGCTTTTCCAAATCCGGTACCTGTGACAAAGACAGGGATCTCTTGGGGTTATCCAACAAGGTTTTGGCGGTGTTCTTGACCAATGGATCTGAACCCATCGACAACAGTTGTTGCGCCTGCGGTAGAGCCACAGCGGGATCCAACCCGTGTAGGAGATACAAGCTGATGGCCTGAGTGATGGGGTTGTGCTCCTGCAGCAGGGCTTGCAGGTGGGTGCTGATCGTTGCAGTGGAAAGATCCAGGGCACAGGCGGGAGAATCAGCTCCGGGGTTCTGCAAGGTTTGCAAAATCAAGTGGGGCAGGCGATCTTTCCAGGCGGAAGTGGGGTTTTCCAGGACTTCAGGCAACACAGCGGGAGAAAGGGCCGCTAGGGCTTTTGCCATGCGCAGGTTCAACTCCCCATCGGCGTTGGCCTCAATCATCTCCAGCAGAGCGCGCACCAACAGACGTTTCTTTTGTTTCACGCTGGCCCGTAGCAGGTTCAGCACCAGGGTTTGTCGCAGCAGTTGGGGTTGGTTGAGGGCATGGAAGCGTTGGATCAGGTTTTGCAGTTGGCTGAGCAGGTATTGGGCCCGTTGCCAGATTTCGGCCTGTCGATGAGGCTCCGCATGTCCCGAAGGACGCTCTAGCCCACTGGAAATTTCGGCTTCCTCTTCCGGGGTAATGCAGTATTCCTGCCGCAGTTGCCGTACCGCTTGGGGATCGCGGGCGATCAGCTCTTCTAGGGAGTGCTGGCTTTGCAGAGCGAGCATCCGTTCCAAAGCACGGCGGTAACCGGAGAGGCGCACGGAGTTTTCTAGGCTGTGCAAACGGTTGGGATCCATGAGGCCGGGATCCTCCACCCCCAGTTCCAAGAGCAGATTCTGGTGAGCGTCCTCGCTAATATCCAGTTGCTGCCGCAGTTGGGCCAATACTTGTAGGCTGCTGCTGCTGTTGACATAGCCTTCTTCTAAAGATTCTCGTAGCACTTCTTTGTAAGCTTCCAGGCGTTTCTCTTGACTGAATCCGGGCAAAACTTTGGCCAAGACGTAAATCTCATCGCTGTTGAGATCCATCAGATTTCGCCCTTCCAACACCTTTGGCCAATTGAACTGCATTTTTGCCAATTGTTTGCGCAAGCGAGTGGCCAATCCTTCACGGTTGTATTGATCGGGACGGCGGGGCCAGGTGCGGTACAGCCAAAAACTGCTACCGGTCAATAATACAAACTCCCAACTCCATTGCACCCAGGTGGGCAGCAATGCCAGCCAAGACCGTCCGGCAAACAAAAAGAAAAAGTTGAAGATGAAAAACGTACAAATGCTGTAAAGGCGATGGCGAATATCCTTCTTCTCCAGGATGGCACCCCAGCGCTCCTGCAGCCAAGATTCGATCTGATCCCCCAGGCCATAGCCCAGCAGGGTAAAGGCTCCTAGCGTGACGGGTACCGCCAGCAGTTTGGGTACTGGGATCACGACTCCGGCAATGTACCAGCCGGGATCCCACCATCGCTCAATACCTCCCGGTTCATAGGCCCACACCCCCGACAGGTAGTACTCCCAGTTGCCGGCGTAAAGGTAGTAGTAGACAAAATAGCCCACCACCAAGCCCACATAGCCGTAGTAGAGGAGGCGCTGTTGAGGCTGTTCCAACCCATGCCAATAGGTACGCTCAGCATCAATATCAATACAAGGACTTTGGCAGGCAACGCAGGCACTTTTTTCCTGTCCATCGGGCTCAAAGCTCCGACACATGGACTGGGTGATTTTGCTCTCGTCGGTATGGGCGGGCCGCGTGAAGAGGGCACGGGGCTCCCCATAGATTTTCTGCACCGGGGCCATCGGACAAAAATAATTACACCAACTTTTGCCCCCGTAGAGAAAGCCAACCGCGAGAGCGGAAAAAATAGTGATGAGTAGCCATCCCAAAAGCAGACCACGATGATTGTTAATCCCCAGCAGGCGGGCATTCAACCCCAGGAAAAACCAGGCCATTTGTACATACAAATGGTTTTTCCCCAGCCAGGAATCGGCATGAATGCGCGGCACCTCCATCCGTTTGCCTTTGGTGACTTTGCGCTGGATCCCAAGGGCACGGGGAATTTGAGACAAAAACGACAGTGGGCAAATCCTGCGCCACAGGTCATGCCCCAAAATCAGCAAAATAAAAATGGCAGCGGGCACAACCAATCCCCAAAAAACCGGGGCCCCCAACCCATAGGAAGTTTCCAAGGACAAGCATTGCCCCTGCACCGGAATACATCGGGTCGGATCCACCCGCAAACCCGGGATCCCCCGTTCCGCATCCGTCAACAGCGGAGAGATGGGGTCGTAAACCAAGGAGGCAATCAACACTAGCCAACCTACCGTCAAAACCCAACGCAGGCGGTGAAAGTGTCGCTCATTCCAGGATGCAAAAGCCATAGTCAATACGATCTCAAGGATTACAAAACGCACATTGAGCGGGATCCGCCCAGGGATCGGCTACGGGTTCCGTATGGGTATGGGAACAGCGGGAACAGCCATAAACCCAAGCTTTGGCCACAGGTGTGGGGGCACCACATTGACCACAGGGCAACCCCGATACCGAACGGATCCGCCAATAGCCAGGGATCCCGCAGGCCGGACAGAGGCTTTTGGCTTTTGCGATCAGGTTTTGGGTGGCTGATGCGATCACCTGCAGGCGCGTAGGGTTACACATGGCCCGCATATCGGTTTCCAGATGGATCCCCTGTTGCCGGCCGAGAAGCTCCTGCACCACTTGCTTCAGGGTGGCTTCATCTTGGATCCCTTTGTGGATCACCTGGGGTTTCTCCGGATCATCGAGGGCAATCAGGCAGTGCTGCGGGAAACCCACTTGCCGGGCAAAGTCGAGAGCTTCCTGGAAATTGTGCACCCAGCGATGGCTGTAATTGGTTTGGGTAGTTTCTGCGTAGCCCACCAGTTCCAAGTGCTGCTCTTGATCGATGAGCATCACCCATTCTTGGTTGCAGGGGATCCAGGGGATCTGGGGATGGGGGCCGAAGGATCCCTCGCTGGCCAAACCCAGGCGAGCAGGATGAGCTTGCAGAGCCCTCTCGATTTTCAGCCGTAAAGTCTGCAAGGGATCCCCGGGTCGAGGCCGTTCCCGCGAGAAGGTGCCCAGCAGATCCGTATCCAGAGCCGCCACCCGCACCTGAATCCCGAGGTGTTGGGCCAGTAGCGGGGCGATCACCTGCTCTTTGCCGTGCATGGTCGCCAAGTAGGCAATCTGATCCCGCCATGGTGTGTAGCCAGACATAGGAAGATGAGCTTAATAGAGTCTGCAATATCCAGAAGAGGCTGTTCATCCCTGCTCATACAGAACTATTCCTGAACCAAAGACGGCAAGCTGACTGATCTGCCACTTTTGACAAAATCGGACAAGCTCCCGATGATATATATTTATCCTTTGATAAATCCATTTCAGTGATGCACCACGTTCAACATTGTTGACTTCTCGACGTTTATCATGCTTATCGTTGAGGTTTGGGTTCATAAGAAAAGATAGTCAAGAAATCGTGGATTTCTCGCGGTTGAATGGACTGATAAAATAACCAAGCTTCCTACCTTGATCGCCCCTCACCCTCAATCACAAAAATCACATCGAGTTTTCCAA
>JAUQVK010000098.1:8575-31516 GCA_039794845.1 Thermostichus sp. DRC_bins_24
GTGTCTATCTGACCCGGCTGCCAAGGAAGCCAATCTTCATTCAAAGCCTGATCCAGGTCAAACTCCGGCTGACGGGGCAGTAAGTTTGCCAGCTCTGGTGCAGCTTTGGTCAAGTTTCTTCTTGCTTTCTCACAGCACATGATGAAGTTCTCTTTGAGAAAGTTGTTGAGGCTAGGGCTATCTTTCAGGATCAGGTCGATCTCTAACCGAAAGTTGTTGATTTCTAAAATCCAAACCCGATAAGAGTGCTCTCGTTCAGATTGCCAGTATTGGAGCTTCAGCAGATGCTCGATAAGGCGTATCAGATAACTGGAAATGGCTCGCCTATCGCTTTTGCCCAAGCCTTCAATTTCCTCAATCAAATGATTCAGATCTAGGCTCTCAAAGTTTCGATCTTTAAGACAGCTGGCGGTTTTCTCCAGCCAGTCTTGATAATCTGTGTCGTAGAGAAGAAGCAAGTTCAAGGGTGTTTGGGCACTCATCACCGGATCCCTACTCAACTCATCTTCAGCCAGATCGGCTACATCAACGGGCTGGGTTCTACCTGTAGGCCCAACTGCAGAATAGCCTCTGCCAAGGCCACCTCACGGCTATCCACAAAATGTTCCGCCGGCATGGGCAGTTGCAAGTTTTCCAGTCGCTGCCGGATCCGCCCCTTGGCCCCGACGATCCACACCTGCTTGCGTTGATCCAGAGCATCGCGGATGGCATTCTCCAAAGACAGTGTTGCCGAAACTCCCAGCATCGGCACATCCGACAAATCCAGCACCAGGGCTTGACAGGAGGCCACCGCCTGATGTTGACGGGAAATCGCCTGCGACACCCCGAAGATCATCGGCCCACTCAAGTAAAACAGCAGCACCTGTCCTCGTCCCTGCCGCAGCAGTTCTTTTTCCCGAGGGGTGAGATCCACGGCATCATCGGCATCGGTAATGGCCTTCACCTCCTCGGAGTGGATCTCGCTCAGGCGTTGAATGGTGAGCAAATTGGCCACAAACACCCCCACCCCTACGGCGGCGATCAAGTCCACAAACACCGTCATGAACATCACACCGTACATGATTGCCGCCCCCTTGAGGGAGAGCCGATGCGCCCGCTTTAGGAAACTCCAATCGAGAATATCCACCCCCACTTTCAGGGCAATCCCCGCCAACACTGCCATCGGGATCCCTTGGGTGAGGGGAGCGGCAAACAACACCACCATCAACAGGATCCCGGCCCGTGTCATGCCCGCCAAAGGGGTACGCCCACCGGATTGGATGTTCACCACCGTGCCCATCGTCGCCCCAGCCCCCGGTAACCCTCCCATCAGACCGGAGACGATGTTGGCGATCCCCTGCCCGATCAGCTCTTGATCCGAGTTGTGGCGGGTGCGGGTCAGGTTATCGGCGATCACCGCTGTCAACAGGGTATCGATACAGCCCAACATCCCCAGCACTACCCCATCCAGCACCAAGCTGGCCAAAGAAGAAAAGGGCAATCGTGGCAGTTGCAACTGCGGCAGACTGGTGGGAATCGGGCCGATCCGCCGCAAATCCAGATCGGTCATGAACAGGCTGGCCACCAGCGTACCCACCAACAGAGCCACCAACTGCGGAGGCACCACCCGTCGCCAAGGCTTGGGATAGAAGAAGAGGATCCCGATGGTCAGCAGCCCCAACCCCAGCTCTGGCCCCCTGAGGTTGAGCAGATACTCCGGCAGGTTTTGCACCGCCCCCATCACCCCGCCCCGACTGGCATGGCCCAAAATCGGCGGGATCTGCAACAAAATCATGATCCAGCCGATCCCCGACATAAAGCCAGAGATGACGCTGTAGGGCATGAGGGTGATGTATTTGCCCAGCTTCAGGGCTCCAAAGAGCAGCTGAAACAGCCCCCCCAGCATCACCACCGTGAAGGCTGGCCCCAACCCCTGCTCCGGGTAGCGGGTGGTAACATTGGCGATCACCGCCGTCATCATCACTGTCATCGGCCCGGTGGGTTCCGAAATCAGGGTGGGGGTGCCGCCAAACAGGGCCGCAAAAAAGCCCACACACACTGCCCCGTATAAGCCCGCCACCGGCCCCGCCCCAGAGGCCACCCCAAAAGCCAGTGCCATCGGCAACGACACAATGGCGGTGGTCAGCCCACCAAAGAGATCTCCACGCCAGTTGTGCAAACTCAGATGCCGAGGCCAGTACAGCCTTTTTCCCGCAACAAAACCCAGCCCCTTCCCTTGGCTCAACATGTCCAGCCACCCGACAAGCCTAAAAGCAGACTATCATTGAACCTTATCGAAACATTAAGTTTTTGCAGTAGATTTTTCTCTATGATTTCCCTCAGGGATCCCCCCGATACTCAGGGCATTGAGCTTAAACCGGCAGAGTGGTGTGGAAGTGGGAGTAATCCACGTAGCGATTTCCCTGACTGTCGAGGTGCAGGATATCGGCGAAGCGATGGCCCCAGCAGATTTCGTCCGCCAGGTAGGAATGTCGAGCATGGATGGTTTGGGAGAAGGTGTCGTCGATGCCCGTCAGGGTGATGATCAGCTCCGCCTGCCCCGCCTGTAAATCTTGCGGGGTCAGGCTGTAAAGGGGGCTATCCGGCTCGATCCGGTGCATCACCGTCCAGGTAACGGCAAAAATGGGAGACGTGGATCGCACCAGTCGTAGGTCGTAGAGCCGCCGCATCCACTCCCCTTCCACGGAGATTTGGTCGCAGGCCAGGGTGACGCGAATTTGGGCCTCGACAATTTGATTGAAGCGTTGGTTGGCAACGCGAAACATCAGGGTGGGGTGGCCATCTTGGGTATGAACAACCGCCCTCCGGCTAAACATGACCCGAGCCGTGGGCCGAGAAATACGGGCAAACACCAAGCCGGTGGCCACGGCGGTTCCTGCCACCCCCAACATTGCTTCTAGGGTGACCAGGAGATTGGCGTAGAGGCTAAGGGGATACATGGCGCCATAACCAATGCTGGCCATGGTCTGTACACTGAAAAAGAACGCATCTCCAAAGTGGTTGGGGCGGGCATTGGCAATATTGTGGGTGCCCATCAAGTAGAGCAACGCGAAGCCGACATTGGCCAAGATATACCCCCCGGCCAATACCGCCAAGAATCCCGGCCAGGACAGGGTTAACAACAGGTGGTAGAGATCTCGCAACCCCTGGGAAGGGATCCCGCGGCGTACCCAAGAACGGGGGCCACCCGGTTGTCCCATGCGAATTGAGTTGGCAACTCCCACTCGGGATCCCTGAGAGACCCTGGATGGAGACCGTTGATCACCCACGCTTGACCTCCTGCCAGGAGCAACACCGCTCCCCCGCAAGCAGGCGAGCGTACGCCCTCCCAAAAGGCGAATGGTAGACTGAGAGTACAAAAAACACTCTACTCATTCACCCCCAGTTTGCCCACGGCCAGGGTTTGTTTCCACCTTGAACTTGTGCCAAAGCCAACCGGGATCCCCAACCTGTACCCCAACCCCATGAGCGATAACGAATCGACGGCTCGCATCATCTCCACCGACTTGCAACGGGAGATGTCTCAGTCCTACCTGGAATACGCCATGAGCGTGATTGTCGGGCGGGCGCTTCCCGATGCCAGAGATGGCCTCAAGCCGGTGCATCGCCGCATTCTCTACGCCATGCACGAGTTGGGCCTGGGTGCGGATCGCCCCTACCGCAAGTGTGCCCGTGTCGTCGGGGATGTAATCGGGAAATATCATCCCCATGGGGATCAGGCGGTCTATGACGCGCTGGTGCGCATGGCCCAGGATTTCTCCATGCGGGAGCGTCTGGTGGATGGGCATGGCAACTTTGGCTCCGTGGATAACGACCCGCCGGCGGCGATGCGCTACACCGAGTGCCGCCTGACCGCCTTTGCCCAAACCAGCCTGCTGCAGGATATTGATGCCAATACCGTCGATTTTGGTGACAACTACGACGGATCCCAGCAGGAGCCGCTGGTGTTGCCGGCGCGGATCCCGCAGTTGCTCCTGAATGGATCCTCAGGTATTGCCGTGGGCATGGCCACCAACATCCCCCCCCACAACTTGGGGGAACTGGTGGATGGTCTCATTGCCCTGATCCAAAACCCCAATTTAACGAGCCTGGAGCTGATGCAGTGGATCCCGGCCCCCGATTTCCCCACGGGGGGGCTGATCATGGACCAAAGTGGCATCCGCGAAGCCTATACCACCGGGCGTGGCTCCGTCACCATGCGGGGGGTGGCCACCATCGAAACCCTGGAGCAACGGGGTCGTCCGACACGGGATGCAATCATCATCACCGAGCTGCCCTACCAAACCAACAAGGCAGCCATGATCGAAAAGATCGCCGAGATGGTCAACGAAAAGCGCCTGGAAGGCATTGCCGATATCCGCGATGAAAGCGACCGCGATGGCATGCGGGTGGTGATCGAGCTGAAGCGGGATGCCCAAGCCCAGGTGGTGCTCAACAACCTCTACAAGCAAACCCCCCTACAGGCCAACTTCGGGGTGAATATGCTGGCCATCCTCAACGGTGAGCCCCGCACCCTCACCCTGCGGGATGCTCTGCAGGCTTTCTTGGATTTCCGGGAAGCCGTGATCGAGCGGCGCACTCGTTACGAGCTACAAAAAGCTGAAGATCGGGATCACCTGTTGCAGGGGTATCTCTTGGCTTTGGGGCATTTGGATCGGGTGATCGCCCTGATTCGGGAAGCCGCCGATACCGCGACCGCCCGAACAGAGTTGCAGGCAGTATTTGGCCTCAGCGAAGCGCAAGCAGACGGGATCCTGCAAATGCAGTTGCGCCGCTTAACCGCTCTGGAATCGGAGAAAATTCAAGCGGAACACGAGGAGTTGGTCAGGCAGATTGCCGACCTGCGGGATATTCTCGCCCGCCGGGAACGGGTGATGCAGATCATCAGTGAGGAGTTGGAGCAGATCAAAGCCCGCTTTGCCAGCCCCCGCCGCTCCCAGATTTGTTTGGAGGATTGCGAGCTAGAAACTGCCGATCTGATCGAGAACCGAGAGACGGTTATCTTCTTGACGGAGCAGGGCTACATCAAGCGCATGGGCATCGAGGAGTTTCAGGTGCAGGGGCGGGCCACCCGTGGCAAAGCCGGTGCCCGGATCAAGGAGGACGATGCCATCGAGCAGTTTTTTGCCTGCCGCAGCCACGACACCATCCTTTTTTTCACCGACCGTGGCCTGGTCTATACGCTGCGGGGCTATCAGATCCCTCAGGGTAGTCGTACCGCTCGCGGCAGCGCCATTGTGCAGCTGTTGCCCATCACCCGTGAAGAACGGATTACTTCAATGGTACCGGTGAGCGAGTTTACCGACGATGAGTATTTGGTGATGCTCACCCGCGGCGGCTACATCAAGAAAACCGCCCTCAGCGCCTTTGCCAATGTCCGTTCCAATGGGTTAATCGCCATTTCTTTGGAAGAAGAGGACGAGTTGCGCTGGGTACGGCGGGCCCGCTCCAGCGATGATGTGGTCATGGCGACCCGGCAGGGGATGTCGATCCGCTTCCGAGCTGATGATGAGCAACTGCGCCCTCTAGGACGGGCCACCCGCGGCGTGCGGGCCATTACCCTCAACCCCGGCGACGACATTGTCAGTATGGACATCATCTTTGCCGAGTCGGTGATGGCTGCCGAACAGGAGGGGGAAGGGCTGGCCAACCCTTGGGTGTTGGTGATTACCAAAGCGGGACGGGGCAAACGCTCGGCCATCGACAATTTCCGCCAGCAAAACCGCGGAGGCAAAGGGGTGATCGCCACCAAGTTCCGCCAGGATTCGGATGAGCTGGCTTGCTTGCGCATCATCAATGCTGAAGATGAAATCATGTTGGTCACTGCCCGAGGGATCGTCATGCGGCAATCCGCCAAGGCCATTCCCACCCAGTCACGGGAAGCCACAGGGGTCTTGGTGCAGCGGTTGGATGCGGAAGACAGCATTGTCGGCGTGACGGTGGTACCCGCTTCCTTTATTAAGGATCCCGAAGCGGAAGAAAAACCTGAAGCGCCCACGAAGGGGACATCTGGAGCATCTGAAGAAAGCTGAAATTGTCTCCTTCAACACCTATACTGAGACAAGCGCCACTTAAGGGTCCCCCTGTTGTGAATGGCAATTGATGGCCGATTTAACCCGTTCTCACCCTCCGACCCCCTCCGACCCAGAGGCGACGGCCCTATTCCCCAAGGGATCCGAAGCCCGCTCGGTGGATCATATTGCCGATTTGTGGACGCGCTACCGTGCCGGGGGGCGAGATTTCCGGGGCAGCCAGCTGGCGCAGGTGGATCTCAGCCACGCAGATTTGGGGGGTATCGATCTCAGCCGCTCCGATCTCAGCCGCGCCCAATTGCGCGAGATCGACTTGATGGAAGCAAGCTTACGCGGTGCCGATTTGCGTGAGGCGGATTTACAGCGGGCTAGCTTGGCGGGCACCGATTTCAGCCGCGTCAATCTGGAGAAGGCCAATTTAACGGCTGCCGTTCTCACCGGGGCCAATCTGTCGGGGAGCTGGCTGGAAGGGGCCAGATTGCTCCATGCCTACGTGATCGGGGCCAACCTCTGTGAAGCTTTCATGTGGAAAACCGACCTGAGGGAAGCCAATCTGAGTGGTGCCGATCTCAGTCGGGCCGCCCTGCGGGGGGCCATTCTTACAGGGGCCAATTTAAGTTTGGCCAATCTGGCCAGCGCTAACCTGACCCAGGCGGAGTTGAGCCGGACTCTACTGGCCAATGCCTGCCTCTACGGCACCATCCTGATGGGCTGTAATCTACAGGGATCCCATCTCAGCGGGGCGAATCTGCAGTTGGCACTTTTGTCTGGGGCCAATCTGCAGCAGGCCAATTTGCGGGCGGCTTGCTTGGCGGGGGCGAGTGTGCGCGGTACGACCTTCCAGGAGGCGGATCTGCGGGGGGCGGTGGTGCAGGTGCGCAATCTGGGGCAGGCCCATTTGGAAGGAGCGATTTACAGCAATCAAACCCTGCTGCCCCAGGACTTTGATCCGATAGGGGCGGGTATGGTGTGTCTGGAGAATGGGTCAGAGCCACGGGCGACCTGAGCCTCACCCGAGAAGAAGCCCCTCACCGGGCTGGGTAGGTGCGGCATTTGCTTCCCCTAAGGGGTGGGATCCCGTACCGAGGGGGCGGGAGCTGGGGTGTTAGTTTTGACTTAACCAAAAATTACAGCCCTTACGCGGGTCTTCCAGGACAGGGCTTGTGCTTCCTGCTCCCGCTTTCGCGGGGCCCGGAGGGCTAGCCCTCCAGAGGTTAGAACTCAACTTCCATAGTTGTTACACATGACTCGCGGTGCCCTATGGGCCGCCATGGGGAACGCGCCAGCGTGCCCTAGGCGTAAAGGGCTGTAAGGACTTGAACGAGTCTGCACCCGTCAGCTCGGCAAGTACCCAAAAACTGGTTACATCTACTGTAGTTATGTAGTTATGGAGCTTGTTTACTCCATGTCGAGCCCAATCAATTTCATCCCTGGTTTTGAGGGGGTTCACTCTCCCAGTCCCGACAATCGGCTTTGGCAATACCTGCAAGCTCAGGATCCCGATATTTTTCAGGATATTGCCCGCAACTCCTCCCCAGAAGTGTTGGAGATCTTGGGTCACAACATTCGCAGCTTGGTGGGGGGGTTGCCTCCGGAACAATTTGGGGTTCAGGTGATTACCAATCGGGAGAGCTTGGCCAAAATGCTCTCGGGCGCGATGATGGGCGGCTATTTTCTGCGGGTGATGGAGCAGCGTCTGGCACTGGAACAGGCCTTGGGCCAGCAGCCGACTCCTGCAGCCCCATTGCAAGACCGGCAAGAGGGCGAATCCCAGAATCCCTCTTGAACGCTCCCGGGATCCCCTGCTGGCGGTTTTTGTTGGCTCCGCTAAGATCTAGCGGATCCCCGTCGGAGGGTATAGCCCACAATGGTCGGAGCCTTTGGGCTGGATCAAGCCCGTCTGGATCTTCTTAGGCGCAGGCGGCAAGGTTTGGGGGAAAGGCTGTCTGCCCCTGTTTTGCTGTGGTCGGGAGGGCGCAGCCCGCGGAACTTTCCCCACAATCTCTATCCCTATCGCGCCAGCAGCCATTTCCTCTACTTCGCGGGGATCCCCATCGAGCAGGCTGTGATCCGTCTGGAATCGGGTCGGCTGGAGCTGTTTATGGCGGATCCCTCCCCTACAGATGCCCTTTGGCATGGGCCAAGCCCAACCCGAGAACAGTGGGCAACCCAAATTGGAGCGGAGGCAGCCTATCCTTTATCTGAGCTGGGATCCCACGCTGCCGATGCCCTTACTGTTGGTGTCCAAGATGCCGCCACCCGGATCCAGCAGTCCCGTCTCTTAAACCGAGAGGTCCCACCCACCCCCGCCCTGCACCCCCTGGATGAACCGTTGGCCCAAGCCCTGGTGGATCTGCGCCTAACCCACGATGCCTTTGCCTTGCAGGAAATGCGACAGGCCGCCGCCGTGACGGTGGCAGCTCACAAAGCCGGTATGGCCGCTAGTCTGCAGGCGAAAGGGGAGGCACAGGTTCGCGCCGCTATGGAACAGGTGATCTGCGCCCAACAGATGAGCCCGGCCTATTCCAGCATCGTGACGGTGCACGGAGACGTTTTGCACAACGAGGCCCATCATCACCCCCTGCAACCTGGGGATCTGCTCTTGGCGGATGTAGGGGCAGAAAGCCCCCTCGGCTGGGCTGCCGATGTCACCCGCACTTGGCCGGTCTCTGGGCATTTTTCCTCCACCCAACGGGATCTCTACGAAGTGGTGCGGCAAGCCCATGATGCCTGTATTGCCAAGGCAGCACCGGGGGTGGAATACCGGGATCTACACCTGTTGGCGGCCACGGTTATCGCGGCTGGGCTGGTGGAGCTGGGGATTTTGCGCGGGGATCCCGACACCTTGGTGGCTAGAGATGCCCACGCCCTCTTTTTTCCCCACGGGGTAGGGCATTTGTTGGGGTTGGATGTCCACGATATGGAAGACTTGGGGGATCGGGCCGGCTATGCACCCGGGCGACGGCGCAGCGAACGGTTTGGCCTGGGCTACCTGCGGCTGGATCGGCCTTTGCAGGCGGGTATGGTGGTGACGATCGAGCCAGGGTTTTATCAGGTGCCTACGATCTTGCAGGATCCGGAGCGCCGACAGCGCTATGCCGATTGTGTGCATTGGGAGCGGTTGGCCCAGTTTGCCGATGTGCGTGGCATTCGCATTGAAGACGATGTGCTGATCACCCCGACAGGGTGCGAGGTGTTAACGGCGGCATTACCCACCCACCCCGAGGCGATTGAAGCGTGGGTTTGGGGTTGAGAGGGCGTGAATGCAGGGCAAAGTACTGCAACGGATTTTGGTGTGCCCGGATAGCTTCAAGGGATCCCTAAGCGCCGTTCAAGCGGCAGACAGCCTTGCCAAAGGGATCCGCCAGGTGCTGCCCGAGGCCCTGATCGAGCCGATCCCCCTGGCGGATGGGGGGGAGGGCACCCTCGAGGCGCTGTTGATGGCCTTGGGGGGGGAACGGAAACACCTGCCGGTGACGGGCCCGCTGGGGGAGCCGGTAGCGGCGGAGTATGGGGTGCTGGGACAGATTGCCCTGATCGAACTGGCGCAGGCGGCGGGGCTGACCTTGGTTCCTCCAGACCAGCGGGATCCCAGCCGCACCACCACCTATGGGCTGGGGGAGCTGATCAGGGCGGCCTGTCAGGAACCCGTGGCGGAGATCTGGGTGGGGCTGGGGGGATCCGCCACCGTGGATGGGGGGGCGGGAATGGCGCAGGCCCTGGGCTACCGCCTGCTGGACAAAGCGGGGGCTCCGATTGGCTTGGGGGGAGGGGCCTTGGCTCAGGTGCAGCGCATCTTGCCCCCGGAACGTCCCATTTGGCAAGGGAAGCGCATCCGCGGCCTCTGTGATGTCAACAATCCTCTGACGGGGCCATGGGGGGCCGCCACCGTGTTCGGGCCCCAGAAAGGGGCGACGCCAGCACAGGTACAGCAGTTGGATCAAGCCTTAGCCCACTGGGCAACCATTGTGGAACGGGATTTGGGCCCCGCGGTGGATCGGATCCCTGGGGCGGGGGCCGCCGGTGGGGTTGGGGCCGGGTTAATCGCCTACTTGGGGGCCACTTTAGAGTCTGGGAGCCAACGAATCCTGGGGCAATGCCACCTGCAAGAACAGATGCAGCAGTGTGATCTAATCGTGACGGGGGAAGGGTGCTTGGACGAGCAAAGCGCAATGGGGAAAGTGGTTGGGGGCGTGCTGGAACAGGCCATTCGGGCTCGAAAGCCGCTGCTGATTCTCTGTGGCCAGGTCACCCCGGCAGCACGAGCTTGGTTGGCAGCTCAACCTCTCCCGATTGGGGTTGGCGCCATTTGCGACGAAATCCCGAATGTGGCAGAAGCCCAACGGCAGGCTGGGCAGTACCTTGAGCAGTTGGCAGCTCAGAAGTTGAGATGGGTGTTGGCCAAAGGATTGGGAATTGGCCAAGTATAATGGTTTGAATCGCTGTTTTTTGTTAGGACATCATGGCCAGTATCGAGTTCTCCCCCGGAATTCAGGAGGTGCCCACCAATGTGCGGGTACTGAAATCCAAGACCGGAAATCGCGGATCCGCCATCTTTCGCTTTGAGGAGGTAAACTCGGATACGCAAAATATCCTCGGCATGACGATGATCGATGAAGAAGGGGAGATGACCACCCGGGACATCAAAGCCAAGTTTTTGAATGGGGAATTTAAGGCCTTAGAAGTCACCTACGAAATGGAAAATGAGGCGGAGTGGGATCGCTTCTTGCGCTTCATGGAGCGCTTTTCCGCCAAGAACGCAATGGGTATGAGCTGAAGGATAGACCCAAAGGACTTGTAAAGAAGGATAAAGGACTTGTAAAGAACTTGCCGAGCTCTGCCCACTCTAGCCTTTCCGTTTGGACGGTTTGGACTTGCTGGGCTTCCCTTTGGTGGCCTTGGGGGAACCGGATGCCTGAGCCTCCGAGCCGGCAGCATTAAGCAGTGGGGGCCGCTGCTTGTGCCAGTCGGTGCTTTGCTCGTAGGCGTAAGCCACCTGTAGCACCTTACTTTCCTGTAGGGCATTGCCCACGATTTGCAAGCCGATCGGCAGGCCCTCCACAAAGCCACAGGGCAGGCTCAGCCCCGGTAGCCCCGCCAAGTTCACCGGGATCGTCATCAGGTCGCAAAGATACATGCTAAGGGGATCCTCCCGCTCGCCGGCTTTGAAGGCTGGGGTGGGAGTGGTGGGGCTGACCAGCACATCCACCGACTGGAAGGCCTTGAGAAAGTCCTGTTTGATCAGGGTGCGTACCTTCTGGGCCTTCAGGTAGTAAGCATCGTAATAACCCGAGGAAAGGGCGTAGGTGCCGATCATAATGCGCCGTTTCACCTCAGGCCCGAAGCCATGGTCCCGGGTTTTGGCGTACATGGGCACCAACGAATCGGCGGGTTCCCGCAGCCCATATTTCACCCCGTCGTAGCGGGCCAAATTGGCGGAAGCCTCAGAGGGAGCGATGATGTAGTAGGTGGCTAGGCCATATCGGAAGCTGGGGCAATCGATCTCAAGGATCTCGGCACCCAGATCGTGAAGGTGTTGAATGGCAGCTTGGACGGCAGCACGGGTTTCATCTCCACAACCTTCGCCCAGTAGATCCCGGATCACCCCTACCTTTAGCCCCTTCACCTCAGGGATCAGTGCCTTGCTGTAGTCGGGGATCGGCACCTTCAGGCTGGTGGAATCCATGGGATCATGGCCGGCAATGCCCTGTAGCAGTAAGGCCACATCCTCAACCGTGCGCCCAAACGGCCCGATCTGATCCAACGAAGAGGCAAAGGCCACCAAACCATAGCGAGACACCAAGCCATAGGTGGGTTTCAGCCCCACCACCCCACAGAAGGCCGCTGGCTGACGAATGGAGCCACCGGTGTCCGATCCAAGGGCAACCACCGCCTGATCCGCAGCCACAGCAGCGGCAGATCCGCCAGAGGATCCCCCAGGCACCCGCGTCAAATCCCAGGGGTTGGCGGTGAGTTGAAAGGCGGAGTTTTCGGTGGAACTGCCCATGGCAAACTCATCCAGGTTGGTTTTGCCCACCGTCACCATACCGGCAGCCGCCAGTCGTGCCGTGACCGTCGATTCGTATGGGGGGATAAACCCGCGCAAAATGTTCGAGGCACAGGTGGTCGGGATCCCACGGGTACAGAGGTTGTCTTTGAGGGCGATTGGGATCCCTGCCAATGGCCCAATCTCTTCTCCGGCACGAATCTGGGCATCCACCGCCCTGGCCTGTTGCAGGGCCAGATCTTCGGTCACCGTGATGAAGCTTTTTAACTGCGGCTCCAGCCGGGTGAGGCGCTCCAGATATTCACGGGCGATCTCTTCGGCAGAACGCTCTTTGTGAACCAACTGGGCATGCAGGGCACGGATCACGGACATAGACAACTCGGAGAAACGAGCAAAAGCGGTTGGGGCCAGATAAAGCCCTCTCTAGGGTAATCCAGATGGGATCCCTTCCTGGTGTCTTCTGCAGCTGTGGGCCCAACAACGGAAGATACTAAGAAATGTTAAGCTGTAAAGAGTCAGGATCCCTTATCAGGTGCGCGCTATGGAATCGGTTTACAGCGGCGGCGACTTCTCCCATACCTTTGTCAACCCCCCGATCTACTCCGCCATCGCTCTGTTCAGCTTCTTTGCGGTCATTTTCGGCATCATCTTCAAGGACAAGCTGGAGTACCAAGTGGCCTTTTGGCAGCTTAACCGGGCGAGCCAACCCCAGATTCGTTATCGCACCCCGGGGATGATTCTCACCTACAGCCTCTGTTGTCTGTTTACCTTCGGCTTTGTGGCGGCCTGTCTCGATGTGTTCGGCCTGTCGTTGGGTTTGGCTACGGGGGTGGGCGGGATCCTCGTGCTGTCAACGGGGGGCTTGGTCTGGTGGCAGCTGGGATCCCTGTTGGAGCTGTTGGCGATGGGGGGATCCCAGGCCATAGATATCGACTCCTACGGAGCGGGGGCAGCTTTGGATCCGGAAATCTCCGCATTCCCAAAAGGGGAATAGGCATAGGCGGGCTCTTTCGCTAGCCCTTAAAGTGCCTGAGGGCAAATCCACAGATCTGGAGCAGCCTTAGGCCATCTCGCACATGTTGAATGTTGGAGCGGCCATAGGTTCTGGGGAAATACCGCACCGGAATGTCGAGGATTTTGAGGCTGCGCTTGGCGGCTCCCAGCAGCAGGTCGAAATCGCCGAACGGATCGAAGTCACCCCATTCCTGGCTCAACTTGGCAATCTCGATGTAGTCCTCCCGCCGTAGGGCTTTGGTGCCACAGAGGGAATCCTTGATGCGAATGCCGAGAATGTAGGAAAGCAGAGCGGCGAAAAAGCGATTGGCCCACTGGTTTAGCCGAGGCATGGACTCTGGGTTGAGGGGGTAGATGAGTCGGCAGCCATTGGCAAAATCGCAACGACCAGAGGCCACTGCCCAGAAAAACTTGGTCATATCCTCCGCCTGCACCGTCAAGTCGGCATCGAGAATGATCAGCACATCGCCTGTGGCGGCAGCAACCCCCCTGCGTACCGCATCCCCTTTCCCCTTGCCCTCCTGCTGAAAGCCTCGGATGTCACGGATCCCTTGGTAATCAGCCTGCACCCGTTGGATTTCTGACCATGTCTCGTCGCTGGAGTGCCCCTCCACAAAAATGATTTCCGTGTGGGATCCCATTTCGGGCAGCCGCTCCACACAGGGGCGAATGTTACCCGCTTCGTTCCGGGCCGGAATCACCACCGTACAGGAGGGCTGCTGGTCAACAGGGGGATCCCAGTCGGCAGCAGGTTGCAGACGAGCAATCGTATACTCCGTCAGGCAGAGGGCGTTGATCCCCGGCAGTGGGGCAATCCCTCGATTAACCACCGCCGAAAGCAGCGGGATCCGTCGCGGCAACAACAGACGTTTGCCCTGCTGAATGATCTCATAGCCTGCCAAATGCAGCAGGTTGGCCACATCCGCCGCCGAGAGCCAGTTGGCCACAGGCAGAGGCATGCGTTGTTTGAGGATGGTCGCTAAAGCCAGGATCGGCTCCCAAAGGGGGTTGTGGTGGGAGAGGATCAGGCGGGTGCGGGGGGTACAGAAGCGGCGCAGTTGCTGCAAAACCTGTTGAATATCCGCCAGACTGCCGAGGGTATTGGTCAGGATCACCACATCAAAAGGTTGCGCCAAGATCGGATCCTGCTTGTCCAGGGTGTGGGCATCTTGCACCCGGAAATGCAGGTGTGGAAACTCCACCTGGGCCTGGGCAACAATGTCCGCATCTAGGTCGATTCCCACCCCAAGGCTAGGCTGGAGGGCGTTGAGCAGGGATCCCGTACCGGAACCGATCTCCAGGATGCGCAGACCGGGGGGGACGAAGAATCGATGCAGCTGCTCCAGATCCTCGTGGTAGTAGCGGTTTTTGTGCCGCCAGTAATACAAGGGGTGGCTAAACTCTGGCAAGGGATCCCCTAAGGTTGCGCTAGCTCAGCTTTTGATCATACGGTCTTATGGAATTTGCTGAGGAAACCCATCGAGAGGCAAAGCCGGCGACGAGGTTCAAGGAAAAGAGAAGGTAAATCGACCTGCCGATCCGGTCAGTGTGGCCGTCCCATTGAATGTCTGGGCAATGACCCCACTCTTGCGGAGCGTCACCGTAAACGGAATGGGTGCCGTTGATTGGGAACACCGTCGGAATAGAACCACCTCGATGAAATAGGTTCCCGCAGGAGGCGTAGAAGCCCAAAAGACATTCTCAACGGGAGAAGTCGTTAGCTTAGTACAGTCTGCATTGGCATCCACATCCAGTTGCCCCCCCGAAGGAATACTTGGATTGGCAAAAGAGACCGTTTGCTGACCAGGATCCGTTACGTACAAGTCCAGGTCATCGGTGGTGTTCCAATTGAGGGTGATCTGAATCGGGCCGGTGCCCAGTGGGGGAGTCGGCGTGGATGTTGGGGTTGGAGTGGGTGTCCGCGTCGGGGTTGGAGTGGGTGTTGAGGTCGGGGTTGTTGCCCCCCCAGCGACGGTCTGAGCAAAGTTCCCCTGAAAGGCATTGTTGGCCAGGTAGGTTGCCACCACAGCAGCCGGGGTGCCGGGAGCCACCTGAATCGCCACCCCTGTGCCATTACCCCGGGCAAGAAATGTATTCCCAGAAATGGTCCGAGCTTGGATCCCTTGCAAAATGCGGATGCCGAAGCTCCCGGCCACCCCACCCACACCTATCGTATTGGACTGAATCGCCGGCACTGATCCCGCCCCATCCAGTTGAATGCCGGTGGTGCCACTGGTCCCCGTTTGCCGTGCTTGCAGTGCCAAGCTCGCCGTAGATGGATCCCCTTCGATTTGGTTATTGCGAAAGACCCCACCCGAGTTGTCGCTGAAGCGGGCCGCCAAAGCCCCCAAAGCCTGCAAGAGAATCGTGTTGTTTTCAATCGTGGGATTGCTCCCCGGCACCGTACCTATGCCCACCCCACCCGTTTTGCTGACGATCGGCGAGACCCGGCTGACCCGACCATCGCCGGAAATCTGCACACAGGGATCCAAAAATTGTTGGCACAAGATCTGCGCCAGTTGGCCCAAAGCTCCTTCCAGAACGGCGGCATTGCCATTGACCAAAATATTGGAGCGAGGGTCATTGAGGGTGACCTTGCTGGGTTGAAAGGTGCCATTGTTCACCTGAACTCGTCCCCCATTCAACACCACCTCCACCCCTTGCAGGCTGGTTTGGCTGGCCACGATCAGGTCGAAGAGCCCCGTTAAAATTTCGTAGGTGACGGCACTGGTAATGCGAATGCGTCCGCCATTGGTGCCATCGCCACCATCGAGGGCCAAGTTGCTTTGGAGGGTTTCGCTTCCTGCTCCCAAAATTTCGATCAGCACCTCCAAGCCGGAGGTGGCATTTTGCAGCCGCTGCGCTTCTGCAGTGGCATCCGCCAGTTTGGTGAAGGGGCCATTCACGGGATCCACCCGCAGGGTGACCAATCCACCGGGGGGCAGTGAGGGTGGGCCACCGCTTCCTCCCCCGCCACAACCGAGGGCAATCCCCGCCAACAGAGGCAGCAGCAGGGAACGAAACCGTTTGCGAACATTCGCGTTTGCCGGACCAGTCATGGGTCGGTCTTCCTTGGCGAAAAATTTGCCTGAGATAAGTGGGGCCAGTTACTGTTGGAAAGCAAATAAAGCAAATATAGTCACTCCAAGCAAGAACTCTACACTCTCTAACTCCCCTCTCCCAGAGTGGGAGGAGGGCTACGGCCGGTGCCACGCTGCGCGAAGGGGGTGAGGGAGCTGTCTCAGCCTTAATGGCAATGACTATAAAAACAAAAAAGTGCAGAGGATCAAAGCGAGACATCCTCCGCAAGGGCATCGTCAAACGGGATCTCCCAAAAGTCAAGCCTTTGCAAGGGATCCGCAATCAAACGGCAACAAAGTTAAGAAGCATCTTCCCTGAGGAGATGGAATGATCTCCAAACCCTCAGAGCAAGCATCAAGAGCCTAAGGTTTAACGCTCTTCCGGCACTTCGATGGCTCCGGCAATAATGTCCTGCCTCACCGCTTCCACGGCAGCCACCAAATCGGCAGGGATCAGGGCTTCGTTGTACTCATCCAGGGCATAGCCCACGCCGTCGTTCTCCAGGCCAAAGTCTTGAATGCCACCGACAAAATTGCCTTCGACAACGCTGCGAATCACATCATAGGTGGCAACATCCACCCGCTTCAGCATTGAGGTGAGGCCGTGGTTGAGGGTGGCGGGGTTGTTGTCGGTGTCCCCCAAGTAGTTTTGGTTGGCATCCACGCCGATAAAGAACATCGGACGGACATCGCCACTGCAGGCACTGGTATAATCGGCAGGCTTGGGCACCTCCGCAAAAGGATCCCGAATGAAGCTCACCCCACTGGGCAGTTCAGAGGCCCTGATGCACTTTTCTTGCTTGACAAAGTCGATGACCCCCAGGCCGGATCCCCCAGCAGCGGCGTAGATAATGTCGGCCCCTTGAGCTTTTTGGGCCGCCGAGATCTCTTTGGCCTTGGCCGGATCGTTCCAGGCAGCCGGTGTCGTCCCAACATAGTTGGCGATAACCCGGCAGGTGATGCCTTCTTCGGCGCAGGCGTATTCCACCCCAGCCCGGTAGCCTGCCTCAAACTTGTGGATCAAGGGGATATCCATGCCCCCCACGAAACCGACCACCCCGGTTTGGGTTTGCTTGCCTGCCAGGTAGCCGACCAGGAAGGATCCCTCGTGTTCACGGAAGAGCAGACTGGCCACGTTATCTTCTTCCGGAGAAACCGAGTCTATCAAGCCAAATTTCACGTCCTTGAACTCAGCCGCACTGGCGGTGACAGCCGGTTCCAGAGCAAAACCCACACCCACCACCACATCAAAGCCTTCTTCAGCAAATTTGCGGACTCCGGGCCCTAGCTGTGAGGGATCCGTCGGCTCGAAATCGAATATCTGCACACCAAAGTCCTGCTTGGCCCGTTCCGCTCCTTCCGCAGCCGATTGGTTAAAGCTGCGGTCGTTTTTGCCCCCTTCCCCAAAGGCAATGCCTACCCGCACCGACTGCGCTTGGGCGGCGCTGCTGAGGGCAAACAGCCCTGCCAACACCAAAGAGATCCCCAATGTTTTGTGCATCATCATGACTCCTATCGCCCCAGTAGCTTAATTAACATTTCCCGAAAGGCCAATTTGTCCGCCCTGAGCACAACCTCGGCATTGGCGGGCCGACCCATAATGCCTAGGCGATCCACCAAGCTGTAGCCGCGAGTTAGCTCCCCCCGACATTCAACGTCCACGTAGTGACGACGACTTTCTTGAATCAGTTCCGGCTGCAAAGCCATGGCTATCGTCAGAGAATCGGGATGGGTAATGCCATCCAGGCCGCCCCCTTCCGGATGGGATCGGTTGAACTCCCAAGCCACCCGGTTCACGGCCAAGTAGAACCGGCTGAGGGGGGTATCGAGGGATAAGATCGGTTCTAACTCTTCTCGCAGCAGCAGGCCATCGCTGACCGATAAATCCCAAGGGGACAAGACCATGTCAAAACCCGCTTGCAAAACCATCTGGGCCGCCTCCGGATCAACATAAAAATTGAACTCAGCCGCCGGCGTGATGTTGCCGAGGGCATTGTTGGTCCCTCCCATAATCCAGAGCTTCTTTACCTTTTGCGGTAGGGTGGGATCTTGGGCTAAGGCCAGCGCCAGGTTGGTCAGGGGAGCTTGGGCAATGATCTGCAGTTCTCCAGCCCAGCGGTTGGCCAGTTCGACAATGGCGGTGGGAGCAAACAGGGGTTCCGGGCGTTGTTTGGCCTTCGGGAAGAAAGAATTGCCCATGCCATCTTCTCCGTGTACATAGGCCGCCGTGACCAGTTTGCCCACCAAAGGTTTGTGGGCTCCGGGGTACACGGGGATCCCGGCTTTGCCGGCCACTTCTAGGGTATAGAGGGCATTTTCGGTGCATTGTTCTAGGCCCAGGTTGCCCGCACAGATGGTAACGGCTTCTACAACACTGTTTGGCCAGAGCAGCCCGAAGAGCAACGAAGTGACATCATCTCCGGCGGTATCCGTGTCGATCAAAAAGTGTTGCACAGCCATGGGCGGACAAGATCCCAAGATCCAAATAACGTGCCATCCTACCGATAGAACGGCATCTGAGAGCAAAAGTTTAGACCAGCTTTAACTTGAAGGTATGGCCGATGTATCTTGAGGAAAGCCGCTGCGTCTGCCGAATCGAGCGTTTATGTCCGCCTCCATTCGCTCCATTACCCCGCAACAGATGGCCGAACGGCTACGGGATCCCGGTGCTGGCCCTTGGCAACTGATCGACGTGCGGGAACCGGCAGAGCTGGAGATCGTGAATTTGAATGCCATTGGCTTTCGCAACTATCCCCTGAGCCAGTACGAAGAATGGAGCGAACGGATCCTCGTCGAGTTGCACCCAGACCGGCCGACTTTTGTTCTCTGTCATCATGGGGTGCGCTCGGCGCAAATGAGCCACTGGCTACAGGCCAACGGGTTTACTCAGGTTCACAATATCAGCGGCGGCATCCATGCCTGGGCCTGTGAGGTGGATCCGTCGTTGCCCACCTATTGAGGGCCAGTTTTATTATGTTCCCCATCCTCAATCTGTACGGGGATCCACAACAGCGGGGCCGACAATACGGCTCCCAAGCCGCCCCACTCATTCGCCACAGCATGGCCAGCTATGCCCGTCAGTTTGCCTATCGCTGTGGTCTCACCTGGCTGCAGGCCCAAACCCAAGCGGAGGGATCCCTGCCCTGGCTAGAACGCCATACCCCTCATCTACTAGAGGAAATAGAGGGCATTGCCAGCGGTAGCGGCTTTTCGTTCCGGGAGATTCTCGCCCTCAACCTGCGCACCGAAATCCTGGCTGGGGCTGTCGCTGGCGGATCCCATCCCGACTACGGAGCCGCTCTGGCCGAAAACCGCCGCCTTGGGGTTCCAGAGCATCTCTCTGAACGGGATCCGGATCCCAACCCTTCAACAGGGGCAGCTCCAGATTGGGGGGAATGCACCACCTTAGCCGCCCTCCCAGAGGCCACCGCAACCCGCCGCACCTATCTGGCCCAAACCTGGGATTGGATTGGGGATCAACGCCGGGCCTGTGTGCTGTTGCACGTTCAAGCGGATGAGCACCCCAACTACCTCACCCTGACCGAAGCCGGGATCCTGGCCAAAATTGGCCTCAATCAGGCGGGGCTGGCGGTTACCCTCAACCTGTTGCGCTCTAGCTCAGATGGGAAAACCGGAGCCGAGGGAATGCCGGTGCATTTGCTGCTGCGCTCAGTGTTGCAGTGTGAAGATTGGCAGCAAGCCCTGGAAAGGGTGAAATCTTATGCCTATACAGCGTCCTCTTGTGTGAGTGTCGCCAGTGCTGTGGGGCAGGCGATCAGTTTTGAAGTGAGCCCACAGGGGATCGGCCTGCATCTGGCTCAACAGGGGATCCTCGCCCATACCAATCATTTTCTGGATCCGACCTTGCAAGATCTTGAAATGCCCCCCCATGTGGGATCCTCCACGACGCAACGCCTAGAACGGGCCTATGATCTTCTGCAAGCCAGCGCCCAAAGGGGATCCCTCGATGCAATCGCTCTGCAGAACATACTGCAAGATCGAACCGGCGCTCCCCACTGCATCTGCCGCCATCCGGATCCCCATCTACCTGCGGTGGATCGCACCGAAAGTGTGGCGGCTGTGGTGATGGATTTGAACCAGCAGATGTTGCACGTGGCCCCCGGCCTTCCCGATCAAGTGGAGTTTGTGCAAATTTCCATGTAAAAACTTGGAGTTACGGGTTACCCAGGTAGAGACGAGGCAAGGGCAGATGATATGCGCTCAAACGTCAATTTGGAGAAGATAAAAAATACTGATGCAAGCCTTGGGTCGAGAAGCTCAGAGTTCAGGTTGCATTTACTTCACGGGCGGCACCAGCGCCTTAATCATGGGATGGCGTGAGTCTACAATTGATGTTGACATTCGATTGGATCCTGAGCCTCAAGGTGTTTTTCAAGCTATTGCTAAACTCAAGAATCAACTTGATATCAACGTTGAGCTTGCTTCTCCCCAAGATTTTCTACCTCCTCTACCCAGATGGCGTGAGCGAAGCTTATTCATTAGTAAGTGTGGCCAAGTTTCTTTTATGATTTTACTTCTCAGGCTCTCTCCAAGCTCTCCAGAGGGTTCGATCGCGACATTAAAGATGTCCAGGCCATGTACAGCTATCAGCTTTTTCCTTTGAAAGATTTGGTTGATGGATTAGAAGCCATTACCCCCCAATTGATCCGATATCCTTCCCTTAATCCCGAAGCTATCAGAAACAGAGTCATAGACTTCATTAACTCTTGCGAGAGCCACTCAAAGGAACAAAACCATGAATCTAATTGAACTGCCAGCAGGAGACCTCATATCAGCAGGGCTACGTGATCTAGAGGAAGGCAATATCAATACTGTACCCGCACTGCTCGTTGCTATCTCATCAACACGCTTAGCCAAAGCAGGCTTGGTTTTTCCTAAAACATCTTTCATCAAAGAGCCAGAATTGGCTTTATATAGACATCTCCAACAAGAACGAGAGGATGCCTACTCTTATTACAATGCTTTGCTCCGTAGTCTAGATAGCTTCTGTAATGCCCTTGAGACAAACCAATACAAGCGAATAAAAGAGTCACGTTAATCTTGATTGAAATATGCTGATTTACGTCCATTCGACCACACCAACAATGAATGGATCCCCAACCACAATCCTGTCCAGAGCCAGTTATCCAGCCAGATTTTGCCCAAAACCGGCAACGTCAAGCCATGGGTGCCTCCTAAGAATAAACCCGCCAGGAAGATCAAAATCTGAAAACCCACGAATCCCAGGACCAGCATCAACAGGATCCACACATAATTCACCCACAGTTTGCCCGGCTTAAAAAGAGGGCGATAACTGGCGACAAGCGTAACACTCAAGGTGCTGATCCCTAAAACAACTCCCCAGCCGAAAGAGTCGGGTGTGCGGGGGTAGTTGTGGAGTAGATAACCAAAGATTTGGTTAGAAAGCCAGATCATCAGGGTGCTAATAATGGCTTTTTGACGAGTTAGGGTGGTGCCTGTCAGGATCCCTATAGTGACAAAAGGCAGGGTACAGGTGTAGGCGATGTTTCCCAAACAGCCAACGGTGGTGAGGAGGCCTGGCCAAAAGCGGCCTTGGGCCATTTGCTGGCAAGTTTGGATCCAAAACCGACTTGGGATCCGGCTCCCTTGTTTGGATTTAGGAACAAAATGGCTGGTCGGTTGTAGGCTGGTCATGGTTTATTCTCCTGGAAAAAGATGAGACTTCAGGGGACAGCGATTAACCAGATGGTCTTGCACAATTTGCTCGGCAACTTTGGGAGTAACCCGTGTGTACCAGGTGCGGTCACCGGAATAGAACACCACCGGCCCCCGTTGACAGACTTCCAAACAGCCGGAGGTAATCACTTTGATGTCCAATTGGGCGGCTTGAAGAGCAGACTCCAGAGCCTCGACAACAGGTTGATAATTCCGCGAAGGGTTACAACGACTGGAGCGACAGACCGAAAGATAGGGCCGTTTAAGGGGGTTATCATCATAAGGGATCCGCCTTTCACCGCGCACATAGATCTGTCGAATCTCCTCATACAATGAGAGCTTTCGGTAATCGGCCTTGCCTTCGGGCAGATAGTCTTCGTCCTGACCCAAAAAGGGACTGGGTAAGAAAATCTGCATTAAAGACTCACCTGCCCCATTCCAAAATTGGATCCCCCACATACGGGGCTTGCCCTCAGGATTAAGCCGTTGATAAAGGGCGGCTCGACTTACCAACCGCTTTTTTCGCAACTCAGGTGGTGTCTTATTATGGGGGCCGCCTAAGTGCTCTTCCAGACACAAATGCAGATGCCAAGTTTCGGTGGCAACTGTCAAGTAGCCATCATAAAGTACGCACAAAACCGGGGGATCCTTAAAGGCAAGTTCCAACACACCTCCCTCGACAACCTGCCCCAATTGCACCTGTGCCCAGTGCTCCTGAAACAGGCCATACAGCAATGGCCCCAGGCAATCGATGTGGGTAGGGATCCCTTCATAGGCCAATGTCCACCCCAGCGGGGCAGGATCCTGCCAGCTTTGGTTTAACGGTTGGATCCAGGGGGAAAAGGTGGTCATATTGCTTACCCGGGAGACTGGATGATGGCTTCAACAAATTGGGCATGGTCTGGAGACTGGATCCCTTGCTGTAAAACTCGCAAAACCTACATCATATTGTTACGCCTCTTTCGTCACTCTAAGCAGAGGAGAACAGAATTGAGGTAGACATCCAAGGCCATTGGGATGAATTTAACTTCTTCCCACCTCGGATTGTTCCTGAACTCCTCCCTAGTTTCTTCTTCTCTAGATCTTGTCTTATTCTTCCGGTTCCCATCAC
>JAUQVK010000099.1:0-5818 GCA_039794845.1 Thermostichus sp. DRC_bins_24
TTCAGCTCTTCCTGGTGCCTATGGCGCAGTGGCCCCACGCCGACCCATCCCGAACTCGGTGGTGAAACGCTGCAGCGGCAATCCTACTTGAGGGGTCGCCCTCCGGTAACCTAGCTCGGTGCCAGGTTGATAATGGTTAGTTCAGGATCCCGGTTGATTGATATCGATCGGGATCCTTTTGGTTTCAATTGCACATAAATAGACCATCATGGCGCCCACATTAGTTCCGGCTCAAAGGGATAAATGGGGCGCTTGAGGTGACGGAAGGTAAGTCGATCCAAATGAGGGCTGGATAAGCCAGGGGTGTCGACTTCGATGATCTGTCGGGCAATGGGGGTGAAGGCTGCCCGAAAATGAACCAGAGATTTGACCGCCAGAATCTTTTGCTCGGTGGGCTCAATGCCTTGGCTGCGAAAGACTTCTAGGTCTGTGGGTTGATGGCGATGGGTGGTGACGATAACTTGTACGGAACTCCCTTGCTCGCCGGCAAGCTCTAAAACGGCTGTTGGCCCCATATCGATTTCGATGCCCGTTAGCATGGGCCCTGTATGGGTAAATCTTCCATCACTCAGGCGCTTAACCGTGGCGGTCACCGGCAAGGGATCCCCGTGTAGTTGATCCACCTTGGCACCCAACATGACCGATAACGTTGCTCCGATCCCGGCTTGGTGTGCCAACTTGACTACTTCAGAATCGGCGATAACCGCCACAGCTGCTTGTTGTGCTCCCAACCTCAATAGTGCTTCCAACAACACCGTGCCATCACAGGGGGTGCCTGCTCCGGGATTATCGCCACTGTCTGCCAACACAATAGGGCCCGCGGGAGCCTGTATGGCTTTCATGACCGCCTCGTCAGTGGAAACCGGTTGAGCAACAAAGTCATCCCGCCGCTCCCAGACATAGGCTGCCAGTTCCTGGGCTTTGGCTTTGGCAAGCTCGGGATCCCCGTCGCTGGTGACGATGATTGAGAAGCTGGTGTGGGGAATGTCGGCATAGGGAAACCCAGGCAGATAGCTGACATTGAGGATGCCACGCTCGGTTTCGATATCGTGGGCCAGCCGCTTCAGCCCCAACATGGGCTCAGCGTGGGTGTACTGTCGCTGCATTCCGGAGAGGAGCGGAATGTTGATGATGTGAGGGGTGGGTTGAATGCCTCCCCGAACCATTTTGGTCATCAATACCCCAGCTTCATAGCCGCGCTCGTAGGGATCCGTATGGGGATATTCATCGTAGGCTACGCATATGCTGACCAGACTCACCATCTCCGGAGTGATGTTGCCGTGCAGATCGAGCTCCACAATGATGGGCATTTCCGGGCCCACCACCTGTCGAACGGCTCGGAGAATATAGCTTTCTCCGTCATCATCCAACTCAGAAACCATGGCCCCATGCAGAGTCAAAAAGATACCATCCAGCGGTGCCTCAGCGTGGATCTTTCCCAAGCGAGTGGTCAATCCCTCCACAAGCGCAGTGAGGGCTTCAGATGTGACAATCCCACCGGGTGTGGCAGAGGCCATCAGAGTCGGGAAGACCTGATAGTTGAGATCGCAAGCGGCATCAAGGAAGCCACCAAGGCCGGTTTTGGTGCCGGTGTACTGGGTCAGAAGGCCCTCATCCACGGCATAGTGACTTCGCTGAAAATCTTCTAGCTTGGTAGGCACGATGGAGAAGGTATTGGTTTCGTGGGCGATGCCACCAATTGCGATGCGCATGGTTTTTTGTCTGGATGGGAAACAACTCGATTGGCCCAGTTTTTGGTTAATGCTATGGAGAGACTTTTTTCAGGATCAGCCTCGTTGGCGGGGATCCAGCGCATCCCGTAAACCATCCCCGATGAAGTTAAACGCCAACACCGTCAGCACGATCATGATGCCTGGGGCAATGGCGATGTGGGGGTAGGTGAGAATGTAGGCTCGACCATCGGAGAGAATGCCACCCCAGGATGGGGCTGGGGGCCGGATCCCTAACCCCAGAAACGATAGGGCTGATTCCAGAATGATGGTGCTGCCCACTCCAAGGCTGCCCAACACGATCACAGGCCCCATGACGTTGGGGAGGATATGGTGAAACAAAATTCGCCTCGAGGTAGCCCCTCCCGCACGAGCCGCCATGATGAAATCTCGCTCTCTCAGGCTCATAACATCAGCACGCACCACCCGGGCATAGGCTGCCCATGAGGTTAGCCCTATCACCATCACGGTTGTGGTCAAGCTAGGGCCAAGCACGGCTGCCAGCATCAACAACAACGCCAGCGTCGGAAAAGCCATGAGACTATCCAATAGTCTGGACAACACCAGATCGACCCAGCCCCCAAAATAACCCGATAGGCTCCCCACCAGGATCCCGATGGTCACCGCTAGACTGGTGGCGCCTAAGCCCACGATCAGAGCAGCACGGGTGCCAAAAATGAGGCGGCTAAGCAGATCTCGACCCACATGGTCAAACCCGAGCCAATGTCCAGCAGACGGTGGCTGTCCTCGCCTGCCGGCAAAGATCTCGACCGGAGAGTAGGGAGCTAGTGCATCAGCAAACACCGCCACCAAGATCAGTAGCAATACAAAAGCAAGCCCCACCAAGGCAAGGCGGTTGGATCGAAAGCGGCGCCAGGCCCGCACCCAGGGGGAGATCGGCCGATGGGACCCCGGGCGGGTGGCTGTTGGGGATGATGTTGCTGTAATGACCGGACTGGTGGGGGTGGTCATGGGCATAGGCTAAGTTTTGGACATGAACTTCCTGAACTTGGGGCAAATGAACCCGAAAAGCTGTCGCTATCGGGAGCGGGCTAACAGCCGCAGGCGTGGATCGATGGCAGCGTAGGTGAGATCGGTGAGCAGGTTAACCACGACAACCAAGATGGACAACACCATAACAATGGCCTGGGCCACTTGGTAATCCAGCCGAAAAACGGAGTCATAGAGCAGCCGACCAATCCCGGGCAAGGCAAAGACCGATTCGATGATGATGGTGCCGCTGAGCAAAAAGGCGATGCGAAACCCGATCACCGTCACCACCGGCAGCAGAGCGTTGGGCACTGCATGGCCGAACAAAATAGCCCGATCAGAGAGCCCCTTGCTGCGGGCCGTTTTGATGTAGTCCTGGTTGAGAATTTCGATCATGGCCCCCCGCATCACTCGGGCCAGCATCGCCATCTGCTCGGTAGCCAGCACCACCACTGGCAAGATATAGCCCTGCCAGGAGCGCAGACCAAAGGGAGGCAACCAACGCAGCATCACCCCAAACACCACGATCAACATTAGCCCTAGCCAAAAGTTGGGCAAAGCGATCCCCAATGTAGACCCCCCGGTCAGGAGGTAGTCAAACCAGGAGTTGCGCCGGGCCCCTGCGATAATGCCCGCCGGAATGGCCACAGCGATGGCAATGCCCAACGCCAGTAGGTTGAGTAGCGCAGTCACAGGCACAGCCTCCCAGATCATCCGGTTGACCGGCACACCTGTGCGGATGATGGAGGTGCCGAAATTGCCAGTGAGCATCTTGCCCATCCAGGTGAGATACTGCTCCCACAGGGGGCGGTCTAGGCCCCATTGTCGTCGGATCGCCTCCACCTGAGCCTCGGTAATGGGTACCTGCCCTTCTCCCAGCAGCAAATCAACGGGATCGCCAGGGATAAGACGCACGATGATAAAGGTGATAAGGCTGATGAGCAGAACCACCAAAATCCCTTGAAAAAGTCGAGCTATCAGGTATCGGCCCATGGGGTTACCTCATGATTGGCTAGGCCCAGCCATTGAGTTGACTGTATCTGTCGGTATTCGGGATCCCCGCCAGAATAAAGAAGAGGCGGGATCCCTTAGGCTTCAATCCAGATCTCGTGGAGCTTTTTGTAGATAAAGTCCCCAGCTAAGGCAGACTTGGGTAACCCTTTGATGCGGCTGCTGAAGATATTGAACCAATCCCAATACATGACGAAGAGGAAAGGCACCTCGTCCGCCACAATCCGCTGAATCTCGCGGTAGTACTCGGCTCGCCGTTCGGGATCCACTTCCTGGCGGCCCAGTTTAAGTAACTCATCGACACGGGCATTGGCAAAATTGGACCAGTTGGATCGCCCATCCGATGGCAATGTGGTAGGGGCATCGGGATCCCCGTTGGTGCCGCCGTAGTTCCAGTTGAAGAGAGAGGCATCGACGGTGTTGTTACGCAGACCCGTCTGGATAGCTGTGATGGGCGCCTCTGAGAGCTGCATGTCGATGCCGACGGCCAGAAGCTGCTGTTGCAAAATCTCTGCCTGAGGGCGACGGGCCTGATCACCGGTGATGGTGGTGCAGGTAAAGGTGAGCTTTTGCCCATCTTTTTCGCGGATGCCGTCGGATCCCATCGTCCAGCCCGCCTCTTCGAGCAGTTCTTCTGCCTTGGCCGGATTATAGTCGTAGGTGGTAACCATGGCCTCAAACCACTGCACCAATGACGGAGACAGGTTGGAGGTGGCTAGGGTGGCAGCTCCTTGCTGAACGTCATTAATTTGACGAGGACGGTCAAAGGCATACATCATGGCCTGCCGCACTCGCTTGTCAGAGAGGATGGGGTGATTATTGTTCAACGGAAAATGATTAACGCTGAGGCTGGAGCTGACGAAGGTGGTGAAGTTTTCGGTATCGGCTGCAAAGCGCAGGTTATCTTCTATGAGCGGCGGCCAGGTCATGGTGTCGGCTTGGCCTGTTTCCATGGCGATGGCTCGAACTGAAGCCTCTGGCACGATCTCCTGCCGCAAAATGTCGATATTGGGACGGCCTCGAAAGTGGTCATCGAAGGCTTCTAGCTCGGTGAACTCTGCTGGCCGCCATTCTTTGAGCTTAAAAGCGCCCGTGCCGATGGGCCGGGTTTCAAAGACTTCTTCCCCCACCTCTTCGTGGTAGTGCTTCGGCACGATGTAGTAGTTGGTGGCGGTAATCCGCAGGAAGGTGGCGTTGGGCTGGCTGAGGGTGAAAACCACCGTGTACGGATCCGGTGTGTCGATACTCTCGATGTCGGCGGCTTGCCCCGAGATGGTGGAGCCACTCTCGGGATCCCCGTAGAATTCATAGGTGTACTTCACGTCCTCCGAGGTCATCTCTACGCCGTCGTGGAACAGCACCCCTTTTCGCAGCTTAAAGGTGTAGGTGAGGCCATCGTCGCTGATCTCCCAGGATTCTGCCAGGGCGGGCTGAACCTCAAAATTCTCATCCACATCCACCAGGCCGTCGTAGAGCTGGTACATGATAAAAAGGGGGACATTCCCCACCGCTTTGCCAGGACTGAGGGTGGGCACTTCTTGGTGTCCAACCGCCACAAAGGTTCCTCCTCGCACTGGTGTGCTGGATTGACTCTGAGCCTCATCATGGGAAGCCAAAAGCGACAGCAGCGCTCCAGAGCTCGAAGCTGCTGCCCCCATCAAAAGGCTGCGCTTGAGGAAATCGCGACGACGAACAAAACCTGCTCTAGCCCCTGAAGGCGGACGACGAGAGTAAACCATGCTTTAATTTCCCTGACGATTTTTCAGCGGAGTAGCCTTAAAGAATGGGTGCAGCGTAGCTTACTCTTCGAGTTAGAGTTGTATCGATTTGACCAAAATCTCAATTGCAGCCCTTGCGCGGGTTTTCTACAGCAGGGTTTATGCTTCCTCAGCCCTCCAGGAGGTGGGTTTCAACCTCCATAGCTGTTACATGTGACTAGCGAAAGGGCTGTACCAATGCAGTCTTAGAGTATCTTTAGCTACACTAATCACAGGCAGCTTGCGTTGGTCAACCGGGTTCTTGGGCTGAAAGAGCTCTACAGCCCGTTCAAGCTTCACTTATTTCAAGCTTCACTTATACGGAACAAG
>JAUQVK010000100.1:0-43164 GCA_039794845.1 Thermostichus sp. DRC_bins_24
AAATGATGTGGTCTGTTATCAAATCATTTGTTCGATTATTTCCATGTCGGAGCAGAGATGAGATGAAAAAGCTGATAGAGATTGGACTATCTCTAATTGAGCAGTCTGCGACATTATCTGTCACAAAACAGTCAACCTGACAGATCCGGCAGGACAAACAAAATCTGGGATCCCTTATCTGGCTTAGATTTTGGGGATTTTAAGGAACGGGACTGGGCGGATTCGAACCGCCGACCTAGCGCTTAGGAGGCGCTTGCTCTATCCATCTGAGCCACAGCCCCAGGCCAAGAAAGGGATCCCTCTCCGACACCCAACTGATTTTAACCTCCCTCCTGGGTAACCCAGGGGTTACTGCTCAATCAGACCGCCTTGATCAAGCTGGGATCCACATCCGATAGGCGGCACATCCATGGAGGCCATGGCCACACTCAACTCATCCTGAGGCAACCACGGCATCCGTAGCACTTTTGCCTCACCCGCTACAGCCAAGCCCCGGAGAATCGGATGACCCATTCTCGATTGAATTGAGTTGAATTGAGTTTGCAACACCTGCCCTCCCCCCTTCGCGCAGTGTGGCACCGGCCGTATCTCTTCTCCCAGAGCCGAAGAGGGGAGTCAGAAAGTGTATGTTATTTGGTCTTACTTGGAGTGACCATAAACCCCAGACAAACGGGATCCCCTCCAGCCATCTATTGGCCAGAAGGGATCCCCAACTGAACTTGTTGCCTAAGCAACCGACCGTGGGGTTAGGGCTGCCGTTTGAAGCTCTTCACTTCCAAAACCGGGCCCACCTGCGCCACCGTCAGCATGTCTTCTTTCACCTGTCCCTGGATGGTCACCTCCAGCCCCTCCTGCAACAGGTCTTTGGGGGCACGAAAGAGGGCGTAGTGTTCGCCGGAAGGCACCGTCAGCACCCACACCCCCGACTCGATGTCCAGGAACTCGATTTTGCCCTGGTACTCCTGAATTGGCTCCGGCATCACTTCCTCAGAGCTAGCCCAGTCGCCGTGGACGGGGAGTCCGTAGAGGCTTGTGCTCCCAAATAGGCCAAGCCCAGGCAGAGCAAGCCATTGAGGAGCAAGAAGGAGCGACCCAACCAAGCAGAGGAGCCAAACCATACCACCCCCTCGTAGAACAGGGATCCGGACAAAAGCAAGTGTGAGGCCATCCCCACCGACAGGCCGATCACCGCCCACCGCCAGCGCCGGTGCCCCAGCAGGAGCAACATCAGCAGGCCCGGGATCAAGACACTGGCAAACAGCGGGTTCAAGGCACCGGTCTGGGCAAAAGCTGTTCCCAACTCCGGCAGGGAACTACCCGCCAGTTGGAAGGGCCAACGGGGGCCGCCGACAATCGCCAACCCCTGCAGAGGAAATAAACCGGCACTGCCCAAGAGGATCCCGGCCAGCAGCGGCACAGAGGCAAGGAGGCGTTTGGGGGCCAGCCACCAGCGGATCAACACCAGGATGATGTAGCCCCCGATCACCATCAGCAGCTTCGGCACCAGGGCAATCGGGCCGCCATCAAACCAGAAGCGGGGGTTGAGGTAGCCGTTGTTGTTCAGGTACTGCAAGAAGTCCTTGAACCACAGAGCCAAGGGGTTTTCTTCCTGTTGTCCTGTGGCCCGCGCCAAGGCTTTGGCAGCATCCAAACGACCGGCACCGTAGAAGTTCTGCTTGTCGTTTTCCACCGGCATGGCGGACATCTTCAGCACTTCCTCCACCTTATCCGGGTCTTTCACCCCCTGGGCTTGGATCAGGGCCGCCACCCCCGCCACGTGGGGGGTAGCCATGCTGGTGCCCTGGAAGTAAGCAAAGAGAGCTTCGCTGGGGTTACGGCGGTTGATGGTTTGTTGGAGGATGCCGTATTCCGGGTGCTCCTGGGTTTTGGCCCCACCGGGAGCGGAGATATCCACGCCCACCCCGTAGTTGGAGTAGGGGGCTTTCTCGCCGTTGGGCCCGGTGGCCGAGACGGCGATCACATGCTCATAGCGGGCCGGGTAGCTGACCTGGTTGGAATTTTCGTTGCCCGCCGCCGCGATCACCGTTACCCCTTTGCTGTGGGCGTAGGTAACGGCCTCTTGCATCAACTGTGCCGAAGCCCGGCTGCCCAGGCTGAGGTTGATGATCGTAGCGCCATGGTCGGCGGCATAGCGGATCCCTTCCACCACGTCCGACAGGGATCCAAAGCCGTTGGCATCCAGAACCCGCACCGGCATGATCTTGGCCTTAAAGGCGATCCCCGCCACACCGTAGGCATTGTTGGTGGACTGGGCGATGGTTCCCGCCACATGGGTGCCATGTCCCTGTAAATCTTCCGGATTCTCGTCGTCATCCACAAAGTCGTAGCCCTTGACAAACTCAGTTTGGGCCAGATCCGAGACCCGGGTGACCCCCGTATCCACCACGGCCACCGTGACTCCTTCCCCCTGAGACACATCCCAGGCCTCCGGCATGTGGATGGCCCTCAGGTTCCACTGCTGGGGATAAAGGCGATCGTTGGGCACAAAGGCCGCCTGGAACTGATAGTTGGGATGGGCATACTCGATCAAGGCCTCATTCGTCAGCTGCTTCACCAAGCGCCGTGTGGATCCCTGATGATGGGCCTCCACGTCGAACAGATAAATGGCTTCTTGGCGGGCAAAGGAGCTGCCACTGCTGGGGCGCAGCGAAAGACCATACTCCTTGGCAATGGCGGCAATCTGACTCGGGGTAGCGGTGTTAACAAAATTGACCACAATGCTGTCATAGGGGGTGGATCCCTTACCGCAAGCCGTCAGCAGCAATGCCATCAGACAGGCGCAGCAAAGACCCAACCAGCGTCTGAATTTCATAATTCACGCCCTCGGGATCCAATTGTTGGAACCAGTATGCCCTCTGGATTGGCAATTGACGAGGTGAAGCTCTGGGATTCTCGAAATTACCGAATTACCAAGAGATGCAACCCTGGCCGCGCAAGAAGGGATCCCAGCTCTCCGGAGAAAGTGTTATGACAAGATGAGCGTAAAATTCCGCTAGGGCGGGGGTGAGTGAGGGTCGATGGATACGGTTTTACAGTTACTGATCCGGGGTTGGTACTTTTCCATCCCACTGTTGATGTTCTCGGTCTTCTCGGTGGCTTGCTGCATCGAGCGGGGGCTGTTCTGGTGGAAGGTCACCCATCGGCAGGAGGCGGTCGTTCGTCAATCTCTGAGCCAATACCGCCGCAATCCACGTGCGGCCCAGTACATGCTGGAGCAGAATGCCGATCTGCCCATTGCCCGGATTTTTTTGGCCGGGCTGGAGCTGAACGAAGCCAGCCCTGAAGACTTTAAGTTGGCCCTAGAAACCGCCTTAGCAGCAGAAGTGCCCCTCCTAAAGCGCTTCAATACCGTCTTCGATACGGTGATCACCATCGCCCCGTTCTTGGGCCTCTTGGGCACCGTCACCGGCATCATCCAAATCCTCAGCTCCATTCAACTGGGAGATATCGGCGGCACCGACACCCAGGGAGTAGGTCAGGGGATTGCCGAAGCCCTTTACTCAACGGCGTTTGGGCTGATCGTCGCCATTCCCACTTTGCTGATCTCCAACACTTTCCGCTCGTTGTACTTACGACAACTCTCCAAGATTCAGGAGTACGGGGGCGAGTTGGAGTTGTTGCATCGGCAACGGCAGGAGATGCAAGCGCAACAGCCTTCCCAGCGACCCTACATGAAGCCTAGCCCCACCGGCGGCTCGGCCATTCCTCCCTATTCGTCGCTTGAGCAATCGGTACAGGAGCCTTATGCGAATCCCGGAAGAGAATTTTAGACCCGCTGAGATCAACATCGTGCCCCTGATCGATGTCATCTTCTCAATCTTGGTGTTTTTCGTGATCGCCAGCTTGGTGCTCACCCGTTCGGAAGCCTTGGATGTTAACTTGCCGGATGCAACTACGGCAGAAACCCGTCTACAGCCGGATGTCACCGTAAGTGTGACGGCAGAGGGACAAATTGCCGTCAACCAAGAAACCATTGCCGATATTTCGGGGTTGCTCCCAGCGGTGGAGCGGATCCTGGCAGAAAAGTCAGGGGAAGGGCGGCGCTTGGTGGTGATTAATGCTGATTTAGCGCTCTCCCACGGCAAGGTGGTGGAGGTGATGGATACCCTGCAACGGGTACCCAATGTCAGCCTGGCGATTGCCGCCCGTCGGCCCAGCAGCGGCAATTGAGGTTTGAGCCGGACATGGAGCGACAGGCGTTGGCCAGATCACGCTGGGATCCGAATCACCTGGTGGGTTTGGGCGGATCGCTCCGCAGCTTCTGCCACGGCTAGGGCATGCAGCATTTTCTCAGTATCTACGTAGAGGGGGCTACCCTTACGCAGATGTTCCAGCACCATGTGGGTATCCTGTTCAAACAAACCGTGACGGGATCCCGTCTCCAGGGGATGGGCATTGCCAGGACGCAGCAACATTGCTTCTTCCCCGTTGATCAACAGGCCGCCTCGCTGGCCATGCAGTTCCAGCAGCCGCTGCGAACACCACAAGGAATCGCCCTTGCCGTAGGCGAGCACTGCCACCAGGCCATCGGCAAAACTCAGCTGGGCAGTACAGTAGCAGCTGCTGTAGCGGTGGGGCAAATCCGGGCCATCGTAGCGCAGTTGGCAGCTCACCCGTTCTACAGGTCCCAACAGATCCACCAGCCGGTGAATGCGGGAAACGGCCCCCATAAGAGGGAATCCGAACAACTCCGGCTGATAAGTCCAGCGTTCGGGGGCGGGATGGGTGGCGGTGAGGGTAATGTAGCGAACGGCAAACAGCTTGCCCAACCCTTCCAACTCCCGTTTCAGCAACAGATGCACGCCGCTGATCAGCTCAATGTGCTCCACATGCAGCAGCACCTTTCGCTCGGCAGCCAGTTTTACCAAAGAACGGGCCTCGGCCACCTCCAAAGCGAGGGGATATTCCACAACGGTGGGGATCCCCAATCCCAGGGCGGCACGGGCAATGGCGGCATGGTCTCGATTGATGGTGCTAACAAACACCAAGTCTAACTGATGATCGTGCAGCAGGGTTGACCAATCAGGACAGACGGTGGCCCCAAACTCCGCCGCAAACGGGCCGGTTCGATCGGGATTTCGACCGGCAATGGCTACAATTTGTGCTTGTCCATCTTTTCGCACCGCTTCAGCCCGTGAGCGAGCTGCATAGCCAGTGCCAATGATCCCCACCCGCAATGTTCGTTTCCTCCTATGAGTGGTTGCCATAAGTGGTTGCTATGAACCAGCCTGTGCAGCACTGTCTGTAGCATCACACAGGAGGGATCCCCTACACCAGAGCTCGGCAGCATCGAGCTCCCTTTGCGGTATAGCATTCCTCAAGACCAGACCTGTGACACCCCACCCTAAGCCGTGGGATCCCGAGGGGGATCGGGGGCCAAATCCCTGCCGGTCGGCCGGAACTCGGAGCGGGGAACCGTTCTAAGGCTTCACTCCGGCAGGCGACCCAACCCCACCCCAGGGTAGTAATAGGCCAAAATTTGCCGGTAGGTCCAGCCTTGGCGGGCCAACTCTTGAGCACCCCACTGGCTCATGCCGATGCCGTGCCCATGCTTGGGATAGGGGCTCACATCCGGCAGGCTTATCAAATAGGGGATCCCGCTCACCCCGACGGTTTGGCCGCCGCTGCTGGCGCTGTACATGGCATTCACAAACTGGCCCCCGTACACCATCACCACCCCCCGAGTGGCCCGCGTGGCTTCTAGGGCTGCCACCGACCGTTGTGACAAGCCCCGATACACCTGGGAGCGAGTATCGCTAAATACATCAAACCAGCCGTGCGAATTGCGGTGATGGAGTACATAGCTGCGGGCGGCTACGGCCTGGGCTTTCAGGGCTTCCGGCAAAAACCGGGGTCCCATTTCGGCCTCCACCACACTGGCCACATAGTCTTCCAGGTCAACAGAGTTGATGGCCAGCAGCAGGTTGTACCCGGTCAAGAGCACCTCGCCGGAATACCAGCGGCCATTCACCGCCACCAGGCCGCCCTCTTCAGGTCTAATGACCAGCACCGGGGAAACCACCCCATTGAGATGCACCCCCTGTGGGCTTGGCTGAGCCAAAAACCCTTGCATGGAGGGCAATTCCGCCAGTACTTCCCCACGACTGTTGGTGAGTTGGGCCGGGGTAGAAACCCCCACCGTCAGCGGGGCGCGGGTATTGGCCAATTCCACACGCACCGTCACCCCTGCCCAAGCAGCCTCCATCCACCCCAAAAGGGCGCCGACCACCAGGGATCCCGCGAGGCCAAGCCAATGTCGTGCGTTCATGCGCTGTGCCTGAGGTTATTTTTTGCACATTCCCCAGCTAAGGATAATGCAAGTTCCTGGAAATGGGCTACCGGCGGCTACTGGGAACTGAAGTCGGGGATCCCGTTTCTAGGGGAGTGGGCTCATCGGTCTGCTCGAGAGTGGCAGGCTGCCGCTGGCTAAACGGATCCGGCCCCAACCCCAAGGCAAAGCGCAGTGAGATCCCCGGACGAGGGTTGGAAAAGGTGAGGAAATAGCCCAGAGAAGCCAAAGAGAGCAGGGCGGCATAGCCAAACATGGCCCGATAGCCGGATCCCACCGCCAGGGTACCCAAAATCGGCCCTGCCAAGCCAATGCCCAGATCAAAACCACACATCACCAGGCTGAACATACGACCCCGCTCCGCAGGGCCGGACCGATCGGCGATCAGGGCGGAAATCAGCGGGATCAACGTGCCAAAACCGGAGCCCACCACAACGCCAGCCGTCAAAAAGGCGCCGACGCTGTCGGCAGTGAACAGGATCCCCATTGCCAGGGCATAGGTGGCCAAACTGAGGGAGATGAACGGCCCTCGCCCATAGCGATCGGAGGCACGACCGGCCAACAGGCGCACCCCGAAGCTGGCAAAGGCCACCGCTGTGTAGAACAGTCCCGCATTCATGGGCACTGCTGTTTCCTGGATCAGCAGGGCGACGAAGGTGGTTTGGGTGCCAAAGGCCAACCCAACCAAAAGCATCACCAGAGCAAGAGAGCGCACCTTCGGGCTACCCAGAAGGCTCCAAAAGGCCCCCTCCACCGGCAGGGATCCCAGTTGCTCACGCCGTTGTTCTCGAACCAACTGTGTACAAAGAAACCCCGCCAACCCAAGCGAGGCCGAGAAGAGAAACGCAGGACCATAGCCGGCCCACTCTTGTAAGAACCCGCCCAAAGCGGGGCCGATGGCAGCACCAATCGGATTGACCAAGCTCATGTAGCCCAAGATCTCGCCGCGTTTTTCTTCCGGGGCAAAATCCACCACCAACGTCACATAGCCAGTGGCAAAAGCGGCAATGCTAATCCCATGGAAGGCGCGCACCAAGGCGATCAAAGGGATCCAATCGGAGAGCCAATACCCCAAAGGGGCCACTCCCACCACCCCCATGCCGATGAGCAGGACAATCTGCCGACTGCGCCGATCCGCCAAGCGCCCCAACCAAGAGCGGGAGGCCAGCAAACCAATCGAGAACGCCCCCATCACCAAGCCGACTTGTTGACTGGTGCCACCGGCATCGCTGACATAGAGGGGCAGAATAGGCAACAGCGAGGATAAACTGGCCCAAAAGAGCAGCCCGGCCACAAACAAAATGCTCAAGTTGCGTCGCTGCCCAGGCTGCAGTTGCCGAAATACCCTCACGAAAACTCCTCACGCAAAAGGGGACTCAATTGGTGCCGTCGGAACCCGTCGCTGCCGGGGGATCCCCCTGAAAAGGCGTCTCTTCGGATCCCTCGGCCCAAAATAATTTAGACACTAACCTTATTGATTGTAACCGTATTACCCGGGGCCGTGAACCGGTCTTGCACAACCTTGACGCAACCTCTGGGTTGGGGCAGCTGTTAACCTGAAGATCGTTCTCCCGTAGGCTTGCCCATGCCTGAACGGTCGGATCCTTTTACCCGCAGTTTGATCGCCCTGATTCGCGGCTATCAGGTCGGCATTTCCCCTTGGTTGCCCCCGGCCTGTCGCTATTACCCCACCTGCTCTCACTACACCCTAGAAGCGGTGCGACGCTACGGAGCCCTGCGGGGAGGATGGCTGGGGATCCGTCGCCTCTGTCGTTGTCATCCTTGGCATGCAGGAGGCTACGATCCGGTTCCGGATTTGCCGGGATCCCTGCCCAATCCCAAAAAAGCGCCTTGACTTGACCCCTTGTCGGTGGTGGCGAGGAAATCCTTCCCCAACAGCTCACACCCGGAAAAACAAGCAGTAGGGGCTACTGGCCCAGAGCAGTTGCTATCATCGGCTACAGTGTTGACAACCTCTGAATCCTGGCTACTGGCAAGTTTGCCGGACGCGGCTCCGGTCGCGGATGCAAGCAGCAGGGGAGAGGGTTGGTAGGCTGAGTGGTGTGTCGAGCAGGTCTTGGTTAGAGAGCAGGTTCATGGCCTGTGCTTTGTGACAGAATGCACCTTCCACTGCTGAGCCTTCTGGATTGACTGCAACGGAACCGTCACGATGTCCTCAGATCTGAGACCCCCTTTCCGCCCCGTACGCTCCCCTAAATCCCACTCAACCGGTGGGGCCAAAGGATCTTCTCTGAAGCCCAAGCCTCAGGACACTGAGGCTTCCCCCGACGCCACTCAACCCGCTGCTGGGGGCACCACCCCTTTGGAGGAGAAGGCCCCCACCAAACCAGGACGAATCTATCTGGAGCCGATTCCACCTCCTGGGGAGGAGATGCAATACCGGGCCATCGGCCTGATCGAAGGGCAGTACATTCCCTCGAGCGAGCAGTTTACCCGCGGGGTTTTGCGCACGCTGGATGGGCTGGATCTGAATGCGGTGTTGTTGGGCCGGGTGATGAGCCTGGTACGCAAGCACTTGGAGCCGGAACGCAACTACCTGTGGGTGGTTTATCCGCGCACCCGCGAGAAAACCGAAGACCTACACGTGCAACTGATGGGGGTGTGGGCTCCTGAAGAAATGGGGCAGACCCTGCCTGAAGGATCCCGTGCTCCCGTGGTACCGGATTGGTTTTCCATTCGGGGGGAGGTGGTGTTTCAATCCCAGGAGAAGGGATTCATCATCGTCAAAATCCTCCAGTCTGGCAAGAAACCTTCTGCCAACCGCAAAGAATCGGCTCTGGCCAACAAACCGCAAGCCTTCAAACTACGCCTGCTCGGATCCCTACCTGGCAAAGGGGTGGGGAATTTTTGGGATTTACAGGTGCGCCGCCAGGGATCCCTGCTCTACGTGGAGGCGGGTACTCCCATTGGCCCCGTGATCAAAACGCCGCCGCGACCGCGCTTGAAACGCTCGACTCCCCGCCCACAGATCAACAAGAGGAACCTGAGCAAATCCGCTGCTGGGGAGCAATCCATTCCTGAGCAATTCTACTCCCCCCGGGATCCCGCCCAAGTGCCCAAACCGATTAAGAAAAAGCGTCCCTAATTTTGATAAGTTGATAGCTTCTTGATGAATCATCCTTCTACCCTGGTTTTGCCGTGCCGGAATCAACCCCTCCTCGGAAAGATGAGTTCCTTTCGCCTCGCTATCCCTACTGGGGTGAGGTGAAGCCACAGAATTTAATCTTCGATGCCAATTTGCAGGAATTTAGCAACAAAGTTAGTCTCATTTGCGGACTAGAGACTGGCGGCAAGATCACGCCTGAAGAAGCCTATCGACAGATCAAAGAGCTGTGGAAACAACTGAAGGAGACCAAAAAAGCCATCTTGGATAATCCCCAGTGGAATGAGCCGCCGCCGGATTTGCCAGAAGGCTAGCCGGCGCCATAGCCAAGAGCTGCGAAGGATCAGCGTAAAGATTCAGAGCATACAGCTGAACATTGGAGCTGAGTGGGGTGCATGAGAACCTTTCCCTCCCCTGAAGCGTTGCGGCGTTTGCCGACTGGGCTTGCGGATGTGGCCGTTATTTTCGGCACCCTGGTGCTGCTGGCGGTGATGGCCCAGGTGGGGGTAGGGGCTTTTGTGCAGTTTCAGCCTCCCGCCGTGGTGCCGCAGATCGACTTGGATCCGCGCAATTTGCCCTACTATGCGGCGCGTTCGACGTTGCGCATGTTCATTGCTCTGGGGTTTTCCACCCTCTTTACCCTGATCTACGGGTACATCGCCGCCAAGAGTCGCTGGGCTGAGCGGATTATGGTTCCGCTGCTGGATATTTTGCAGTCGGTGCCGGTCTTGGGATTTTTATCCATTACAGTTACCGGGTTTATTGCTCTTTTCCCGGGCAGTTTGCTGGGGTTGGAGGCGGCCTCTATCTTTGCCATCTTTACCAGCCAAGTCTGGAACATGACCTTCTCTTTTTATCAATCTCTGCGCACCATTCCCAAAGAATTATCAGAAGCCACCACCCTCTATCGTCTCTCCGGTTGGCAACGCTTTACCCGGTTGGAGGTGCCCGCAGCAATGGTGGGTTTACTTTGGAACGCCATGATGAGTTTTGGGGGCGGATGGTTTTTTGTGGCCGCCAGCGAAGCGATCAGCGTACTCAATCAGGACTACACCCTGCCGGGGATTGGATCTTATGTGGAAGCCGCCATTCGCGCCGAAGATCTGCCCAAATTGGGGTGGGCTTTGTTGACCATCGCCATTGTGATTGTGTTGGTGGATCAACTGTTTTGGCGGCCTTTGATCGCCTGGTCGGATAAGTTTCGCTTGGAGCAGAGTGCCGGGGTGGCCGCCCCAGAATCTTGGCTCTATGACCTGTTGACCACGGCTCGGATCCCACGCTTGCTCAATGAATGGCTAAGCCCGCTAAGGGAATGGGGGGATCGAGTCCTGTCCGCTTGGAGTCAACCCCACCCTGTGGCTCCTCCGGATCCACGGCGGCAGCAGCAACGGGAGCGGCTGTTGACCCAGAGCTTGTTGGTTTTGATCGGGGCCATTGGGGTGTGGATCCTCAATTTCATTGGCACCACGGTGGGGTTTGGCGAGGTGGTGCTCACCTTTGGGCTAGGTCTACTCACTTTGATGCGAGTGGTATTGCTGTTGGTTTTGGCCACCGTGATTTGGACCCCCATTGGGGTGGCGATTGGGTTTAACCCTCATCTGGCGCGATTCTTGCAGCCGGTGGTGCAATTTTTGGCGGCCTTTCCGGCCAATTTCATCTTCCCGTTTGCCACGTTGTTTTTTATTCGCTCTCACATCAGCATCGAGTGGGGCAGCATTCTGCTCATGTCTTTGGGAGCACAGTGGTACATCCTCTTCAATTCCATTGCCGGGGCCCAGAGCATTCCCACGGATCTGCGAGAAATGGCGGTGGATGTGGGGTTGAAGGGGTGGCAGCGCTGGCGGCGGCTGATCATCCCTGGGATCTTTTCGGCTTGGGTGACAGGGGGGGTAACCGCCAGTGGTGGCGCTTGGAACGCCAGCATCGTCTCGGAAATTGTGGCCTGGGGATCCACCACCCTGACGGCGACCGGGTTGGGCACCTATATTGCTGAGGCCACGGCGGTGGGAGATTGGCCCCGCATCACCTTGGGAATTGGCATGATGAGTTTGTTTGTGGTGGGCTTTAATCGCTTGTTCTGGCGGCGGCTTTACCAATTGGCGGAAGACAAATATCACCTTTGAATATCAGGAAATTCGGGTATGAATTCAGTTTTGATTCAGGTTGAGGATGTTCACAAGCGTTTTCCTCTGCCGGAAGGTAAGGGGGAGTTTACGGTTTTAAGCCACGTCAGCCTCGAGGTGAGAGCAGGGGAAGTGTTGGCCCTTTTGGGCCGCAGTGGCAGTGGCAAAAGCACCCTGTTGCGGATTATGGCGGGGTTGATCCCCCCCAGCCAGGGGCAGGTGTTGAGCAATGGCAAGCTCCTGCGGGGGGCCAATGCCGATGTGGCGATGGTGTTTCAAAGTTTTGCCCTGTTGCCCTGGTTAACAGTGCAGGAAAACGTCGAGCTGGGGTTGCAAGCCCAAGGGATCCCTCGCGAAGAACGCCGGCAGCGGGCCCTCAAAGCCATTGATTTGGTGGGGTTGGATGGTTTTGAAAGTGCCTACCCCAAGGAACTCTCGGGGGGCATGAAGCAGCGGGTGGGGTTTGCCCGCGCCTTTGTCTTGGAGCCGAAGGTGCTGTTTATGGATGAGCCCTTTAGCGCCCTGGATGTGTTGACGGCGGAGAACCTGCGGGGGGAAATTGACGATCTCTGGAATGCCGGTGCGTTTCCCTCCCAGAGTATTTTAATCGTTACTCACAACATCGAAGAGGCGGTCTTTTTGGCGGATCGGGTGGTGATTTTGGGGGCCAATCCGGGGCGGGTGCGGGGGGAGGTGAAGATCGACCTACCCCGGCCCCATGATCGAGCGGATCCCCGCTTTAAGTCTTTGGTGGACTACATCTACACGATCATGACCAACCCCGAGATCGAAGTGACCGGGGAGGTGGCGGTGCCAGCACCGGTTGTGGATAAAGTCCTCTCTCCCTATGCCCGTCCACTGCCCTATGCCCGAGTGGGAGGGATCAGCGGCCTGTTGGAGCTGATTGTGGAGCATCCCGAAGGCAAGGTGGATATTGCCCACCTGGCGGAGCGGATCCAACTGGCGGTGGATGACCTGCTGCCGATTTTGGATGCGGCAGTACTCTTGGGGTTTGCCGAAGTTTCCGAAGGGGAAGTCCATCTCACAGAGATTGGCCGAGACTTTGCCACCACCACGATTTTGCGCAGTAAAGATCTGTTTCGGCAGCAACTGTTGGAACGGGTGCCCGTATTTAAGAGTATTCTGCAAACCCTAGCCGAGAAACGCAGCCGCTCGATGCGGGGAGATTTCTTTTTGGATCTGTGGGATGAACACTTTCCCCATGCGGAAGCAGAACGCCAGTTTGCCACCGCCATCGACTGGGGCCGCTACGCGGAGCTGTTTGAATACGATGCCCTCGAAGAACGGCTGTACCTAGCGGAAACAACTCCAGAGCCCGTTGGGGTTGGCCAAAACACAGGGGAGTAGCTGTGCAGATATCCTATGCCACGCCGCTGCACTGAGCTTTAACTGCAAGCAGCCCCGCGCTCTATGCGTTAGGGTGTTGGCGTGAGCCCGTCGTTAGGCATTGCGTCGGGAGTATGTTACCTCCTGAACCAACGGCTCTCTTGCGACTCTGCCCTCTTTGTTAGCTGAGAAAACCTGGAGCCAGTGAGGATTGCAAGTCCGGCAATGCCGATACAATGCCATAGGCAAGCATCAGACGTGCTGCTTCGGCCCAGACCTCAGCATCGATAACACCGAGTGGCCCGCCCTTACCTCGCACGTAGGGCTCCAGCAGTTCGAGTGTGCGGGTTTGGTAGGCCACATCTTTGTAGGGTGACCCTTCAGGCACAAAGCGCTCTACCACAAGAGCAGCCGCCCGCGGCTTGTCTGCCAAGGCCTTGGCCCAGCCCTCGAAGGTGGCCGCCAGAAAGGCACGTACCACTTCCGGTTTCTCGGTCAACAGGCGCTCTGAGGCAACAATTGTCTGGGCGGTGGACAAGAACCCGTGCTCGCTCAAGCGCAGAACCTTGGGCTCAAAACCGTATTTTGCCGCCACTCCAATGGGTTCGTCGATGACGTAGCACTGCACCGCCGCGAACTCGCCAGAGACAACGCGATCAAACTTGTCAGCATAGGGGATCTCCACCACGTCGATGTCGGTGATCCCGTTGACCCCCTTGACCAACTCCATCACTTTGATTCCATCCACATGAACACCGACACGCTTGCCCACGAGATCCGTGAGGTTTTCGAGGGCAGCCTCTGGCACCGTCATCAGTCCGTAGGGCGAGGCATGGAACATTGTGGCCACTGCCTTCACCGGGGCACCGGCGGCCTGGGCTGCGATGATGAGGTTTTGCTCGGCGCAAGCCATATCCACGGTTCCCTCGGCCACAGCATCGATCACGTTCAACCCATCTGACCACTCACGAATTTGCACAGACAGATCGGAGGCGGCGTAGAGACCTTCTGCCTCGGCAAGGAAGAGGCCCGCAAACTGAGCGTTGTATTTCCAGTCAAGCTGGAATGTCAGTGGTGTTGTTGCAGATGCCAACCGCGGCAGCATAAACGTCGCCAAGGCAGCTGTTCCAGTTGCAAGAACGGCTCGGCGACTGCGGAGTGTTCTTATGGGCGTCAACTCTTTGGGCACTTGATTAAGAGGGGAATAAAGACACCCTAAGCTTGTATGCTTTTTAGGACATAGTTTTGTATCCCTTCTTACAAGAGAAAGATCTCCACACTATCAGAGAAGTTGAGATTGCAAGGGATCCGTCTCTTAGCCCAGAAAGTGACCCATCTGCAGGGATCCCTGCGATCCGGTTTGTCGGCTCGAGCTCACTTGGTTGAACATCTCTGGAACTGCAGGCTCGAGCTCGGTTGCTTGATCTTGTGAGGTACTTCAAGGCTGAACTTAAAGGGACTGCGCAGCAAGCCCCTTGTTGCGACTTTGCGACCTACAGGCCGAGGAGGATGTCAACCAAACCGACCGGCACGACGCACACTGAAGCGACCAACTCCCACCTGCTGGCCATCTACAATGATTTCAACGCGATAACGACCCACCGGAATCAAACCACTGGGTTGCAAAAGGGAACGAACAGTATCGTAGGCCTGATCCCAAACTAGAGAAAACTCCCGCAAAAGTTGCTCGCCACCGAGCTCACCCTCTTCGTAGATCCAACGCACGCGTACATCGGCACCGCTACGGGTTGACAAAGGCATCAAGGCCCACATGCCAGTGTCGGTACTTTTGAACTCGCTTGTCGGTGCTCCTACGGATCCGTCTCCCTGCACCTCGTGGAGGGTGACCGGGGTTAAATCGCTCCTAGCTGCCGGCTCTGATGCAGGCGCAGTATCCTTTTGCGCTTCTTCACCGAGGCGATCCAGCTCCCTCAGCAAAGCTGTTTGCTGTTCGAGCAAACCGCGAATCTCGTCCGCGGCTTTGGGTGTATCTGGCGCGGTTGCCGTTCTTCCAGGGGTTGTGCCACTTGAGCTGGCTAGAGATTTGATCCTGGCGTGGTCAAGGGTTGCAAGGTCCCCATCGAGCAGTGTGCTGAAGCGCTGGCGCAACTCGGCGCTCATCTGGGGTGAATTCACCGCATAGGCGACCCGAAGGGTGCTGTCGGCCATCCTGGCTATGCGTCCGATTTCGTGTTGGGAGGCAAAGCCATATTCAGCATTACAGCCGGCACTGCGAAACTCGTAAAGAACATCTGTGCTGGCCTCACGGTGGAACTCAAAGCTGCTCTCGGGGCAGTTCATCAGGAGCCGATCCCGGAGATTGTTGGCAACGACCCGCGGCACATCCGGCCCTTTAATGGTCATAAAGGTCAGCATCTCGTACCAACTGGCCAGGTTTTCATCCGGTCGGAGCAAAACGGTCGTACTCACACGCTCGTTGTCCACCTGATCCACAATCACCCACTCATTGGGATCCCCCTGGATGGTAATGTTGCCCGCAGGACTCAGGCTGGCAGATGCATAAAGAAGTGCAGCGATCAAGCTGGCCTGCACCATAACCCCTCCTCCAAAACTCCCAAGGCAGTAACTCTTTATCTTTCTGTGCAGAAAATCGAGGCAGATTCTTCGCCTTTTCACTTCCAATCTATAGGGATCCCCACAGCAGGAACTGCTCAACTTGACAGGGCTTTCGGATAAACGGTTACACTCGAGGTTGTTCACAGGGATCCCTACCTGCCCGTCCTCTATCCCCAGCTCCTGTTAGCTCTTTGTTCCCAATTTATAGGGATCCCAATTTATAGGGATTAATAGGGATCCCCATAGGGTGGAGACACCTCAACGTTGTCACGCCCTTGATTGAGGAACCAGATCAAGTTGGCCCCGGACTCGCCGAAATGAAGGCCATCAAAAATGAATGCAAGAAACTGAGCTTACACCCTCTGCTTCAGTCCTGTCTCCCCATAAAGAGCGATACACTTTCTGACTTCTCTCTCCCGCTCTGGGAGAGGGGTTACGCTGGTGCCATGCTGCGCGAAGGGGGGGGAGGGCAAGTGTTGCAAACTCAATCCAAAGAACCATATCGCTGGTGCAGGGACTAGAAATGCCTGTGGATGTCAGGATTGGTGTAGCCAAACCCCTTCTGAAACCTCTTGAACAGATGCCGATCTCAGCCTGTAATGGGCTTGTGAATCATTCAATAGGGAGGAATGATTCCCTTCAGCAGCCGGAAAAGAGATGGCCCCATGGAGTTCACCTCGAGATTTAGATTTGGATCCGACACAGGCTCCTCGGGGGCAGGAGTTTCGCGGCGAATTTCCTGGGCTTCCACCACTTGAAAAATGAGGGTAAAGGGACGGCCCACTTCTGATTCCACAAATTCCTCGAGTAGGGTAACCTGCCTAGGGGTAACCGGCTCATCAGCTCGTACCGACAACACCACTTCCGGCGGATAAACCACCCAGTTAAAGTCACTGCGCACCAGAGTTACCCGTTGAAAGGTGATGGTTTTATTCAACAAAGCCGAGCGCAATGCCGACTCCAGTCGAGCTTGATACAGAAGCCGCGTCATCCCGGCCCCCAGCGGTATGATCAGCAACATCACCAACCCCAACATCCAGGACAATGCCGAACGAGCCTTGTGTAGGGGTGCGTAGCCCATGGCCAGGAAGGTAATCATACAAGCCAGCGCGATCCCCAGCAGGTTGGTGGCATACAACAGGCTCGCCCCTAAGCTGGTTCTCCAATCGGCATGGGCCAATCCCAAACCAATGACACAAACCGGCGGCATCAACGCCACCGCAATGGCAACCCCCGCCAAACTATCGGAGATCTCCTTGCGTACTCTGGCAAAAGCACCAATTCCCCCTGCTGCCAGCGCCACTCCCAAATCCAACAGGTTGGGTTGCGTGCGGGCCAGCACTTCACTGCCCCAATTGGGAAGACCCACCCACCACCCCAGCAGGAAAGACACCCCCACCCCAATACCGGTGCCCACAACAATAGAGAGGGTGCCGGTACGGAACAGGACAAAATTGCCCTCCAAAGCCCCCATGGCCATGCCGCGAATCGGCAGCATCAAAGGTGCCACGATCATCGCCCCGATAATCACCGCCGGGCTATTGGCCATCAACCCCAACGTGGCAATCACGCAGGAGCCGATCACCAACATCAAGTAGTTCAGGCTGAGGCGAGACTCCTGCATCAACTCCACCATCAACTCGGCATACTCTTCTGGAGTAGCCATCGGTAGCCGCCAATGTTGGGGCTTTAGCCAACTCTTGGTTTGTGGGATCAAGCTGGTTTCGGATCTGCTGTCAGCAGACGAAGGGAGCCGGTTCATATCCATATTGGGGCTTCCAGTCTTGGGTTTCTTGGGCTCTGGGCAACGCCTTAGCCTTGGGCTTTCAGCAGTTTAACTTGACCCAAGAAAGAGGCTCACGCTCCGCCTTTGGGAGAACGGCGCATCAAGTCTTGCACCGCTTCGGCATGGTAGGAACTGCGGGTCAAGGGGGAAGACACCACCTGCAAAAACCCCATCTCTTCTCCCACCTGCCGCCAATGGTCAAACTCCTCTGGGGTGATGTAGCGCTCCACCGGCAAATGCTTGGGGCTAGGCTGCAGATATTGGCCCAGGGTGAGAATGTCGCACTTCACCTGTCGCAGATCCTGCATCACTTGAAGAATCTCTTCGGCGGTTTCTCCCAAGCCCAACATTACCCCTGACTTGGTGTACAGGCTGGGATCCCGTTGTTGAGCCAGTTCCAGCAGCTTGAGGGAGCGCTCATAGTTCCCCTGCGGGCGGACCCGGCGATAGAGGCGCGGCACCGTTTCCGTATTGTGGTTGAGCACCGTCGGCCTGGCGGCCAAAATGAGTTCCAAAGCTGGCCAGTTGCCGCACAAATCGGGGATCAACACTTCAATGGTGGTCAGGGGCATGCGCCGACGAATCGCCTCAATGCAAGCCACAAACTGACGGGCTCCCCCATCCGGTAGATCATCCCGATTTACCGAGGTAATCACCGCGTGGCGCAGGCCTAAGCGTTCCACCGCCTCCGCTACCCGTGCAGGTTCGGTGGCATCCAAGGGTTGAGGGCGTTTTTCAAAGTCAATATCACAGTAAGGACAGGCTCGCGTACAGGCGGGCCCCATGATCAAAAAGGTGGCGGTGCGGTTGGCAAAGCATTCCCCCAGGTTCGGGCAAGAGGCCTCTTCACAAACCGTATTCAGGCGCAAATCCCGCAGAAGCTGTTTGACGGATCCCACCCGTTGCGGCGCTTTCACCCGCAGCCAAGGAGGTTTGCCAGTGGGAAGAGAAGAAGCACTCAAGGGAAAAACTCCAACAGCACAAGAGCAGCAACCGTACCCTTCAGCTTATCTTGCCTGCCTCGTTGCCGCGGGATCCCTCGGGTGCCAATCTCTGCTAGCGGTACCGATTGGCCCAGACCGGCTCGGAAGCAAGACCCAAAACGGGGCATACTGGAAAGCGAATGTCGAGCGATAGGGATCCCCCCACATGGTTGTTGCTGCTCCTCCCTCCCTAGAACAACTCTCCATCAACACGATTCGCTTTTTGGCGGTGGATGCTGTTCAGAAGGCCAAATCCGGTCACCCTGGCTTGCCGATGGGGGCAGCACCGATGGCCTATGTGCTTTGGCAACAATTCATGAAATTCAACCCCCGCAACCCCAAGTGGGTGGATCGGGATCGCTTTGTGCTCTCGGCGGGGCATGGCTGTATGTTGCAGTACGCGCTGCTGCACCTGAACGGCTTTGATGTGACGATGGAGGATCTAAAGCAGTTTCGCCAGTGGGGATCCAAAACCCCCGGTCACCCGGAAAACTTTGAAACCCCGGGGGTGGAGGTGACCACCGGCCCGCTGGGTCAAGGGGTGGGAAATGCCGTCGGCTTGGCGATTGCCGAGGCCCACTTGGCGGCCCGCTTTAATAAGCCCGGCCACACGATTGTGGATCACTATACCTATGTGATCTTGGGGGATGGCTGCAACATGGAGGGGGTGGCCTCAGAGGCGGCTTCTCTGGCAGGTCACCTGCAGTTGGGCAAGCTGATTATGCTCTACGACAGCAACCACATCTCCATTGACGGCAACACCGAGATCGCCTTTACCGAGGATGTGGGCAAGCGCTACGAAGCCTACGGCTGGCACGTGCAAAAAGTGGAAGATGGCAACCACGACTTGAAGGCCATTGCCGAGGCCATCCAAAAGGCCAAAGAAGTGAGCAACAAGCCCTCTTTAATCATTGTCGAAACCACCATCGGCTACGGATCCCCCAACAAGGCCGGAACCGAAGGGGTGCACGGGGCGCCACTAGGGCCGGAGGAGGTGAAGCTGACCAAAGAAAACCTGGGTTGGCCGCTGGAGCCGGAGTTTTACATTCCCGATGAAGTGCTGGCCCACTTCCGCCAGTCGGTGGACAAAGGGGCTAAAGCTGAAGCGGAGTGGAACGAACGCTTTGCCGCCTACGAAAAGGCTTACCCTGCCGAAGCCGCCGAGTTTAAGCGGATCATGGCCGGAGAATTGCCTGCCGGCTGGAAAGAAGCTCTGGCCCCGATTGCCGAAACCGGCAAAGAATCTACCCGGAACCTCTCCAAGTTTTGTTTGAATGCATTGGCGGGGGCGGTGCCGGAACTGCTGGGGGGATCCGCCGACTTGGCCCACTCCAATATGACCTTTCTGAAGGGGATCCCGGAATTTCAGCCCGGATCCTACGAAGGGCGTAACTTCCGCTTTGGGGTGCGGGAACACGGCATGGGAGCGATTGCCAATGGCATGGCCTTACACGGCGGCCTGATTCCCTACGACGCCACCTTTTTGATCTTCACCGACTACATGCGGGCGGCGATCCGGTTGTCGGCCCTCTCCCAGGTGCGGGTGCTGCACGTCATGACCCACGACTCCGTCGCCTTGGGGGAAGATGGCCCCACCCACCAGCCGGTGGAAACCATTGCCTCGCTGCGGGCGATCCCCAACTTGTATGTGCTGCGCCCGGCAGATGCTCGCGAGACGGTGGGATCCTACCAAGTGGCTCTGGAGGCCAAAACAACCCCCTCGTTGCTGATCTTCACCCGCCAAGCGGTGAACCCGGTGGAGGGTACTTCCATTGAAGGAGTGGCCAAGGGAGGTTATGTGGTGGTGGATGCCCCCAGTCCAGAGTTGATCCTGATCGCCACCGGATCCGAACTGGAGCTGGCGGTAAAAGCGGCAGCCCAGCTCAAGGAAGCCGGAAAAGCGGTGCGGGTGGTCTCCATGCCCTGTATGGAACTGTTCGAGGCTCAGCCCCAGAGCTACCGAGACTCCGTGTTGCCCCCCAGCATCCGCAAGCGCATCTCTGTCGAGGCAGGATCCACCTTTGGTTGGCACAAGTACCTGGGGTTTGAGGGGGTGGCGATCGGTCTGGATCGCTTCGGAGCCTCGGCTCCTGGCCCGGTGTGCATGGAGAAATTTGGCTTCACGGTAGAAAACGTGGTCAATACCGCCAAGCAGCTGTTGGGCTGAGCTGAGTTCGTTTACGCCTTACGGTTGGCATAACCCCTAGACCCAGCAGGGATCCCCTCTCTGCCGGGTCTTTCTGTTGGTGTCTGGCTAGAGATCCGGACCAAAAACCGCGACGGTGGGGCAAAAAGTCTGGCAGAAAAGCACCTCCTCAGAGCAGGGGATACTGAAAGAGGTGGCGTAGCGAACTTCCCGCTTAACCAGCTTGTCTAACAAAACTTCCAGAGCATTCAGATCCGCTTCCGTACAAGGGTAATTACGCAGAAGGATGTAGAGAACAGCCTCCTGTTCCGGTGATAATACACCCGTTTCTAATGTATCTTTGACAATCGAGGGAATAATCATGAAAAAGGCAGCTTGAAATTAAATCCATAACGTCTTTACTCTCCCCTTGAGGAGCAAGTTTTTGCCTCCGCTGATGTGCTGAAGTCTCTACGCTAATTGTCAATTGTGGAGCTGAAAAGAGGGTCTAGTTAAGAAACCCCGCCAGCAAAATTACCACTGCCCCAATAACGGCCAAAATGGCCAGCACCCGACCTGCATTGGGGCTTCCCTTCCAGGAATAGTTCTTTTCCGGTTTTTCTGGCTCTTCCGGCATGGTCATCCCTCCCATCGGCAACTCCAACTTACAGCCTCTGTGCTTCCTGTTCTCGCTCCGCGGGGGCCGGAGGGCCGTCCCTAGGTCTTAACCTCCACAGTTACAGTTGTTGGATGTGACTGGCGTTGCCCTATGGATGGCGATGGGCGAACGCGCCAGCGTGTCCTCAGCGCAAAGGGCTCGGAGGATCACGGAGCGGATGCCGGCCTACTCCTGGGCAACCGGAGGCGTGACCCGGAGAAAGTGACAGCCATCTAGCCCATCCAACGGTTTTCGGGAACAATACAAGCAGAAAAGGGACACCCCGCCAGCCCCAGAGGGGATCCCTGCTTTGCACAACCCCTGGTTACAGGTCTGAAGGCGCATTCTGAGGCGGAAGCATGAGGCATTTGAGACGGATCCCAAAAATGGGCTTGATAATGACAGCTCTACTGAGCAGTTGGGTCGGCGGTCATGGTTTGGAGCAGCTAACTTTTGTTGCCGCTCAGCCGACCTTTGAGACCGTGCCGCTGCCGCGCTTGCCTGTGGGGGTCGATCAAGTGGTGTTTAATCGCCCGGTTGCCCGCTTTAACCCCAACCTGCCCTCAGAACTGGTGATCCTCAACCGGACGGGGTTGCCTCTAGAATATGGCTTTACAGATCCACGGCGGAATATATTTGAACTGCCTTCGGGAGAGACCCTGCGCCTGAGCAGTTACCGGATCCCCAATTGCATGGCCATTAACACGCCAATGTTGGCTCCTGTACGCTACGACGTGAGCGTGGATCCCACGAATGTGATCACCGTCGAGGTGCGCCTGGTCAACGATGTCTCCGGTGATCACTGTCTGGATCTACAGGCAACTGGGGCCATTTTCGTGAATTGAGGGGTGGAACCAGAAGAGGCAGAAAACCGTGGGGATCCCGACTCAAACTTGAACCCTTCACATCATTTTCACGGCTGCTTTCTATCCTTTGCAAAGATGGACGCGAGAACCCGCACGGCAGATGGTAGCCGACCTTGCCCAAGTCCGACAGTGGATTTGGGCCTGTGGGAGGGTCGATGGTTCGTCAGACGTATCGACAGGGGTAAACTCCCATGACAGGATGCGAACAGGATGATCAAGGTCGATGCCCTGCCTTTTGTCCATCATCTGCATCTGTGTGGTCTATTTGTCCTTTATCTTTTCTTCTGGACGGTCTCATGAGCTATAACTCTCGTTCCTGGTTTCCCCGTGCCTTGGTGATTGGCGCTGCGGTTGTGGGGCTGTCGGGCCTGCCGGTCAGGGCCCAGCAAATTACGGATCCTAGCCCAGCTCAAGCGGCCACCAACGTTGAACCTGGATCCCCCATTTCCGCCTCTTTCCGTACCCAAGATGGTGTTAGCGTGCGACCTGAAACAGTACGGGTTTTCGTGGATGGGCAAGATGTCACCTCTCAGTCGGTGATCACCCGAGACTTTTTCACCTATCGCCCTGCCCAGCCCTTGCCACCCGGTCGCCGCGAGGTTCTGCTGGAGTTTACCAACACCCAAGGGGTAACCCGCCGCGTCACCTGGAGCTTTAATGTCGGTAGCCCCATCCGAGCTTCCATCGACTTGGTGGATCACAATGCCGGAAGTCGCCCGCTGGCTGCCGGCGAGATCCTGTTGGTGACCGTGCAAGGAACTCCCTCTAGCCGCGTAACGGTGTATCTGGTACAGGATGGCCGGCAGGTGCAAACCCTGCAAGCGCAGGAGGTCACCAGCGGTACTTACGTGGTGAATGCTTTGATTGAGCCCAAGGATACCACCCGCGAAGGAATCGTCATCGCTCGCCTAGAAAACAGCGGCCAAGTGCGTTTCATGACTGCAGAACAACCGGCTCGATTGATCGAAGGGGCTACCGGTGGGGTTCAGCGACTCACCACCCAAGAGGTTTCGGCGACGGTCAGCACCCCGAGCTCCCTTTTGCCTCAGGTTACCAACGTGCGGGATGGGGATCGGGTTTCGGGTTCCTCTTTTACGCTGCAAGGCACTACCGCCCCCAACGCCTCGGTACGGGTGAATGTGACGGCCTCTACTTCGCTGGGGGGAATCATTAGCGCTCAACAGACTGTGGCCAACCAAACGGTACAAGCGGATGCTCAGGGGCGTTTCACCGTAACGATTCGGCCCGCTATTCCCGCTTCTGGCACAGTGTACCAGGTGAACCTCTCCGCTACCTCCGGCAACCAGACTAGCCCCACGGTCACCCTACGCTTGACTCAGCAATAGGAGCTGATTCGCAGCTATCCCCGAGCCGGTAGACAAGCCGGCTCGCTTGCGGAGACCGTTCTGCAGATAATGCCCGCGAAGCTGGCAATTACTCTCCGGTAACCGCCCTCGATACAGCCCTTCCGCCAGTCATCCGAAGCCGTAGCGCCGAGACTTCCCGTTTTATCCGGATGTGCTCCGCACCCCACGTAGCGGGAACAGGAAGCGCGAATTCTGTTACAGAAAACGGTTGTGGAAAACCCGCACGAAGGCTGTAGTGAGATACGCAGTGGACTCCGAAATGATCAAACCCTGATCCGTACAGGACTTGAACGGGATCCCTGAGGGTTTGGGTTTGCTAACACAGACATTTCCTGCCAGTCAACCGCGAATCGGTGGTAACCCCCGAATAAATTGGGTAGTATGCGTCTAGCAGTGGCGCAAAGGGTGGTATTTCCCGGAGTGTTTAGCTTTCTCGGCGGTTCCAAAACCCGAACCATGCTTGGGGTGGATATCAACCCTGAGCGCATCGCGGTCGCCCAACTGAAAAAGCAGGGCAATGGCCGTTATCGTCTGGCCCACTACCACAGTGTGGAAATGCCAGAAGGAGCAATGATCGAGGGGCGCATCCTTGATCCAAGCACAATCGGCTTGGCCCTGATGAATTTGCTAAACGAGAATAAAGTTTCGACCAACTTGCCGACAGCAACAGCAGTGCCGGTGCGAGAGGCAATTGTTCGGCTAATTCGGTTGCCCGCCGACTTGCCTGCGGATGAATTGCGCCGGGTGGTACTGGAGCAGGAAGCCGAGCTCTACATCCCCTACCCTCGGGATCAGGCGGATGTGGATTATCAGCCCCTGGGTCTGGATCTGTCTCAGGACGGCATTGAACGCATTGAGGTGTTGTTGGTGGCCATTCCCAAAGAGGTGGTAGACAACTACCTGGAGGTGCTTCAAGCGGCCAACCTGAAGGTGCGCTGTGTGGAGCTGGCCAGCTTCTCTCTGATTCGCACCATTCGCGAGCAGCTGACCCAATATGGCCCCCAAGAAGCGGTGTTGCTCAGCTCCATTGGCTATGAGAGCAGCGAGATCAGCATTTTGGTGAACGGGATCCCTCAGTTTACCCGTACCGTCAACATTGGTACGATCCACATGCGGCAGGTCTTGGCCCAATCCCTAAACTTGCCCATTGGCCGCACAGGTGACCTATTGCAGTCGCTGAAGTTACCCCTGATTAGCCCGACGGATGTGTTGTCCACCGGAGAGCAACCCATGACCACTAACCCCGGTGTAACGGCGGTAACGCGGGTGATTTCCGATTTGGCGGATGAGATCAAGCGCTCTATCGACTTTTTCGTCAATACAGAAAGCAGTTCTCCTGTGGTGAAAGTATTGCTGGCCGGTCCCGGGGCAAGCATTGGTCAGATGGATGGTTTCTTATCGCAGTCGTTGAGCATGGCAGTGGAATTGGCGGATCCCTTTAGCAACATTGTCGTGCCGGATTCTCTAGAGCTGCCCTTGGAAGAACGCCCCGCTATGGGGGTCGCCCTAGGGTTGGCCCTGCGGGAATACAGCAAGTAGAGGTTGTCGGCCCCCAAGGAGGGATCACGAGGACGAGAAAGATGAAATAGTGCGCAAGGCGGTTAGGAGAAATGTACACACCAGATATTAATTTCCTTAAAGAAAGACCTGATGCCATCACCACGGTGCGGACGGGTGGAGCAACGCCTGTTGTGTCCAGGGAGGGATCCCAGAATTGGATCCCGGCCATTGGTCTTGGGGCAGTTGCTGCTGCTGTGGCAATCGGGGCTTTTCTGTATTTCCAAGATAGCTTCAGCCGCCAGTTGCGAACCCTGCAAGCGGAGCAAAGCCGTCTCAACAGCGAGTTAAGCACAGCCAATGCAGAGTTGGCCCGCCTACAGGCTCTCGATCAAGAGTTGCAAACCATTCGTGCTCAAACAGAAGGGTTTCGCTCCTTCTTGGGTTCGGTCCAGCCCTGGTCCGCCATTTTGGAGGACTTCCGACGGAGAATTCCTGGCCAGGGAGTGTGGGTAACGAATGTGAGTGCTTCAGGCAATACCCTTAATGTTCAGGGTGGTGCGCTGGATTTTCCCCTCGTAAATGACTTTCTGCTGACTCTGTTGGATTCGGATTTTGTCACCAGTGCGGTGATCAACACAGTGTCCAAGGTTGATGGAACTCAAACTACTGAACCCAGCGTCAACTATGGCCTAACCGTAACCATTCGCACTTTAGGGGATCCCGATCCAGAGTTCACGCGCGAGTTGGAGCTGCGGGGTGCCACTGGTTTGGTTGAGAAGATCAGAATTTTGCGTGATGTGGAGACGAACTGATGGCTGGACAATACCCGTTAGATAGCAGTTATGACGAACAACTTGTGGCTGCCCCAGCAGGGCCTCCAGTTCTTTTCGGCGTAGAACTCACCCCGATTCGCATTGGGTTGTTGATTGGGGCTCTGGGCATTGGCACAGCCGGCGTTTTGGCCTTTACGCAATTGCGCCCCTTGATCGAGCAGGTACAGGCAGCTGAAGAAGATGTAGCCAATAAAACCACTCAACTAGAAGGTGTGCGGAGCCAAATCCAAAGTCTAGCTGATGTTCCAGATCAAATTGAGCAAGCACGCATTGAGCAAGATCGGATTAGTGTTTTGCTTGCTACTCCTGAGAACGTCGATACCCAGCTTCTAGATGTAAACAATCTGTTCCAAGGTCGGCCAGATACAGAGCTTAGAAGTTTCAACCCTTCACCAGTCAGCCCATCCTCGGGCAACCCAGAGGTGCCTGCTATTATCGCACCTGCTATTCAAGTCCAAACTACGAGAATATCGTTGATTGGGCCATACACAGATATAATTGACTTGATGGGTAGTGTTGAGCGCTTTCAGACCCTCTTCAGGGTGAGTAACATTACGTTGCAGCCGATTCAAGGAACAGGAACACTGAACAGTTCTTTTGACCTGATAGCCTACTACTTTAACAAAGATGTGCCTCTGGGCGTGCCGGCTTCTCAGTAAGGTGTGATCATCATTCCTTCACCTTTTTAGATTAGATGTGTTAGGGATCCCCACCAACCGGATCCCTTTTTTGATGTCTTTGCAGTCAGGATGCTAGTGGACAGACTCTATACAGGTAGCGTTCCTTTGCTGAGAATCCAAGAAAATTTTCCTCAAATCGTCTACAGGTAGTGGCAAACCCCAATATTTCGGGTTTGATTAGGGAAGCACTGGGTGAACGAGTCAGAGGAGCACCCGTGGTGAGGTTAAGCAAGAACACGGTAGGGCGAACTGAGTGAGGTGTGAGGATGATGAACCGTCGAGTAGCTTATGGGTGTGCATTGAGCTTGATCCTGTCATTGCCCATGTTGGCTATGGAAAGTCGGGTCGATGAAGCAGTAGCTCAACAGTTGACCTCCGCAAATCCCCAAAGCATCAGCCGCATCAAAGATGTCCGCTTGGTGCCCAATGGCAACCGCATGAAGCTGGAGATTGACACGGTAGGGGGAACTCGCCCACAGGTGTTTTTCACCCAACAGGGGCAATCTTGGATCGGTGATATCACCAATGCCCAGCTGGACATGGGTCAAGGCAGTTTTCGTCAAGAGTCTCCGTTGCCTGGGGTGAGCTTTATCGAAGCCAAGCAAGTCGGCAGTGACAGTGTGCGCGTTCAAATTGCGGGCACTTCAGCAGCTCCCCAGGGCCTGTTGGCTCAGCGTAGCCCCACCCAATTGGTTTTCGATTTTGAAGGATTACCCTCCGCTCAAGTGGCTGCCGCACCGGGCCAACCTACCTTGCCAGCTATGGCTCAGCCCATAGCCCCACAAGCGCCTGCTCCTCAACAGGCAGCCCCTGCCCCACAAACCGTCGCCCAGAATCCTACCCAACTTCCTCCTCAAGTAGCTCCTCCACCGCAGCAGGCAGCCCCTGCCCCACAGATAATTTCTCAAGTGCCTTCGGTGGGCCAATTAAATCAACCTCAGTTGCCGCCGGGAGCTCTGCCCAACAGATCCCAGTTTCAGGGGCGCGCCATCGCTCCTCCTTCTGGAGACATTGCGGTGGGTACAATTTTGCCGACCTCTCCCACTGTTGATCTTGGCTCCAATGCCAATATCACCCTGACCTTAAAAGATGCCCCGGTTGGCGATGTATTGAGCCTGTTGGTACGTCGGGCTGGGTTGAACGTGGTTCTGAACGATGTGCCCCCAGACCTAACGATTTCACTCGATGTGAGTGAATCACCCTTACAAGAAACGTTTAACTTTATATTGCGCCTTAAGGAGTTGCAAGCTCAACGTATTGGACAAACAGTTTTTATTGGGTCCAATTTACCAGGAGTTACAGAGCGATTGGTTCGAAACTACCGTATTAATCAAGCTGTAGCCACTGAGCTTGTGACCAAGTTAAATGCAGTTTTAAGTGCTGTAACACCAGGGAGTCCTGCTCAGGTTGAGGTTGATGAGCGAACCAACTCAATTACAGTAATCGGTACGTCACAGCAGCAAGATATAGCAGCTGCACAAATTGCCCAACTGGATGTTCGCAAACGTCAAGTTTTAATCTCAGTGAGAGCTGTTGACATTTCACTAGAAAGCAATGAAAGTCTATCTGTTGATTTGGGAGGGGCCTCGGGCAACTTTGCGCTTGGAACCTTTGGTGGAGGGAACTTTGGCGGAACACCACTTAACCAGCCTGCCGGTTCTTCTGTAGGGTCTATTGGGCCTCTGGAGGCATCCGGTTCTGTAAGTGGTGTGTTTAATTCTCTAAATAGACTTCAGCAATCTCTTGCTCTACGCGTTGATGCTGCCATCGCCAACCAAACTGGGAAAGTATTAACTGATCCTAAGATTGTCGTAGCGGATGGGTCTTCCAGCCGAATTAGCATTGGCTCAACTGTACCTGTAAACGTTGAAACCATTACCATCCCCCTGGGAGATAATCAGCAGTCCATCACTCAACGTTTAGTTCGCGAAGATGCTGGGATTATTCTTGAAGTCTCAGAAGTTAAGATAGACGATAATGGGTTTGTCACTTTAACTATTCAGCCAGAAATTTCGATTCCAGTGCCTAGTGGAGTGCTACAAGGCGGAGATTTTGCAGGTATCCAACTCTTTAACATTGAAAAGCGACAGCTTGAAGCGTCTCAACTTAGGCTGAGAGATGGTCAAACATTCATTATTGCCGGTCTAATCGAGGATAGAGATACAGTTGATGTAAGGAAAGTACCACTACTGGGTGATCTGCCCCTGCTGGGTTCTTTGTTCCGTTCTCAGAGCGTTAGCAATACTCGTAATGAGGTAGTATTTATGCTTACTCCTTTCATCATGGATGACGATGTTGCTTTTGGGTTGACCTCTAATATCTGAAGTCTGAAGATAGGCTGGCCTATATCCGCGGCAACGGTACTGGCTTAGAGCGTCTGGGTCACCTTAGCCCCTATGAAATTCAAATGTTGCGTACCTGGATTATTCAGGATCAGGCGGCTGAACCCATCGCGGGATAGAGGGCTCATCGCCTCGGCAGGGATCCCTGAGTTGGCCAGCCCCTTATGATGGAAATTGAGAAGACCGAAAGCTGTATGACAACTTCCACAGAAGACCGGCTAGACCGCATTGAGCGGGTAGTAGAAATTTTAGTTAACCAGCAGGGGGAATTGCTGGGTCATGTCGATCAGCTTTCTCACCGAGTCGATAATCTGACAGACCGGGTTGATAATCTGACAGACCGGGTTGATAACTTGACAGACCGGGTTGATAACCTGACAGACCGAGTTGATAACTTGACAGACCGGGTTGATAACTTGACAGACCGGGTTGATAACCTGACAGACCGGGTTGATAGCCTGACCGGGCAGGTGGATGGCCTCTCCCAAGGTGTCAACAAGCTTTCCAGTGATGTCGATAAGCTAGGCTTTAAGTTTGATGCTTCTCAGTCTGTTGGTGAGCGGCTTGAGCGGCTAGCGACCAGTTTGATTGCTGGGGCCACCATTAGCGTTATTGCTGGGGTCATCCTCGTGCTGCTCAGAGAGGGATCCCGTTAAGCCCATCCCACGACTCAATAAAAACTCAATAAAAAAGGGATCCCATAGGATCCCAAGATATCCTTCCTCTAGTGTTTCAGTCCTCAACACACCTGTGTGAGTTGAACCGATTGTAGGGGTTGGGTTGTGAAAATGATGTGAAGCTGCAGAGGAGAGGTATGCCCAACAGCTTAAACCTTTCTTAAACAGTCTCGGTTGTCGGCAAGGCAATGAGCGCTAGCTCGACTTGGGCTTCTTTGGGTTGCTCCAATTGCACCTCCACATCCCGGCCAAAGAAGCCCTGCATCTTTTTCTGATGGCTTTCCTGCCATTGTGCAAAGGGGACGGCAGGGGAATCGAATAAGAGCACGAGTGTATAACGTCCATTTCGCAGCTCTTCTTTGTAGCCTTTCACCTTGGGCAGATCCGCTTCGAGGGGACCACGCAGGCCGAGAAACTCTAGAGCATCTTCTAGGTGAGCATTGGCTCCGTAGCTGTATTTGGTGATATCGGCACGGACTTGCTTTTGAATCTCTGTGGCTTGTTGGGCACGTGCTTGGATGACCTCCGCGGAAGCAGTGGCTAGGGCGGGCACCGGCTTGAGCTCCACCACCTTCATGGTCACCCCCCCCAGCAGCAACGGGATCCCAGCAAAGATGCCGATCAGGTTCAGGGTGGGATCGTTGTAATTGATGAAACCCCAAACGGTGGCGGCGACTCCGGCGAACAAAATGAGGGTGCTGAGCGGCAGAGGCAACTTTTCAAACATAAGGCCGTAGGAAGGGATAAAAGGCAACCTGAGAACCCAGGCTAGCAGGAAAAACGCTCCTTTCTACGACAACGACCCCAACGGTAGACTTCACCCCAATTGGGATGGATAATGGCTTCACATTGCCTTTGTGTGTGTAGGGGTGGCCTGTGGTTCTGTCAAAAACGTCCCGTTGCTTACGCTCGCTCGACCGTAAGACCCAGGAGCGTGCGCCGCTCTTTGAGGCCATCCGTCACTACTGCAGCCTGGATAAGGCCCCCTTTCACACCCCTGGCCATAAGCAGGGGCGCGGGATCCCAGCCGATTTGTTGGCATTGCTGGGGGAAAACGTTTTCCGGGCGGATCTCACAGAATTGCCGGAAGTGGATAACCTGCATGACCCAGATGGGGTGATTCTGGAGGCCCAAGCTTTGGCCGCAGAAGCCTATGGAGCAGACCGCAGTTGGTTTTTGGTGAATGGCTCCACCTGTGGCGTGGAAACACTGGTGATGTCGGTGTGTGATCCGGGGGACAAAATTCTGTTGCCTCGCAACTGCCACAAATCCGCTATCGCGGGGGTCATCCTTTCGGGAGCAGTGCCCGCCTACATTGAGCCAGATTTTGACCCAGAGCTGGGGATCGCCCATGGCATGACCCCCCTTGGGTTAGAACAAGCACTCCAGGAGCACCCCGATGCCAAAGGGGTATTGGTGGTTAGCCCCACCTATTATGGAGTTTCCTGTGATTTGCAATCGTTGGCTGCGATTGCCCATGCCCGTGGCTTGCCCCTATTGGTGGATGAGGCCCATGGCCCCCATTTTGCCTTTCACCCAGAGCTACCCCTTTCGGCCTTGGAAGCGGGAGCAGACTTGGTGGTGCAGTCCACCCACAAGGTGATTTCCGGCATGACCCAAGCCTCGCTGCTGCACCTACAGGGATCCCGCATTGACCCCAACCGGGTGCGCAACATCTTGCAACTGTTGCAATCCACCAGCCCCAACTACGTCTTGATGATGTCGTTGGATGTGGCGCGGCGGCAGATGGCCCTGGAGGGAGAAACTCTGCTCAGCCAAACCCTGGCCTTGGCGGATCAGGCCCGCGCTCGCCTGAATCAGATTCCAGGTATACGGTGTTTTGGGCCGGAACGAGTGGGATCTACACCGGGTTTTTTCGAGTTTGACCGTACCCGCCTCACGGTCACTGTGTCGGAATTGGGACAATTTGGCTTCGATGCCCACGACTGGGTGAATGACCACTTCCACGTGCAGCCGGAGATGTCGACATTGCACAACGTGGTGTTTATCCTCAGCATTGGCAATACCCAGCGGGATATCGACCGTTTGGTGGAGAGCTTTACGGCCCTCTCCACCCACTGCCAGGGATCCCCCCAGTCCCAATCCATGGCAGAGAAAATGCAGCGGCTGGCCCAATTGCGTCGCCCCCCCCTTGCTCCCCGGCGGCTTTCCCCCCGCCAAGCCTTTTTTGCTCCGATTCACCGTATTCCTTTCCAAGAGGCTGTCGGACACATTTGTGCCGAGATCATCTCCCCCTATCCGCCGGGGATCCCGATTTTGGTGCCGGGAGAAGAGGTGACCCAAGAGGCGGTGGATTATCTATTGTTGGTACATGAAGCGGGTGGCTTTATCAACGGCCCGGAGGATGTACGGCTACAAACCCTCAAGGTGGTGAAAGGCTAACTCAAGACCTTACCTTTGCACCTGCATCATGCACGGGCTCTTGCCGTTTGCGGTTGGGGAAGCATCGGCACCGGTTTTTCTGGCACGCCGGGCTGACGGCTCACCTTCACCCGATCTACCCGTGGCCCCTCCATGCGCACCACTTGAAACTCCAGGTCCTGGTAGCTGAACTTTTCTCCGGTACGCGGGATTTTCTGCAGGTGGTAAATCAGAAAGCCCCCCAAAGTTTGGTAATCCTCGTGCAGGGGCAGGTTGAGGCCAAGGCGCTCGTTGATCTCCTCCACATCCAACTGGGCCTGGATCAAGAGAGTGTTTTCGTCGAGCTCCTGAATGTCGGGCTCTTTTTCATCGGGATCCGGGCCATCCGAGAGTTTGCCGACAATCTCTTCCACCAAGTCTTGGATCGTAATCAGTCCCGCCGTGCCGCCAAATTCATCCACCACCACCACCATCGCCCAGTGCTGCTGCTTCATCTGGGGCAACAACTCCGCGATCAGTTTGTTCTCGGGCTCGAAGTGGGCCTCTCGAATGAAGTCGGTGATCGGGCTTTGCAGATCTAGGGACCCCTTAGCCAAGTGGCTCACCACTTCCTTAACGTGGATCAACCCGCGGATGTCATCCAAGGATTCTCCAAAAACCGGGTACCGGGAATGCCCCGACTCGGCCACCTCCGCCAATACCTCTTGAACGGTTGCGGTTTCAGGTACAGCATCGATGCTGGTGCGGGGGATCATGACTTCGCTGGCGACGGTCTCTCCGAACTCGAAAATGTTGCTCAGCAGTTCCCGCTCTTCGGCTTCAATGTTGCCGGACTCCACCGATGAGGCGATCAACAATTGTAGCTCCTCCACCGTCATGGTGCTGTAGAAAGAGCTGTCCTCCGGGATCCGCGCCCCCAACAATCGCAACACACAACGGGAGGAAAACCGCGGGAGCTCCACAAACGGCTGCAGCAGACGACTGACCAAGCGATTGAGCCAGGCCAAGTGCAGAGCAATCGGCTCAGCGTAAAGAATGGCCAGGGTTTTGGGGATCAGCTCCCCCATCACGATCTGAAAGTAGGTGAGCAGCGAAAATACCACCACCACCGCCACCCCCTGCAGCAGCCCCGCATCCACCCCCTGCAGCCACGCCAACTGGCTCAAGGCCAGAAACAAGGTGGGTGAAACTTTAGTAGCCCCAATCCAGCCCAGCAGCACACTGGCCAAGGTAATGCCCAACTGAGTGGTGGAAAGCGAGTACTCCAGTTGTTCCTGTGCTTTTTGCACCAGCGCCGCCTGCCGATCCCCTTCGCTGGCCAACTGCACCATCCGAGAGCGACGTGCCGAAACCAAAGAAAACTCGACAGCGACAAAAAAAGCATTGATGGCTAAAAGACCGAAGACCCAGAGGAGGCTAAGAAATGCATCTCCCCACGAAAGTTCTGTGTTGGGGAAGGCAGCCGCAGCCGCCAAGGCTAAAGGAGGGTCGTCCATCAGGGGGGCAGCGAGACGGATAGAGAGCATTCTAGCTTAGGGCAAACCAGTAACCGCTGGCTTCCAGCTGGAACCGGCATCAGCTTCCTTCACTCCGCCTCATCCAAGCGTTTAACTGGTCATCAGTCGTCAATGTCGAGGATATCGCCGGTCGTGGCATCGATCTTGACCTCGATGTCGTTGGTAAATTCCACCTCCCAAACCAAGCGTCCATCTTCGCGCTCTAGCTCCACCTCTTTGATCACGGCGTTGGGAACGGCAGATCGGGCGATTTGAATGGCTTCTTCAATGCGGATAGCTGGTGCAGAAGATTGGGCGAGGGCTGGCTCGACAGCACCCCCCACCAGCAACATCGGGCTACTGACCGCTACAGCACCCGTCAGCAACAAAGAAGCGATAGAAAGTTTCATTTCTAACTATCTGAATAACTGTACAGCGGCTATTCTAGGAGGGAGGAAGGCTTGCCACAAGGCACATCGCCGTCGTGGTTGAAGAGCACAAAACCGGTGATCAAGCTCCTCATTGGATTGCTGCTGGCGAGCATGGTGGGGGTATTCCTGTTCTGGCCTCAACGGGTGATCCTGCGGTACCGTAAGCCCTGGCAGGGTCGTCTAGCCTGGATCTGGCAATGGCATTTGCCGGGGGGACTGGTTTTGCAGGGCACTCACCGCGGCTGGCGCTGGCGCTGGGGATCCCTCTGGTGGCGCGGAGGTTGGCCTCAATCCAAGAAACGGGGGTTCACGTGGGCAGACTTGCCTCGTTTCGGGCCTGCTCTTCTTCATCTGGGCAGACAGATGCACTGGAAAGCCTGGCGAGGTGGATTGGAGCTGGGCTTTGCGGATCCTGCTCTCACCGGGCAAGGGATTGGGCTACTCGCAGCCTTACCCCCACAGCTGGCACAACACATTCGCCTCACCTTTACACGGGTCGGTTGGCAGGGCCGGGGATCCCTGGTGGTTCAGTTTCGGGGCTGGCGGGTGTTGGGGCCAGGGTTGAAACTGGGGTGGCTTGCCCTACAGAGATAACCAAGGGAGATCAGAGCATCAGGCAGGCTGCAAAATTTGGCGGCAATTCACCAAGGGCATTACCCGTTCCCCAAAGCGTTGCACATCGGCCACAAAATCCGGAAACGTAAAGAGGATCCCGTCAATACTGGTTTGACTGGCGATGCGATCCAGCTCCTTGGCCACAGTCTTGTAGGAGCCAATGATGGTGGGGATCCCCATGAATGCCTCCGCTTGATAACGCTTCACATTCACCCCCACCGGATCGGTATTGGCCGCCCCTTTCCAGCCCAGCAAGGCTTCGATGTCTCCCCCTTCCATGTAGTGTTCGGCGGTGGCTTGCGCTTCTGCGTCGGTTTCCCCCATCACCACCGTGAAGAGGGCATAGGTTCCCACCTGGCGACCCACATTTTCGCCAAACTCCTTGAGGCGATCGCTGATGCGGGCGGCCTCTTCCACCGGAGCCAAGATGAAATTGTGGTTGCCCATCTCTGCGGTAAAGCGCATGCCGCGCTCCGAGTGCCCTGCGCAAACAATGGGGATCTCCCGCGAAGGTCGAGGCTGACAAAGGCAGTCTTCCAACTGAAAATACTTACCCTGATAAGAAGCCCGCCCCTTTTCCCAGAGCAGCTTCATCACCTGCACGTACTCGGTGGCATAATCATAGCGATAGCCGTAGTAGTCATCCCCGGGCCACAGCCCCATCTGGGAATACTCCAATTTGTTCCAGCCTGTTACAATATTGAGGCCAAACCGCCCCTTGCTAATGTCGTCCAGGGTTACGCACATACGGGCCGCTACTGCCGGGTGCAACGTGGGCAGAGCCACCGAAGCATAGAGATGAATTTTTTCTGTCACCGCCGCCAAACCCGCCATTAAGGTAAAGGACTCCAGGGCGTGATCCCAAAACTGGGTTTCCCCCTTGAAGCCCCGCCACTTAATCATGGAGAGAACAAACTCAAAGCCGTACTGTTCCGCCAGGAGGGTGATCTGCTTGTTCAGCTCGAAGGTGGGCATGTACTGCGGCGAATTCACCGAGATGATCCAGCCATTGTTGGCAATAGGGATGAATACCCCAAACTGCAAATAACCCATCGTTCAATCCTCTTTTGGCAAAATCTCCGGGCAACGAGCCAGAAGCTCACAGCCATATCTAAGCGGGTCAAAGGCCAGAAAATGGTGTGCAACACTACTGAGCATGAACTGCTGGGATCCCGACTGGGAAAGTCTGAACTTCAAGGACTCCGTCCCACTAACGCGAACAGAGCCAACCGCTGCTAGACTGTAGAATCAAATACAAAGTTGGCCAACTTTGGGCCGATACCCTGTCCCTGCTGGCTCCCCCAAGGGAGCATTTTTGGCCTTCGGTCACCTCAGTGGAGAGAAGACATCGTGGCAACTGGTGGATATGCGTTGGTGGATAGCCTGCATCGGCATGGGGTGCAGCACATTTTTGGCTATCCCGGTGGAGCGATTCTGCCCATTTACGACGAGCTCTACAAAGCTGAGTCCCAAGGGCTCCTCAAACATTACTTGGTACGCCACGAACAGGGGGCCGTCCACGCTGCCGATGGGTATGCCCGTGCCACAGGCAAAGTAGGGGTGTGTTTTGCCACCTCTGGCCCAGGGGCTACCAACTTGGTGACGGGGATTGCCAACGCCATGATGGACTCGGTGGGGATGGTGGTGATCACCGGGCAAGTACCCCGCCATTTGATCGGCACGGATGGCTTCCAAGAGACAGATATTTTCGGCATTACCCTGCCCATTGTCAAACACTCCTATGTGGTGCGGGATCCGCGGCAGATGTCCCGGGTTGTGGCGGAGGCCTTTCACATTGCCGGAACGGGGCGACCGGGGCCGGTCTTGATTGACATTCCCAAAGATGTTGGCCTGGAAGAGTTTGATTATCAACCGGTAAGCGAGATCAACATCCCCGGCTACAAGCCTACCGTGCGGGGCAACCCCCGCCAAATTCACGCTGCCGCCAAGCTGATCCTTCAGGCCAAGCAGCCCCTGCTCTACGTCGGCGGTGGGGCGATCATCTCCGGGGCCCACGCCGAAATTGCCCAGTTGGCCCAGACCTACCGGATCCCGGTGACCACTACCCTGATGGGCAAAGGGGCCTTCGATGAAAACGATCCCCTGTCGGTAGGGATGTTGGGCATGCACGGCACTGCCTATGCCAACTTTGCTGTGACCGAGTGCGATTTGCTGATTGCCGTGGGGGCCCGTTTTGATGACCGGGTGACGGGCAAGCTGGAGGAATTTGCCAAACATGCCAAAGTGATCCACATCGACATCGACCCAGCGGAGGTGGGCAAAAATCGTGGCCCGGATGTGCCGATTGTGGGGGATGTGCGCACCGTTTTGGTGGAGATGCTGGCCCAACTGAGCAAAATGCCCTCTACCCCTGGCCTGACTCAAGCCTGGTTGGAGCGGATTGAACGCTGGAAACGGGATTATCCCCTACAGATCCCCAGCTACGAGGGGGTGATTGCCCCCCAACAGGTGATCGATGCCTTTCGTCGCCACGCCCCCCACGCTTACTACACCACCGATGTCGGCCAGCACCAAATGTGGGCCGCACAGTTTCTGCGCAACGGGCCGCGCCAATGGATCTCCAGTTCTGGGTTGGGCACCATGGGCTACGGCTTCCCGGCGGCGATGGGAGTTAAAGTGGCGTTACCGGAGCATGAGGTGATTTGCATCAGCGGTGATGCCAGTTTCCAGATGAACCTGCAGGAGCTGGGCACGGTCGCTCAGTACGGGATTGCCACCAAAGTCGCCATCATCAACAACGGCTGGCAGGGGATGGTGCGGCAGTGGCAGCAGGCTTTTCACGGGGAACGCTACTCCCACTCCGATATGGCCCCCGGCATGCCGGACTTTGTCAAGTTGGCGGAGGCGTTTGGCGTTAAAGGGATCCGGGTGGATCACCCCGATCAACTGGAGGATGCCGTACAGGAGATCCTCCGGCATGAAGGGCCGGTCGTGGCGGATTTTGTTGTCAAGCGGGATGAAAACTGCTACCCGATGGTGCCCTCCGGCAAGGCCAACTATCAGATGATCGGGATCCCGGATAAGCGGCAATTGGAGCAGGCAGCGGAGTTGATCTACTGCCCCAACTGCGGCACCAAAAACCCCACCCTGCATAAGTTCTGCACCGAATGCGGCACCAAGCTGTGAAGGCCGTGGGCAGGGCTCCCTCAACCCAGGTTAAAAAAGATGCAATCGGGATCCCTAGGGGATCCTGCAGAAGAAGGGGCGACGCCTACAACGGTCGGTAGGTGCGGTAGTTCACATTCGGGAAAATATTGTCCATATACTCCACTTTAGAGAGCCATTCTTCCTCTTCTGGGCTGGCCTTCTCCCGCCGAAACCGACCTTCCTTGATTTTTTCGTAGAGGTGGTTAAAGCGCAGCAGATGAGATTTGGTACGGCGTACCGCGTAAGGCACCATCGTACCCGTGCGCATAATGAAAGCCCAATCAGAAGACTGCGCCAAGAGCAATTCTCGGGCCGCCTGATTCAACGCACGCCACTCCAGATCATCGGCGGGCTCGCGGTAACTTAACTCGATCATCCGCTCCGTAGCCTTGTGCAGGTGGGGGTAGATCCAGGCGTTGGTTTGGTTGAGCCAGTACTCGTGAAACCCGCGTGCCCCCCAGCTGGATTGAGCCGGTTTGCAAACCTGCTGCGTCGGGTTTTCCCGCAGATATTCCGCCAGGTGGGTCATGCGGTAGGTGGATTGGTCGAAGTAGCTCTTGCGAATAAGGTAGTCAATGAACCAAGGGCCTTCATACCACCAATGGCCGAACAATTCTGCATCGTAAGGAGCAACCACCAGGGGTGGACGTCCCATCACCCCGTAGAGGTGCTCAATTTGTCGCTGGCGATTGAACATGAAATTGCCCGCGTGTTCTGCTGCTTTTTCCCGCGCCCAGTAGGGGTCGTACAGTTGTTTTTGGCCCAAATCGAGGTTGCGCCCGGTGATGCGGTGGTACTTGATGCCCGTATTTTTCCGTTGGCCATTGGGCATGATGTAGGGCTTAATGTATTCGTAATCCGCTTCGTAGCCCAGATCTTTGTAAAACTCGCGGTAGACGGGATCCCCGGGGTAGCCCACTTCTGCTGACCACACCTGTTGGGAGGACTCGTGATCCCGCCCAAAGACCGCCACCCCTGTCTCGGTAAAAATAGGGGCATAAATGCCGTAGCGAGGTCGGGGTTTGGCGTAGAGAATGCCGTGGCCGTCGGTGATCATGTAGCGCAGGCCCACATCGGCGATCATGCGCTCTAAGCCTTGGTAGTAGGCACATTCCGGTAGCCAAATGCCGCGGGGCCACCGGCCAAAATGTTCGTTGTAGTGTTCACACGCCGTAAGTAGCTGAGACCACACCGCTTGGGGGTACATTTGCATCAATGGCAGGTAGCCGTGGGTGGCCCCGCAGGTGATAATTTCCAGGTTACCGCTGTCTTGAAAGCCCTTAAAAGCTCTGACCAAGTCGCGGTCGTAGCGTTCCCAGAGGTCGCGGACTTTGGAAAATTCCTTGACGTAATGCTCTGCCAAATAGCGAATATGGCCGTTGGTTACGTTTTTGTCGTACTCCAGCTGGGCCAGTTCTTCCAGCTTGGTCAGGTATTCGTCGTAGCGCTCCTGCAGCAAGGGATCCCGCAGCATCGACACCAAAGGTGGCGTCAAGGACATCGTGAAGCGAAAATCAATCCCATCTCGCTGCAGCCCCTCGAACATTAGCAACAGAGGGACGTAGGTCTCCGTAATCGCCTCGTAGAGCCATTCTTCTTCCAGTACAAAGTCTTGCTCAGGGTGGCGCACGAAGGGCAGGTGAGCATGGAGAACCAGCGCGAGATAACCCATATCAGCCGGGGATCCTCAGATGAACGGATAAAGTCCAACCAACCCATAAATCTGTAGAGAAGGTTAAGACTTGAGATTGCTACCTATCCTCCAGCATTTCAACCCCCGGGTCAAGGGCTGGGATCGCTGGGGATCGCTACGGGAACCTAGGCCTTAGTGGGAATCCGAGTTAGGGTTAGCGATAGCGGATCAAGTCGTAGATCTCGAGATATTCCTTGCCCGGGTAGTTCCAGGAGTAGTCGTAGCCCATGCCCTGAGTTTGCAGTTGCCGAAACTGGGCAGGAGACTCGTACCAAAGATCAATGGCCCGATCCAGGGCAGATTCCAGGGCTGCCGGATCCGTCTGGTAAAACACGTAGCCGTTGCGCTGCTCGGGTAATTTTTGCGTGTCGTAGTCGCGGTCGAAGACGGTGTCTACCAAGCCGCCCACCCCCCTCACCACCGGCACCGTGCCGTATTTCAAGCCGATCATCTGGGTAAGTCCGCAGGGTTCGTAATGGCTGGGCACCACGATCAGATCCGCCCCGGCATAGATTAGGTGAGAGAGTTCCTCATTGAAGCCCAACTCGATATGAATATCGGGATTGTCATTGAGGTAGCGCTTTTCGTGAGCAAACCAAGAGCCAATTGCCCGCTCGGTGGCTGCCCCCAGTAGGACAAATTGGGCCTTTTTGAACAGGGCGCGATAGATGGCATGATGCACCAAATGCACCCCCTTTTGTTCATCCAACCGTCCGATGTAGGCAACAATCGGCTTATCGACATCCTGTAATAGCAGGCGATCCCGTAGGGCTTTTTTGTTCTTGGCTTTGTCGGCTAGGGTTTTGGCGGTGTAGGTGGCCGGAATAAAGCGGTCGATCTCCGGGTTCCAAATGTCGTAGTCGATGCCATTCAGAACGCCGCGAAACTTATTTTGGTGAAGATAGAGGGTGTGGCCAAGTCCATAACTGTAGTCCCCAAATCGCGCCTCTAGGGCGTGGTTGGGGGAAACCGTGGTGACGAAATTGGAGAACACAATGCCCCCCTTCATGAAGTTGAGAGAGAAGGGGTTAAAGTTATCCCGCAAGCGATCGTAGTGAAAGTAGTAGGACTCGCGGTTGAGCCCGGTTGCCCAAAGAATCTCAGAGCCGCCAAACCCTTGATGCTTAAAGTTGTGAATGGTGTAGCACACCCGCTGATTCCACATGCCGTTGTATTTGTAGATCTCAAACAGCAACACCGGCACCAACCCGGTCTGCCAATCGTGACAGTGGATTACATCTGGGCGCTTGTTGCTACGCAACAGGAACTCCAGAGCTGCCTTACTAAAAAAGGCAAAACGCATATTGTCGTCGTGGCAACCGTAGTAACAACCGCGATTGAAGAAGTTGTCTCCCGAATGCGGTTCGATAAAAAAGCAAAGACGCCCATGCACCCAGCCACAGTACACCGAGCAGTGAATCGCCCCCCCATACCAGGGCACCCAAAGATCGCGGTAGGCATCGTGCAAGCCCCAGATCTGGTCGTAGCGCATGTTGTCGTACTTGGGCAGAACCAGCTCGACACAGTGGCCGCGTCCTTCCAACTCCCGGCTAAGGCCGTACACCACATCGCCCAACCCCCCTGCTTTGATCACTGGGGCACATTCGGATGCAATCTGCACGATGTACATGTCGAGACCTCCCGCAGCAGAGTCTTACCTTTCTTTACAAACGATAATCGCTTTTGGTCTCGATAGAACATCCCCCGCAACGACAAAGGATCCCTAGCGTAGGGATCCCTCGTGTAACGGCCAAGTTGGCCGGTGGGGTTCAGGCTCAAACCACTCCCTTCGTTGGGCAAAGCAGGGTTATTCAAGCAGGGTTATTCAACATGTGGACAACCCCTCACGCTCAGGCTCTGGCCTTGTTCCGTAGCATGAGGGAGCGCCAAGATGCAGAAAGAGCCACCAACCCAAAGGCCTCCCCTATGGGATCAGACGGTTAATGCCAGGGTGGTAGTACCGTTCCTCAATCCAGCAGCGCAGTTCATCTTCGGAGCAGATCGTGGCAGAAGTGTTCGTCTTGGGATCGTAGGCATGCCAAAGGACGTGACCAGCTCGGTCGCGGCTTTGCCAAACCTGCACTTCATCGGAGCCAACCCAGAAGTTTGTGAGGGCTTGCCAGGTGTGCTTCAAGCCGGACCAGAGCAATTGCAAGGTGGCACGGAAAGGCGAGGAGGCAGCTTGAGATGCTGCCGCAGTCACCTCTATTTCATGGAGGGGGATCCAACCTTGAGAAATCTTGAGTTGTGTGTTTTTCATACCGATGACCATTGAGCCTGTTCACAGTTCCACCCTATCGATTGCGTTAGTTAGGATCAAAACATCTTCTGCATGGGATCCATGAGCAATTTCGATGGACAGCGGCTCTTTTCCGCCGAGGGATCCCTTCGACCAGAACAGTATGGTCACTCCCAACGATACACTTTCCGACTTCCCTCTCTCCCTTTGGGAAAAGAACTCCAGAGAACTCCAACAGAGACAGCTTTGCAGGGATGAATCGGACGCGATCTACCCGTTGGGGAAATTGAGGAAGCCCGCCAAGGCTGGCGCAATGGGCAGCAGCGTCATCACCATCAAAAACAAAGCCAGCAATGCCAAGGCATCCCGTTGGCCATCGGTTTCGCTGATCTCATTTTGAGGGGGACGCTCCGGCTCACGGGCAACAAACAAAATCAGCAGGGCCCAATACAAGGCCAAAACATTGCTAAAAGAAGCCACCGCCAGCGCAATCAAGGTAAAAAACGTGGCCCGAGCTGCTGTCTTGCGCCCATACACCGCCTGCATGATCCGGCCACCGTCGAGCTGGCCGGCGGGCAACAGGCTCAAAGCGGTGATCCCCAGGCCAATCCAGCCCACCGCCACCAAGGGGTGAATGGCGATCACCTCCGACTGAAACTCGCCCCCCAATACCAGGCGAGCCAGGGTTCCCACCAAAATCGAGCTGCGGAACAGGTCGGTAGGCACGTACAGACCTGTCGAACCCGACAACAACAGCCCCACCAGCAACACCAGCAAAGAGACGATCCCACCCGCCGCTGGCCCGGCAAAGGCAATATCGAACAGGGCTTTACGATTGGGTACCGGCGATTCGATGCGATTCAAGGATCCCAGTGTACCAATGCCAAAACTGGGGATAACAAAGGCAGGGCTGAGGCGTACCCCGTACTTACCCGCCATCCAACGACGGCCGGCCTCGTGCACCAGCAAGATGGAAAGGATCCCGACCGAGACGGGCAAAGCCTCCACCCAACGCCCCGGCGCATCCAGCAGGCGAAAGCCAAACAGATTTGCCCCGACTTCCAACGTGGCAATAAAGCTAAACAACAGCAGCGCTCCCGCCAGGATTTTCGCTCCGGTGGAGGCGCGATAGTTGACAATCTCATCCGGCAGCACTACCACCGCCGGCTTTTCCGAGGGATCCTCCACCAAAAACAGTTGGTAGCGACCGCCCAGCCGCTCCTTCAACTTGTCGCTCAACAGGGGTAGAACCACCTCGGGATCCTGGCGCAGGTTGCCCTTAAAGATTGCCCCCTCTCCGTAGGGAATAGCCTCGGTGACAAAGAAAGTGTCAATGCCGAAGATGGACTGAATTGCCTGAAGATCTTCGGCAGAAAGGCGATGGGAAACTGCCGGGGTAGCAGTGGACTCCGTCCCGCTATCGCGAGTGGACTCCGTCCCGCTATCGCGATTAGGAGCCTCTTCAACAGACTCCTCCACATCGCTGCGGTTGGCCAATTGCTCGCGGCGGGCCTGTAACTCCTGGTTCGCCAACTGGCGGGTCTTGCGCCCCACGGCGATATACAACCCTGTGAACAGCAGCAGCAACAACAGGAACCCGGCGAAGTTGAGGTAGATCCCAAACAGCAGCAGCCCCAAAAATGCCACCCAAGGCAACAACAACAGGGATCCCTGCAGCCAAACCCAGACGGCTACGGATCCCCGCTTGCGTGCCCGCCAAAAGCCCCAACCCAAAAACGCCAGTGTCGCCAACAAAAAGAGCGGGGTAATCTCGGTGGCAATGTTCATGGTCTTCCATCCTTGAGGTCTTGCTCAAGCGGCAACGGTAGCCCCCTGCGGAGC